>NZ_CP150901.1:3814176-4449873 GCF_038050405.1 Paraburkholderia sp. IMGN_8 | reverse complement strand
TCTGTCCGGCGGCAACCAGCAGAAAGTGGCGCTGGCGAAATGGTTGAGCCGCGGCTCGGACCCTGCTTCGTCGGTTTATCTGCTCGACGAGCCGACGGTCGGCGTCGACATCGGGGCAAAGATGGAGATCTACCGGCTGCTCGACCGGCTCGCGCAGGAAGACGCCGCCATCCTGCTGTTTTCCAGCGATCTGATCGAACTGCTCGACATCACCGACCGCGTACTCGTGATGGCACGCGGCCGGATCGTGCGGCAACTCGTGTCGCGCGAAACCGATAGCCAGGACGTGCTCGCATGGGCGACCGGCGCGCGCGGCACGGCGCAGCAACAGGAGAACGCCGCATGAGCAAGGTGCTCGAAGGCGCACGGCGCGGCGCGAGATTCGAACTGCCCGCAGGCTGGTTCGGCGCGCAGTTCTGGCTGCGATGCGGTGCCGCGCTGGCGTTCGCCGCGGTGTTTGCGGTTTTTGCCGTCAGCTCGCCGCTGTTTGTCACCGTTGCGAATCTCGCGAATGTGCTGCAGCAATCCGTTGTCGTCGGGATTCTCGGATTCGGCCTGACGGTCGTGCTGATCGGCGGCGGCTCGGATCCGATCAAAGGCGGCCTCGATCTCTCGGTCGCGGCGAACATGGGCCTTTGCGCGGCGGTTTATGCGGTCGCGCTACGCGAAGGCGCGCCGGAAAGCGCGGCGCTCGCCCTGACGATTGCCACAGGGGCTGTCGTCGGCGCGCTCAATGCGTTCGCCGTGATCGCGTTGCGCATCTTCCCGCTGCTCGCCACGCTAACGACAATGAACCTCTGCGCCGGTTTCGAACTGGTGCTCACGCAGAACACGTCGGTCCCCGCAGCGAGTCCGGTGCTGTCCTTCCTGCTGGATAGCGGGCCGTTCGGCGTGCCGCATCTCGCGTACGCGCTCCTGATCGTCGCGGCCCTCTTCACCGTACTGATTCACTACACACCGTTTGGACTGCGGCTTCGCGCAGCCGGCGCGCATCGCGACGCCGCGCGGGCCGCCGGTGTGCGAACGAACGCCTATGCCGCGGCCAGCTACGTGTTGAGCGGCATCGCGGCAGCGCTCGCCGCATTGACGTCTGCCGCGCTGCTGAGCGGCAGTTCGCCTGGCGCCGGGGAAAATCTGCTGGCAGTGGTCGCTGCAGCGCTGCTCGGCGTCGTGTTTTCGCGGCGGCTCGTGCCGACCATTCCCGGCACGCTGCTCGCGGTGCTCTTCATCGGCATCGTCAGCAACGGCTTTCAGCTCGACAACGTGTCGAGCTACTGGGTCAGCGGCGTCGAAGGCGCGTTGATCCTGTTCGTCGTGGCGACGACTGCCGTCATCCGGCGCCGGCACACAGGAAACCATGCCAATGATTGAACAGATTGCACGCCAGCAACGCTTCGCGCTAGTCGGCGCACTGCTTGCCGTGATCGCATTCTTTGCCGCGTTCGCGCCCGGCTTCGCGCGTCCCGGCAATCTCGCCGACGTACTGCTGAACAACTTTGCACTGCTCGCCATTGCTGCGCTCGGCATGACACTGGCGTTGTCGATCGGGGCGATCGACCTGTCTCTCGGCACCTCCGTGGATGTCGCGAGCCTCGTATTCGTGCTGTTGAGCGCGCACCAGGTCGGCGTGTTGCCCGCTTTGCTCGGTGGCCTCGTCGCGGCGCTGCTGGTCGGCGCGTTCAACGGCGTGCTGATTGGCGGGCTCGGCATCGCGCCGTTTCTCGCAACGCTCGGCACGCTGTTCATCGGCCAGACCGTCCAGCAACTCGCCACCGACGGCGGACAACCGGTTTATCTGCTGAATGTCGCGTTGCCGCCGCTCTTCAACGAACTGGCGCACGGCACTTTGGCAGGCTTGCCCGTGCCGTTGTGGATTGTCGCCGTGCTTGCCGTTGCCGTTCACGCGACGCTCGCGTGGTCCGTCTTCGGACGGCAGAGCATAGCGCTTGGTGCTCAGCCGGGCGTCGCGCGCTATTCAGGGTTGCCGGTCGCGGCGATCACGGCCGTGACGTTCATTGCCAGTGCGCTGATTTATGGTGTTGTCGGTCTCCTGCTTTCGTCGACGGTCAAAGCCTATGTGCCGCAGGCCGGCAACGGCTATCTGCTGAATGCGATCGGGGCGACGTTCATCGGCACAACCCTGTCGCCGGCGCGCCGGCCTGGCGTCACCGGCACCCTGCTGGGCGTATTGCTGATCAGTCTCGTCGCAAACGGGCTGTTGCTGATCGGCTGGAATTTTTACTGGCAGCAGGTCGCAACCGGCGTGCTGATCTTTGTCGTGCTGGCTGTGAGCTTCGCGCAACGGCGCGACCGCTACGCATGAGCCAGCACGTGTGGCTTATGCGCGTGAATCAGCACGCCGCCCGACGCTGAACGTGAACGCCAGTGCGAGCACCAGCAGCACGCCCTTGATGAAATCCTGCATGTAGTACGGCGCGTTGAGCATCGTCAGCCCGTTGAGCAGCACGCCGACAAACACCGCGCCCACCACCGTGCCGAACACGTTGGGCCGCTTCGCGCCCCAGACCGCATACCCCACCAGTGCCGCGGCCACCGCATCGAGCAGCAACGAGTGTCCTGCGCTGACATCGCCGCGGCCGACGCGCGCCGCGATCAGCACACCGCCCAGCGACGCGATCGTTCCCGACGCGACGTACGCGGCAATCCGGTAGCGTGCAGTGGGCGCGCCGGCGAGCCGCGCAGCCGTTTCGTTGCCGCCGATCGCATAGATCACGCGGCCCCAGCGCGTCGTCTCCATCACGACGCAGGCCAGCACCGTCAACGTAGCGAGAATGAGCACCGGCAGCGGCACGACATCGAAGAGACGCAAACGTCCCAGCGCAAGAAACGTATCGGAAAAGACGCCGGTCGCTTCGGTGCCGTCGGGCAACACCGTGCCGGCTGCGAGCGAGCGCCCGCCGGTGGGGATCAGTTGCAGACCGGCCAGCAGGAACAACGTGCCGAGCGTCGCAAGCTGGTCGGGCACGCGCAGGCGCGTGATGAGCAGGCCGTTGAACAGACCGGCCGCGACGCCGAGCCCCACGCACGCGAGCACCGCCGCAACCGCACTGCCATGCCAGACGATCAGCACATAGCTCGCCGCCATCTGCGCCGATGCAGCCACGCTGCCCACCGACAAATCGAAGCCGCCGGCCGCCAGCGTGACCGTCACGCCGATGCCGAGCAACGCGACAATCGATACCGCCTGCAGAATGCTGAACAGATTATCGACGTTCAGAAACGCAGGTTCCTTGATGGCGAACACGGCAATCAGAATCGCAAGCACGAGCAGGATGCCGGTGCGTTCGAGGTGCTCACGCAACCCGCGCAATGCGGGGCGTGAACGCGTGCCGGATACGGCGTCTGAAACGAGAGAAGATGTGCCGGGTTTCATCGATGAATGTGAAAAGTCAGGTCGGTGGTGGGTACGCGATCGAGCGTCGCGCGATCGAAACGCACGACGCGATCCGCGATCTCGAACGCCTCTTCGAGATCGCTGACGAACACGATCGTGGCGCGCTCATGTGCGTGCCGCCGCAGCGTATCGACGATATCGGCGCGCGCGCCGGCATCGACACCCTGAAACGGCTCGTCGAACAGCAACAGCCGTGCGCGTTCCGCATGCCAGCGCGCGAGAACGATCTTCTGCTGATTGCCGCCGGACAGGCGTGTGAGGCGGTCATCGGGGCCGGTGCAGCGGATGCCGAAGTTCGAGATCGCTTCGATGGCGGCATCGCGCTCTCGTTCGCGGTCCACCGCGCCACGCTTGAACCAGCGTGACAGGAACGGAAAGCTGAGCGTGCCCGCAATCGACGCAAACGGCACGCTATCGGGGAACAGCGACGTGCGCCAGCGATCCTCGCCGGAAAGGAACACGCCTGCGCGAATCGCATCGGCGGGCGAGCGCGGACGCCATGGCTGGCCGTCCAGCATCATCTCGCCAGCAGCGGCGCGTGTTGCACCGAAGATCGCACTCGCAAGGCGCGACTTTCCTCCGCCCACCGGGCCCGCTATCGCGACGATTTCGCCGCGCTGCACGTCGAGATCGAACGGGACGCTGTGAGGCGTCAACTGAAAGTCACGCACACTGAAGCAGGGTTCGAGCGACGCCGCGTCTGCCGCATATTGAGCGCGATCTTTGGGTATGGGCCGCCCGATCATCGTTTCGACGGCGGCATCGAAATCGATGGGCGGCTTCAGGTCGGCGACGATACGCCCGTCACGGACGATCGTCACCCGATCGGCGATACGCCGCAGATCGCCGAGTCGATGCGATACCAGCAGGATCGCCACACCCTCCTCGCGCAGCCGGTCGAGCAGCGCGAAGAGCCGTTCGGCTTCCGCGGCGGACAGGCTGGCGGTCGGCTCGTCGAGAATCAGCAGCGTGGGATGCGACGCCAGCGCACGTGCCAGCGTGACGAGTTGCTGAGCTGCGAGCGACAGCGACGCGAGCGGCGCCGACAGATCGACATCCAGCCCGACTCTTGCAGCAAGCGGCCTGGCGGCGTCACGCCGCGCCGCAGGCGGCACGCGCCACGGCGACGCCGGATCGCACAGCCGATCGAGCAGCAGGTTATCGGCGATCGACAGCGCCGGCACGACCGCGTCGGCGATGGATTGATGCACGGTCGCGATGCCGAACTGTTTTGCGGCTTGAGGAGAAGCTGGCCGATACGGTTCGCCGCGCAACGTCAATGTCCCGCTGTCGGGCAGATACACACCGCTCAGGATCTTGACGAGCGTCGACTTGCCCGCACCGTTCGCGCCCATCAGCGCGACGACTTCGCCGGCACGGATCGAAAGATCGAGTTTCGACAGCGCGACGGTGGGACCGAAGCGCTTTGCCACGGCAACTGCCGTCAGGATCGGCGACGACATCGTGAACCGGCTAACGCCGGTAGTCAGGCTTGTTGAAAGCTGGGAAGCGTTCGTCCACGACGCGCCTGGACTCTGCCGATCGATCGCGCAGCGTGGCGTGCCCATCTGGTTCTCCTCGTGAAGGGCGCGTCGCAACGCCACCCGTTTCCTGTGTGCAATAGCCGACAAGATTACCGAGGCGCGCGGCGCCGGGGAACCAACGATTTTTCATTTGGATTCTTTCGGAACGCCGGATCAGGTCGCTAAAACACGTTTCTCAATGCTTCAGCGAAAGTCCGATCGGATGGCTTCGGCCGACCACTTCTGGGCCGTTTTCTGAAGTTCACCTACCTCGAAATATTCGGTTTCAGAACTCACAACCCCCAGGTCAACATGTCGGGCGTTTGCAGCGTTAAGGAAATGAACGGTGAGAAACCGTCGCATTACCTGAACGGGAAACGTGCTGGAGCGGAACATGAAAAACACCCACGAGCAGTCCCTGCGTTGTCAGGTCGAAAAGTGGCTCGCACCAGCTCCCGCGACGCCCGTTCATGTGACCAGATTCAGTCGCACCGGATGGAATGGGGGGCGCTACGTGTGCGTCGAGACGTCGTCGCCAGCCGGAACGCGCGCGTTGTTCTTCTTCAGGCACGATGACGGCAGTTGGTGCGTATTCCCGCCCGCTGCCAACAGGCGGAAGTCGACCGCAGAGCACCCTCTCGTGCAGGCAACGGTCGCAAGCTCGCCGCGCTGAATCGAGGCGCTCGCGTTTCAATCAGCATCCGACGCGATGCGGCCTGAGGTGCTCAGGCCTCTTCATCAAAGAGCGATTGATGCCAGTAGCGGCTCCGATATATCGGCCACTGTCCAATTCCGCCAGACGACCGGCGTTTAAACATCGATTGGCGTTGAAAGCAGCTTGCGAGTTCACGGGCGGAACTCGACGCAAATATTCACTACCGCTTCGGCATCGCGCGCCCTATAACGTATTTGCAGGGCGATTATTACGTGTCGAGGGTCCACAAAATCCGTTGACACTGCCAGTTCGCACGCCACCTTGCGCCCCGGGACTTCGGTTCGGCGCACTGCTATCCCCATTTTCCCAATGATCTAGAACCTTCGCCTCGGGCATTTGGCCTGCAGACGCGAAGGACGCTGTGCGCGCCCGAAAATCCCGTGAGGACGTCAACTTCAGGCACGCGAATTTCGGGTCGCATGATTGGAGCTCAACGTGGAGCTCAACGCAATTCAAGGAGCTAACGTGAATTCAAAACTGATGGTCGCTTCTGCTGCCGGGTTGCTTTTCACAGCAGCGCTTGCGCATTCTCAAGGCGCGCCGGAGACACCACAACCCGCCCCACAGGAAAATGCCGCAACTCAGGATGCTGCCCCCGGTACGGGGACGCAGACATACGGAGGCGTGCCCGACACGAAAATGCAAAGCGGTGTGAAAAATGCCAGATCCTGTAGCACGAACCCACAATGCAACATCTTTTTCGGGGGGAGCTAGGACCTGGCTGGTGATGTACGGGACAGGAACAGAAAACGCGAGGTGAGCGCGCGGGCGAGTGGCCGACTTTGTACGTGTTGCGCCGCTTTCTTCCGCCGCCCGGTCCTTCGTCTCGCTACCACGGCCCCCGAAAACCTCAGCTCGGGGGCAACTCGTCCACGGACTTCCACCTCCTATTGCGACGACCAGCATCGATGTGAGGTTCGTGCTGACGGACGGAGGGCGTCGAATGTTCGGCGTCGTCAGTCACCAGGTGATTGGCGGCCAGTTCACGGCCACGGACGGTACCGTGTGCGGGCCGGCAAATCCGTGCACCATGCGGGCTCAGGAAAGCGTTGTCGGCGAGAAATTCGACGTGGGAGCAGGTGCTCGCTGACGGCAGCGCGCTCATAAGGTACGCGCACGCGAAGCAAGGCAGATAACAGGAAAATTGAACAGGTCACTGCTCCACAAAATGATGGAGGCGGGTCCGCCTTGCGCAGAATACATTTGCTTAAGGGCGCCCGTGCGTGTCTCAGGAAGAGTGACCGTGTGATGAAAGTCCGAAGGTCGCCGGCTCAGTGCGGCTAAGGGAGTACGTCACGCAGGAGGTCTACGGGATGCCATGTACGGTTGGACTGTCCTGCGATATTTACCAGGTTAACTAATATTGTCACATTCAGTTGATATACAAGAGGCGCAATCCGAGTAGGAGATTGATTTGGGCGTTCGAAAGTCAGTGTTACACGTCGAAACTGCAACGAAGCATCCATTTGAGAGCTGCTTCGTCGACCTTGGTGGGCACTCCGCGGAGCGAGCCCTCACAGTGCTCACTGCAGCGGTGCATGCTGCTCAACGCGAAATGAATGCCTTTGATTGGATTACAGACGCACTTCCCGGTGCGACTCTCAAACCGGCCTTAGCATTTGGCACGGTCGGCGAACTGTACCGGTCATACACCAGACCAGCTGAGCTGGGACGCCTGAAAGGCGTGCTACGTTCCTGACCACTGTCTGGCACTGGCGTCATTAAAGCTTGCACGGGGTGAGCAGTGCTTGGAACGTTAATGCAGGCATCGGCCGTCCGTCCCCGCGCTCGCACGCTTGCGCGCGCAACGCTTAAGAAGTTCGTCTTCCAGGCCGTTATCCTGTCGATCTGACGGACTCGAGGCCATGTATGGCAAAGCCGCACTCCAATCGCGCACACAGTGGGGCGCCGAGGCAACGTGAAACCGTCACGCTCGCCGGATTGACGTTCAATCGGGAGTTTGTCCGCAAAGCTTTCACTGTAATTGCAGTCGCTTTCATTCTCTCGGCGATTGGCATGAACACGTTTCTGGCTCGCCGCCAGATGCACGAGCAGGAGAATTCACTCAGCACGCTGCGGGAATCAGGTCGACTGAAACATGACCTCGACCAGGTTCAGCAGATGATGCTTGACGAACATGGTGAGCTCTACACGCTGATTAGCACCCGTCCGTTTTACAGGCGCGCGGCCTACAACTTTCCGATGCCGATGCTGCTCGAATTGACGGGCGATGCACGCGCCGGATGTCGTGGACGTGGAGATTGCGTCTCCCGCCTGAACGAACTCGATGAAATGATGCGAAAGCTCGGCGAACGTAGCAATGCGTTGGCGAGACGGGTCAACCAGCGTCCTGGAAGCGTTGGTTTCGGGGACCCGGCGTTGAGCGAAATTGATGCTTACTTCTATAGCGTTCTCGAGCATGTCGTCGATGTCCGTATGGAAGCCGATGCCACGCTTGACTCCGTTGTCAGTCAGTCTTCGTCGAACGCAAAGAGGGTGTCCGCGGCGCTGCTCGCGAGCGGATTGACGGCTGCGGCGCTGCTGCTCGCTCTGATGCGTTGGAACGCTCGAATAGCGAGACGGCTTCGCGCGGCATTACGTTTGGCTGACGGAGCGCGGGCCCGGTACCAGCGGTTCTTTGATGAGCATCCGTTGCCAATATGGATATACGACAATCAGTCGCTGAACATTGTCGCAGTCAATGGGGCCGCGCAGCGGACCTTTGGGTATCAGGAAGATGAACTGCTCAATATGTCCTTGGGAGACGTACATCCCGCGGATGAATTTATTCGTCTGAAGGAGGTCTTCCAGCCAGAGTCCGGCACCACGTCCGGCGAGACGCAGGCAGTCGGCGTCTGGGTCCACCAGACCAAGTCTGGCGAGCAACGGTCCATGGACGTTCATCACCTGAATGTTTCGTTTGAAGGTCGCGCTGCCACTATGTCCGTCATGGTGGACGTCACGCTAGAAATGGTCGCCCGGGCCGAACTGTTTGAATCCAAGCAGACGCTTGAGTACGTGCTCGACCATATTCCCCAAGGTATCGCCTGGAAGGACGCCAGGCACCGCTACGTGGGCGGTAATGCGATTTATGCGCGTGACGCCGGTTTGCCATCCAGGGACGCCCTTATTGGTTTGAATGACTACGATTTGCGTTGGGGCGATGATGCACACGCGTCGCAGGTCGAAGATGTTCGGGTTATGTCAGGTGAGCTCACCCGACGCCATTTCGAGCGTACTGCTATAGCCGTCGACGGAACGGAAGTGTGGATTTCCGAAACGAAGCTTCCGTTGGAAGACCAGAAGGGAGCGGTCGTCGGCGTTCTAATCGCTTACGAGAACATCACAGCCCGGCGCAAAGCCGAACTGGCGTTGCGTCTTCAGGGCAGAGCGATAGACGCGAGTATCAATGGGATTGTGATTGCCGAGGTAAGGCAAGACTCGAACGTCGTGATTTTTGCTAACGCAGCGTTCGAGCGTATTACGGGGTATTCGTCCAGCGACGTGACGGGAGTGGATTGCGATTCGTTGTTCAAGCTGGCAGGTGAGCCACACAAATGGGCTGAAGTTCGACACGCCATGAACCGCAATGCAGAGGCAAATGTCACTCTGTCCTGTACCCGGAAGGACGGTGAACGCTTCTGGAATAACGTGCTGGTGGCACCCGTGCGTGATGAGCGCGGGGATGTGACGCACCATGTGGGTGTCATGAGCGACGTTACAGCGCTCGTAGAATATCAGTCTCGTCTGGAGCACCAGGCGAAATACGATGCGCTGACGGAGCTGCCGAATCGCACCTTGCTTGACGAGCGACTGGGCGAAGCGATTAAACGCGCATCAGAGGCTGGCAGCGAGGTATCAGTCATGTTTCTCGACCTCGATCGCTTCAAGGAAGTCAATGATTCCCTTGGCCATCGCGTAGGCGACACGTTACTGGCGAGCGTGGCCAGGCGATTGCAGCGATTGATCCGGTCAAATGACCTGGTGGCACGTTACGGCGGAGACGAATTCATCATCGTTGCCGCGCGTTCAGGCGGTGAGCAGTTAATACCTATGCTTGACCGGGTAATTGGCGCGATGACCGAACCGTTCTATGCCGGCGAGAGAGAGTTATATGTGGAGGCTAGCATTGGCGTCGCCACTTACCCGCAGGATGGCACCGATGCTGACACGTTGATTCGCAACGCTGATGCGGCGATGTATCTTGCAAAATCGCACGGGCGGAACGGATACCAGTTCTATCGGCCCGAACTGAATCGAGCCGCAGCCGAACGATTGCACCTATCGACCCGACTGCGTCGGGCAATCAAGGCCAAAACGCTTCAGGTGGCTTATCAACCTCAAATCGACATGGTCACAGGGCGCATCTTCGGCGCCGAAGCGTTGTTACGTTGGCATGATGCAGAGCTCGGAGCGGTATCGCCTGCCGTGTTCATCCCAATTGCCGAAGAAACGGGGTTGATTCAAGGCATCGGTGAATGGGTCCTCCGAACCGCCTGTCTACAGGTAAGTACTTGGCGAGCGCAGGGCCTTCCTCCGATTCGTGTCTCTGTGAACGTCTCACCTCTTCAGTTGGAGCGCTCCGATATCGTTAGTGTGGTGCGTGGCGCATTACACGACGCCGCCTGTCCGGCCGAATTGCTCGAGCTGGAAGTGACGGAAGGTGCGCTGATGCGCCATGCCGATGATGCGGCTCGGGTGCTGCACGACTTGCGCGAACTCGGCGTAAAAGTCGCCATCGATGATTTCGGTACCGGCTATTCCAGCTTGAGCTATCTGAAACGCTTCAGTATCGACCGCATCAAGATCGACAAGGTTTTTGTGCATGAAATCGGCCGTGGGACAGAATACGAAGCGCTGACGCTCGCCGTCATCGCAATCGCCGAAGCCTTGAAATTCGATGTTATTGCAGAAGGCGTTGAAACGGACGTACAAAGGGGATTTCTGGTTGAGCACGGCTGTATCGAGGGGCAAGGCTTTCTATACAGCGCCGCTGTTTCAGGAGAAGCCATTGCAAGCATGCTTCGACCGTCGACTTCAGAATCGCGCTATGCCGAAACCGGCCATGGGATTCCTGCGGGCACTTGAGGTGCAGGCGTGCCCGCATCAACCACACGCTTTGCCACAGTACTCCGGCAGAGCTGAGGCGGCGCATCGGCCGCGCCCAGAAAAGAACGAGCGACGCATATGACACTTAGGCTAATCCGGAACTGACCACGTCGCAATATGGGTTAGCGCGCAAGTCCGTCGCGCTGCCCGACAACGCTATGGCAGCGCTTCTTAATTCAATGCTTAACAGCCTTCGCACTTTTCTCGACGGCCTGTTCGGCCGACTCAGTCGATTCTTTTGCCGCTTCGGTCGCGACGCTCACGCTGCTTTTCGCGATATCGACTGTCTGCTTTGCGGCCTTGTGCAGGGTGTCGTGGGCGGTGTTGGCGAGCGTAATAATCTGCTTCATAAATGCGATTGAGGCCTCGGAACTGACGGGGGCGTTTTGCGCTACATTCTCTACGAACCGTTGAAAGCAGCGACTGGTCTCCTGGTAGTGGGCATCGATAACCTCCGCTAGCTGCATGCGCATGCCGAACGCAATCTCGGCAACCTGATGCTGATACGACAGAACTTTCTCCGTCGACGGCAATGCCACCGCATTCTCAAAACCAGAAAGGCGCTGCTCAGCCGTTTTCGTCAGCCCGTTTTGCAGGTTTTGATACCAATCGGAAAGCGTCGCTTTCGCCGTATCCAGATTGAGTCTGGTGAGCTGTTCGCCGCCATCGAGTATTTTGTTCGCCACGCCAAAGCACAGGTCCAGATTTGCTTGCTGCGCTGCGGAAGCTTGTCCTTGAAAATCGCTCATGTTCGTCCCCTGAGACGGATATCGAAATCTCAGCATGTGCGGTAAAGGTGAACAACTGATGAAAGTTGTCGTTTGGAATGGGTTTCGGCATTGAGCGCCACAGCTTGAAGAATGAGTCGCCGGCCGACACCACCTGGCCGATGGCGTGTGTAGGGAGAAACGGAAGCCGTCGGGTGCTCGCGCTCGCGCGGCGTGCGACTCGTGCCCTCCAATTTGAATCCGCAGCTAAGGTCAGCGTTGCAGCCAAACCAAAATCTGTTGCCAACGCTCGACGGTCATCGAGCCGTACCAGTCATTGTGGCCAGCGCCCGGCAACAAAAGGAAATGCACGTGCGGATGCAGACGAGCGAGCCGTTCGGCGTGCCATACGGGGATGAGCGTATCTAGCTCGCAACCGACTACGGCGACTTGACCTGCGTAGTGCTTGAGCGCATCGACTGTATCGAACGGGTCACGTAGTATCCATTGCACTGGAAACAGCCGTAGCTTCTCCGCCGCAACGCTTTCCAGCGAATCCCACGGCGTGACAAGCAACACACCGGCGACCGCTGATTCTTCGCCTCGGATAGATTGCGCGGCCATGCCGGCACCCAGCGACTCGCCAACCAGAAATATCGATTCTGCCCATTGGGCCTTGGCGTCGGACAACGCACTTCGCGACGCGGCCAACGCAGCCTTCATCGTTCGCCTGCCCTGTCGCCTGCCATAGCCGGGATATTCGACGAGGACAACGCGGTAGCCAAAGCGCACCAACACTTCGGCAAGCGATTGTTTGTTCTCCGCAGACTCTGCGTTGCCGTGATACACGAGGAACGTTCCAATCGGCTGGCGGCCGGCTGGTGCGATGACGTATCCCGCGTACCCGCCTCTGGGGTACCAGGGTTGGACATCATAGTCCGTATGACGCCCCATCCGGATATCAGCCACGTTTGGCGCTCGCGGAAGCAATAGCTGGTCCTGGAACACGTAAAGGGCGACCGCTGCCACAACGTAGACGATGAGCGCCAGCCGCAGGCCAGAAAGAAACAGTGTCATATCCATTCCTCGCGAAGACCCATCGATTGGATGTCGCCACCGTTCCTGGCGATATCGTGCGACGCCTGGGTTTCTTTGCAGCTTGGTCGCCGCAACAACCGCTCGCTCGATCGCAACACTCCAGAAGTAGGTAATGCGGTGCATCTCGCCGACATCAGTCTAATCTTGTAGTACGACCATCAACGCCGCACCTTCGCCGTGCGGCCACCCTGCTCAGGCCAGACGTGCACAGTGGCCCATTGTCTGTCAGGAGGTGTCATGGGCTACCTTCGACCCATTCAGTGCGTCGAGGACCTGATGGCGGGGAGATGCGCGGTTTGCCGGAGTACTGCAGAGATAGCCCGGCAAATGACACAGGCCGGGGTCAGAACGCCGGCAAGATTCAGGTTGCAGTGGATGCAAAGCGGGCGCGCAAGGGCTACCAGGAGCAGACTCTTTCAATAATCGTCCAGGAGGAAGACATGGAATTGAAATGCGTTGTTGCCATTGTCAGGCCAGATGTAGTTGAAGTACTGGAGCGAAAGCTTGGCGCCATCCACATCCACGGCGTGACCGTTACGAGAGTGCGAGGATTCGGCGCGCACCCGAATCTCTTCGCCAACGATTGGACAACGGAGCACGCCAAAGTCGAAATCTTCGCGCAGGCGGAAAACGTCGATACGCTTGTGAAGACCATCATGGATATTGCGCATGTCGGCGCAATTGGAGACGGAGTCGTTGCGGTCATCCCGGTGGAGAAATTCTTCCGCGTTCGCAGTCAGACGGAGGCGATACCTTGACTCAATGGCAAGCGCCCGACCCGCAGGAGACCGGGCTTTTTTTTGTCCTTCTGGACGACATTCGAGCTTTACACTGCAGGAAGGTCTAAGCGTAAAGATGGACGACAGGCTGTTTCGCGGATACGCCCGGGCTTAATTGCTGTCCGTGTTGGTAAGCGAGCAAAGACGGTTGCCAATGTGTTCCGACTTGCGGCACGGGCGCTTATAGTGGAACCACGATCGCCCTGCGGCGAGTTTTTTGTTCAGGACGGACACCTTTGACGGGGGAAGGCAAGACGGCTACCGCTTCTGGTTTGGCTTACGGTTCGCAGGGGCAGACGCCCGAGTCATTGCTGACACTGGTCAAATATCTCGAGATCTCGCTTGACGAGGGGAAGTGCGTCGTCATGATGCGGCACAGTCCAGACGTCTGTGCCGTCTACATCGGCGACCCCGCGGACGAAGACAACGAGTTGACTGGTCACGGCACCATTACAACGAGCGTGGCTGACGAGATACTCGGGTTGACGCAGGCAGGCATAAACGGAATAACGGCCGGCGACCAGACGTACCGCTTTGTTCGAAGCTTCACGCACATCGCCAACGTTGGAGCTGTCGTATTTGCTCCGGCGTAGGCCTGTCCGGGAGCATTTAAGCCACGGGACTGAACACGTACGACGTGGTGGGATGACCGACGGTGACGCGACACCGAGCGATTCGGGGACCGCATTTGCGTCATCCGTAGCCAATGAGAGTGCGAAAGCCCCGATATAACGCCGCTCCACAAGCCGTTCGCACTGTCATACAGTCCCTCACGCCAAGCCGCCACCTCTTTCACCTGGGTCGCCGGTTCCACCGAGCAGAATGTCACGTACATCAGGTCCCCGGCCCCACTTCGCTGGCGTGGCGGCCGCTGCCCTCGTCGGCATTCAGAACACACCGAAGATCAACCGATACCGCACGCGACTCATGAATTCGCGGTAGCTTCTATCCTTGGACAGTACGCGTTCTTCCCGAATGATCCGGCAGATCTGTATGCAGAAGTGCACCGCGAACACGATTACATTCTGAAGTCCGAAGTTCGGAAGCAGAAAACTGACGTTTCTAATCATGTACCCGAAGTACATCGGATGGCGCAAGACGCGATAAGGCCCGCTCACAACAACCCCTCGATTCGCGGGCAGAAGTCCGAATGAGCGCCGCAGCGCGAGCTTCGCCCAAAGCTGGATGACGATGCCGACTATTTGCAATCCGACGGCTGCCGCCTCAGGAATAAGATGGATGCCGGGCTCCATCTGAAAAGCGACGTAGTAGAAGGTCCCGGTCACAGACATCACCATGCTGACGGGAGTAAAGTCCCGCTCGCGCGCAACACGGGCGAAGACCACCAGGCCGATGTCCAGGAGTGAGGTGAACAAAAAGAGCAACAGCGTGATTCGCGAAGGGTCCTTCAGAACCTGAAGGATCGCGGAAACGAGAAACACGGAAAGTGCCGACACGGTACACACGCGCAACGCAATCTCGATCACCAGTTGTTTGGGCGTCAGCCGTGCGGCAGATGACGGAAGCGATACGAATGCCGGGGCATCGAGGCTGATCGAGGCGGTGGGCGCGCCTGGCCGCCCTAGATTTACTTGTTCCATTGGCATTGCGTGTCGATGTTAGAGAAGGTCGTCGCGCAGCTCGCGAGACGCGTGCCAGACAGCATCGGGATCACTGCGCGAGGCGCGGTTCGATGTACGCTCCGTAGTTGGGTCCGACGCCGCTCGCAGATGTCGGTATTCTGTAGCTCGCGACGAAATGCCCCTGAATGTATTTGTCGCTACCTCCAACCGATGCGTCGACGTAGAACGCGGCGAAAGCGACTATCGGAACATACGCCTTAATGTCGATTTGCGTCGCGACGGGAATGACTATTGTGACGTTCGTCGGCACTGAACTGTACAGCGTCGTTTTCGCGCCGGGTTCGACCCAGATGCTGTCGCCGATGCTCAGCGGCGTTGGATTGCCGTTCGCGATCAGCGAGCGGACGGTCGGCACGTTGTTCGCGTTGATCAGGAATGACGTCCACTGGCCAGCAGAACACGATGCCCCATAGGTTTGACCATTCGTGATGTTGAATTCTTTAGGCTGACCCGTCGATGGGTCGATCACGGGTTGATTGGTCTGCGCGTTCCAGTACTGATTGAAAATGCACTGGTCCAGCACGACGGGAAACAGGCCGCCCGCACCGACTGTCCCTGGCGACCCAGTCACGGCTACGGCAGTGGCGCTGCCGGGCGTGCTCAGCAGGTTCAGCAGGCCGCCCAGTAACAGATTGATCGCCCCCCCGTTCTGGTTTGCCGCGCGCGTCACAGTTACCTGCACTGCAGGCGCATCGTCAAGGCCCGGCGAAATCGTTGTCGGCTGGATGCCGGCTGGGCTGCCCGAGAGGTTCCAGTAACCGGTCCGAATCGCGCCCGTTGTCAGCTTCTGTTGATCGGAGCGGTTTAGCGAGACGCTGTTACTTGCTGCGGTTTGCGCCTGAGCCCAGTTCGGCCCGCTGGTGCCGGCAGCCAATAGCGCGGCCGCACCGCTCAGCGCCGCGGCGTCGGCCGCATTTTGCAGTTCGTTGCGCACCACGCTGACACGCGCAAGGTCGACTGCGAATGCGCCGAAGCTCAGCAACGCTACGAGGAACAACAGGAAGAAGATCGCCACGGAGCCGCGTTGCCCACTCAGGGGGCGGGATGGCCGATCTCGCGACGGGTTGGCAGGGCGTTCCATCTTCGGCATCACTCGTAATTCATCGCAGTCGTCGCCGTCAGCGTGACCGGGCCGGTCAGCGAACTGAAAGCAGAACCCACAACAAGGCCCTGATATTGATAAGTCACCGTGACCGTCAATGGATTGCCGGGAGACGTGCCGCCTGACTGATCTACCGTAACGGTGGGTGTTGTAGCCGTGCCTCCAGTGACAAGATTCTGCTGCGTGTAATTCAGCGCGACATTGCTGATCTGGGTAACCGACAACTGTGGAATCCGCACTACCACCCCGGCGCGGGCCGCTTCCCGACTCGCATTGGTAATGACCGCCTTGTCGCACAACAGCAGGCTGACGTCGATAATGCCGAACAGCACCAGCATGAGGAACGGAAACACCAGAACGAATTCGAGCGCGATCGCTCCGCGCTCGGCGCCGACACGCGACCCACGTTGCGCCCGGACGGGGCAACGCGACGGGTTGACGGCGAGCGCGCGCTGATTCATTTCGGCGCCTCTGCGAGCGGCGAAACGCTTGCCGCTGTGGCCTTGCCGTCTGTACGCCGGGTATCTGACGGATACCCGGCGAGGCTGTCGCGCAGCGATTGATAAAAGCGCAGGTTGTCGTCGGCCGAAGACGGCGGCAGATCGACCAGCAGGATCTTCTTCGCCGCCTCCGCGTTGCCGAGCAGCCCGTACGCGAGAGCCAGGTTCTGGCGCGCCTGCAGCGGTGCATCCGGCAGGCCTGCGACGTCGAGCAGGATGTTGGCGGCCTGACGGGGCTTATTCTCAAGAATGAAAGACAGGCCCAGGTTGATGCGCAAACCCTGTACCTCCGGGTGCGCCGCGAGCGCGCTGCGATAGATTGCCTGCGCGTCCGCGTGGCGGCCCTGAAGGTCGAGCACCGTGCCGAGACCCTCGCATGCCACAGGATCGTCAGGCTGGCTGGCTAGCAGCCCGCGATACAGCGCCGCTGCATCGTCGAGCCGGCGCTGCCGCAACGCCACGCGTGCGAGACCGAGTTGCGCTGCCGGCTTCACCGGGGTCTGCAGCGCGGCGAGCTGATAAAGCGCTCGGGCTCGCTCGAGGTCGCCGGCCAGGTACATCGCATCGCCCAGACCGAGTTGTGCCTCGGGCGAGTTCGGGTTTGCCGCGAGCGCTTTTTCGAACAGTGTGCCCGCAAGCTCGACATCACCGCCGCGCAAAGCACTGTCGGCGACGCGCAGATCGCTCATTCCGTCGGTGTTGCGCGACGACGAGATGGGGCGCGGGTTAAAACTGCCGCCGTTGGCGCAACCCGTCAGCAAAACGACGGCACACGGCAGCGCTATGACGACGGTGCGCAGCAACGTTGGAGAAATTTTCATTTGAAGACCGCTATCAGGCGAATCACAGCCGGACCGGCCGCTATCAGGCCC
Source organism: Paraburkholderia sp. IMGN_8 (assembly GCF_038050405.1). Taxonomy (NCBI): domain Bacteria; kingdom Pseudomonadati; phylum Pseudomonadota; class Betaproteobacteria; order Burkholderiales; family Burkholderiaceae; genus Paraburkholderia; species Paraburkholderia sp. IMGN_8. The sequence continues at coordinate 4,432,410 of NZ_CP150901.1, read as the reverse complement.
ACCGTCGGCAGGATGAAGAACATCATTGGCATCGTTATCTTGGTTGCAAGTTTCGCGGCCTTTTCTTCGAGCGCCATCATCTGCGCGGTCCGCTCGGCGCGTGACAACATGCGCAGCGAGTGGGTGATTGGCGTGCCGTACTGTTGCGACTGGATCAGCGTGGTCACGAGCGCGCGCACCGAGGGCAAACCGATTCGCGCCGCCAGGTGGCGCAAGGCGCCCGCACTGTCGCCGCTGACCTGCAGTTCGTCGCCGGTTACGGCAAACTCGTCGGCAAGCGGCGGACAGATCGTCTTCAGTTCTCGTGCGACGCGCTTCACGCCGACCACCAGACTGTTGCCCGCGTTGGTGCAGATCACCAGCAGGTCGAGCGCGTCGGGCAGACACGAAGCTATTGCCTTTTGCCGGCGGCTGATCAGCATGTTCAGCGCAAGCTCGGGCAGCATCATCCCAACGATGAACACGCCGCCCATCATCAGTGCTCGAAACACAAAATACTCGCCAATGCGTGGTACATACGGACCGAGCACAATTGCCACCAGCGCGAACAACGCGCCGACCAGCAGCTTGAAGCCGATCATCATCGAAACCGCCCGGCGCTCGCGAAATCCGGCCCGGACCAACTGCTCGGCCAGCATGTTGCGCTGCGCCGCACCGCCCACTGGCACGCGTTCGCCGAGCGATGCAAAGCGCTTCAGCAGGCGTTGCCAAAGGTCCGCTACGTGCTCTTCCGCGCGCAATGGTGGATGCGAGTCCGCGCGCATTGCGGCGATACGCACGCGATGTGCGATGCGGCGGCGGGTACCGCGCGGCCGCATCAGCGCAAGCAGAAGTCCGCCGCAGAGCAGGAGCACCAGCGCAAGGTCGCGCACGGCATCAGAGTCAATAAAGTTCATCGCGACGTGTCCAGATTCGATATTTTTTGAATCAGCGAAAGACCGATGACGAGTAGCACTGCGGCAAGCGTCAGCATCTTGTGGCCGGCGCGTGTGTGAAACAGCAGGTCGACATACGGCCGGTTGATGACGTACAGGAAGCCCATAATTGCGAAGGGCACCGCGGAAATGATCTTGCTCGCGATTCGGCCCTCCGCGGTCAACGCACGGGTCTTCAGACGGATGTCCCTGCGGGTGCGAATGATTCCAGACAGGTTCTCCAGCGTTTCCCCCAGATTTCCACCTGTCTCGCGTTGCAGCAGCAGACACACTGCAAAGAACGAAAAATCGGCGATCTGCAGGCGTACGACCGCTTTGTCGAGCACTTCTTTCAGTTCGGCACCCAGCCGCAAGCTGTCGCCCATCGTGCGGAAAGTCGAGCGAACCGGTTCCTCGGCCTCCTTGCCGGCGGTGCTGATCGCCTGCACGACCGGTATGCCGGCACGCACCGCCCGGATGATGAGGTCGAGCGTATCGGGAAATACCAGCAGAAACTGTGCGCGGAAACGGGCGATCAGAAAGCGATAGGTGAACCTTATCGCGGCGAGCGGCATGCAGGAATAAATAAACAGATGCGACCACCCGGGCAGCGGGGCGAGCCGCACGACGATGAACGCGACCACAGCGCCGGCTATACCACTCGCGCATACGAGACGGATGCCGCCCCCGCCGCTTACCGCCCTGATCCGCTGCACATGTTGCTGGAACCACGTCTGGAACGCGCCGTAGTCCTTTGGCCGTTCGAATAATGCGCCGCTCGTGTCTGCTGGCGCAGACTGCTGCCTGGCGGCGCGCACCTGCTGAAGCTGTCTCATGCGCTCCTGAATGCGCCGCCGCGGCCGACTGCGTGCGAGATCGCGCAGCGACGACACGAGCATGCCTGTCAGCACGATCGCGAGGAACGCACCGGCGCCGACGACGTCCGCTGGTGTCATGGCCGCATCGCCTCCATCAGGGTCGTCTCGAGGCCGTAGTAGGCAGCGCGTGTCGCGAACACCGGACGCAGCGACGACGATTCGAAGGTGCCTTTCACGTCTTCCTGATAGGCGCTGGCATCGTAGCGAAACGCGAACAGATCTTGCGTGATGATCACGTCGCCTTCCATGCCCGCCAGCTCAGTCACGCGGGTGAGGCGGCGCACGCCGTCGCGCATGCGTTCGACCTGCAGGATCAGATGCACGGCGCTCGCGATCTGGCGCCTGATCGCCGTAAGCGGCAGGTTCCCGTTCGCCATCATCACCATGCTTTCGAGCCGGGTGATCGCGTCGCGTGGCGTATTCGCGTGAATGGTCGTCATCGAACCGTCGTGACCGGTGTTCATCGCCTGCAGTACGTCGAAGGCCTCGGGACCGCGTGTTTCGCCCAGAATGATGCGGTCGGGACGCATCCGCAACGCATTGCGCACGAGATCTCTCTGCGTCACCGCGCCGAGTCCCTCGCTGTTCTCAGGGCGCGTTTCGAGGCTCACGACGTGGGGTTGCTGCAATTGCAGTTCCGCGGCGTCCTCTATGGTCACGACACGTTCGTGTTCGTCAATGTGATGCGACAGCGCATTGAGCAAAGTCGTCTTGCCTGAACCTGTGCCGCCCGAGATGATGATGTTGAGACGGCACGCGCCGGCGATCTTCAGCACGCGGACCATCTCCGGCGACATGTTGCCTTGCTGGGCCATTCTTGCAAGCGTGATATTGCGCCGTGAGAACTTCCGGATCGAGATCGATGCGCCGCGTAGTGCGATCGGCGGCAGCACGACGTTGACGCGGCTTCCGTCGGCGAGTCGCGCGTCGACCATCGGGCTGCTTTCGTCGACGCGTCGGCCAACCGCAGCTGCAATGCGCTGCGCGACGTTAGTCACATGCGCGTTGTCGCGGAACTTCAGCGGCGTCAGTTCAAGCCGGCCATGCCGCTCGGCATAGACCTGATCCGGACCGTTGACGAGGATATCCGTCACCGCATCATCGGCGAGCAGCGGTTCGATAGGGCCGACACCAAACATGTCGTTGAGGATTTCGCCGACGATCTGGGCCTGCTCGCCGGGCGTGATGTGAAGCTGTTCGCGTATCACCGCGTCGGCAGCGATTTCCTCGATGCCCGCGCGCACCTGGTCGCGCGTTTTCATCAGCGCGGCAGACATGTTCATCGATGCAAAAACCACCGCGCGGATTTTCCTGAAGTTCTCCGAACGAATCACGGTCTCGAAGCCGTCAGGCGGCGTGCGCGGATGCGCCGGCGCAGGTGCCGTGGGCTGCACGGTTTCTGCGTCGGCGAGCGGCGAAGGCTCCGGGAAGTGTTTTTTGGCGCCGAACATCAGCCGGTTCTCCGCACTTTGAATAACCGCATGTGCCAGGGAGCGGGTGCCGGGGACTCACGGCCGGTGAGGCTGTTTGCAACGCGTTCGATAGCGGCGGCAAACCCCAGAAGCTTCCTGCGATCGCCGAGCGGTTCGCCCAGGTTTTCGGCCCGCGCAAGCGGCTTTGGATCGTACGGCAATTCGTGCACGACGGCGCGCCCCAGCGCGCGCTTGAAGTCCAGAGGCTGGACGCGGTCCGCAACGGGTTCGAGCGGATTGTTCAGCAGCACCGAGACCACCGGTTCGCCCGAGCGATCTTCGGTGAAGCGGAGCAGGCGCATGCACTCGCGTGCCGCATACACGGAAGGATCCGCCACGATGCAGATGACCTGTGATGCATCGAGCGCCTCTTCGACGCTGCGGCCGCTCCGGGCCGGCAGATCGAGCAGCACATAGTGGAAGCGGCGCTTGAGCGTGTTGATCAGATCGGCGAGCGCGCCCGGACGCACGGCGAACTCCGTTTCATAGGGAAGCTCTGACGACAGCGTGAAGAGCCGTTCACCGGCAGCCACCACCGCGCGATCGAGTGCCTGCGGATCGATGCTGCGCGTGTCCTGCAACAGATCAGTCAGCCCGTTGCCTGCTGGCAGCCCAAGCGTGGAACCGGCCGCCCCGCCGTGCAGGTTCAGGTCGACGTACACCACATGTCTGAGCGTTTCATCCGTCAGATGCCGCGCGAGCGAGACGGCGATCGTCGTCACACCCACGCCACCTCGTGCGCCAATGAAGCTGATCACCTTGCCGGTGCGTGCCTGGGCGGACGGATCACGAGCCGACAGTGCGCGCAGGAGCAGTTCGACCGTTACAGGCTTGACGAGATAGTCCTGAATCCCAATCTCGAGCAGGCTGCGATACAGACCGACATCGTTGCGATCGCCGATCACGACGACGGCGACCGACGGCGCACACACGTCGGCCAGTCGAGCGAGGTCCGACAATGGCATGTCGGAGCCGGACACGTCGACCAGCAACTGGCGCGGCGGCCGCGTGAGATTCTGCAGCAGACGGATCGCGTCGTCGATGTTGCCGATCTGCGCGTGCGCATTCGATATCGCCTGATCGACAATCAGGCTCTTCACGGCATCGACGCTAGTCGCATCAGAGACAACCGCAAGCAGGTCCGCCGCGCGTGCTGCGGCCGAACTCGCGGGACGAAACATGTCGAGCGCATTCATGAGGGGCGTGTCAGTGTGTCAATGAAGTTGTCGTCGACGTGGCGTTCGGCTGCTTTACGCGGCCTTCGTCATAGCGGCGCACCGCGCCTGCGGCCGTCGTTGCGTCGGCGCCGGCGTACGGCAGCGGATCGACAAGATCCGCCGGCCGGGCGAGCATCACCGCGAGATTCGTATACGTCGCGCAGCCGAATGGCATGCCCGGGCGCGCGAAGCCCGCATCGATCAGATGCGACGGCTGGACCAGCGTCGCGCAGTCCGGCGCGATCGCGTCGCGGCTGTCGAAGCCGATGACCGATGCATCGGGAAGCCCGAGTGGCGGAGTTGCGGACATGCAGCCGGGCAGCAAAAGCGGCAGCAGTCCAATACCGATCAGTCGAAGGAGCATGGCATGTTTCCCGATAGGTCAGTAGACGAAGCCCGCAGCCCCGACGAGGCGCGGCACGTTCCCCGACAGCGGATCGAGCCCGAGCATGCTCTGCAGCACATACTCGATGTCGCTGCTCGGCCGCACGATGGTGTCGATCGGTTGCCGCAGACGGCCGGGGTCAGCGGGCTGCACGATGTAAGGCGTCACGATGACCACCACCTCGGACTTGTCGTTGAGATAGTTCTTCGACGAGAACAGCTTGCCCAATATCGGAAGCTTGCCCAGGCCCGGCAACTCCGAGAGGACGTCGCTGGTCCTGCTCTGCAGCAGTCCGCCAATGGCGAAGCTTTGTCCACTTGACAATTCGACGGTGGTCTCGACGCGGCGCACGGTGAGCGCGGGCACCTTGATGCTGTCGATCGTCACGCTATTGGTCGGATCGATCTCGCTGACTTCGGGGCGCACCTTGAGGCTGATCCGGTTATCCGACAGCACCGTGGGCGTGAAATCGAGCGACACGCCGTAGGGCTTGAACTCGATCGTGATCGAATTGGTCTGGCCTTGCGGAACCGGGATCGGAAACTCGCCACCTGCGAGGAAACTGGCGGTTTCGCCAGACATCGCGGTGAGGTTCGGTTCCGCGAGCATCGTGATCAAGCCTTCCTGGTCGAGCGCGTCGAGCACCCCGTCAATCGCCCATTTGCCGGCATGGAACGCCCCGAGGACCGAGAATGCGCCTGTTGACGAAAGCGTCGTGGCAGCGGACGCCCGGCCGTTGAACAGGCCGCCGATGAAGTTTCCGCTTTGGCCGAGTGCGTTCCAGTTGATGCCCAACTGCTGCGTCACGTTGCGGTCCACTTCGGTGATGCGCACGCGCAGATTGACCTGGATTGGCCGCGTCAACGTCAGCCGGTTAACCAGCGTCTCCTTGTCGTGCAGATACGGGGTAAGGGACTGCATCACGGCGTCCGCGGCCGCCGCGTCGGGCACGCGCCCAGCGACCATCAGCGAGCCGGGCGCACCCGTCAGATTCAGCTGAAAGTGCGGGAAGCGGGCGTCGAGCATACGCTGTATCGAAGGCGTATCCGCACTGACCACGACGGTTTCCCGCAGGATCGTGCGATTGTGGGCGCCGAGCGCGAACAAGGTCGTCGTGCCCGCCTTCTTGCCGAGCACAAATACCGTTTGAGGCGTCGGTACGTGCACGTCCGCGACACCCGGATCGGCGACGAACACCGCGACGGCTGGTTCGGGCAGGTGCAGCATTTCGCCCCCGCCTGCCGCGACCGCCAGCGACGGATCGATGCTCGCAGCCAGCGCGCCATGCATCAGTGCGATCGCCAGTCCGAATCCGGCGATCAACCGCACCTGCACTGCCGAATAGACACGATGCAACATGAATCCTTCCTGTTAATTTCGGGTCTCACCGCCTGGGCAAGCCGAAGGGTCAGCGTTGTGTAGTGGGCTGTTCCGGCGACGAGTTCTGCCCGGCAACCGTCGGCGGCGGGTTCGGCGGCAGTGGTGGCGGACCCGCTGCACCGGTACTGCCTTGAAGTCTTGCATCCCCGCCTGCATCCGATACCTGGGAGCCGCGGTAGACGATCACCGGATGCGGGGCAGCCGGGACCGACCCTGCCGTGCCGTGCGCCGATACGCGCACCGTTGACAGGGCACGCGAGACATCGCCGGCCCACACTGGTGGTGTTTGCGGCAGCGTCTCATTGCCGGTGACGGGCGGATTGCGATCGCTAGTCGCAAAACTGCGCAGCGCGAGTGACAGCGAACCCAGGTGCGTCGCGACGGAGATCACCTGCGCGGTATGCGGCGTCACCTCGAACGTGACTGTTCGCGCACGCGTATTCGCGTCTGCCGTATCTGCCTTGGGCCGCTGGAAGACCGAGCCGACTGCGAGCACGCGAACGCGGTTGACCACCGTCTCGCTTTCCACGGAGTGAGCGGTGTTCTCCGGCGCATGGGCCGGCCCGTCGAGTTGCTGCGTGAGCAGCACGTCGACGTAGTCCCCTGGCTGGATCAGGCCGGCGTTGCCCGAAACGTCGTCGATGGCAACTGAAATCGCACGCATGCCGGGCTTCAATGCAGCAGCAAGAAATCCCGGTGCATTGGGCGGAATGACATCCGCAGCGCCTAGCGGCGTGCCGGCTGTCACCGCGTGGCGCAGCACATCGCCTTTCAGATCCGTCGCATCTGCGCTGTCAGCGTCGCTCTTTACAAGCGCACCCTGCTGGAGCTGCTTGTGAGGCACATCTTTCCAGGCGAGGTCGCTGTCGCGCAGCAACATCCCTTCTGGCAGATCAGCGGCGGCAACGCGCACCCGATCCATCGCCGGCGGCCGCGCCTGGCCCGGCTGCGACGCGGCGACGAACAACGCGCGGAAAATGATCGCGCCGACCGAGGCGAGTATCACGAGGATGACGATCTTTAAAATTCTGGGCATGGTCGTGGCGATCGGCTGTCAGATCGGCTACAGAGAGTTCAGGACCGGTAGCCAGACGGCCGCGATACCGCCGAACGCAAGAGGGACGCCGTAGGGCACGCTGCACGGCGAAGCGGGCTGCGTGGATGCTGGCGCGGAATGCGTCGCATGTCTGCGGAAGAGACCTATGATCAGCGCTGTCAAGCCGAGAACCAGACCGCCGGAAGATACGATGAAAAACACCGGCCATGCGTAGGCAGGGCCTGCCCACAGGAAAACGGCAGCGGCCAGTTTGACATCGCCTCCGCCCATCCAGCCACAGCGAAACAAAAGCGCAAACAGTGCAAAGCCGATGGCGGCAGCACCGAGGTGATCAGCGAGCGACGCGATGCTTACTCCAGCAACAGCAGCATCGATCCCGTAAAGACAGGCCACAAGCAATACGGCGCGTGTCGGCAAGCGGCGCGAGCGGATATCGCGCACCGCCAGTGATGCCAATACAAGACAAGCCGCTGATTTCGCTGCGTACAGCATGGGTGGCTTTTCCTTATTTTCCGCTGTGCCCGGGACTCCCGGCGCCCCTTGGGGAAGCCGGGCCGGCCCACTGATCCCGCGGTGTCTGGAGATATCGATTAACCGTTCTGTGCGTTCGTAACCAGCGTGACCATGTGCGTGAACAGCGCAGGCAGACCGGTAGCGCCACCGAAAACAGTGCCGGCCGCCACGACCGCGAGGACCACGATGCCGGCGAGCACCGCATACTCGAGCGCACTAACGCCGCGCTCGTCGCGCGACAGAGACTTGATAAATTGAAGCATGACGACTCCGTAAGTGAGGTTGACTTTTGTATGGATGCCGAAAGAATTAAGCCGCGTTAAAAAGAGATGCGACGGGTTTCTGAGTCAATTGTTGAAGGCGCGGACATGTCAGACCTGGGAGCGAAAAGATCGCATCAGTTTCAGGCTCGTCACGAAGGTGAAACGTTTGCGTGCCAGACGGCCTGCAGACAGCATCCGGATCCCTCAACAATGCTGAGGATAATGATGACCCCACAGCGGCAAACCGAGGAAATGAGGCTAGAAACCCTCGCTATTCAAAGTTTTTTTTGTCTGATGAATAGAGGGCTGTCATTTCAGTCAAACCTCGTCACCGAAGTGATCGCGGCATGCAAGATTGAAAAGCAACCATTCGTTTCGTGACAGAACGAATTTGCAGTTTCACGTGATTATCAGCGTGCGTCCCGCACGATCGAGCCTCGCCATACCGCCATCGCTCGATGTTTAACGGCCGCTCGTTGCTGGATATCCCTTGCGATGAGACTCGTCAGATCGCTCGCCTGCGTGGCTGTCAACAGGCCGGCAAGCGGGGCAGCAATGCTCGACATGGAAGCGTTGCTCTTACCACTTCACAACCTGAATCACCTGGCCCGTGATGTCCTCGACCAGACTCCGTTTATACGCCTGGGCCACCGCTGCGGCGGGAACGCCTGCAGAGCGGGCCTGACCCATTGCGGCGAGCGTTTCTGAAACCCAGCCCGGACTGACGACGTTGACCCGTGCCTTGCCCTGCAACTCGAGTGCCGCCGACCTGGCGAACGCCTCGACTCCTGCATTCACGATGCTCACGGCCGCGCTTCCAGTCATTGGGTGTTGGGCGAGAATGCCGCCAGTCAGCGTCAGGGACCCGCCTTGTGCGACATGACCGAACGAGCATCGGACGAGATTGACTTGCCCCATCAGCTTGTTTGCCAGACTGAACGCAAAGTCTTCATCCGTCAGCGATACAAGCGGTGCGAATTTCGCCGCACCGGCGGTGCAAATCACGGCATCAACGGTTCCGAGCTGCTGGTACATTGACACGATGGACGTCTTGTCAGTGAGGTCCACGGACAGGTCCGGGCCCTTGCGGCTGGCGCCAATGACCTGGTGTTCGGGCGAGAGCAGGCGAACAACCTCGCTGCCGAGCAGACCGGTTGCACCGACTATCAGTACGCGCATAGGTCCTCCTGTGCCTGAAAAGGTTGCGCCGGCGTGCAGCGACGCATCACGCATGGCGTGAGGAGAAAAGGACGACAGTGTCCGCAATGACCGCGCCCAGACGCATTCGGCGAGGCAGCTTTGTTGAGCGAAAGAGTTCCGACCAAGGTGCCGCGTGGAGCAAGTCTCACGGGGCCTTTGTACGCTTCGTCATATTGTCCGCCGGTAACATGCCCGGCAAGGCCTCGACAAAAAAATCTGCTTGCAATGCAGCCCCAGCCTGCACGTCGTACTGCGCAAAGTCACGCACACCGGCTGCCAGCAGGACTTCGTCGTCGAGGAAGAAGTTTCCCGAACACTCCCTGGCTGGGCGCGTCAGGATATAGTGCGCCGCGTCCGCGACTATCTCAGGCTTGCGACACGCTGCAATCATTTCCGCACCGCCAATCTCGTTTCGCACTGCAGCAGTCGCGATGGCAGTTCTGGGCCATAGTGAATTGACCGCGACACCGCGGTCCTTGAACTCCCCGGCAAGCGCCAGGGTGAACAGGCTCATCGTGTATTTTGCAATGGTGTATGCCGGAAAGTCGCTAAACCATTTTGCGTCGTGGACCAACGGAGGTGACAGTGTGAGGATGTGCGGGTTCGGTGAATTGAGGAGATACGGCAGGCACGCTTGCGCGCACACGAAGGTGCCTCTGCCATTGACCCCATGCATCAGGTCGTACCGTTTGACGGGTGTGTCAAGCGTGCCAGTCAGTCGAATGGCGCTGGCATTGTTCACGAGGATATCGATGCCACCGAACAACCCAACGGTCTCTGCAACTGCGGCTTTCACGCGTTCTTCGTCGCGAATATCCACAACAAGCGGGAGCGCCTTGCCGCCAGCAGCTTCAACGGCTGCAGCCGCCGTGTGAATCGTACCCTCGAGACGCGGGTCCGGGTCGGCGGTCTTGGCGGCAATCACGACATTCGCGCCGTCGCGTGCGGCTCTGAGTGCAATCGCGAGTCCGATGCCGCGGCTGCCGCCGGACATGAATAGTGTCTTGCCAGCAAGGCTCATGGTCGTCTCCTGATGATTTACAGCAGCATACGCTTCTGCAATCACTGGCGCGCAGCCAAGCATAACAACATCGCGATAAATCCTTGCGTCGGCCAAATGAACGGCGCGAAAGCACGGGGGCGGCAAACCATCCCGTAACCTCAGCCAAACGTGGCCGTCGATTCTTCGACGCGCCCGAAGACGCGGTTCTGACGACCGAAGAGCGTCTCAGGGTCGGCACGGTCCTCTTCTGGCGTTTCGCATAGTTCGCGGAATGTGGTGACAAGGCTATGCCATGAAGCGGCCCACCTTGTCTCCCTTAAGCGGACACCAGTGGCGTCGGTAATTCGCAGGACACCAGTGTCCGGGAAGAATGTGAGCGTGACGGCGATGCCGTCAATGACGCAGGTTGCAGTACATGGTTTAGTCGCCAGCACGTTTGCCTCCATTGAAATGTGCAGTCAGAGCGCTGCGCAAGAAGCGGGCTGACACTTTCGAGCAATGAGTATGCCCATTCAATCACTGCTCGCTCGTCTCGCTTGTGGCACAAGGGCTTCGTTGCGTTGCACCGGCGGAACCGGTAAGCGGAGGGTGGAAGGAATGCCGCAGTGTTGGGTCCCGGCTAACACCATGAATCATGGTTGCCCACGCGAAGCCAACACTTGCAATTCGCCTGTGTTGCCAGCCGTGCAGAACATCAATATCCGTTCGCCGCAGCGCAAATGTGGCAGAGCTGGTCACCGCTGCACAGCGTCCAGACGCTGCATTGAATGTTCGTTGAACTCCAACGCTGGAGACCTATAACAGAGTGTGATGTGCGGACCCGTCGCGGCCCCTCGACGGGACGTCTGACTTTCACCCTGAAGACGACCGGGCACAACATGCCGGTCTGGCATCGCTTAGTGCGAGCACGACGAAGCGTGGAGAAGCTGAAATGGAACAAGACGATTTCAGTGCTTTCGAGCACCAAGGCTGGGAGAAGGTCGCGCAGCCCTACCATGCATATTTCGGCAACCTGACCACGCAATCCAATAGCGCCCTGCTCGATGCACTGGAAGTCCGCCCCGGGGTCCGCTTCCTGGACGTCGCATCGGGTCCTGGCTATCTCGCTGCCGCGGCCGCGCAACGCGGCGCCAATGCTGTCGGTGTCGATTTCGCGGAGGCGATGGTCGAACAGGCCGGGCGCATGTATCCCGAGCTCACGTTCCGTATTGGCAGCGCGGAAGACCTGCCTTTTCCCGACGAGAGTTTCGACGCCGTTGGCATCAGCTTTGGGATGTTGCACTTTGCGCATCCGGAGAATGCACTCGCCGAGACGTTTCGGGTGCTCCGCCCCGGCGGCAGGATCGGCTTCACTGTGTGGGCGACTCCGGACAAAGCCGTCGGATTCGCGATGGTGCTCAAGGCAATCGAGGCGCACGGCCGACTGGATGTTTCGCTGCCTCCGGGACCTCCATTCTTCCGGTTCGGCGACTTGCACGAATGTGAACGCGTATTGGTCGCAGCGGGATTCGACGAGCCACACGTCCAGGAAATCAGCCAGACGTTGTGTATCCGCATGCCGGAAACGCCTTTCGACCTGCTGATGCGCGGCGGCGTGCGCATCGCCGCAATTTTGAAAGCTCAGTCGCCGGAGGCCTTGGCTTTGATTCAAAAGTCAGTGTCCGAAGACGCGGCCGCGTATCAAAGCGACGGAGAGGTTCGAGTACCGATGCCGTGTGTGCTCGCCTCAGCGAGGAAACCCTGAACGGTCGTCATGTCGTTTCTGTCCGCAATCCGGGACATCCTGCCTGAGCACAGTGGACTTGCACAACGCCCTTATTGCTCCCAGTTAGCAGCCGCGGGCTCGAACTGCTTACGTACGATGAGGCTTTGTTACGTGGCGCCGCACCATATCGCCCGGGACCTTACCTACTGCACTTCGATACCATTTCCACCGCCTGGCGAAACTCCACAGGAGAAAGGCGTGAGACATTTCCAGAAATTTGCGGTAGTCCTCGGGACGGCGGGAGCGTGCTGGTTATCGACGAGCCTGCCGGCTTCCGCGGAACCTTTTACAGCCGAATTCAGGTTTGACGTGAAGAAGGGCGAACCGGGCCAGCCGAATGAGTACACAAAACTGGAGTTTGCGGATGGCAGCAATCGATATGTCGCGCTCGTGCGGCGTTCGGGCAAGGTGGTGGGCGAGGGACTGCTGCGCGGCGCGACGGTCCAGGACTGGGGATTGCACGAAGTTACTTTGGGACCGGAAACCAATGGTCGAGGGACCGGCTATCTCGTCATCTCTCGCAGCCCCGGCGACATCATCTACCTCGAAACACAGTTGCGTCAGGTATCCCTATCAAGCAGAGGTAACGAAGAACGTTCCGTCTTCACCGGCCTTTGGGAAGTCAGTGGAGCGACTGGAAAATTCAAAGGATTAAAGGGCGCTGGCACACTCAGAATCAACCGGCTATCCGATAGCGAGCGCCAATGGATTTTGGATGGGGAAATAAGCCAACCCTAGCTACGCAAGCCAACGAAGCCTTGATTTTCAAGCCGGATAACTCCTTGGTTATGCACGGCCACAGGCTCTCAGGTGTGTAGCTATGCGCGATGTCTCGAGCTCAATCCTTCCTACGCGAACGTGCACCACAACTTCGGCTTGCGCTGGGGCAGGCGCGGGACAAACAAAGGCTCGTGGGTCGCTGGAGCGCCTATCGCCGGTTGGACAGCTGAATTGCGGCGGACAGACATACAGTGTTCCCGCGCTGACCGGGATGCCGTCCTTCGCGCGAATTTCGGCAGCATCAAGGCGACTTGGCGCCGGTAGCGGTCACGAGTTCCTTTATCGCCGCCCGGGCTTTTGTCGACGCCTCCTGGTTGTACGCCATGGTCGCGCCGCGCTCGACACAGGGGTCTTGGTAAGTAAAAGGCTGATTTGTCTTCGTATTGAAGATTTCTCCATTTGCCGCCTCCGAGAGTTGACAGTTCCGTGTCGTTTGCGCTTTCGGTAGCTTCAGCGGCTCCACGAGCGCCTTCCAATCAAAGACATGCTGGGCGCCGGGGTATTCGGTGAGCTGGACATCGTTCCCCTTTGCTCGCAGACGATTCACGTAATCGCGACACGGCGCAACAGGGACGTAATTGTCCGCGCTTCCATGAAAGATTCGCACCGGCTTGGCGACAAGGTCATCATCGTCTCGATAGGTGATATTGCAAGTTGGGTAGAACGCAATGTACATGGCGAACTCGCGCCCGGACGCCGGGCCATGCGCCCGGTGGAATCGTCGGAGGCTCGCATAGAGTGTGGCGTGACCGCCCCGGGAGAACCCCATCAGCATTATCTTGGCGGGCTCGATGCGCGGGTGCTTTTCCAGCACTTCAAGCGCACGGTAGGCATCCTCGACCTGCGCAAACCGCCCGAGCTGAGAGGGGTCGTTGTTGGTGCTGACTATGCCACGACTCGCAAAACTGTCGATGACAAACGTGGCGACTCCCATCGCGAGCAAATCCTGCTCCCAGTCGGTCACATAGCTCGATATGCCGCCAGAGCCGTGGAGCAGAACAACGACTGGGAATCGCTCCGCGCCCCCGCGCGGCAGTCGCAGTTCACCGGCTATGGTGACGGGCTTTCCCACCTTGCCGCCGACCAGGAACTCCTCGTCGGTCAGCGTGGTGGATTGGAACGGAATGACCTCCATCCGCGCAACTTGCGCGTGGGCAATACGCGAGAGACCGGCCACGAGGATGAGGAGCACGACGGGAACGACGTGACGGAAATATGTACTACACCTTTCGCATGTCAGCATGGCGATGTCCTTTTCATCATGTTATTTGGGGACGTGATTGAAGCAGGCTAGTGCATCATCCGGCAATTTCCATAGGGCGATTCCCGAGAAGAGAATCCGGACGCACATTAGTGCCTCGCCCGTCCTAAGCCACCTTGGACTATGTGTTGCCCCGATAGTGGATGAGCACATCGAAACGGCAAGAACAGCACGCCAGTTTTCGAAGTGGTGGGCAGCTGTTTGCAAGCAGCCTCTCGAGCCAAAGTTCCAGGTGCCACGCGTTGAGGAAGTTGGCCAGACAGGGCGTATTCGCGCACCGGAAACAACCTTGCGCGCGGCGGTGTGCGCATAGCTGCAATCCTGAAAGCTCAATCGCAGGAAGCCTTTGCTTCGATTGAGCAAGCCGTGTCGGAAAGTGCTGCCGCGTATCTCAACAATGGTGAGTTTCAAGTGCCGATGCCATGCGTGCTCGCATCTGCGAGGAAGCCCTGAATTGTCGTCAGTGGTATAAGCGAAACTCCTGGGCGCCTGCGCCCCCCATGACGTCGCTTAAGCCAACAGCTGCTTGAAGCGTGAAAGGTAGCTTGATAAATGAGGCGGGTTTTGAACGGTAATGCTCAGATGAAAATCAACACATGCACCCTCTTTCAGCGGAATTGTGCAGGCTGGAGTTCGTCATGACATTGCGGTTACAAGCCGGCGGTCTAATGACCCCCGAAGCCGCGCACGTTGCCTTGCGGTCCGCTCCTCACCAGGCTCGCAGCCTCTAGCTAGAGCCTTATCGCCGCTATCTTGTATTCGCCTCAACGCCCGCCTATAACACATCATGCAACCCAATTCTAATGCGGTTGCTGACTCAAAAAGTCACCACCGGCAGACTTCTGTGCAACGCTTAGCACCTGCCTGTTAGCACTAAACCGCCAAGCACTGGCTTAGTGATGCAGTACTCCTTCCTATAACGTTGGTTCCGGCCACGGCAATCTCTCATTGAAGCAGAGACATTGCTCCGCGTTCCCAACAGACGACCGATTCGATGGATTTCTCCCCATCTCTATGAGGATGGAGGGGAGCGTTTGGCTTATTCGGATTGGCGGATTTATCGCCACCGGCTTCACCGAAACGCTCCGGATGAATGCTTGCTCGCAATCAAGGAGTGAACATGAAAACGCGTATGGCAGCAGGAGTTGGCACGAATTGGTTGCAGCAATGCGCGCAGTGCAGTATCGCATCGCGACGGCAGGAGCGCCGAGCAGAACCTCGACCGTTTCCTCGCGCGTTGCCCGTAAGTTGAGACGTACCAACGGCAAACACGTCGGCTCCGTTCACGCGAGCCATCGCCTTGCGCGGCTTCCGCTAGGGAACACGCAGGCTAGGCCATCTGCGTTTTCTTCGATAGCCACACGATTTGGTCCCATTCGTCAGGAAAGTATTGCAGGCATCCGCAATTGTCACATCGATTGCAATGGCATTCACCGGATGCCGAGAGTAGGCGACAGCAATTACGGCATCCGGATAGCCTTCCCGTAGAACCATAGGAGACGCTGAAATGACACATTCTCTCTTACCTTCCCGTCGCGGCTGGCTCAAGGCCGCAGGTGGAGTTGCCGCTGGTGCAGCGCTTGGTGGTTTGAGTCTGCTGCCACGTCGAGCCCGCGCTGATGGGACCGCGACCATCTACCCGATTGGGGCTTGGCTGCACGCCCAGGGTCAGTCCTTTGGCCAACTCCCGCCCGCAGCAAATTTTGCTGACTGGTTTTCCCGTTTCGCGACGTTACATAACGCACCAACCCCAGCGCCCTTGGTGGCCACAATCGACTATGCCGGGTTGGAAAGCCCCTTCTTCAATTTTGGCACGACCATCGACACAATGAATAGTAAGGCAATTGTGCAGCCGCTTAACGACGGCAGTGGTAACGTCTCGGTGCGCGTGCTGCTCTACACTAAGAATGCAAATACTTGGGTCATTCCGCTGACGCTCGTTAACGGGCAGTTCCCGCCCCCGGATAACTTCAAACAACAACTTCTTAACAACTCGGTTCTGTTCGGTTTTCGTCCTAACCCCCTCGGCGCAACAGCTTCTGGGGTGTGTCTGGGCAACTCATTCCTCGATATCACGTACATTACGGCTCCCAATAGCTTGTGGGTGGATTTGGTAGCCTCATTTGGCCTCCTAACGTACGCAGCCTTCCGGGCGCAAGCAAGAGGACCGTTAACCCCTTATTACTCAAATCTCATTGGGGTGCCACAGGGCACCCTGGGTGTGTGCACCGTCAGCCAGACTGGCCTTCTCGCTGTCTCGACCAATCAAAACAGTCGAGTCGCCCTGGATAGCTTCCCTGCGGAGCTGGTTGATTTACACCCGCTCGCGAAGTAGCGGAGTTAGGCGGCACCGAGCAGCGCCGCCCCATTGTGTGCTATAGGCACTGCCTCTGAAGAGGCCCGTCATGGAAGCTTCCTCCTTCGGTGCTCAATGGCCGCGCTCGGTGTTGCTCAATGTTCACAGCAGGCACCTCCGTGGCCACCTGCGTTTTCTCGATAGCGATGAATACCTCGTCGGTTTCGCCCCTCGTTGGAGGTCGCCATGAATGACTCGGTCCCGCTCGTCAACAGAGCATTGCAGGCATTGACAATCGCGATATTGGTTACAGCGGCATTGGCGGGATGCGGGGGTGGCGAGAGTGCCGGTGCGGCCGGCTCCGCAATGAACCATGATTCGGTTTCGTCGACACCGGCAAACGGCGGATAGAACACCTTAGGCAGCCGACGCCACACTTACCGCGACATTTTTGCCGTCACACGCAGTAAACAACGTATTGAATGGAGGCATCAAAATGATTGCACGTTCTCTCGTATCTTCGCGCTGCGGCTTCCTGCAGCCAAAACATCGGTTAACTTATCGAAATGTGCTGCGCTCCATCCTGTTGTCCGCAACGTTGGGGTTAAGTGCGTTGTCGGTCGGCCAAGTCGCACAGGCGCAGGAACTGTTCGTGGGCGACGTCGGGGACAGTTCTGTCAAGCATTTCGATGCCTCGAATGGGACCTTTCTGGGTGCCTTCATCCCTGAGCGAAGTGCCGGGCTGAACGGCCCCATGGGAATGATTTTTACGGGCGGGCAACTCGTACTCGTCAACCAGAACGTGAACACTGGCAAACCCGGCGAGGTTCTGCAATTCGACGGCGCGACCGGCACCTTTGTCGGCAAGCTGGTCGCCTCGACCGACCGAAACGCACCCTACGCGCCGCGCGGCATCGTGCGCGGAGGGACAGACAATGGCTTCTACGTGGCCGATATCGGTGCCCAGAATAGCAATTGTGCCAATCAAGGCAACGTGAAGGAATATGACGCGGCGGGCGCCTTTCTGGGCAATCTGGACCGACAGGCATTCACTGCCGAGTTTCATCCGCGCGGTCTGGTCTTCGGGCCGGACGGTCTGCTGTATGTCTCATCGGTTGGCTGCCTCGACGCGAAGGACCCGCTCTACAACGCGCTGACCGGATATATTTTGCGTTTTCGCGCCGATGCCAGCACCGGCAAATTCAAATTTTTTGACGTGTTCGCCTCGAACACCAGTGTTCCGGACTTGCATCGCCCCGAGGGGTTGGTGTTCGATAGCGCAGGCAACCTGTGGGTCACGAGCTTCCGTGCCAATGCCCGCGATAGCGATAAAATCCTCAAACTTAATGGCCACACCGGCGCCCTTCTCGGCAAGCTCGTATTGGCGCCTCCTGTTGCTAGCGGCGGCAAAAGGGCCTATGCACAGGCCATCATCTTCGGGCCGGGGGGGAATCTCTTCATCCCCATCACTGGAGGCGATGTCACGACTGCTGGTCAGGTGCGGCGTTGCAGCCCCACGACCAAGCTGTGCGACGTCATCGTGCCGGCCAACTCCTCTGGTGGCGCACTTCAGCAACCGTTCTACTTGATCTTCAGGAACACCAATCCCGCGACGCTTAACTACGAAGACTAAAAACTGCGTGGGGTATCGCTCAATGGTGAGCGATACCGCCGGCGTCCAGCAGATGGGACGTATTCATGGACAAGGGCAACCCTGCTTTCGAACTGCCGGCGGTGGAAAGGGCTGGCATGCGCGAGCTTCATCCTCTCGACGGCGCGTTGGTGCTGATGCACTTCGCCTTCCGTGGACTGGTGTTGCAAGCCGACCGCTATCTTGAAAAGCACGGCCTGTCTCGCGTTCACCATCGTATCCTCTACGTCCTTGCGCGTGCCGACGGCATCTCGGTGGGTGGATTGCTCGAAACACTTGGCATCAGCAAGCAGGCGCTTCACCGTCCCATGAAGTATCTGCAGGAGAACGGCTATGTTGTCGCGCAAAGGGATGCGATCGAACATCGGGTCAAGCTGCTCCGGCTGACGCCGAAAGGCGCGCGTATGGAACGCACCGCTTCAGATTTCGAGCGGGCAGCCATGGAGTCAGCCTTGGGCAAGATGTCATCGTCGGACCAGAAGGCTTGGCGAGAGGTCATGATCGCCCTTGCCAGGCAGGCCTGAAACCCAATCGTCGAGTCTGGCGTCAAGGCCACGGGAGCCTCGCGTCCCCAAGCGTGGGTGGGGTCTGTGCTGCGCCAACGCGCCCTCGACATCGTGCACGGCAAGTAGGTGCGCCGCCGTGTCGTGCTACTCGCGGAAAAGCGACAGCTTGCCGTCGCGAACCTTGAACAGATACGCCATGAGTCAGACGAAGGAAACGGGACGCCACGGCTTCCTTATATCGTATGAAATTTCAGCTACATTTTCATTGCCAACTTAAGCATAGTGGTTTCCCAGTAGCAGATTGAAATCCGTCGAATGCCTGGCTATCGTTTATTGATAAATAAATAGGATTACTGCTCACTTCGTCGTGGGCCTTGCCGTGTCCGGGGGCGGTGTAGTGAACTAAGACTAAGCGGCGACTATGGACACTTGCTTCCAGCACACACTCTCGATACCCCGTCAGTAGCGCCCTACAGCGCGCCATCTCCAGCGCACGCATGCGCTTGTCTCTACGGCTCCCGAAGCGCAGAGGCAGCACGCCTGTGCGTTTGCTTGTCCTTTGGTCCATCGGGAGAAGCGCGTGACACGGCACGCCGTGCTAAGCCGGTTGTTACCCCGCCGAAGCCATTTTCCACGAAGGAGTACTGCCGTGCGCAGACCTCTTTTTTCCCTACTGGGTGCGCTGTCACTTTTGATGGGGCTGGGTGCAGCGTCGAGCGCGCTGGCTAGGACAATCACGCTGACTTTCGATGAGTTTCAAACGGGAACCGCTGTTACAAACCAGTACGAGAATCTTGGGGTGCTGGTTTCTGGCGCGACCGCTTTTGCTGCCGCAGCTTTAGCTGCCGCAGCTAACCCTTGGCCTGCCAACACCCCGCCGAACATAGTCTACTCGCCACTTGGCCTGATGACGTTCACCTTGAACCCCGCCATCACTGGCAACGTTCAATCGGTGTCGGCCTACCTCTCGGAGGGCGCCGGGGTCAATGTCGGCATCTACGCCTATGACGCTTCGGGTGCCCTGGTTGGGCAGGCGATTGCGCCCGCCAATGCCGTTAATACGTTGGTGTCCGTCACCTCCTCGGGCAACCCGATTGCCACGGTCCAGATTCACGACGGTAGAGGTGCCTTCTTTGGGGTCGATACCGTGACGTTCACCCCTGCGGCCGATGTGATACCGGTACCGGCGGCTGGATTCAAATTGGGACCGGCCGAAGACAATTGAGCATTATTGGGATGGCACAACCGGACAGCCGAACGCGCCGCGCGTTATCGAAGCCCTTTTTCGAGTCCTTCGTAAGATTCGACGTTCGTACTCCAGTTGCATGTCTACGCATCTGCGAGGGCAGTTCAATGAAGGAGCTCGGGCCAATCTCATGTATGGACGTCCTTTCTCACAAGTTCTTCCTGGAAATGCCAAAGGCGCGGGGGACTCAGAAAGGTGGCGCTGACGCTTCAATAGCGCAGTGTGATGAACGCGTTTTCGCGCGCAGCTCTGAACCGTTAAGCGGAGCGCCCGTCTCGAATCCTTCTGCCAGTCTGAATCGCCCGGCTCATGTTTGACTTTCGTTTATCGTGCCGTGCAGGCATGCCTGATGCACAGGGGCAAAATCAGCACATCTGTTGATTCCGGTGTCGATTAACGAACGGACCTTGCAACCAGGACGGCCAGCGCTACTGCGACTCGATAGCGTCGAGGCGCGCCTGCGCCGTCTCATCAGGGTGCTGACGCTGATACGCGTCGAACAGGTGCGAGCAGAGTTGCGCCAGTGCAGCAAGATGTACAGCCTGGTCCGCATGCTCTACCTCTCCTGCGTTCAGCAAGTCGTCGAGGACCGGAGCGAGACGGCGCAGTCGCCGGAAAGTGGCGTCGTCAAGTTTCATGTTGGACTTCCTTTCTTCAGCCGATACGGCTCGTGCCGCACGGACCTGGCTCACGGCTTTCCCTGTGGCCGTCCTATGTTGGCGGAGGGACCCGTTAGCCACCCGAAGGAGCTTTTTGATGTCTTTACCTGGGAGGGACGCATAACATCCGGGCAGGTACAGATAGCGCCAGCGCTTGCATCCGAGGCTCGTACGCCAAAAAATTACGGCTTACCTGGCTCGGCGCCCCCAGGGTCCGTATATTCGGGTTTAACAACCCTTCTGCGAGCGAGCGCATGGTGCTCGTGGTGCACCCTGGCGGTCAATGCCTTATTTGACATCGTAAAGCATCAGAGCGGGAGGCGCGAATTGCGGTCTTCGTACCCTGCCATTGCGCTGCACAACGAATCTGAGAAACCAGATGAGCATTTGACCTTGATTGCCTGCACCATAGGGATAAAGCGCACCGGATGATGCGGTCAATGCTAAAAATCGTACACCGGTTGCGCTGATTACCAAAGCTAAATTTGTGCGACGCACAAGAATAAAATAATTGTCAAGTCGCTCGGGGAGGGTTTACGCTTAGGTGACTTCCTCGCGAGATGACTATGGCCACGCCTGCTCTTCTGGACCGTTACGAACTGCTCGCAGCCTGGCGTCGCGTCACTCCGAATACAGAATTTGTCGAGCGTTACCGCTATGAGCTCGACGAACTCGGCGAGGCGGTTCTGAATCCTTCCCCGTCTGCCAGGCGCCAGATAGTGCTCACAGATGTCTACTGTCACCTGACTGAACAGATGGGTCATCTCGCCGCCATGTCGGTGGCCGTTACGACCCGGTCATTTGGCGTCAGGGTTCCGGACGTCGTATGGATGCCGTGCGACAAGTGGGAAGGTTTTGACCGTGACGACCCGGTCCCGTTCGTGCCCGACCTCTGCGTCGAAGTGCTTCTCGATAGCGACAGGATTTGTGACATCGACCGGAGGGTGGCGGCCTATCTGGAAGGCGGTGCCGCCGAAGTCATCATCATCCGCCAGCGTGGAGAGACTGAGTTCTGGGGTGGCAAGGGCCGGCGGCAAGCTTCGTTTTTCGGGATAACACTCCCCCTGGACCGCATGTACTTCGACGTCGGCGGCGTGGCCGCGGACCGTCCTGTTCGTTGCTGAGGGGGTTGGCGTTCTGGAACAGAATATTTCGCACCCTTCAGCGAGGCATGCAGTCACTTTTCATTCCAACCAGACGAACTTGAGCAACCGATATCTAAACTCGATTCGCTAAGTATGTCTTTACTCTTTCTACTTCGAAGAGTCTCTTTGGACATTCAAGCCATTCAATGGATGGGACTCTTTTTAGAGTGACGACGCATCTTTCAGATGCCTCGCAAAGGAGCCTGATGAGTTGCAAAGAGAGGAGGTGATGACGTGGTAGACGCGTACATCACGGTGGGCGGCGAGGCGTTATCTCATCCATGGCTATCGACCCACGCTCGTGCCCAGTCAAGTCCGGCATGCTTAGCTTGTTCTTCGGTATCAAAATAGCCGAGGACACCCGACGCCTCAACGAGCTTGTTGTGCCGAGTAATCGTGCCACTCGCCGCGTACCGTTCGGGCAACAGGATATCCTCCTGTTGCAAGATAGCGTGGCCCCACACGTTGTACCCCAGATAGCTTTGCGATTCCATCAGCGAACGACCTCTGCAGATGCTCCTCGAGCCGTCACGCGAAGCACATTGCCCTCGGGCGTCATGATGCGAGGGAGGTCCGTCGCGCGCGGCGTCATGGGTTTCTTCAGGTGATCCCCCATGCGTCTGTTCGGGGATACCTTCGCAATCGAGTCTGTGACCCGGCGGGGTTCAGCCTTGGAAGTGCTGTGTGAGAGGAGTGATGCTTTGCCAGGCTTGGGCTTGCCGTTAACCGGCGGTTTCACCAGTCGGGCTTCAGGCGGATTCCAGATTTCGACGTAGTGTTCGCCTGCGACTCCGGTCGAAGCAGCTGCAAGCAGGATTGCGCCCACGCCCAAAAATCGAAACATGACCTCTCCTCAATTTGCATGCGGTTTTATGGACGGCAGGAATTTGTGGTGCCCACGCAGGAGCCGTCGCAACCGGCGCAGTAATGACGGTCGCGCACTGCCCGGTCAACAGGCCAGACGTTGGTTTGCGCCAGCGTAGCAGTGCCGACAGTATGGCCATTTTCGCATGCATAAAACGTCGGCTCTCCCGCCTTGCCGCGGCGAATGGCCTCATCGATTTCCTGTTCGCCAAACGCCGCTTTCAGTTCCGCGACAAACGCCGCAATTTCTGGCATCGGGTGGCTGACGGGCTTGCGAACGCGCATATCCATGGAGCTTCTCCCGAAAAAAGTGTCCGTTCGCAGCTACGAAAATCCGCGCAGGATACTGTACATCCATACAGGTTTTTGCGCAATCCAATGACCCTCCCGCTGCCCGCTCCGGAAGCAGTACACCCGTCGCTCTGGACCTATATCCTAGCGACGCATAGTTTGCAGCCTGCTGGCGCGGAAGCGTTGTGTGACAAGGCTTCCGTGTAGCTTTTCATTTCGATGTATCAATACATCGAAATACATCGTTCTGCTCAAGCCGATTAGCTTCCGAGAATCTTCCGAATCGCTCGTGCAAAGCCAACATCAAACACCGTTCTGCCTCGCCCGTTTACGACCTCGCCATGGGTGCCTTGCCTTTGCAGCAATTTGACACTATTGTCGACTTGCTACCAATGATCTTCGAAGAGAAATCCATAATAAATTCCAAGGTGATTCGGGAGCCGATCGGGGTGGTTGCTTGCATTACGCCGTGGAATTATCCGCTCCATCAAATCGCCGCTAAAGTAGTCGCGGCGATCGCATCAGGTTGTACTGTGGTACTGAAACCGTCTGAAGTTGCCCCATTGAATGCGTTTATGCTGGCGGAGGCTTTTCACGAAGCGGGCTTACCTAGCGGAGTATTCAACCTGGTCAGCGGGTACGGAGCGACCGTTGGTCGGGATCTCGTTTCTCATCCAGATGTAGACATGGTCTCCTTCACCGGTTCCACCGCCGCTGGAAAAGCTATTAGTAAGCTGGCTAGCGATTCGGTCAAGCGAGTAGCCTTGGAGCTCGGCGGGAAATCGGCCTCGATCTTGCTTGATGATGCAGATTTCCCCAACGCAGTGCGAGCCACTGTCGGCTCCTGTTTCTTGAATTCCGGTCAGACATGCACTGCGCTGACTCGACTGATCGTTCCGGAAAATCGCTATGAAGAAGTCAGCCAGCTCGCCATTCAAGCGGCTCAGAAATTCACGCTTGGCGATCCAAGCGATGGGGCTACGCGTATGGGGCCACTGGTCTCCCGGACGCAGCTTGTTCGGGTACGCTCACTGATCCAGGAAGGCATTGAGTCCGGAGCTTGCCTGCTGTACGGAGGACTGGAAGAACCTGCGTCCGTAGCCCACGGCTACTTCTGTCAACCGACGATTTTCGGTCGAGTCGTTCCTGGCAGCGTTCTGGATCAGGAGGAAATCTTCGGACCAGTTCTTTCAATCCTCACTTATCCTGAGGGTGATGAGGAAACTGCGATCAAGATCGCGAATGGAACAGCGTACGGCCTCGCCGGAGCTGTTTGGTCTGCGGATCCAGCGCGGGCCATGAGCGTCGCCAAGAAGGTCCGAGCCGGCCAAGTCGACGTCAACGGAGCTGCCTTCAACATCTTGGCCCCATTTGGCGGCTACAAACAGTCAGGAAACGGTCGCGAAATGGGCATCTACGGCATCGAGGAGTTCACCGAGCTCAAGGCGATTCAGTTGTCCGCTACTTGATACGCACCAGAGTTCGCCGGCAGCGGCGTTGAAGTCGTCGAAGAAGTCGTGGTCAACGTAATTGCACCGCGCCCCATCACGGTGAATACGCAGCTCCTCCGCTGTTAGGTTCTTTGCCCAGAGCGCGCGAGGTTCCTATTGGTGCGGCGCAAAGATCATAGCCCGCTGTTCCGATTCGCCCGTATCCAGATGTTCGACCAGCAATCGCTTATTTCCGTCCCACAATCGACTGTCCGATAACAGGATGTCGCTGGCTGCGGCGTGTAGCCCGGGGATCAGCGCGCTCTCCTTGGCGTTTGGCGCAACGATTTTCAGAGCGGCGACGGTCGGGGTCGCGGCAACCGCAACCGATTGCAGTATTGACACGACAAGCAAGACCGCTACGCCCAACGTGAAGACGTGGCCCGCTGCCTTGGGCCCTGTTGTGCGGCAAGCTTTGAATGTCAACAGACCCTAGTGAAAAGGACGAAAATGTCGTCCTCGAGTTCAATCCGAGTCCGCCCCATGACATGCTAGGTCGCCTGTTTGTGGTCACGCTGGTCGGCACCTGGTGAACCAGACTTGCTGTCGTTTGCGGCGATAACGGATGAGCCGCCAGACGAGGTTGCTGCTGCCGGCCATGACCGCTGCATCATTCCTAACAAGCCGGAAAACGTCGATGCATGGTTAAACCCGGATGCGTCAGACCTGGAGGCCTTGTACGCAGTACTTGATGACAGCGACCGGCCGTACTACGAGCATCGACTGGCTGCTTAACGCAAAGATACGGCTCCGGGTCCTATTGAGTGACAGGCAATCTTCGTTGAACGTCTTTCCTACAGCGACGCACCTTAAGGTGTTCCATCACGAGCTGTCAGCAGCAACGCGTCTATTGCGCTCCTTGCGTCTTGACGATGCGAACAGTGCCGACAACCACGCCGAGCGCCGCGGCGGTCGCACCGCCCACCAAGGCTACGTGAGCGCCACCCTGCCAGTAGGCTGCGGACACGCGCCAGCAACACCGGCCCTCATGCGCAGCCCGCGTAGTCCTGCTGGCCCCGCACAACTCAGAAAGCATGCGCGATTCCGACTACCACCGCGAGTTGGTTGGCGCCGGTCGCGACTGGGGTGGTCGACCCTGTCGCACTCAAGGCAGACTTCGCGCTGTTGATGACGTACGTGACATCCGTGTACAGCGTGGTGCGCTTGGATAACAGGTAGTCTGCGTTGACGCCTGAGCTGATGGCATGCGCCGAAACCGTCCGAAATGCATGATAGTACGACCCCGCCGAAACTTGAAACGCTGGTGTTATCTTATAGCGAAGGCCTCCAAATGCCATGGTCTGCGGCGGTGACGCCGCGAACGTAGCGGCAATGTCGTTCAGAAGGAGTTCGTATCCAGCGTACAGGGTCGCATTGCCGATAGTCCACGAACCGCCCGCGAGATAGCGCCGCTCGCTGTCGCCGGACGAGGCAACACTCGTCCCTTGGCGTTGCTCATAAACGAAGGTCAGGTTAAATGGACCCTGGCGATACCGGCCACCAATATCAAATTGCTTGCCAACGCGGAACTCTCCCGGCAGCTGGGCACCATTCGCAATCGTCGAATCGTAGCCAAAACTGTAGAGCGCGTTCAGCTCGAACGGACCGGCGTGCCCCAGATACTCGAGCGCGTTATCGGCCCGTCCAACAAACTGCGCATCCTGGGCCGACAGGCCATAGCTGGAGTAGTTGAGAGGGTCGAGCGCCAGGAAGAAGCGGTACATAGGCGTCATCTGCCGGCCAGCCATCACCGCACCGAACTGATCGCTCTCCAGGCCAACGAACGCTTGGCGGCCGAACAACCGTCCTCCCTGCTGCAGGGTACCGTTATTCGTTGCGAAGCCCGATTCGAGCGTGAATATCGAGCGCAGACCTGCCCCAAGGTCTTCCTTGCCAGTGAAACCCCAACGAGAATTGATGCGATTGCCGGTGTTAACACGAAACAGGTTACCGGAGCCTTGCTTGGCTGCATGGGTCACGTACTCGACGCCAGAGTCAAGAATGCCGTAGAGCGTTACCGAGGACTGAGCGTGAGCTGCAATAGTTGCCGACGAGCATATCGTTGCAGCGAGGACTGTCCTCAACAGTCGCGTACCGTGATTCGATTTCAAGCTAGTCTCCTTATTGTGAGTAGCGGTACTAACGAAATATTAAAGCAACACATCGATTTTTCTATTTGCATCCAATCGCGCGGACCGAATTAGACCTGTGCGATGCGTTTGCTCACGAACAGCATCGCTACAAGACCGATGACTGGCCCGATGGCAAGCGTAAGAACGGCAAGCACGATTGAATGCGTCCCGCCATAGACGTGTCCGACAGCCAGAGGAGACACAGCGCTACCCATTTGCCAAATGGCGTTTGTCCAACCAGCGCTCGCTCCAGCCAGACGTTTTCCGGATGCGTCGCTCACCTGTGCCATAAGCACCGGTAGGTAACCATATGAAAACGCGCCCAGGACCGGAGCGACGATATAAAACTGCGTGACAGTCGAGCACATGCCAAACACCACAAGAGTGATGGCAAACGCGACCAGAACCAAAATAGACATGAGCCGACGCGAGATTCCCGGCAGGTCGGAAATCCAACCGAGTGTGGGTTTCGCAACGACCGCGCCGATGCCGAAAGACGCGATAATCGACCCAGCCACGACGGGAGAAATGCCGTATTGCCGCGTCATCAGTGCATTTCCCCATGCGCCGAAGCCAACAGTCGCCCAGAGACCGCCGCAACCAGCAATGGAAAGAAATATCAGATTGCGATTACGCAAGAGACTAAGCATCTCTTTCGCACTGTTGCGAGCCGGAGCTCGTTCGCCAACCGGGCGATTCTTGAGAAACAGAAGGGAGACGATGCCCCAGGCGAACGTGGCAATGCCGAGCATGCGAAACGCGCTGGCCCAGCCGTACTGCGCCGAAATAGTGGGCACGATTGCATTGGCTAGGACCACGGCGAGCGATGTTGCCGTGGTGTAAATGCCCATCGCTCGACCGCGGTCTCGCGTGAACCACGCAGGAATCACCTTCATCCCGGCCGAATAGTCAGCTCCGGCTGCAAAGCCCATTGCCAGTTGAATCAGAATGCCCACCGTCAACGAGGTCGTCTCGCCAAAGAAGAACGTGAAGACACCCAGCGGAAGCAAGGCGAGCGTCATCATGGCCCGACCGCCGAGAAAATCGGTCAGCATGCCTCCGATGATGTTTGCCACCACGTATCCCGCATAGAACGCCGTAACAAAGGCACCAAGTAGCGACACCTTGATACCGAGCGATGCGCCAACAGGCGCTGCAACCGTGCTCCATGCGACACGGTCGACGTAGCTGAGAAGAAATGCTGCCCACACGATGAACAGAGCAACCCAGCGGTAGGGGCTCGCCGCCGTTTCACCGACGCTTGACGCGGCCCAGTCCGCGCCCGATGCGTCACTCGATGACGTCAGGTTTTTTCCCACGACTCCTCCATGCAGGGCGTGCGTACGCCGCCCGTTTTCTTCTTCCGTTTTGACATCCGGCACTTAAGGCGCGCCGGGCGTGTGTTGCGGGGTTGCAGCGTTACAGGTCCAGCACAAGTCTCCTGGACTTCGAGCGCGAGCAGCACGGTAGGAACTGGTCGTTTCGCGACTGCTCTTCCGGAGATAGAAACAGGTCTCGATGTTCCGGCTCGCCGTCGAGAACGCGGGTAAGGCAGGTTCCACAAATGCCCTGTTCGCACGAAACGGATACGTCAACTCCAGCGTCCGCGAGCGCCTGCGTCACCGTGCGGTCTGCGGGGATGGTCACAGTCTTTCCAGTGCGTGCAAGGCATACTTCAAAGCTGCCATCGGCCGACGTGTCGACGGTAGGAGCCGAGAAGAACTCGTAATGCATTCGACTCTCTGGCCACCCGCTCGCACGCGCCGCATCAAGCACCGCGTTCATGAAGCCTTGCGGCCCGCAGACATAGAGATGCGTGTCCGGGGTTGCATCCTTGAGCAGCGCATCAAGACGAAGGCGTTGGTGCTCATCCTCGTCGTCGAAGTGATAGTGAACGCGCTCAGCCCAAGACGCGTCCGCGAGCCGCTCGAGGAAAGCCGCACGCGAACGCGAGCGTGCACAGTAGTGCAGTTCGAAATCTTTACCGGTACGGTCGAGGTGCTGTGCCATGCAAAGCAACGGAGTGAGCCCGATGCCCCCGGCCAACATCAGGTGCTTCGCAGGAACGGACGCGAGCGCGAAGTGATTGCGAGGCATACTGACGCTCAGTTCGTCCCCTTCTCTAACTGCGTCGTGCATACCTGCCGAACCACCTCGCGACTGCTCTTCGCGTAACACGGCAATTTGATAACGCGAACGCTCGTGGGGCGCGCTGCAAAGCGAATACTGCCGCACATGCCCCGTTGGCAAGTGGACATCGATGTGTGAGCCAGCATCGAACGCCGGCAAATCACGACCGTCTAAACTTGCGAATTCAAAACTGACGATGCCGTCAGCCTCGATATTGCGCCGCGCAACTCGCACCATCATTGTGGAATTCTTCATGGCCACCACCGTCACATAATCGACAAGCCGCCGTCGACCATCAGCGTGGTGCCGGTGATAAACGATGCCTCATCGCTCGCAAGCCATAGAATCGGCCATGCGACCTCCTCAGGAGACGCCCAACGTTCTAACAACGACGTGTCTTGCCTTTGTGTTTTGAGCACCTCTACACTCTTTCCAGCAGCCTGCGCCCGATTGACGTGAAAATCAGTCAGCGTCGAGCCTGGGCATATTGCGTTGGCACGCACACCGTGTGCAGCCTCCTCGAAGGCAAGCGTGCGAGTCATAGCGAGCATGCCGGCCTTAGTCGCATCGTAGAGGCCCATGCCCTTGCGGCCGGTGACCGCGTAGCAGGACGATACGTTGACGATGCTCGCCGAACCCGCCGCACGCAACAACGGCAAAGCAGCCCTGCAGTAGTTCGAGGTGCCCACTAGATTTACTGACACCATGCTTTGCCATTCTTCCGGCGTCGCGTCGGCGAGCGCGCTGTAGTTACGCATCGCGGCATTGTTGACGAGCACGTCAAGCCGGCCGAACACACGTTCGGCAATCTCGACGGCTGCAACAGCTTGGTCGGCGTTCGCCACGTCAGCGACATACGTTTGAATCCTTGCTGCGGCATCCCGGCTGAGCAAGTCGTCTGCGACGTTCGCGAGCGCTTGTGGATTTGCGTCGACGAGGACGACTGCAGCGCCTTCGTCACAGAACACACCTGCGGTGGAAGCACCAATGCCGCCTCCGCCGCCCGTAATCAACGCGACTCTGTCTCTTAGTCTTGAACCTTGCATCTCACGCCGGCGCGGTGCCGGCCTCCTTATGCAGAGTTGAATAATGAGCGATGAGCTCGCTCAGATGGAGTAAATCGGCTGGCCCTTGCCATCCGAGAGATGGATGACAGCCCACTCTTGCGGTTTCTGGTCGCGCGGGAGCAAGGCGCCGGCCGCGCGCACGCGCTGCTGGTCTGCATCGATTGCGGGCGGGTCGGTGTCAACCTGCAAAGCGGTAGCTGCTTCGTAGAGCATGCGTCGAGCCATTACGATGGCGCGGTCCGTCGGCAACAGCTTCTCTTTGCTGTGGTCCTGAATGGGGCCCATGCTTTCCTGCAGCGACGCGTCCTGCATCGCGAAGCCGAAGACGCCCGAATATGCGCGCTTGTCCTTTTGGGCCTGACGGTCAATCAGATAGTCGTTGTCCTTGTTCGCTCTCGGACGGAACGTGCCCGGCTCGTATTCGCAGTGAATGCCCTTACCTGCGTTCAGGTCGCTCATCTCTTCCTCGGACAACGGACGGTCCGGACGGAAGTTGATACTCCACGCCCAGCAGGTGTGGTCGTCAATCGGTACCCAGACGTGACCTGCTAGTGAGTGGTCGCCAAATGGCGGAATGAGCGTGTACCACGGGAAGAGGTACTGCGTGATTCGCCAGTAGTAGGAATCGGGCTCGCCATTGCGCCGCCCGAAGAGAGTGAGGCCGAACGGCTGCTTCTCGATTTCGAAGATGACGTTCCCATCCGCCTTGATGTACTCGAGCGCTTTGGTGCCTTGGTGCATCGGGTCTTCGTCGACTTCGTAGCGGTGCACGTACGAGACGTGGCTCGTGTCGATACCGCCTTCCATAGCCTGCAGATAGTTGGACTCTTGCAGACGTTTGGAAACGAATACGTGGTCCGCCGGCAGGTTGCACCATTCGAGGTCCGGCGGTGCCGGTTGCTTGTCTTTGGGGCCCATGTAAGCCCAGACAATGCCGGCGCGCTCGATACACGGGTATGCCGTGATGCTCATGTGCTTGCACGCTTGCGGCGCGGACGGCACCTCGACGCAGTTTCCATTTCGGTCGAATTTGAGGCCGTGATACGAGCAGCGGATGCCGTTCTCCTCGTTGCGCCCGAAATAGAGCGAAACACCGCGATGCGAACAGAATTCGTCAATCAGCGCCGCATTGCCGTCCGAATCCCGAAACGCCAGCAACTTTTCTCCTAGGATTTGCACACGCACCGGCGGGCAGTCTGGCTCCGCAATTTCGCTTACCAGCAGAATCGGCACCCAGTAGCGCCGCATCAGGTTACCCATTGCTGTGCCGGGACCCGTGCGCACAAGCGTTTCCGACATGTTCTTGTCCATGCTCAAACTCCAAATCGTATGTGGGGTTGTCCGTCTGATGAGACTGTGTTCTCATTCTACGGACACGAAATTTGAAGTCAAGCATCGCCGACTAGGTAGTTTCTCTACAATGGCGCAGACGGCATCGCCCAAGGGGACAGCGGAACATGGAAGAAAAAAAGGGGCACGAGAGCGTTCGTGCGGTTGAGCGAGCTTTAGAAATACTTTTGGCGTTCAGACCGGGAGATGAATCTCTGACCGTCGCTGAGTTGCTTGGGCGAGTGAACCTCAGCCGTCCGACGTTGTATCGGCTGCTAAACACATTGGAGCAGGCCGGGTTCCTCGCATCGTCAGGTGAACCGCAGCGGTTCCACTTGGGAAGCTCGGTGGCTCAATTAGCCCACGTCTGGCTAAGCGAACACAGAATCGCCGAGCTGGCGCAGCCGGTGCTGCGCAACCTCTGGGAAGCGACATCCGAGACCGTGGCTCTGTTTGTTCCAGACGACACGTATCGACTTTGCGTGGCGGAACTGGAGAGTCATCAGCCGCTTAGTTTTCGACGCGGTGTCGGATACCGCGAAAAGCTTGTGCGCGGCGCCAGCGGCCGCACGATTCTTTCGCAAATGAGACTCACACCAGACGAATTAACGCGTTATCTCGTCGACCCTACCCAGGATGTGTCGGCGTTGATTCAAGACATCGAACAAATCCGTTTAAAAGGGTTCGGTACGAGTCACCACGAATTGATTGATGGCGCCGTCGCCGTGGCGGCACCTTTCTTCAACGGGGCCAATCAAGTCGCAGGCTCGATATGCATCTTTGGTCCGAGCGTCCGGGTCACCGAGCAGCGGGTCGAGCAGTTCGCAGAGTTGCTTAAGCGTGCAACCGTCGCTCTATCTCGGCTTCTCGGCCAGCAAGTGTCCTGAGAATTTGGGACCATGGCCCAACATGGAAACTCTCATTGCTCAGTTCAAACCTGAAGGCAATGTAGGCGATACTTGATGACAGAGACCGTCCTTACTACGAGCATCGGCTCGCGGCATAGTGATTGGCCGGGCGAACATCGGTGGTGGCGGGGGACGGTGCGCACATCGGTGGTCGTGGCATTGGCGGCTGCGTCGTCGTGATTGTCGCGTACTGACTTACTGACGCACCCCGACGAACCAAGGCGCCTGCTCTCTCAGGCACTTTGCATTTCAGCGCCAGGTCGCGGAACGCCTCCCTTGCGCTAGACTGGCTTGAGCAACCGGAAGGAGACTTGGATGATACGCAAGACGCTCAACGCTTCGCAACTACAGCAGGAGGTCAACCGGCGAATCCATCGACTGCAGGAAATCGTCGAGGATGGCGTGAAGATTCGTGTGCCGCGGCCGCAGTTGCAAGAGGCTGACAAGACAGGCTGCAACTGGAACATGACTCACTTCGGCAACGCGGTCGGCTTCGAGCGCGACATCGAGGGCGTGCTCAAGGCCGTGCGTGCGGAATACAACCTCAATACCGAAGTGAAAGACACCGGCAACCCGTTTGGGGACTAACCGCGAAAGACATCGATTCGTTGTTCGTTTTTGATGGCGTGGGGCACGAATGATGCGCCTACCTCAAATGGTCTGAGGTTCAATTCTCCTTCTTTCCCCGTCGCTTACGAAATTCAATGTTTCGCTGCTTTCGCGGCGCTCTCAACCGCCGGTTCAGCGGATTGCGCCGTCTCCAAAGCCGTTTCCGTTGCAGCGTTCACGCTACTTTGCGCAACGTCAACTGTCTGCTTCGCGGCTTTGCGCACGCTGTCGCGAGCGGTATTGGCGAACGTAATAATCTGCTTCAGGAATGCAATTGCTACCTCGGAACTTACGGGGGCGTTTTGCCCGACATTCTCGGTGTGCAGGTATCTTCTCCCGACACCTCTTCCGAGGATATGTCCGTTTGCGCGGGATTGCCCTGACGAAAGGGCCGGACGCGCGCTGTGCCACGGGCAGGTTCTGCGTCGCCGCTGGTTGCGTTTGTGCGACCAGACTTCATACTTCAGCTTTGACTTCAGGTTACGCAGGTGTCCGTCTTACGTCAGCGGCGGTGATGAGCGAGGTCGTGTTGAGTTCAATCGTTACGTGGCACGCGTGCGGACAGAGGAAAGATGAGTTAACGTTTGTCCGGAACGGTGTGCATTGTTGGAAGGGGGAAAGGCCATGGAACGAATCGGCAACATCAGAATTCTGTTCATCGCGGGCTTTGGTCCAATCGTCCGTGATGCTGAGGCAAGCCACAAGCTTTACAGGGAGAACCTCGGCATTCCCTTCAACGAGGAAAGCGGCGGTTACCTTCATACGGAGGCGCTGGACGGCGCCAGAAGTTTTGCCCTGTGGCCCCTCTCGCAGGCGGCCCAGTCGTGTTTTGGTCAAGACTCCTGGCCCGACGACATTCCTGTTCCACAAGCCTGGCTTGAGTTCGATGTTGATAGCGTCGAACAGGCAACGGCGGAGCTTGAATCGCGAGGATATCGGATGCTCGTCAAGAGCAGGAAAGAACCTTGGGGCCAGACCGTCAGTCATTTCATCTCACCGGAAGGATTCCTGGTCGGCATCACCTTCACGCCTTCGATGCGAGCAGCAAATTAACGTCAACCGTCTTGCCGGTCGATTGGGGTACCCCTGGACGGAGACGATGGGGCTAACCCATAAGTCTCATCAGGGCGCACCGCCCGATTTCAGCTTTCGCATACTCGATGGCGAATTGACGCGCTTCCATTTCGGTCGGAAAGGAGCCCAGCGCGCCGGTAGCCTGGCTGTGTTCTCCCGCTTCGTCAGTGATGACGGCGCTTGCGATGAAACCTTCGATGTCCTGCCCAACGACTGCGAAAATCAAAGTCCCCATGTAGTCAACCGGTGACGCCTGAAACATGGCAGGGTTCTCCTGAAAGTCAGATACGCAAAGCCAACGCTTTGGCCCAGTGTGTCCCGCTCGCCGCACAGGTTTCGGGGACTGCCGTTTCAGCGCCATGGTGGCGCCGTCTCGACGCGCTCGTTCCAGACTATGCCTAAATTGCGCTTGTGCACCAATTGCACTGTTCTGAACGCTACTATTTTGCGTGAGCGAAGTCGCCCACATCCAGAAGCAGCGCGCATGTTGGCCGACCGGCAGCGCGATGTCTTGCGGTTAGCCATTAAACTGGTCCAGCCGCGGAGAGCGTAGGGCGGGGTCCGCATGAACGCGGACCGGATACGTCGGAACCGTGACACGCAGTCGTTGCTGACCGTTGCTGGCGTCGGCTTTCACCGCAGTCACCGCGTCGGCCACGATGTTCTGGAGCAACCCATACGATGGACGGACTGAAAGTTTGCCGTGCCTTATCCGTGACGCGTCGAGCAGGTCGCTGACCAGTCGCTTCAGTAGTCGTGTCTGCCGTTCCGCGATATCCAGGGCAGACAGCACGGCGGGATGTCCGGCGGAGAGTTTCCGCGCTGCCGTCAGTGCGCTATCAATGGGCGCAATGGGATTGCGCAGTTCGTGGCCGAGCATCGCGATGAAGTCGTCCTTGCGCGTTTCAGCTGCCGCCAGTGCGTTCCTTGCCGCCTCCGCTTCTGCCGCCCGGGCCTCCGCGTCGGCCTTCGCCTGCGCGTTGGTGAGCGCGGCGCACGTGAAGTTCGCCAGACTGGTCAGAATTCGACGGTGCTCG
Organism: Paraburkholderia sp. IMGN_8; assembly: GCF_038050405.1. Taxonomy (NCBI): domain Bacteria; kingdom Pseudomonadati; phylum Pseudomonadota; class Betaproteobacteria; order Burkholderiales; family Burkholderiaceae; genus Paraburkholderia; species Paraburkholderia sp. IMGN_8. The sequence goes on along the minus strand of NZ_CP150901.1, from coordinate 4,397,888 downwards.
GCGTCGAAGCGATGACGCTCGTCGTGGGACATCACCCAGAGCGTGCCCCACGGCTCGGGTTCGCCCGGTATCGGTACAACCAGTTCTTCAACCACCTCCGGGGCAATGTGTTCAAGGCACGCGAAGTGGCGTCGGGGATATGAGAACAGTTGCGCCTCACCCAGCCCGAGCGTGACGCCGCTCGTGCTGTCGTCAGTCGGAATGACGGTGCCTGCGAAGGTGGCGCAGTGACCCGAAAGCGCGACCCAGCGAAACGCGGGCGCACCGTCGGCACAATGCTCCAGCAGGCCGATGCCGGCGCTACCCGCGCCGCACAGGTTCAGTGCCATGTCGGCCAGGGTCTGCAGCACGGCGTCGTCTGGCGACGTGAGCGCCCGTGCCAGCCGATGCAACGCATCGTTTTCTGCAGCGAAGTCGGGTGCGCGATGTGAGCGTTCGTCGAGTGTCGCGGTGATTAACGTGCCTGCATGTCGCGCGCGGTCCGCTGCGGGTGACGCAGACGGTCTGGCCATAAGCCCTCCCGGTTGTAATTTGTATTACGGATGCGCGGAAGAAGTTACTTTGTCGGAATGAATTGTAGCTCCTGCAACCCGAAAATTGCGGTGGCAACGCCGGCTCCTGGCGACAGGACAATGCAGGGGCCCGGGAACATCAATTGCGGCGCTCATGTATCTGTCTGGCTGAAGATGGTGACTGATTTGGTGACGTTGCTTCTTGTCGATGACGACCCGAATATTCTGCGGCCGCTTCGGCTGCTGCTCGAGCCGGAAGGCTACCGGGTGCTCAAGGCGCCCGACGGACAAGCCGCGCTCGCTGCAATTGCTACCGAGCGGCCGACTCTCATCGTGACGGACTGGATGATGCCGCGCACGGATGGTGTTGGACTATGCCGGCGGCTCAAGGACGACGCGGCGACAGCCGACATTCCCGTGGTCATGCTGTCAGCCGCGTCGCCCCCTTATCCAACGGAGCCGCTGTGGGATGTCCTTTTGCCGAAACCCACGCTCATAGCCCGACTGATAAGGGAAATTCGCACTCTCCTGAAGGGGCGCGGTTCAAGCGCGTCGGCTCACGCGCTCAAGCGATGAGATATCCCGCCGGCGTCCCTTGCCGTAACTTCGACGGTTAGACCTGGCAAACCGCTGACCGGAGACATCGCGTTGAAAATGAAGAGACGCATCACTTCACTCTCGACCCGGACGCAGTCCTGCTTCCCAGCATTCTTTCTTGTATGGCGCCCTGCGGGGGCCTATCTTTAAGTTGCTCTCATTCAGGAGACGGCCATGGACTGCGGGGTGGTAAGTGTGCATTTCGACAGTCGGCACCTGTTTCTCGACCTGGCTGACGGTCGGGCTGTCCAGTTTCCACTGGACCGGTTCCCTGTCCTGCGCGCAGCTACAACAGCGGAGCGCGGGCATTTTGCAATCTCTTTGGACCGCCAGCAGTTGTACTGGCCGGAACTGGACGAAGAGATGACCATCACCGCTTTGTTCCAGTCCTCGCGAGACAGCACGCAACACTAGCGGCCTTTCCTGCACAGTATCCGACGTTATCCGTCAAACCCGACGCCGCGATTTCTCCGTCCTCGACTTGCGGGCTTGTTTCTTCCGGCAGGGCGATGTCAGCACCGCACCTCCGCTTCCGCAACGCTCAATGTTGGGCAAAAGTGACGAGCGTCGTTCAGATTTTGTTGAAATTTCTGCCGTCTCGCCCGTACGATATAAGCCGATACGTGGAAACAATCTGTCGAGCGTCTATCGTGGAAGCCCTTGAACTTGAACCCAGTGTTTCAACTGACGGTGTCGTTTTTGCGTTATCACTCTGTGGTCGCGGCGTCGCGTGCATCGTCACGCGCGAGACACTCGAGCAGCATTTCTGGGTGCAACCCGGAGCAACAGATGCGCGCGTTCTCAAGGCCTTCTCCGAAGGTCGCAAGCGCATCGTGGCTTTGGCGGAACGTAAGGCCCGCGCTCGACCAGGCGAGCGTATCGTGCTGACCGTCGACGACTTCGACCCGAGGAAATAGAGCGTCCGGGCAAGTGTCGGCGTGGTTAAAGTAGGTAAATCGAGCGGCATCGCTCCTCGCGCAACCGAAATTGTCTGCCAATTATCGGCAACCGACGAATGGACCTTTGGATTCAACCTTGCGCGCGATGCGCAGACCTGCACGGTAAGTCGGCGGCCGAGCTTCCGCACCAGGCCCCCTCACGCTTAACGGTGCCGGCGCGGTGAAAGACGCGCGAGCAGAAGAGCACTACACCTGCGTTCGGTGCCGCGCGGTGTTTGCGCGAATTCTCGCCGGGCCGCCGACGCGGCAGATTTGGATGCTGCTTAACGCCGGTCAGCATTGACGCAACGCTTGCTCAATCTCGAAAGGGCACGAGTGCCCTCACGCTTGGATTTCACCAAATCGGAAGGATACTGCGTTGGGTTCAGCGTAGAAAAAACCGCGTGACGGCGCCCATGCTGTTCAACGACGAGAGTGCAGTAGTCCATTTTGCGTTCCTCCCATGCGAACGCTGGGACTTATCAAAAAGGCAATTGCATTATGAGTTCAGGACGAGCTGTAGCTGGGATTGATATCGGCGGAGAGCGGAAGGGAAATCATCTAGTTATCCTGCGCGGTACCCAGGTTGTGTGCAACCTTAGCCAGGAGGTACCGGAGCATATGCTCGAAAAGTGCCTCCAATTTGAGGTTGCAGCGGTTGGTATTGATGCACCCTGCCGGTGGCGGAATGGTCAAGCCGGAAGGCAAGCTGAGAAGGCGCTTGCACAGCAACGAATCTTTTCGTTTGCCACCCCGACTCGCGAACGGGCCATGGCCAGCAAGAGCAATTTCTACGGGTGGATGTTCAATGGCGAGCGTGTATATAACGCATTCGCGCCACACTTTCCTGTTTTCAATAGTGGTGGAGAAATCGGTGACCGCGTGTGCTTTGAGACGTTTCCCCACGCAATAACTTGCGCCTTCCTTGGGAAGGAAGTCGCATCTGCGAAGAAAAAGGGAACTCAGCGCCGAGAAATCCTCCAACGTGAGGGGGTTGAAGCAATGTCACTAAGGTCTATCGACGACGTTGATGCGGCGCTGTGTGCGTTGACGGCAAATTATCTACTTGAGGGGAGAGTCGATACGTATGGCGACGAGCCAGGGGGATTCATCGTGGTCCCACGCTTCGTGCGGTCAAAGTAGAAGAAGTCAAGTCAGACCTTTTTCGCGATTGAACTGGCACGCCTGATGCGGAATAGCCGCCAAGTGTCGTTTGAGTACGAAGGGCACAAATTTGGAGTTCGCTCACAAGCGACCGCAATTTAATCACGGCAATCACATTCCAGGAGGACTGGTGCATCTAAGACGACATTTGGTCTTGCTGCTGTCATTGGCAGCGTTTGGTTCAACCGGAGCATGGGCGAGCGATATTCAATGTGCAACCACGCGGCAACCGGCAGAGCGCGTGATATGCGACCACGCCATCCTGAACAATGAATACGACGGTATCTTCGCGCAGCAGCGGGCTCTGCTGACCAGTGGGAAGCTCTCGCCCGAACAACTAGCCCAGTGGAGGCAATCGCGCAACGCTTGCACTGACGTCCACTGCATCGACGGCGTATTTGCGCGGTGGGCAGCGATGGCGAAGTCTGTCGAAGCCACTTCTCGCGCTGCAGTGGCTCCGGCTATGGCCTCGGCTACTGCCATGGCCCCTGTCGGACCCACTTCGGAAGCAATCGCCCTTCCCGCATCCCAAGCCTTGCCGACATCGGAAGCATCTCTTGTGCGTCAAGGGAGTGCCGCCGGCGTGGCGCTTCCGCGGCCTGTCGAGACTCAAGCCTCTTCACCTACGGTCGCTTCTGCTCCTTCTAGCGCAAGCGAATCCCGCAGCGCGACCGGCATGAGCGCCATCCTGATGACGGCCTTGCTTGTCGCGGTTGGATTCTGCGTTCTCTTCCAACGCCGAAGGAGGAACGGCGGAAGCACTGGGGAACCGAAGAGCCATGTAACCAAAACTAAATCGAAGCTTCGTAACCGAAATTAATGCACCTCAGCACAGGGGCCGTTGCCATGCTACCCCTGATTCCATCGTCACAGACTTCGCCAGATTCCACCGATTCTCAACGCTCTGGCAATGCTGATCGCAAACCAGCAGGTTTCTTATCGGAGAAGCCCCCAAGTTGTGTGAAGGTGCTTCCGTCCACGTAGCGCAACCCAGCGTGACGGACTTTATTCTTTCAGATCAAGCTGTCATTGCACATTTAAGTCGTGACGACGGACCCAACTAGAGAAAGTTTTTCGCAGAATCGGCTTCCAAGTGTGCAAATCAAAAGTCGCGAACAAACGACCGGACGCGCCCAATTTCGCGAAAGGTGGTACACACAAAGTCGTGACAGCCGCGTCCCACGGGCTTCGCACGACGGTACAAATCCTACTTCTTTTCGATAGCCGAACGCGAGCCGAAAAATTCGGTTTCTACATTTCCGTCTTGTCGCGCGTCCTACCCGCTCAAAGGCGGCGGGCAAGACCATTGAACCAACGGGCACTGTAAGGGAACGATCAAGTCTACTTACATAATACTGTCGACGCTCGTCGCTCCCATCGACCAAAGAACGACCGGTTTCCCCTACGTTATCGCGTATCGGGAATTTCGCTGAGCCGACTCGCGCAGAGCGGCATAAGATGACTTCAGTCTTTATCTAGCGGTGATGCGATCATGGCAAAAACCCAAGCACTCCCTGTCATTCACATCTCTGATCTCACCGAAAACCTCGAGGCAGTAATGGAAGCGGCGAGTCGTCAGCCTGTGGCTGTGCTCAATCATGATCATCGCCCGGTTCTCTGTGTGGTGTCACCCGCGCTGATGGCACAGATTGCTGAACTGCATGATAGGTATGAACTCGAGGCACTCGCGCGGTCCCGGCTCGAATCAGTAAGCCGCGCAGTCAACATCGACGTCAATGACCTGTGATGACAGACACTCCCAAATCCGGGCCTGATGCATCTAAGGACTCGACGAGCGACCGTAACCAGCAGACAGCCGCACTGCTGCGGATCCTCGAGTTGGACAAACACAATATCGCGCAGGGAAATTTTCGTGACGCCGAGGATTTCTTCACCGAACTGGATGCAGAGGACCAAGAAACCGGAGACAGTACGTCCGGCCACCTAGACTCGGAAGGTTGAGGCCGACAGTGACGCGATTTCTGCCGAGTCACGTTCTTCAACTTCGAGCAGACTCGCTGGGTGATTCCCCCAGCAACTTATCTTCCGTGTGCTTCTCAGTGGGGTCCTGGGATCACTATATATGTAGCGCCTTGCAGTGCCAGCCGCAGATACCAGGAGGGCTCCGGTGTTTGTGAACCTCCGAGCACTCATCGGCCGCGTCGCAACCATGTTCGTATTAGGTGGCCAATATATTGTGCAAACCATCGAAATGCACATTATATTGGCCACGCAGGTCCAGCAACCTTAATCCGAATCAGCATGTCCGCGTGCCGTCAAAAAACCTAAAAACTCTTTCTCATCCTCTCTCTTGCGCCAGTTGCAATGAAGAATTGGCATGCATAACATTAATTATCTATTTGTTTTTAAAGCTTTTTTTGATGCTTAAACCTTTGCACTCAACTGTCGAAACAAATTACCAAAATCTGACCCGTATAAATACTTGGATATTTTTTCAAAACCCTTGTTTTATACGCAAATCATAAATATGATCCTCACACCGAATTGCTGCACAAACACCCTTTCAAGCCCTAACCCCGTCAATTACTCAGATTATGAAAGACCAGTCAGTTCTCAGCGCGAAAATCGGAATTTATCAACCGCAGGACGGCTCCGGACCTGCCAGACTTGAACCGTTCATTGGCGAGCCGTTTCTCTTCGTGAAAACCAGGTCTCCCCGGTGGGCGCGGTACGTTGGCAAGGATCATCAGCTCTCGCTGCTAAGTTTCCGAACGCCTGATGGCCCAGTGCTCGTATTCCGCCTTCGCCACCACGATTGTTTTTACCTCGTCGCCTGTGATTTCGGTGACCCTGAAGTTTGTCGGCTGCTCGATTCGTGGCGCGAGAGCGGTGGTCTCCAGATCCAGATGGTCATGGGCAAAAAGTTGGTGCGCGCGATTGAGCCCGCACGTAACCTGGCGTTTGACGAATTCGACCGTCTGCGAGACGAAGTCAAACATCATGACCCGCTCAACTTTGTGCGGAGCTCAATTTTCCTGCGAGAGGCGGGCCTTCTCGAACAATACGCGATGCACGAGGCGAACGAGGGACCTCTTCGCATCGAGAAACAACACCTGACAATCGAGGTAGGCATGCTTTCTACCGAGAAACTGACTGACGCCACTATTGAGTACTTCGCGCAGTTTCGCCCTGATGTCCTCGATGCAGCACGCCAGCCGATGACGCGGTCTTAAGCAGAAACACGCGCACACTACCTACGCGTCGACTCTTCGCTACACGATAACAGAACACCTGCTGTTTAGTTCATGCGCCCGGAGGCTTGAAGTGCGGCGTTCGCCGCGCTCGCCCAGGACATTTAACCAGGAAACCCGATGCAAGCAATAGTTCAAAAAGCCGCCCCTAGCCAGAAGCAACTGTCTTCTTCCGACGTTGATGCGCAGTTGATGAGGTCCATCCAGAATTATCTCGCTAGTATTGACCACATTGACCACGTGGCTTCGTTTTTCGTTGACCCGTACGAGCTATTGATAAACGAAGAAGTGCTGCCAGACGACTGCTGTGTCCTTGTCGCACTTCACACGAAATCGGCCACAGAATTTCCTGAAACCACGACTAACGCTAGCTGCATGGTCATCACTACGCCTAGCGATCAGCGTTTCGCGACGCTTCTTCTTCGTGGAGACAAAATCGCGCTGCCAGACCATGCATTCGCAGCTTGGAATGCCCCGCAACCTCGGCGCCTACTTGTTGTCTACCTGTTTTCGGATGCAATTCTCCTGGAAAAAATTTCCCTGGACGATGAACTCATCGAGAACTTGTCTGTTTGCGGCATAGTCGCTCAATCCGGAAATCACCTAACCTATGCTGAGTTGCAGGCTGAGGCCGATGACGCTTCGTGGGAGACGACTCCTCTGAGAATTCTGGACAACCGACACATCGAGACCATTGACGCAGAAAATGTGGAAGCCTCTGCGTAGGCGATTCCAAATCATCCGCTAACGAATTTCTATCAAACAGCGAGACCTGTTCTCGCTGCTTTTTCTAGTCCCGACACATGTTCGCTCATCTTGCGAAACTCATCTATACCGATGTCCGTGCTATCTGATGCAAGCCGAACGTCAACTGACGTTGATGCTTCCGTGGAGAGTCAAACTCCGCTGCGATCAAGCACAAGTGCCGTCACTGGCAGTCCCGTTGGCACGGTGCGACGATTCACATGCCAAGGCTCCGCGCCCGTTCTCGACCATATATGGCACCTGTCTCGGCAACATCGCGATACCTGTTTCCTTATGAATCGCTCGGACTTACCGCATGAACTTGCTCAGCAATTTACAGAAAGAAGATGCCTCGTCGTCGCCGCGAAAACACCTTGGGATCTCGCCGCAGCCGCTGGTTCCGCCGACACGTCGATCGGATACGTTGAGCTTGCGTTGCAGTCCGATGATACGAATCAGTTCAAAGCCGTGCTTGCTCTCGACCACAAGACCTTGCTGATCGATTTCGATGGCCTGCGCGAATGCTTGTATCAGGCATTTGAGACCGAATTCCCCATCATCTATGCGAGCCAGGATTCATGCGTGATGGTAGTTCACCCATATTATCCGCATGAACTCGAAACACTGCTTGCAAACGCAAATGCGTGCCTTGGCACGGACTGGAACGACGCCGGCTTGTCGTTCGAGGACGAAATTCGACGGCGACTGCGCGGTAATCTTCCACGCAATGTCGTTGTCGTCACTAGCTGTATCGACCTTAGCGACATAGCAACGCCTTCCTGAGCAAAACACAAATCTGACGCCTGTCATTTTCGACAACGGCCGCTGGTCATTCAGCAGGGCTGTGCGCGGTCACGTCTGTAGAGACCTAAATCGCTCGCATACGCAACTGCACGTGACTCTCATATCGACAACGTTCGCGGCTCCGCGCTGAGTCGTACATTCTCAAGGACATTTCCGTAACTCCCTAGTTGGCCTTGACCAGCCTAAACCTTGTCACGCTCGTTCGAATCGTTCCTCATCAGCATGATTCGAGATTTTTTTGAGAATTTTCGGCAAAAGGCTAAAACGCGTCGCTTTACCTGCTTCCACCAACGCAATAAGGAAGCAGGATGTCGTCCCAGGTCACAACGAAACTTAAGGTTACAGAACTTTTCGCAGGTGTCGGAGGATTCCGTCTCGGATTGGAATCTGTTCATGGCACACCGTTTGAGGTCACAATGAGCAATCAATTCGAGCCGTCGAAAAAAGTCCAGCACGCAAGCAATATCTACAAGGCGCGTTGGCCCGAGAAAGCGCATATCAACGAAGACATTTTCGCTGTCCTCGCTTCAGAATCAGGCCAACAAGCAATACGAGAAGCTGCGCCCGACGTGGTGTGTGGCGGCTTTCCGTGCCAAGACTACTCGGTAGCTAAACCGTTGTCTCAATCGAACGGTCTTGCAGGGAAAAAGGGTGTCCTCTGGTGGTCCATCGCAGCGTTACTGAAGCAGCGAATTGCTGACGGCGAACCAGTCAAATACCTCGTACTCGAGAACGTTGACCGGTTGATTTCCAGTCCTGCATCGTGCAAAGGGCGTGATTTTTCCGTCATCCTCGCTACGCTAAATTCACTCGGATATGCGGCTGAATGGCGAGTCGTCAACGCAGCTGACTACGGTTACGCGCAACGTCGTCGACGCGTTTTTATTGTTGCTTATCACAAGTCGACGGACGCATATCGGACCTTGCATCAGACCTTACGCTCGAAGGGTCCCGAGTCTCCTGATTCAACGTGGCTGTCTCAGACCATTCTGAACGAGGCATTTCCGAGCGTTCCGCGTAACCCTTTAGACGGCGCCGCTCCGGCACTGAACATTTGCGCTGAGCCATTCGACGAGCAGTTGCAATATCGCCCTCTCTCGAACGGGAAATCGCGATTTTCAAACTGTGGGGTCATGCTCGACGGTGAAGTTCGAACTTTCGCGGTCAATGCGACAGACATCGCCGACTTCACCGAGTTCACCGGTCACGCCAAACCACTCACGCTTGGAGATATCGTCAAAGAGACTGGCCCGGTTCCGACCGCTTTCTATGTGAAACCGGAGGACGAAGAGAAGTGGCGCGCCGCAAAGGGTGCAAAGAAGACGCCTCGCACGAAGAACGGTTTTGAATATAACTATTCAGAGGGCGCGATGGCGTTCCCTGACGATTTAGACCGTCCGTCACGGACGATTATTACGTCGGAAGGCGGCACTACTGCAACACGCACGAAACATGTCATCCGTGAGTCTAGTGGCCTGCTTCGCCGCCTGACTCCCGACGAGCTCGAAGCGCTCAACGGATTTCCGCGCGATTTCACCGCTCAACCGGGAGTGTCCGACGCCACGCGTGCACTACTCATGGGGAACGCGCTAGTTGTGCCTCTCGTGACCCGTATTGGCGAGGCGTTACACAAAGCCCACATCCGATACGCGAACGCAAGATAAAACGCGCAGCTATACCAAACACACGAAAATAACTGAAGGACACAATGATACTCGACCCACAACCTTTCCGCGAACGCGTCCACGGCGAAGATTACGAGGAATCGCAACGCTACTACACCGACGACGCTATGGCCGATATTGGCGATGCGGGCGCAGACTATCCATCGCGGGATTTGCAACGCGCCCTTAGCGAAGCTGCGCGCCTCATTGATGTTCACGATGACGGGACTTCCGCCTACTACGAATCCCTTGACCCAGACGTTGTAGGCACATGGGTTCTAGGTACCTCGTGGAATAACCCTGCCTCGTATGACGCCGAAAATGTAGCTCTGATGCGAGATGTGCTCGAACAATATCGCGACGTGATGCGTTGTGCTTCCGTGTACGCCGACAACACATACGACGATACCTGGCGCTTGCTGAACGATGAGAATTGGCTAGATACCCTCAGTTTCTCGGAACGCCAGTTTGCAATCAACAGCCTCCGACACCCAGGGTTGCGTAGGGCTGCTCAGGCGCTTATCGAGCGCAGGCGATTTCGTTCGCGTCTGTGCAAACACGACAGCGCTCGCCAGGCGCAACATTCGCGTCTGACTCCTGTCGACTGGCCGCAGCTGTTTGAACCTGTCGAGCCGACAGAAGATACCGGCACGTACGGTCGCGTCCTCTACGAAGAGCTACCCGAGCGAATCCAGGATTTGATTGACGAGCAATCTGTTCTCGTCATCCGATGTGACTCGCTGAACGAGTCCGAGCACTCGGCACTCACCCACGCGGCGTCAAAGCTCATTTTCGGCATTGACGTCTCTGGAAAGCCAGCCACTTTCGAAGTATTTGCAGGCGGTCTGTTGCGGATTCCAGTTATCGCGAACCGCAATCTGCTAAAAGAGATTCGAAGCCACCTGACGGTTGTATACGTGTTCGCAGACCACGCACTTCTCGTCGAGTATCCGTGGCGTGGCATGACGGGAAAAGCGCGAATCGCCTCCGCAGAGTCTTTAGAAATACAGGCCTTCAGGAATCCGGCTCTCGTGCCTTCTACCGTAACGAATGACCTTCTTCCATGCAGGTTCATAGTCAACCGCGTAGAAGGACTGCCGACGAGTCGTCTGGACCTCTGGGCGGACGACGTCCCTTTCTGAGTCATCCGCACGCGTATTTCACATACCACACCACTCGACATCATGTTCAACCACACCAACTCTGCCGCGCCGCACGACGACGTCCTGCGACTTTTCGAGTACGCCAAATCATTGCTCGACCTGCATCAGGACACGGGCGTCGAATTCTGGAGAAACATCGATGAGACCGCTCTCGAAGTTTGGGTCCGCGAGGACCACGCTGACAAATCGAAACTTCTAGACTCGCGCGACACGCTTACAGACCTGAGAGAACTGTTGTCTAGGCATCTCGCGAAGATGCGATGCGCCGCTGAATGGGTTCATCGCATCATTGAGGTGAGTGGCAACTCTCACCTCAAACCTGAGGGCAACTATCGTCCTCCATTCTGGTCCCTATGCCATGACTATCCTGCGCTCATTCGGGACTGTTATCGGCACGAAGACTTGCCGCACGCAATCTTGACGCTGATGAACAGGTGGTATCTCCCGTCGCCATCAAGCGACGCGGCGGGTGTCACGCAATTTCTGCAACACACGCTCATCAAGACGTCCGACAGCGAACCGCTTGCCCGTTTCCTTGCGGAGCCTTGGCTAGCCGGCAACCGATTTTATGTCGACCGCGACTTGCTCCAACCCATCATCGGGAACGCGACCAACGAACGGAAGGTTTTGATAATACCCCGGTTGAAAGAGTGGCAAGAGAGTTCACACGCGCTGACATCAGCGAACGCTACGCCTGTGATTGAGAAAGGCACGTCAACAGAGCGACTACTCGAAACATTCTCCGATGGCTTGCTCCGCCTTTCGATACTGGGCAGTAGCGAATACCTTGAGTTGGTTCGGAGTCGCATCGCCGTGCTGTATCTGCTCGATACCGGCGCATTGTTCGTGGAATACCCGTGGCATCGTTTCGGTTCTGGTCAACGTAGGTTAGACCAGCCACACGCCATCGCGTCTGGACAACTTCCAGTTGAGGGAGCGCAATACCCAGTCGAGCGACGTGACGAGATGGCAGTAGCCGTAAACTGGATTGGAGAACGCATCACCGAGCTACCGAAATGGCACGTCGATACGGGAAGGTCATCAACCTGCTAGGCGAGCTGTGCTTGCCCCGTGCAAAGCCAGTGAATGTCGAGATTGAAGGCAGCGGCGAGACGCGTACAGACGTCTAGCGGTGGGACCGTGATTCCGCGCAGCCAATACCGCACGTCGTCTTCACTCACACCTAACCACTTCGCTGCCTGCGCCGAACTGATGCCGGCCTGTTTGAAGGTTCTGTCAAGGCGAGCGGCAAGAGCTCGCCTGAGGCGGTTGTCCTCGACACTACGTTCGAGGTGACCGATATGCCCTGTATTTTGACTCATCCTGGTTGATGTCTCTCAGCATATGTTTTTATGTAAATCCGGCACCGACTCATTCGCGGCGCCGGATGAAGCTACACGTTCGTCGTTACATCGTCGTGACGCCAAGTTGTGTCCCCTCATCAATCTGTAAGCACCCGACATAAGTTGCGCTGGCGTTATCACTATTCCTCTGCCACCACATTGGTGTCAAACGGAAAATAAATTGTGGCGTTGCACAAGCTAGGTTAAAGCGTTTCCCTGGGTGCCAGAGACCGACGATTCCCACCAGGGTTTTTCCCTACATCACCTCTATATGTCAATGCCATCAAGACATTCTGCATTGTGAGTACACGCCGCAAGGTGCCGACAGCCGACAAACGGTTGACATCCGCGCACGCGACCTTAGAATCAAATCTGCTGCACCGCACCAATATTTTCGGCTCTGTGGCTCGTTGTCCGTGATTCCCTTCGTCGGCCGCCCGGACATGCGCCATTTCATCCCTAAGGAGTTCGTATGAGCAGTCTCGTGCCTGAACAACTGGTAGTTGCGCAGAAAGCCGCCTTGGAGGCAACGTTTGGTTTCCTGACCAAAGTTTTCGAGGGCAGTCAAAAGGTGACGGAGCTAAACCTGCAAGCGGTCGAATCAGCCATTGCCGACAATCATGACGTCATCGCCAAGGCATTTACGGCCAAAGACGCACAGGAGCTATACGCGCTGCAGACGCGTCAGGTGCAAACCGCTGCAGACAAAGCGCAGTCGTATTGGCGGCACGTCTACGAAATCATATCCGCTATCCGGGCTGAATTCGCTGAGGATGCCGAAGCGCAGCTCAAGGCGTACCAGCACAATTCGCAGGCGTTCTTCGACGACTTCTCGAAGGGCGCCCCGGCAGGGTACGAGACTGCCGTGGCAACATGGAAGTCATTCGTCAAGACGGCTAACGAGGCCTCCAGCGCCACCTATGAAGCCGCAAAAAAGGCCACGCAGCAAGTCGTGGCGGTTGCCGAAAGCAATGTGAGCGCTGCGTCTTCAGCGTCAACCAGGCGGACCCGTCAGGCCGTTGTAGTAGTGGACGCCGTGGAGAAGCAGTAGCGTTTTGACGTCGGTCACCGACATCAAATACCTCAACGAATGAGCCTTCAGAGACCCGAGGTGTCCAGTACTCCCTGGACGCCTCGATGGCGCCGCATCTCGCGTTAGAAATTTACAGGCAAAGTCGCGCTGGCCGCCACGGTTACTTCGTTTGATTGTGCCCAGCCTCAATCGAGCGAAGTTGCCGGCCCCTTATCGGTCGAAGTCGCGTCGTGGCAATGGCAACAGGGCCCGGACGAACCAACGAGAACGAGCGATGAAAACCGTAGAGAAGTCCTTACGTTCGCTAGTTGAAAAGTGGCTGACACCAACTTCGGCGATGCCCATTCGGGTAACCCGCTTCGGTCGTACAGGCATCAGTAGGAGCCGATACGTTTGCGTTGAGGTACTGCAACCCCAAGGCCCGGTTGCGCTTTTTTTCTTCCGGCACGATGACGGTACCTGGCGCGTGTTCCCGCCCGAGTGAGATCCGGAGAAGCATCCATCGAGCACAACGATATCCGGCATCGTCCCGAGCCCGGCGTCTAACCGAAAAAGCCTAAATCTCGCCAATGTCGTAATCGCACACCGATCTGGACGTGAGGAATAACGCTCTCCGGATTCCGCCCTTCTCACCGACACATGTTTGAGACTTTATGTCTCGATTAAGGCGAACTTGGGTTTTGATCAGGTTGCCGCGAGCCAATCGCACCGAATACAGTTCGCGGCTTTTCAGTTATCGCATCGCCGGAACTACACGAGCGATACCGTTCATCGGTCAGCCTAGCTTGTTTGCCAGCGCGATGTTTTGGGAACGGATAATGCCAGGCAAGAGGAATGCATCAATCAGCACCCACAGGCCGACGCAGCCCAAAATGAAAAGTCCGACGCCGACAAATGCCGTGCATGCGCCAACAAAGGTCAATAACAGCTGAACAATCGCTGTGCCCTTCCGCCCGACATAGAAGCGGTGGCCGCCAAGCGATCCCAGGAAAAACCACAACAGGTAGGCTACGCCGACGCTCTTCTTCTGTGCGTCGTAGAGCATCATATCTCGTGCTGTATCGTTCATATTTTTCCTTCCTTTCGTAGTATCACGCGACGTGGATCCCTCCGCGTCTCAAAAACTTTAGCGGTAACGTGCGACCAGCGCCTGATATCGAACATCACGGCCAAGGGAGCTAAACTCAGGCGATGACTCCAGCCGGCCGACGTCCCGGAATCCTGCCTTGAACGCATTGTTAAGGTGGTCAATCGCGGCATCTGACTGTCCCTGCTTTGCGGCGGTGGACGCCATCTGATACTCAGCGGCCGACCGTCCATCTGCAGGCAGAGGTTCGCTTGCCGGCTTGAACCCACCTCGAACGCTTTGCGTTGTCAATGCCGTTTGCTCCCCAACTGCCACCGATCCAGCGTCATTGCCCCTAGCCTGCACCGTGGCAGTCGGCGCAGCGTGTGAGGTCGACTGCGGCTGAGCGACAGCTGAAGCCGACGGCGCTGTGCTGGCCAGCGCAGCGTTATCCGGCACTCGTCGGTAGTAAACGTTGCCAACCAACGGAACCTTGAGAAAGACCCGGTCCGGCCCGTCGAAGTAAAAGGTCAGGCCTATGCCATAGGCGAGGTCGACCGTTACCTGGCCAGACTTCGCCTCAAACCCATGCACTGACATGTTGATGTCCGTGTCCGGGCTCGAGATTTCCTTCTCGCTGACGACAATCTCGGGCCCGACAGGCATTTGCGCACTGAACATCTGGACGCGCTCCGCACGCCAATGCCCAAGAATCGACGGCGAAGTGGACTTTGAACACGCTGCCGCGAAGGCGAGCGTACTCAAAGCCAGCATTGTTCTCAGCGCCGGTCTCATCACGTAGTCGTGCGGTACTTCTTCACCAACGCTGTGAAGCGCGGGTCATTGCGAATGCCGTCCAGGTCCGGGTCCTTTTGCATCTCGTCGAAATATGCAAACCCATTCAGAAAGCTCGCTTCGAACTGCTTGAGCGCGTCGTCGGTGCGCCCCTGCTTGAGTCGCAAAACAGCCATGTTGTAGTAGACAAGCGACTGCTTCGGATCGCGCGTTGCGGCGTCGTTCAACTCCTTTTCCGCATCGTCGAGCTTGCCCTGCGACATCTGGGCAATCGCGACCTTCACCATTTCTTTCGCGGCGACCTGGTTGCTTGCGGCCTCCGCACCCGACGCGTCGCCTTGGGAAAGCTTGGTATCGCTATCCTTGCGCTGAGCGCTGATGTCTGCATCGGACGGGGAAATACCGACATTCGTGGCTGCGACCGGCGAGCTTACGGGCGTTTCAGCAACCGCCGCTGGAGTTGCCGACGCCACCACGACGGCCGGAGCAGCCATGGCCTGCGCGGCCGCCTCAGGGGCCGAATGCGAATGCTTGTAAAAGAAGCCGCCTCCCGCGCCAACGACAGCGACGACGGCAACGGCAAGCGCCGCAGCAACTAGTCTCTTGTTTGGACCCTTCGAGACCGCAGACACTTGCAGCTCAAGCAACGTCGAGCAATCCGGGCAATGGAGATCCTCGCCCGGCGCACGAACGAAAATTTCCCCAGCGTTAGCCCTTTCGCAATCGCCGATGGTAGGACACTTGTAGGTTGGCATATTCTAGTTTTCAGTCTTGACTGTTGGATGGCTGTTATTCAGCGGCGGCCGGAAGCCCGATGATGTCCCTGATCGGCTTTTGCATGGCGCTCAGGGCCAGATATTCCGGATCCTGATCATCGTCACCGGCCTCAGCGAAGCGCGCCGTAGCGAAGTCGATATAACGGTCGAATAATTTCTGCTTCTCATCCTTATGCTTCAACTCAGATTCGACGCGTCGGCTGACTTCGCGCTCAATCAGGCTCTGGATGTCGGCCGGATGCTCATCGTCAATGATGGTCTGCCATGTGCCGCCGCGCAGCACCTTCGAGGCCGGAAGGCCATTCGCCTTGTAGATGAACGCCCACTCCTGCTCGCCGGTTGTCTTGTTTTCTCGCTGCTTGACCATTTCCATGAGTCGAGCGACAAGCAGGTATGGCTTGCGCTTCGCCTGCGCAGCGACTTCCGCCGACGAACGCGCGTAGAGTGGTGGCAGTTTTTTACCATCTCCGTCGCTATGCAACAGATGTGACTCATTGAAATCGCTGAGCAGTCCGTCGTAGTGTCGCTTGAGCATCGACAGCGTGTCGATAAAGCGCACTGGCATCAGCGACGCGATTTTTAGAATAACGATTTCGTTCGGGAGCTTGCCCGGCGCAACAACCGTATCCGATGCGGGGTCCTTCTGCTGTTCGAACAGCGTCGTGAGGGTCGCGTGGAAATCCTTCTGACTTTCGCATTCAGGCAGGAAGACCGCCACCGTGTTCGCCGTTCCACGTGAACCGCCAGCGTTGTTCGACACCGACCGGTCAACTTCCGTCTTGTTGTACTGGATCATTGTGCCGGACTTCTCGTACAGCCCCGACACGAATGCTTTCAGACCATTCGCGTTAGCGTCATATTGCTTTTGCAGACGCTCCACAATGTTGACCTGCAGCACCGGCGGCAGCGTCTTCGATATCTCCGCGTGCGCCATCTCGACAATCGTGGCGGACGTTTGCGAAATCGTGGAAATAATGGATCCGAGCGACACGTTCCGTACGAGCTTGTCGAACGAATCGACCTCCGCCCCTGCGAGATCAATGACGGACTGGCGCACCTTCTGCGTGCGCGCAACCTGGCTCGGTTCGTCGACCACGACCGCCTTCATGATGTTGCTGATTGCGGTACGGTCGAAGATTCGCTGCTGATAAATAGCATCCGCGCCTGCGAGCCGCGCTGCCTGCTCCTGATGCACCTTCTCTGTGGCCGCAGCAAGCGTCTGGTGCAAATCGTCGATGTGACCACGCAGCGAAGTGAGTTCGTCCTTGATGAAAGGAACGAGACTGCTGGCGAACTTGTGCCCTTCCTGCAAAGTACGCATCGCGTACAAATCCTGATAGCGGGCAGTGATCTCAGAGAACAGCGCACCACGCTTATCAGTCAGGTGCTGACCGAAGAAGCCGACCTTGTTGAACTGGGTCGACAACTCGTCGATGTTCTGCTGGACGGCCGCCTGGGTCGTCGGGGCCTTTGTGAGCTCGTCCGCGAATACGGCAAGACGCTCACCAAGCAGCGCAATCAGAGCGTCCGTGAACTGGCGCAACTGGATCAGGGAATGGGTGCCGATTTTCCAGCGACCAAACAGCTCTTTCTCGATCTGGCGTCCGATATGACGAGCCATCTCGAGTCGAGCGTTTCCCTTGATTTCGTAAAACTTCCGAACCCCGCCAAGCTTTCTGTAGGTTTCGTCAAAAACCTTCGCCAGACGAGTGTTGAGCGCATGCGTCCAAGTCGTTTCCTCGAGCGTGGAGTCGTTCCTGATGTCCGGCGCGACAACGCCAACGACCTGCTTCCAGAACTCATTGGCTGGCTTCCAGCCACCGCCCTTGGCGTCGTCCTCAAGGATGCCGACTTCCAGCATCAGATGCTGATCACTCAGCAACATGTTCTGCAATGTGTCAGGCTTGCGCGCTTCGCTTCCCCAGTCCTTCTGAAGCGGCTCGTCTGCGTAACCTTCGCCTTGACGGAAATTGTTGAACATCAGTTGCCGGGTTGCCTGCTCAGCGAACCCGTACGCGAGATACTCCTTAATCTCCTGCTCAGGAACAACAATGCGCTCGACGCCGAACGACAGGAATAGCTTGGCACGCGCCTTGCCGATTCCGTCTTCGCTTTCGAAGTTTTTGATGTCGTTTTCACCCTTCTCAGCGCGCCCAAGCCCCTCCCACTCCTTGTTCAGGGTCTTCTGATAGATGAACTCTGCAACGATTCGGGGGATTTCCGAGTCGATATCAAACTGGATGTTATGCTCGTTGAGATTGCTCACGAGGTAACAGCCGTTGAAATAGACATCGTGCTCCATCGCGGAGCCGTCAAGGACATTTGCCGGGTGATATTTCCCCACCGCCATCGCGTTCAGTTCGGCGAGGGCGGCATAGCCATTCGCATAGTAATTTGACGAACCAGCGACGTCGCGGACGCGACGGGAATCCTTCTCCGGCAGCAATGCGTAAATGAGGATCCGGTAGCGATCCTGATCCGGATACTTGTTCCGAATCAGCGCGACCGCGTCGACGACAGAGCCGCTACCGGTTCCGCCGGCAAGGCCGCAAACTACGTGAATCACAGCCCCTGCCCGCCCCGGGCCTTCCTGAAGGACGCGCATCCGGTCTTCGACGGCTTTGACGAATTGCGATGCATTCTGTGCAAACACAAGGCGCCCCAGCTTACGACGCTGAGCAGCGCCCGCGATGCCTGGTTTCACGAAATCAAAAACACTCTTGGGCTCAACCCAGTCGCGCAGGCCAGGGAACGAGTTCGGGTCGTCAAGCACCGGACGAACACTGCTGGCCGTGTTGATCATGTACTGGCTACGCGCGAGATCGATCTCCTTGCCAAGCACCTTCCACTCGTCGTGTTTATCGACCTCATCAGTCGATGTGTCGACGTAAAGATACTCGAACCTCGCTTCCGACGCGCTGTTTCCCTGTGCGTCCTTGTTGCGCTCGATTGTCTTTCGCAGGTTGCGGATGATCTTGCCGCCAGACCCACCGAGTCCAATAATCAGATGGTTATGTTCCATTTCTTCGAAGTCTCTAGTACGTGCAGTACGAACCGCCCATGGGCGGCCGCGAAGGATTATTCGTGCGCGAGGTTGATCTTGAGGTAGAGGTTCTGGTCGCTTCTTGTCGTATGCTTCACGACGTAGGATGCAACCTGGCCGCCCGCAGCCGGTGTCTGATCGTCGCTGAAGACGATGCCCTTGGCGCTATATCCGGCGGTGTCGGCTTGCGCGACCTGTGCGGCGCAGCCAGCAGTTTGATCCGGTGCAAACGCGATACCCTTTGCGGCGTAGTCAGGCGACGCGCTTGCAAGCTGGAGAGGAGCCGTAGTGTCCGAAGCGGGAGCCGCAGCAGCATTCACTGTCGCGCTCGAGGCCTGGCACGAGCCAGCATCCGCAGTCTTCAGATTTGCCGGACTGGAAATGAGGTCAGGCGCTGCGGTGCGCAGGCGGCGCGTAATATCGCCGTGTGCCCGTTCTGGCGACAGATACACCATCAGCTTTTCCATACCCGGTTTGTCGTCGAACTGGAAAGAACCTTTGGCCGGGAAGAAAACAATGCCCATCGCATCGACAAAATTATCCTGCGACGGTTGCGGATAGATTTGTGTGACGCTCCCGTCCGGTGCCTCATTTAGGATATACACGTACGAAGGACGGTTGACCTTGACGCCAAGCTGAAACTTCTCGCCACTCTTGAAGATTCGACGCGTGAGTACGTCGTGTGTCGTGCCGTCGTCGGCTTTCAGACGGACGAAATAGCTCGCACCAATCTGCGGCACACGTTTTTTCTTCTGCGAAACCTTCATCGGCGCCGGCGCCTGGCTATCCACTACTCGCTCGTTTGACGGACTTTGCGCCGTCGCGACATCCGCGTTTGCGTCGGCGCCCTGCTTCTGCCCGGTTCCAACCGCCACGACGGTATCGTTCTCGGAGAAAAAGAGAGACTTAGCAGAATAGGCCTCTTCTGCAATAGCGTGCGTGGTCAAGGCAACGAGTGAGAGAGCCAGGATTGAATGTCGCATATTTATCCTCGAGTTTTCAGGCGCCTCATAAGCGAGCGCCACTGGTAGTTAGTTGATTACGCTCTGTTCGTCTGGAATCGTCGAGTATTGGCGGGGCGTCTGATGTTCCTTGCCCTTGCTCGCCTCGACCGCCTTGCTGGCCGTGAAAGCGCGCGCATTCCGGAACGCCGGACCGAGTTGACCGTTGTTGCGATCCAGATATGCGAACAGGGACTGAGTGAAGAACGATCCCTTGAGCTGTCCCTCGCCGGCAATCGGGCTCTCAAAGGTGCTTCCTGCCGCAGGCCCCCATGACCTTTCGTTGACGCTCGTTGCCGTGATAATGGTGTAGCCATTCCGACTGCGATCAATGGTCGTGGGTGCATTTGTTGCACCGACTCCAGCGCCTTTGTCCGCATGGTCAGCGGCGAAGTGGATGCCCTTGGACGTGAAATCCGGTGTCGTCCACGAAGCCAGAGAAATCCCTGCGCGCTCCTTTTCACCACCATTCGTTTGCAGAATGTATGCGGAGCTTTCATCCTGGATGTCGTCGAGCATGTCGCCGCTATAGCAGGTGTCAATCAACACACGCGTCGAATGGCTTGGCCTGCGCGCGACGTTCTGAACCAGTGTGTCAGGAACTGAATGCTTTTGAATATAAAGATAAAATTCCGTCTCATCATTCATCTGCATTGTGTTCTTGTCACCAGAGTCGTAGGTGACAATAGACATTTTTCGATAGTCCTGACCGCCAGGCGTCGGAACAGGCGGGGTACCGTGACTAGAGATGTAAATGAAGACGTCGTCGTTAGGACCGATATTCCTGTCAAGGTTGGTAAGCGCTGCCTCGATATTTGCTTTCGTAGCTCGCTCATCCAGCAACGTTGTTACCGAATAGCCCGCCCGCTTTAGATACCCCTGCACAACAATGGCGTCGTCCCTGCCCTGAATCTCTTTAAGATGATACGGATCGGCAAAATGATTCAAACCGACAACCAGGGCGCGCTTAACGGGAACGTTCGACCTGGGTGGGCCGTCGTGTGCATATGAGTCAAGCGCCTTGCCGGCCGCAACTTCCCAGCGCTTTTCCTTGATGTTCTGCGGATAAAACGGTGACGTGGACTTCATGCCAACGATTGACTGCACAATCGTGAACGCCTGATCAACCTCATCCTCGTTTCGGTAGCTGCCAGTCAACTGGACACGCCCTGTGGCGTCACGGGATATATCCGCGCGCTCAAGCCCGTGTTCGCGAAACTTGACCTTGATTCGATCAAACAAGGGCTGTGGCACGTTATAAGTGTGGTAGGCGTTCTGATACCCCGGGAGGCTGCTGGCGGCACACGCGGTCAGCAACAACGAACCACACACGATGGCGACGCGCGCAAGAGATAAGTTCATCACGTACAAGATAGAACGTGGTGGCGGCCGCCCATGCAAACAGGAACACATGTCGACGGACAACGCCACCGGTTTCAGGAATGGTTTCGAACAGCCATGGGCGACCGGCTAAGGCCGGTCAGCCACTTCGTTATTCCGTGACGGTGAATTTCTGCGACGCGATTGATGGAGGGCGGTCTGCTGCGGCTACGCTGAATTCAACGCGGTAGACGCTGCCGACCTTGGCATCGTGCGGGATCGGAACATGGACGGTGTCCTGCTGCTCGCCGGGTTCAAATGTGTGCTGCTCGGACGTGCGGCCGGGGAAAGGAACTTCAGTTTCCTTCTCATCTGAGACGATGTACAGCTTGCGCTCGATCGTCACAGGTGCTTCCGCGCCATCCGGAGTCATCAAAATGAACGAACTGTTGACCTCGGCCTGTCCATCGGCTTTGATTGGACCACCCACCGCGACAGATTCGGCGCGAATGATGACTCCCTGACTTGCCTTATATTTAATCTCCCGCTTCACCTTGTCATAGTCCTTGGTGCGCTGCATGTTTGACTCAGGCAGCCATGCGGGATTCTTCTTGAAGCAGGTGTTGACCGCAGTGTAGTAAGCAGTCGCAAATCCAGCAATACCGCCTACCGCCGCTCCGATGATCGCGCCTTTGACGGCGTCATCCTTTTTATGAGTGACAAGCATCGCGGTCAAGCCTGTCAATGCGCCGATGCCGACGCCTTTTGCCGTTGAAACAATCTGTTCGTGCTTCACGCAGGAATTCAGATCGTCGTTAGCGGACTCTTGCGCGCTTGCGCCAAATCCTACAAACAGCAGCCCCGTCGCGACAGTCATACAGACTGCCGTCTTCATGTGTTGTTTTCTGGTCATGATTTATCGCTTGTATTTTTAACGACTTACCACAGCGTCGCCGGCCCGCGACAGCATGTGGCTTGGCAGTTCGCCACCACACCTCGTACTCGCGCGGACGCCCTACCCTCGGAGCACCACGCACGAAAGGATTGTCGGCCAATCCGAATGAAACTTTAGCACTTAAGTTGAAAATGATCCGACTAGCTCCACTGCGCGAGAAACGGCCAATGCAGCGATGAAAACTCCGATCAAGAAGATGAGCACGAAAATGAGATCGCAAACGTTTTCCGTTATCGATTTTTTTGATAAATCCAATTGTTTGCGGACAGGATTTCCAGCAACCGGCACTGCGACTGCACAAACATGAACCGTGTGCGCGAGAAACGGCGCTACGCACGATATCTTTTGGAGATATGAGATGCGGTTCTTCTCACTCGGCTAAGTGGTAGCCAGGCTAAGCTTAGCCCTATCGTCCGAAAAGCGCGCGTCAGATGAGGTTCCACAAGGTGATCCGGACCGCTGTCCGCGTGACCTCACCCGCGACTGCACCCGTTATTCCTGCCAAGCCCCCGTTACCTGCCTGCCGAACGCCCCCGGGAGCACCAAGCTGTTGCTTGAGCGTCTTGCTGTCGCGTGCGTACTCATCCGACATAACACCTCGCTCGGCCTCAATCTCTTCGCAGAAACTCGCCGCGTCAACACGCAGAAGCCACGCGGCAATCCCTTCGGCATTTTCACTAAACTCGGCCGACATTGCCCGCACTTCCGCCGCCGTGTGAGTGTGCCCAGTCAGCACTCTCCACCAGTTCGCGGGGAGCATACTGCGCGCGATGTATCGCGGTTCCCCGATGACGATTAAGTCGATCAGCTGACAACGAACCGTCAAACTTTCAGCGTGCGCAAGCCCCTATCATAATGCGCTGCAGATGCACTCAACCGACCCGCCGAGAAATTGTTGTGACGACCCAAAGTTCGCGGTGCTCTGGCCGATATTTCCTATGGCGGTTACGCCATGTATCGATTCTCGCTTGCATTTTTTCGCCCATATGGTTATATTTTTTATAACAATGAACCTGAGAGAGATGAACCGAGTGGAATACGCTGACCGGACGACCATGCTGGCGACAGCTACCGGTCCGGTCGGCGTCACTCTGAGCACTTGGCTAACCTGCTATCCGATATTTCAAGGGGCGCTGCAACACGGGGAGACAAGTTTTCGAGCGCTACCTCATTACGTCAAGCGTCCGGTACTAAAGCGGACAGCCACGAACCCAGATGCGCTGGCTGTCACATCGGAGATTCTCAACGAAGTTCGCGCCGCTTATGTGGAACTCAGCGCGACTTGTGTGATGGAAGCGATAGAGAGCTACCTTTCGGCCGGCATGCACAACGAAAACTTGCAGAACGTCCGGTCGACAATGCTTGAGACCGTCGCTGCACAATTTCCACCAACGAGCGTGTCCTTGGTCGCAAGGCAACCTTGCTTGCTTAGTCCCGGCAAAGGCATCTTCCTTGAAGGCTGGACGCGCTTCTTCGCGTATTTGAAACGCAACGACAAGACGATACCGCTGCTCGCAGTCGATTGGCCCAATTTGTATGAACGCTTACCGCAAGTCGGTGGCTTCCTCGACAGCGCTGCAGCTGTAGCAAACAGACGCCGATAGAACCCAACGCGGCAGCAAGCCAGCCAACGTCTGAACCCCATGTCCGATAGTCGGACTTCCTCTCGAACGGCGGGACCGCCTCCCGCCGTTTCGTGCACGTGCTGCATCCGAGAACGTCCATCGACAGCGATCTCCCGCAACGAACGCTCGAGCCCCCAAAATTTTTGCGTCCCAGCCCTAAAGTTCAACGACGTTTCGTCGTTATCACGTCTTGTGGGTGCCTGCTGTGTTGTCACGCCCATTTTGTTATGTTTTTTATAGCACCCTAGAAGCGGCCAGCTCTGCGTCAGCGCTAGGGACAAAGGAAAGAACAATGAAATCAACGAGCAAGCGCCTCACACAAGCATCGATCTCCCCATCGGTAGCACTCCTACTGGCAGCGTGTGGAGGCGGAGGTATCCATCGCAGCACAAGCTACGCGTCGACGAACACGTGTCGCAAGCCCGCGATCAATTAGTTATAGTTTTTATACCAATGAACCTGAGAGAAACGCCGCAACTGGAACGCACCGCCTCGGTTTGCGAGATTGCTAAAGCATCCCGATCGGTCGGTTGCGTTCCCCCCACGTGGCTAGCACACTACCCGACGTTTCAAGATGCCCTGCAGCATGGCAAAACGTCGTTTCGCAATCTACCGCGACACGTCAAGCTGGTCACGCTCAAACGCACGACCGCAGACGTGGCGGAGCAAGCTATTGCATCAACAATCTTGGATAATGTTGCGGCCTCTTTTGTTGAACTCTCGACAGGTCTCGTAGAAGACGCCGTTCGACAATATCTTTCGATGCAAACAGGTAGCGCAAATTGGCACGCCAGCCGCAATACCACGTTGTTTGATGACCTCGCCGGACAAATCGTAGACGTCAACCAGCCTCATGTTGCGAGACCGCCTTGCGTGCTTCGACCCGGACGGGGCATTTTCCTCGACGGGTGGATGCGATTCTTTTCGTATCGCGCTCGTGGCGATAAAACCATTCCGCTGCTTGCTCTAGATTGGACAAATTTCCACGAGCGACTACTCCGCGCCCTTCATTCTTGAATGGGTTGCCGCCCACCTCAAAAAATTTTTAGCTTTGACCTAAAGTCTGGCAAGGCAGCGTCGCTACCTTTCACCTGAGACTAATATGCGAAACCTCAAATTGAACATCGGACTCTCTCTTCCATTACTCGCTGCTTTCAGCACTGCTTTCGCAGCTGCGTCCATCCCGGCACAGTTTCAAGGCGTTTGGACGCCGTCTGCGGCAGAATGTAACACCTATAAGCAGGAGGGTGTTACAGATCAGGGCGTTAATATCGGCACGAGCGCATATCAACAATACGAAACAGGTTGTGACCTTCAACAAGTCGTTCGTGCTGACCGAATTTCCTTCACCGGACGCTTCTTATGTAACGTGGAAGGTAATACGTCTAGCGAGACAAATAAATTCACCCTCTCAAATGGCGTGCTTCGCGTCAATAATTCTCAAGCGCTTCGACGCTGCAAGTGACGCGCATCCAGCAACACTCGGTTATCGCAACCAAAGAAAAATATCGAGCACCCGCTGCGCTTGCAGAGTCGCAGTATCGGCTTGTTCTACCTAAACCTAACTCCGTCTCGTATTTTTTGAGATCATGAAAAAACTGCACAAACTCGTACTTTTCGCGGCCTTCTCGTCTGCAGCGCTATCGGCCGCATTGTCCGTGCATGCCGAAGGCTCTCAGGTGGTTGATATCAAGAAGGCGCGCCAAGCCGTTACTCGTGAAGCGCGCGCAGATCGGGTTGCCGTCAACTGGAAGGGAAGCCAGACGGCGACAGGGGAAATGGCAGGTATTGGACAAGTCATGGCACTGTCATTCGGCGTTGAACCGACCGATGGAGGCAACTGGTGGGCAGATTCGTTCGAGGTGTTCTGGGCGAACGACCACTCGAATCAAATCGGTACGAAGGGCATCCAGCAGATGTCCGTCAAAGACGGTCTGCTTTACGTTAAAAGCCTCGAACAGGGCGACGACGACGCCCAATGCTGTCCCACCACGATTCAGTTGGCTGCATACCGTGTTTCAAATGGAAAGCTGGTCGCCGTAAGCAGCAAAGTTGTGGGCCATCAAAACTCCTGAGGGATAGTTTGCTTCTTTAACCGGCTGATCACCGTCAGCCGATTGCAATACCTTACGTGCCGCTCTCAATATCTATCACAACTTTTGGGGTACAAATTGAAATTCTTATCCGGACTCATTGGGTTTCTGGTTTTCCTATATGTCGCCTACTACCTCTTTAGCACTGTGTTGAGTGCAGCAGGTACGCTATGCCTGATTGGCTCTGCCGCGCTATTTCTCTTGAAAAAGCGTGGTCGAGTCATCTCCAGCTCAAAGGCACAAATTGCTTTACTGGTGTTTGGCGCGATCCTGCTTCCCGTCGGAATAAAGCATCGCTTAAATCTTGACGATATGGAAACTCAGCAGGCCGCTAACAAAGCAAAGTTCAACCAAGAGAAATCGGCCGCACTGGATTCGTTAATTAAGTCACGCTGCGGAGACTATCCTTATATTCCAAAGGAAATTCTAAATGTGGCTCACGCCACTCAGGACTACAACAACTCCGTCGGCGCCTACACAAATTCCGCAGATCACCTTGATGATGCATTAGCCGAACGAAAGCAGAAATATAGCGAGTGCGAAGATCGCGTGCGGAAAGAAAACAATTAGAAGCATCAAAACCAAGCGGCACAGTAGAACCTTAGCACACAGCTTCCCGGCCAACAACGGCAACGTTTTTAGGGGGACCTGCGACCGACTACAGTGACTCAACCCATTGATTCTGAAACTCCACTAATCAAATCGGATATCAGCATGAAAAAACTTTGCACATTTGCATTGACCGCAGCGACTCTCGCCCTTACCACCACGCATGCCTTCGCCACCGCTTACGAGAAGCAAGCATCCGACTACGGATATAAGCGCGTGACTCTCGACAAGTGCGAAGTCAAGGAAGGCACCAGCATAAATGGTTCGAAGTATAAGGAAATTTACGTAACCTACACCGACACCGCCAGCGGAAAAGTTGGGGTCGCACCATGCATCGACGGCAAAATCTGTGAAAGCTTGCAGGTGAAACCGGAAACCTTCACCAAGTTGCAAGGGAAGCGCGCCATGCTCAAGATGGACTCCCGGATTGCCGATTTCAAGACACAATCCAGCGAAGACATCATTATGGGCATCAAGGTTTTGAAATGAACATTCATTTAGTAACGGCCTAGATCCGATGCTCAAGTGAAACGGTAGACGCACTGGGGGCGCTTTCGCGCTAGCTAGCTGTTGGTGCACAGCGCCGCGCCCAACAGCACTAGCGCGCCTTTCACAACATAGGCAGGCAACGATCAGCGCACCAACCAGATCACCCGCCACCATGATCAGGAAACGCTCGCCAATGTTCTGCACATCCCCTCGCAGAAGAAACCAGATGTGATGCAGCGGCGGATTCGCAACCGAATACGCTACTGCCCGTATGAGCAGTCGTTTCGGCGTGGCATCCATCAGTAGCGGACTCATTCCGTGTACCACTCTCTTGAGTGCACCATTGCCGCCGAAAAGCAGGGTGTTCAAAAGCCAGACACCCCGGTGGTAAATAGCATTTGCAAGATTCGCGATAACCGTGCTAACCCAAGCGATTGTTATAAGTGGTGTCGAGCACTAATCGAATCTTGAACAGGCCATCGGACATGCGGGAGCTGCCCGGTTGTGCCGGCAGGAAAGCCAGAATGCCCTTCATTGTGTACAACATGATTAACGCGCCGGTCAGGTCGCCCACAAACATGCTGAAGAAGCTTTCGAACCAGTTTTTCGTCGTACCGGTCAACGCAAACCACAGGTGATGAAACAGCGGATTTGCTATCGAATAGGCGACAGCCAGAACAAGAAGCCGCTTCGGGGTGAGGTTAGTCAGTGATGCACGCAGATCGTAGTACTCAAGCGCAAACCGGTAGACCAGATACGGTGCCAGAGATCCAAGGAAAGCTCCCGCGATGGCGCGCACCGGGTCATGCGGGAACCAGTAAAGAAAATCGGTAATCAGACCGGCAAGCAGCAGGCCGATTGCACCATCGGATCCAACCAGCAAAGTACTGAGAAGCCGAACACCTGACGGCAGGAAAATCCAGTTTATGCCTCGAACGAAAGACGTGTGAGTGAATACCTCCTGGTTGATCCACAGCGAGACCAAAAACGCGATCAGAGTCCCAGTGATCGACCAGAAATGCAAACGTAAGCTAGACATTGCGGCAAACTACCCTTCCATGTTTATTATCGAGCGAATCATAACGCGCCTACATGTCATCCCGCGAGCGCCTATCTTCAACAGCCTATCCTCAACAGTGCGTAAGCAATGACAAGTCCTGCTGATAGCTAAGCGCTGAGTGATCGGCCGTAAGCAAGCAGCACCAAAAGGGCCACTAAATCCACACATCACAAGGTTGGCCTGCGACGTTTGTCCGACGGCCCCTCTTTCGTGCGCGTGCTTTAGGCGCCCGCCTGTCGTTTCGTCGGCAACAGAGCCAGAATGCCCTTCATCGCATACAGCATGATCAGCGCGCCGGCCAAGTCACCCACGAACATCGCGAAAAACCGGTTCACGATGTTCTGCGTGTCGCCTTGCAAGAAGAACCAGATGTGATGAAGCAGGGGGTTTGCAGTCGAATACGCAAGTGCTAGGACGAGAAGTCGCTTTGCTGTGAGATTAGTCAGAGACGAACGCAAGTTGTAGCGCTCCAGCGCCAACCTGTACACGGCGTAAGGCGCAACCGTCGCGATAATGCCACCCGCAAATGAGCGAACGGGGTCATGTGGGAAAAAATAGAAGAAGTCGACGAGCCAGCTCGCCAGAAGCAGGCCAATCGCACCATCGCCACCTAATAGCAAAGTGCTCAGAAGCCTGACGCCTGACGGTAGATAGATCCAGTTCACGCCCCGCACAAACTCGGTGTGCGTGAAGACTTCCTGATTGATCCAGAGCGACAGGACAAACACCACTGCGGTACCAACAACTGAAGCGTAATGCAACCGTAAGCTAGACATTCTGATAGAATCCCTATGGCCCTACTTTGAATGGGCGGCATAATAGCTCGACAAGCTTACGATTTGTCTTGCAATTGAATGCGACCGAGCGTAGCCAATGACACGCCCTGCTGATATCTACCTCCGATTCCTGCAACTGACCGAAGCACTGCGTGGCCTGCCTTCGCTTCCTGCGCTTGATCCGCTAGAAGAAAAAATCCTCGAATTCGTTGCCCGCGTAATGCAGAAAAACGACCGACTTTCCGTCCGGGACATGATGGCTCAAAGCGGACTCGGTTCACCCGCAACACTTCACGCCCGCATCACGTCGATGCGCGAAAAAGGCTGGCTAATACTCAGCGATACCGAGGACGCGCGTCGCAAGCAGATCGAACTCACCCCGGCTGCGCTTCGACACTTCGACAAGCTCGCCGAAGCCTTCGCCAAGGCAGCGAAAGGCACCTGAACAGCCCTCCCTTTGTCGGTTTAACCGACAGTTTGGGTTCCGAGGCACCTGATTCCGTGAGAGCCGCCTCGTTCGCATTTACGCACGTCAAAAAAAACTCCGCATCCCGATCGCAACGCCAGTCTGATTGCTGCGCCCCGGCAGCTCCACCGTTGCAGCACCGTTCACCCGGTTGAAATCGACCGTGCCGTATAGCTCGGAGCGCTTCGATAGCGAGTACTCGACCAGTGCGACAACGGTATAGCGAGTCCCGCTGCCCAGCATATTGCTGGTGGTCGCCGCGTTACGCATGTGGTCATAATAGAATGCACCCGACAGCAAAAGTGGCGCGGTCACCCGCCAGGCTATGCCCCCGAATGGCCCATCGTCGATGCGGTTCGTGTTTTTGAATTGGCCGATGTCGGAGATCGGCTGTTCGGCAAGCAGCACATCGACAAGCCCGGTATTGTCCTGCGAATGCATATAGCCAGCATAAAATTTCATAGAACCCGACGCGTAAGCCGCATCCACGTGATAAAGCGCCTGCCTGTTGTTCGAGTTGTCGCGGACCTGCTGCGTGCCCACTCCCATACTGACCGAACCAAGCACGTACGAGGCGAGTAAGCCGTACAGATTGCCAGCCGCAAGGTGACCTGGAATCTGACCAGAAAAGCCGTTAGCACCACTCCACTCGTAGTTGCCGCCCGTCGAGTAGATCGCTCCCACGTACAAACCATCGAACTCGCCAACGTACTTAATCGAGTTGTCCGCCGAAAGTCCCGCACCAAGTGCATACGGCAGCCACGAATTTTCTGGGTAATTGGCGTAGGTCAACGGGTCGTAGGTCGTGACAAGCTTATCGAAGAGCGGCGTGTTCTGGCGGCCCAGCGTCACCGTGCCGAAACTACCTGAAAGACCCACATTCGCCGTACTGCCGAAGAACCGGCCGCTGTCGCTGAGCGTACCGTCCTCCGGATTGAAGTTGCTTTCGAGTTGATAGGTCGCCTTCAGACCGTTGCCAAGGTCTTCCATACCGCGCAGCCCAACATGACTGTTGATAATGGCGCCATTCGCCATGAACAGTCTGCTGTCATTCCGTGCGTCATCATTGGTCAGATAACGTAGCGTTATTTCCGTCATGCCGTACAACGTAACCGAACTCTGGGCCGAAGCAGGCTGGCAAGTCAACGCAGTTGCAATGCCGACGACCGCCGCAGCAATCCTCATTTTTCTCAAGTGCAATCCCCGCTATTTCCGGTCAAGCCGCTGGATGATGGTGCGGCTAATGTGCAGCGGGCGAGATGATAACCTAGCAGGCCGTTTCAAAACATCAATCGTAGTCGAACACCACCCAACGAAAGCGCACCGGGACAACCCGTAAGGTCGTCCCGGCGCTACGCGTTGTCGCACTCGTCGTGCCATCGACTTAATTCGCCAACTTCTCGAGATCGCTCAGCGACCAATGGCCAATGAGATTTTTGCCTCCACTCAATGAGGCGTGAAACCGCCCTTGGCTGACCAGCCGCCGTCCACGGTAAGGTTCGCGCCCGTAACGAACGAGGATTCGTCCGAAGCGAGATACAGCCCAGCGAAGGCGACATCGGCCGTGCGACCGGTGCGGGCGAGCATTGGCCAGCCGTTGAAGCAAGAGTTGAACTCCTTGCTGGTCTCCAGCAGCGCTTGCGTCACCGGTGTGACGATGGGTCCCGGAGATATGGAGTTGGCCCGAATCCAATGCGGTGCACCCTCAAGCGCGAGTTGGCGGGTGAAGCCAATGATCCCACTCTTGCCCGTTGCGTGCGCGGCTGCGCCGAGGAACTCGGACCCCCTCATGCCGGAGACCGACGCGATATTGATGATCGACCCACCGCCCCGCGCAACGAGATGCGACCAGACGGCGCGCGTGGGAATGAATACGATGTCGAGCTCGTATCGCATCGTCTCGCGCCACTGTTCGAGCGACATCTCGCCGAACGGCGCAAAATGCGTGTGCCCTGCGTTGTTGTAGAGGATATCGATAGCCCCATGGCGTGCCGCCGCCTCGTCGATCCAAGCCTTGACTTCGGCCTCGTCGGCGGCGTTGACCTGTGCGATCTCCACGTTGAGCGACTGCTCGGACACGATCTTTTTCGTCACTTCCACGCCCTTGGGGTTGATCTCGCAGGCGACAACCGTTGCGCCCGCCTGTGCGAAGAGCAGCGCCGCAGCCTGCCCTTGACCGCCGCCCGCGCCGGTTACTACTGCTACCTTCCCAGCCAGTCGGCCCGAAACCGAAGCGCTGCTGAAGCTCCCATCGTTTTTCATACCATTAACTCCCTTCCACTGTAGCTAGATTTTCTCTTGAGGTCCGCTTTAGTCTGCAGCAAGACACAACCGCAAGAGACTGGAATCACTCAACCTGATTGTCGGTAAAACCCTTAAGCGTCCAACCCGAGAAAGGGCTTGGATGCAACGAATCCCCACTCAGCGTCGATCACTTCGGGAAGCGAAATAATCTCCACTTCACGATTTGGTTCCGTAAGATAGGTCACCAGCGACCCGTCTCCCTCGAATGGCGGCGTCGTGTGTATGTCAAACGCACGTACTCGCTGCACAAGTGCCTCGATTGTTGCAATGTCCCGGGAGCCGAGTGCAACGTTCATAATGCCCTGATCGCAGATTTGGTAGTTCGCGGGTTTCGGTCGTCCGTTTGGCTCCGCGTAATGCACCACCTCAACTCGAACCTGACCGCATTCGACGACAAAGCCATCAACCTTTGCGCCGGCGAGGCCCCAGAGCGCTTCATGCTCTGGTCCGTGCAAGCTGTCCCGAGCTGTAAGAGCGAAGCCCAGGACCTCTCCATAGAACGTGCGAGCATCTTCAAGATCGGCCACGGAAAAGCTCGCGTAGACTACAGCTGCGTCGGTACTATTACTGCGGTTAGTGCCAGCCTCATTGGGCAATTCCATGACCTCTACGATTGCCCCGACAAATGGATCACGGAATGCGAGACGACACGTTCCATTCGCGTCCGTCAATTCTCCGAGGGGTGTAATGCCCCAGAGGGCCAGTCCAGTCCGCACAGAGTCGATATCGGACACTGAAATGCCAAACCGCGTCCAGCCGTGATCAGAAGGCCGCCAGTCAGCGGGCTGAAGCCTTTGTTCGGGGCGGGTATGCTGAAATATCTCAAGCTGAAAGAATTTCTGCTGCCCGACGAGCCACCACATCATTCCGCGCGCACTGGAGTCAAGACCCTGTAACTGCATGGGACCGCCCCATATCGGTATCCCTCCTCCATTCACAAACCCGAATATTTCCGCATAGAAGCGAAGCGAACCCGGTAGGTCAATTGTGTTCAGTGCAATCTGAATCAAGGAAACAGCACCGTTCGATTTCACAGCTTCCATCTGCTTTACCTCGTTTTCAATGTCAGCCGACACCAGGTTATCTTTACTGTATTCCAGAGTACGACCACAGCGTCACGAGTGACTGAGGTGGTCGTACTCCCGGCCACGTAAATGCCACGCGCAACGGAACGGCGCCGCCCTACTAAACTTGCCGACCACCGTGCTGCTACACGCAGGCACGCGGGCGGGTCCTGCCTGCGTCATCTTTGATGAGTAGCGCCATAGATACCGCGCCTAGATGTAGCTGTCACCGTAAGGCGCGAAGAAGTCCTGTAGCGATTTGAGAGTGGCTTCTGGCTTCTCTTCAGCAGGGTAATGACCGGCGCCGGCAATAATCGCCGACTGCACGTTCTCGGCTACGGTCCTTAGCTCAACCTCGACGAGGCCGCCGCAGCACAGTTCGCCGGCGAAAGCCAACACCGGCAAGGTAAGCTTGGCCCTCGTGAGCCGCTCGCGGTTCTGGGGGATTGATTCATCGATGGCCCGGTAATAGTCGAAGCTGGCGCGCAATGCTTGCGGGTCGCGCTTGAGCTGCTCAATGTAAAAGGATCGGGCGTAGGCTGGAACCGCATCCGGCGACCCGGCTTTGCTGGAAAATTGATGGCCAAAATAGATTTCCTCACGACCCTCCACCAGACGTTCGTTGACCTCGCGAGCACGGTTGAAATTGAAATGCCAAAGCAAGTCGCTCAGCCAGCGATCGTCCGAAAGCAACGGTGGCGAATCTGATACGCCTGGAATAATTGCTTCGCCCAAAGCGATGCGCTCAATCCGGCCTGGCTGGTCAGCAGCCATCGCGAAGCCTGTCCACATGCCGATATCGTGGCCGGCCATGGCGAAACGCCCATAACCGAGGGTATCCATCAACGCGAACATGTCAGCCGACAGCGTCCTGGAGTCGTAGCCACTCGTCGGCTTATCCGAAAGACCCACGCCGCGCGGATCGACCGCGATGACGGTAAATGACTTTGCAAGCGGTAACATCATGTACCGCCAGGCGAACCAGTTCTGCGGCCACCCGGCGAGCAGTAAAAGCGGAGCTCCCTTTCCGCCTATGACTGCGTGCAGGTTGAGGCCATTTGCCGGAACGAAGTAGCTTTCGAATACGTCGATGAAGCCGAGTGGCAGCTTAGGTACATCGTGAACAGAACCGTAGCCGACAGCATGCTTCAGGGTGTCGATCCAAGGACGAGTCATAGCGAGCCCTCTTTGTAACGGTCGCGCATGAAAGACATATACACAATTTCCTTCCGGCGCTTAGCACACGAGCGCCGTAGCTTTAGTGGCTTACTTCGCCAACTGCTCAAGGTTACTCAGCGACCAGTGGTCTTCCGTTATGCCACCCGGGTCCGAACGGCCCATGATCGGAACAATCGAGGCGTGACGCGCCTTGAAGTCGATAACGTCGAATCCCGTGTAGATCAGCACTTTCTGGCCACCCTCCGATACGCCGGAGCGCATCTCGGACATCGTGAACTTCCAGAACTCGCCTTTCTTGTCGTAGTTTTCTGAGTACCACGGTCGGAAGGTGTCTACGTCGACGTACATGACGCGCTTGCTATACGGATGCTCGTCCGGCGGCGTCGCCTCAATGACGTAAACTTCGCGAGGCTGCCACTTTTGAAGCGGGTTCCAGTAAGGGGGATTTTTCAGGTCAATAGTCGGGAATTCGTCAGGTGTCCCCGACTTGGAGGCGACTCGGTTGTCCTTCTTCCCGTCGGTCACTGCCAGAATCCAGCGCTTGCCAACCAGCTTGAAATTCTTGTACCAACTCGGCCGTGCGTTAAATACGTTATTGTCGTCGCCGAGGATGTCCGAGCCACCGATGGGATCCATCCATGCGCCGCCCGACAGCCTGCGCGCACGCCGCGCAGATTTCAGATACGCCCAGGTATCCTCGAATTTGGCAGAATCAGAACGAACAGTGAATGTGCCGATGCCCTTGATGTCTTCTGGGTACTGGGCCAGCAGGAATGTCTTGGCCGCTACAGATCCGTCACCCACCGTAGGTTGCTTGTCAAGCAGCCGATTCTTGAAGTAATACCGCTGATAGATCCACGCCTGCTTGGTTTCGAGACCGCTATTGCCATTGATCCCGAGAATAAAAGAATCGTTGTAGACGGTGTCCCCTTCGCGTGGCGCGTAGTAAAAGTTCCACATCACCTTGAATCCCGCGTCCGGATCACTGGCCTGGATGTCAGGGAATGGCACGCCGGCGACATAGCCTGTGACTTCCTTGCTTTTGGAATCAAACTTCACTTGATTCGAATAGGTTTTTGTCGCCTCGACAAGGCGCGGCTCCGCCGGAATGGGTTTGGCATGGTCGAGGGTAATCTTCAGGTTCCAGTTCCGAATCTGCCACTCAACCTTGTCGGTAAGCAGGCTCGCAATAGTATGTCCGTCGAACGTGTCGTTCTTTACCGCGTCAATGTTTGATTTATCAACAACGGTACCTGATGGAACCTCCCCTGCAATCGCCCCGGTCGCTGCGACCAGCAGCGATAGGGAAACGATTTGACGCGCAACCTTGTGAAACTTATTCATCGTATGTCTCCTTGTCGAGTCAGAACTGGTATGTCGCTCGAATCATGAATTGATCGTTGTTGGCAAAGCCGCCAAGCGGGCCCATCGATTGTTCAATCTGCCCGGGATACTTCTGATGCCGTGGGAAAAAGATGTCCGCCTCGGCCAGAAAGCGCCAATGATTGCCGACCTTGTATTCGACGCTTGGAATGACGAACGCGTCGCCATTGGTCACGTCCATGCCTGCCGCGAGCCCAGGGTTAAGCCGGCTATTCATGTAGTTCAGCGTGAAGAATCCCGTCAGCAGCGTCGTATGGCGTTTTGCCTTCTTCCCGTAACCCGCCTGATAGACCAGATCATCGGAATCGTGAAAGTTCTGAATCCACGTATCGAACAACTGGAGCGACGTGAGAGTGTCTTCGCTCGTACCTAACAGCTGCATTAGGCGAAGCTGCTTGTCGATACGCAGAGACGTAACGACGACATCCTTCGTCATAACGCCGCCAAAGCCGGGCAACGCACCGTCCAGGAAATTGCTTCCGACGTTGTAGGCAACGTTGTTCTGATAGGCCACCTCAGCCGCCACGACTGAACCGATTGCCGGAATCTCATTACTGATGCTGGCGCCAAACACATTCATCTTCGGAAAAATGAAGTCGCCAAGCCTGCCCTTTGGCTTCTCACCCCACGGCACGAAAGCCGAGTTCACGATCGGGTCCGGGTGATAAGTATTCAAATAGGAGATCGCGTAGTTGGCAGAACCCCAAATACCTGTCCATCGCGCTCCACCCGTGACGTCGGTCGCATTGCCGTAGCGATGGCGATAATTTGTCGTCAGGCCGCCGGGGGCGAGAAAATCAATGCCCTTATTCGGCTGCTGCGCCCAACGACCGCCCGAGAGATCGTACGTGTTGCCGATGTCGGCTAGCTGGTCAATACCGGGGCGGACCAGCAGTTGGAGTGAACCGTTCAGGGCTGGAACATCGAAGTTGCCATTCGCCATGATGAGTGGCTTTCGCAACTCGTCGTTGTCTCGCTCCAGGAAAGAGCGCCAGCGATAGTCATATCCGTTGATCAGGTCTGTCGGATGGAAGAAGTCCGTCTCCCCCCAAGCAACCTCCTGCTTACCCAGGCGAAAATGCACGCGTGGCCCAACGTCAAAGTCAACGTAGTACTCACGAAGCTGGGTTTGGTCGTAGAGGCCGAGCATGCTGCTCCCGGGCCCACCGGGTGAGTTTGTTCGGACCTGATCCTGCAACTGCTTCCCGTAGGACGTAAGTACCTCTCGGTCTGCGCGTCCAACCACAGTCCAGCGAAAAGGTCCCGTCTTCGCGTCCGCGTTTAACTCGACGGACCCTCGCAGCATTGACAGTTCTCCCTGACCACCTCCCGTCTCCGGATGATTCTGCAGATTCATCGCTGCCCAAGTTCTAACGAATCCCCCCATCCGGAAGGAGTATTCACTCGAGGCGGCATCACTCACCGGGTCGGCTGGCGGATCCGCCGAGAATGCGTAGCCCGAGCAACCGGATGCGGCCACGAGCGCTGCAATCCTGAGCGAGTCAATCCTCTTTCTCCTCCAATTTCTCACTTATTTCTCCTAGTAGTCCTATTTATATTTGTCAGACACGTCTTGTGTCCCCTCTACTACTACAACACCTGCTCTCGTTTCAGACCGTATAGCCCGCGTGCGTCGTCACGGGTTTTGCATGGTGTGACGTGCCGACCACGAATTTTGGACGGAAGACATAGACCATCGCTGGCATGATGAATAACGCGCTGCCTGCCGAGATGGCCAGCCAGATTGCCATCAACGTCGCCATTTCCGCCTGAAATCTGAGCGAAGAGAAGCTCCACAGCACGACGCTCACAATCAAGGTCGAGGCTGTGATGAGTACGCCACGCCCCGCAGTGTTCAGCGAGCGCGTGATGGCTCGCGTCAGATCGTTGTGGCCGTGATGGTGGAGGTCTTCCTTGATTCCGTCGACGATATAGAACGCGTAATCGACGCCAAGTCCAATGCCAAGTGCTGCTACGGGAACTGTGTTGATGTTCATGCCAATGCCTTTAGCCGCCATGATGCTGAAGGTCAGCGTATTGGCAAGCACTACCGGCACCATAAAGAAAATGCCGGCTATCATCGAACGATAGGCCACAGCACAGCAGGCCACTAGCACCAGAAGGGCGAAGGCAATACTTTCCACTTGTCCAGACAACAGTACTTCATTGACCGCAGCAAGTACGCCCACCATTCCGCCAGCTAGTTTGTATTCACCCTGGTCGATCTGGTGCGCCTGCGAGAATTCCTTGATGCGAGCAATTGCAGTACGAATTGTCTGCCCCTGATGATCGCGGAAGAACAGCGTCACCGAACCGTTCTGGTACTGAGGGTCGACGAAGCGGTCCATATCACCGGGTTCAGAACCGCTTTGCAGCATGTACGCCAACTCACCGTTTTCCTCCTTGTTCTTTCCGAAGGCCAAATAGCGTGGATTTCCCTCATGCAATGTCCTGTTGACAACGGGGATGACATCGGCGATGGAAAGACTGGCTCCCACTTCTGCCTGCGCGCCCATGAACTTCTGGAACTCATTGATGTTGCTTAATACAAGAGGGTCCTTCAGCGCCCCGGCCTGCTTGCCGGCAAACACCACGAACATCCGGTCGGCTCCTGGGAACCTGCGATTGATCGCCTCGGCATCCTTGTTATAGACCGACTCCTGCCACAGAATTGGCGACCCTGGATTTGCATCCCCAACCGTTAGGTTGAACGCGTAGACACCCGATATGACGAAGATTGCGGTGGCTCCAATCAGGACCGTATAGCGCCAGCGCGTAGTTACGATGCGGATGCATATGTCGAGAATCCGCTGCAAGATTGGTGAAATATCAAGAGGGTGTGCATATCGCTTCGGATGCTTGATCCACGATAGTAGAACGGGCGTCAGGACGACTGCGCTCAATGCAATCGTCAAAACCCAGACCGTTCCGATAATTGCAACCTTCTGCATTAGCGCGATAGGCGTCAACAACACCACAATCATGCAGCCGGCGTCGGCAATGACGCCAAGCATCCCCGGCTTCAACAGTGCCAACATGCTTGCCTTCGCAGCCGCTCGGGCACTCTCTTCGCCGGATGTGATTTCGTCGTCGAACCGTGTTACCAGCTGTACCGAGTGCGAGATCGAGCGGGCCGTAATCAGGAATGCAACTACGATGACCAGCGGATCGACGTTGAAGTGCGCTAACCGCGCCGTGCCGAGTGCCCATATTGCGCTGACGACACCGGCTAACAGCGGGAGCACCGTGCCACGCCAGGTGCGGGCGCTGACAAACAGCAGCACAATCAGGAAACCAACCGTCAGGAGGAAGATCAGCAGTGTTTCCGGCAGGTAGTGATTGACCCATCCGAACAATATCGGCGCACCGGTAAGATGCACCTCGACGCCATCACCCTTGACGCCGTCAGCAATTGCGCTGACCTGGCGAAATGCAGTTTCATAGTCGACAGAACTGTCGTAAAAGTCGACCGTAATCAACGCGGCCTTCAGATCTCGGGAAACATACGACCCGTAGACCAGAGGGCTGTTCATTACGGCGTTACGCAGACTCGCGATGTCCTGCTCCGATTTCGGGACGTCAGGCCACATCAACGGCACGAACTCGATGCCGTCTGTCGAACCACGAATGTCCTTGATTTTCTTGGATGCGAGCGAAACGATCTGATACTGGTTCACGCCGTTGACGTGCTGCAACTCGCGCGTCACTTTCTGAATCTTTTCCAGTGTCGTCTTTTTAAAGATATCGCCCTGCTTCACTTCCAGCATGATGCTGACTATGTTGGAGCCGCCAAAGCTCTGTTTGAAGCGCTCGTGTATCCCAATGTATGGATGCGTGCGGGGCATCAGGTCGTCCAGGTCAGTCTTCATCGAGACCTGAAATGCGAATACGCTCATAAGCGCCGTCACACAGCCGAGAATCGCGACCACCCAAATGCGACGTCGAATACAGAACTCGACGAAGCTCTCCAATGCATTGAAAATCGTGTCCTTCACACTCGTCTCCTGTTCACCGCTCAAAGGCGAAAATCGGCGCGCCTGGCGAATTCTTATCGTGCGTCAACAACGTCCAGCGAGCCGCCTGACGCAAGGTATTGCTGCCCTTCACGGATGATCTTGGTGTGCCATTGACGATTGTCGGGCGATACCCGCGACACCCGCCAGTTCGTGACCGTCGCATCGCCAATCAGGAGAACACCCCTCTCTCCAACCGCGAGCCATTGCTTTCCATTCCAAGCAAGATCAAACAGATGACCGGTAGACATCGGACGAACCGCTGTCCACGTGTCGCCACCATCAATAGTGGTAACAACCGCGCCGTCGACACCGACTGCGACACCGTGCTGCTCGTCGCGGAATGTGATCGCCATGAGGCTGCTCTTCACCGGACTTGCAATATTGGTCCAGGTGTGGCCTGCATCTTTCGACTCGCTAATACGCCCGAACTCGCCCACCAGCCAGACTCTGTCCCCGCTGACAAAGACGTCGTTCCACGCTTTATCTTCTTCGGGCGTCATGCGATTCCACGTCGCGCCGCGATCAGTCGACCGGAGCGCCGCTCCCATTTCACCAACAATCCACGCGTTGCCATCATCAAAGATGCGTACCCGAATCAGCTTGTTCGCGATTGAAGACAAAGTCACTTTGACTGGCGTCCAGGATTGACCGGAGTTCCTCGTCACAATGACCGCTCCTGCATCGCCCACCGCCACAGCTTCGCTGTTGCTCCATGCAGCGATGTCCTGCAAATTCGCTGTAGTCGGCGATTGCGTAACTGTCATCGATTTACCGAGGTCAACGGTACGCCAGATCTTTCCTCCGCTTCCCGCGCCCAAGACGACGCCCGATGGTGACGACGCGATGCCGTAGATGAATTCACCGCGCTGAACCGCCGGAGGCTGAACGCGGTTCGCGCCAACCGTCGGTTTCACAAAAAATGCTGCGTACAGCAAGCCTCCGATAATCACCAGCGGGAGGATTGAGAGCACGGTTCTTGCAAATCGTTGCATGATTTCTAGTTGGGTTGGTTGGTAGTCCCGAGTTCAGCTGATCGGGGCAATAGCAAACAGGCGTTCACCCATGACATCACGGCCCTCTCAAGGGACGATATGCGAACCCGCATACATGAAGCACGCCCGGCAACCCTCCTGATAAAGGAGGCTTGGACGACGTATCCACAGACATTCCACGATCGGGCTAAATTGCGAAGTCTGTGGTCATTCTTGCGCGTTGATGTACTCGTGTCGATGGATGCGCCGTTGTTCCAAGATATAAATGCGCGTTATCAAATAAGGGTTTTCTGGGATCCCGTGAGTTCGGGTTAACGCTTGCTTCAAGAGATTTTTTCTTAGGTTTGCAAGACGCTGCAGCGTCGCAATTAGATCAAATCTTGCCCCGTCAAAGACACCTTCCTGTGACGCGGTAGACGTACCAGGCGGCCCCGTCTTTAAGCGTCGGCTTTCAAGATTGGCACTTGCCTCAACGGGAATTTTTTCATCAATCTTTACAGGACTAAGGAGACCAAATCTGACAACGAATCGATTCCCTTCGAAATCAAGTTCTCATCGTTCTCTGTGGCTTTCAAAAAACTCTCTCTGCAAACAGCAGTCATAATTGGCGCGTTGCCAACGCCCGAGCATTGAACATGAATCTGCATCGGTTGGACCTGGTTTCATTGTCGCTTTTCACGTTAATCGTGAGGAGCGGGAGCATAAGCAAGGGCGCGGACCTCGCGCACCTCGCCGTTGCCGCAGCTAGCAAACGCATCGCCGATCTCGAGGCAGCGGTAGCAACCGAGCTTTTCGAACGCCACTCGCGTGGCATCACGCTCACTGCTGCAGGCGACGCACTGCATCGCCACGCACAACGTATCCTCGCTGACGTCGATCTGCTCGCAGCGGATCTGTCTGACTACGCCGCCGGTGTCTTTGGTGTTGTCAAATTGTGGGCAAACACGTCCGCCATCACCCAGTTCCTGCCGACCGAAATAGCCGCCTTCACAGCTGCAAACCCCAACATTCGCATCGAACTGGAGGAACAGAATAGCGAGCAGGTCACCATGGCCGTGGCCAATGGCCGTGCGGACTTCGGCATATTCGCTGATGGGATACCGACACTTGGATTACAGACCATTCCTTATCGGAAGGACAGGCTGGTACTTGTCGTCCCTTATGGGCATCCGCTTGCGGCTAAGAAATCAATCTCCTTCGACGAAGCGCTTGATTTCGACTTTGTCAGCCTCGCGCGCGAGACTTCACTTGCAGAGCGACTTGAGCTTGCGACGAGATCCGCCGGCAAGCGGCTAAAGCTTCGTATTCAGGTGCGCAGTTTCGACGCCATGTGCCTCATGGTGGCGGCAGGTCTCGGAGTTGCCGTGCTGCCTGAAGCTGCGGTACGCCCTCACCTACGATCTATGGGCTTACGAAAGATCAAACTGACAGAGCTGTGGGCTGAGCGCCAACTGATAATCGGCGCGCGCGATCTCACCGCGCTGCAAAAACCCGCGCGACTGCTGGTAGGACATCTGGTTGGCGACGCTCCTGGCGCGATAAGTCCAGACTAGGGTCTAGGTATTTTCCCGACGTGGCTTTCGTATTTCGCGAAGGCTCGTTCTGAAATAACCGGATTCCTGCGGCACGTCTTGACACGGACAATCGCAAGACCCGCCTCCGGTCCAGTGCACCGTCAATACGGTGTCCGATCTTCTGATGCGACGAGATGCATGCCGCCAAAAGGGCGCCCCAGACTATCCGGAGATACAGAATGGAACACGAGAACCTGCCCCGCACGCTTTTTGAAAAGCTGTGGAAACGGCATGTCGTTACCGAGACCGTCGGTGGCTCCTCACTTCTCTATGTCGACCGGCACCTCGTCTATGAGGTGACCAGCCCCCAAGCCTTCGAGGCACTTCGATTATCGGGCCGAAAGGCCTGGCGCCCAGAGACTGTGCTGGCGGCGGCCGACCACAATGTGCCTACTATCGCGTCTGAGCGGGTGAGCGTCGATTCGATTGAAGACCCCATGTCACGAACCCAGGTCAGACAACTCGACATCAATTGCAACGAGTTCGGCATCACCGCCTACGGCCTGACCAACCCAAACCAGGGAATCATTCACGTCGTTGGTCCGGAACAGGGGGCGACACTGCCTGGCATGACAGTCGTGGCGGGTGATTCCCACACGAGCACCCACGGCGCTTTCGCAGCGCTGGCATTTGGTGTTGGCACTTCTGAGGTAGAGCATGTGCTGGCGACTCAATGTCTGTCGGTCGCGAAGATGAAATCCATGCTTGTGCGCGTCAACGGTGAGTTGCCCGACGGCGTCACGGCAAAAGATCTGGTCCTCTCGTTGATTGGGCAGATCGGTACTGCGGGTGGCACCGGCTACGCAATCGAATTTTCAGGCGCAGCCATTCAGGCGTTGTCAATGGAGGGACGGATGACGTTGTGCAATATGGCAATCGAGGCAGGTGCCCGAGTCGGCATGATAGCCGTCGACGATACAACCATAGACTACATAAGGGGCCGCAAATTTGCCCCGCGCGAGGAAAATTGGGACGCGGCCGTCGCCTACTGGCGCACGCTAGTCAGTGACGAAGGTGCGCACTTCGACAAGGTTGTGGAGATTGATGCCGGGAAAGTGCAACCGATGGTGACCTGGGGGACGTCCCCCGAGATGGTCACTACGGTCGACGGTCACGTTCCGTATCCATCGGATGAACAGGACCCTGTCAAGCGAGCAGACATGCTGCGAGCCCTTTCCTACATGCACCTTGAGCCTGGCACTCCGGTCCAAACCATTGCGCTCGACAAGGTATTCATCGGCTCGTGCACAAACGGCCGCATTGAAGACCTACGTGCAGCTGCCGCAGTTGCGAAGGGCAAGCGAGTCGCGTCTAACATCCAACTCGCCCTCGTCGTCCCGGGATCGGGACTCGTTAAGGCCCAGGCAGAGGCCGAGGGGCTTGATGTTGTATTCAAGGAAGCCGGTTTCGAATGGCGTGAGCCCGGCTGCTCAATGTGCCTGGGAATGAATGACGACCGCCTTGGCCCAGGCGAGCGTTGCGCTTCCACGTCGAATAGAAATTTCGAGGGTCGACAGGGACCCGGGGGGCGCAGCCATCTCGTGAGTCCGGCGATGGCCGCTGCCGCCGCTATTGCCGGGCACTTCGTCGACGTTCGCAAAAGAGGTTCGTAATGCAACCGTTTACCCAAGTCAATTCGCCAATGGCACCGCTCGACCGAGCAAACGTTGACACAGACGCGATCCTGCCGAAGCAGTTCATGAAATCAATTCGTCGCACCGGGTTTGGAATTAACCTGTTCGACGAGTGGCGCTATCTGGATCATGGCGAACCGGGGCAGGATGCGTCAACCCGGCAGGTAAATCCCGAATTCGTGCTGAACCTCGCACGCTACCAGGGCGCCCAGGTGCTGCTGACGCGCGACAACTTCGGCTGCGGCTCCAGTCGCGAGCACGCCCCATGGGCCTTGTCGGACTTCGGTATTCGCGCATTGATAGCACCGAGCTTCGCCGATATCTTCTATGGCAACTGTTTCAAGAATGGCATTTTGCCAATCGTGCTGGAAGCTGCGACGGTACAGCATCTGTTCGACCTGGCGGAGAACCATCCAGGGCTTCGGATAACGGTGAATCTCGCCTCTCAGCAGGTCATTCCAGAAGGCTCAGATGCCATTGCGTTTGAAATAGATGCCGAGCGCAAGCACCGACTGCTTCATGGTCTGGACGACGTCACGTTGACGCTCCAACAGGCAGACCGGATACGGGCGTACGAACAGGCCCGCTGTATCGATGAGCCGTGGCTTTTCGGTTGAACTCCGGAAGCGTAAGCGTCCGTCAAACATATGTTTCGCGCGCATCGCGAGTCACAGAAACGTCGAGGAAAATCACGAACATGAGTGCCGAACTTCCCCTCCCAACCTCCCCAGTCGCGCTACACGGAGTTCGCGTGATTGAAATGGGTCAGCTCATTGCAGGCCCATTTGCCGCCAAAACGCTTGGCGAATTCGGCGCGGATGTGATCAAGATCGAGTCTCCCGGGGCAGGTGACCCACTGCGCAACTGGAGAATGATGAAGGATGGCACGTCTGTCTGGTGGCAAGTCCAATCGAGGAACAAGCGCTCGATTGCACTCGACCTGCGCAGGGAGGAAGGACAGGAAATCGCTCGCAAGTTGATTGCGGACGCCGATGTGCTGATTGAAAATTTCCGCCCTGGAACGCTCGAAGGCTGGGGTTTGGGATATGAACAGCTTTCGGCAATCAACCCTCGGCTGATTATGCTGCGCGTCTCGGGGTACGGGCAGACGGGGCCGTACCGTGACCTACCCGGTTTCGGTGTTATCGGAGAAGCAATGGGTGGCCTGCGTCATCTTACTGGTGAGCCAGGACGCGTCCCCGTTCGCTGCGGTATTTCGATAGGCGACACGCTCGCGGCGCTGCACGGGGCGGTCGGCGTTCTGACGGCGCTGTATCACCGTGATGTCAACGGCGGCAAGGGACAGGTCATCGACGTCGCGCTGCACGAGGCTGTATTCAACGTGATGGAAAGTCTGATTCCGGAATACAGCGCGTTCGGCGCC
The DNA here is from genome assembly GCF_038050405.1 of Paraburkholderia sp. IMGN_8. NCBI lineage: Bacteria > Pseudomonadati > Pseudomonadota > Betaproteobacteria > Burkholderiales > Burkholderiaceae > Paraburkholderia > Paraburkholderia sp. IMGN_8. Next base: position 4,353,110 of record NZ_CP150901.1, on the reverse strand, counting down.
GTCCGCGATGCGGCGGGCAGCGCATTGCCCGGCATTGCACCGTCGAATGCGTATAGGTGCGTAGACGGCTTTGTCCTGATTGCCGGAAACGGTGACAGCATCTTCAGACGGTTGATGGCAGCTATCGGCCGCGAAGACCTCGGATCACAGTCAGATCTCGCGGACAATGCGGGGCGCGTTGCGCGAGTGGCTGAACTGGACCTGGCTATCGAGACCTGGACTGTCGAACGCACCGTCGCAACTGCCCTCGAGATACTCACGGCAGCAGGCGTCCCAGCCGGCAAGGTTTATACGGCCAAGGACATCTCGGAAGACCCGCACTATCGAGAGCGCGACATGATATTGCGCCAGGTGACACGGGATGGCGATGCAATCGACGTTCCGGGAATCGTTCCGAAATTGATGGGCACGCCGGGCTCCATCCGGTCCTCAGCGCCTAAACTTGGCGACGACACGAACGAGGTGCTGCGTCAAATCGGACTATCGGATCAGGAGATATCCGACCTCCGCGCAAAAGGATCTGTCGCATGAGCATCTGGAACGGTAACCATCAACGGATTTACATGAATGAAGTCGGCCCTCGAGACGGCCTTCAGGCCGAATCAGCCTTCGTTCCAACCGCAGAGAAGATTAGCCTCATTAACGCCCTGTCCCAAACCGGTCTGAGCAAAATCGAAGTTACTGCATTTGTTTCCGCACGAGCCATCCCCGCTCTGCGCGATGCCGAAATAGTCATGCGCGAAATTGAACGAGCGCCCGGTGTCACATACGCGGCGCTCGTACCAAACGTGCGAGGCGCGGAGCGGGCCATTGACGGACACGCGGACGAACTGAATCTGGTGATGTCCGCCAGTGAGAGTCACAATCTTTCTAATCTCCGCATGACCAGAGAGCAGTCATATCGTAGTCTTCGGCAGGTTTCCCGCCTTGCAGACATTGTGAAGATTCCGGTCAACATCTCACTATCTTGCGCGTTCGGCTGTCCGATGGAAGGCGACGTTTCCGAGGAAACGGTGCTTGAATGGTCGAGCCGTTTCATCGAAGAAACAGGCGCACGCGGCGTGACGCTTTGCGATACAACGGGCATGGCCTATCCAGGTCAGGTAGCGCGGCTAACGGAGTTGTTTGCACGGCACTGGCCTGGCACCGAGCTAACCCTGCACTTTCACAACACTCGCGGAATGGGTCTCGCGAACGTTCTCGCGGCAATTGGCTCTGGTGCGAGGCGCTTCGATGCCTCGATCGGTGGCATTGGCGGGTGCCCTTATGCGCCGGGTGCCAGTGGGAATGTCTGCAGCGAGGAAATCGTGCATGCGCTTGAACTAATGGGCTACAACACTGGCGTGAATCTCGAAGCGTTGACTCTGGCGTCGACCCGCCTGCCCTCGCTGCTAGGTCACGACATTCCTAGCCAGATTGTCAAAGCAGGGAGACGACTTGATTTGCACGCTGCCCCGACCGATCTCCCCGCCATACGGGAACGCGCGTTGAATCGCGAACGACTGCCCGAGACACTCCGTTAATTGCTTTGCCTTCGTCAGCACGCTGCAGTGCCTGACGAAGGCCGAGCGGTGCGCGAGCCAAACGGACCACATTAACCGGGAAGGACGACTCCAATTGTCTCGCCGCACCAGCATTGCCTAGCCTTGATAGTCAGAGAAACTGTGCCAATCCATCCAGTCATATCGGTCACGATCTCGCGCCCACGCCCAGCTATGGGTGGCCGGCGGCGCCGAAGATCTGCGTCGGGTCTCCTGGCGGACTTCTGTATCTGAATCGGTGTTCGGATTCACCGGGCCACCCAGTGCACCTTGTTCACCTTGGTTGACAACTGTTTTGGAAGACATCGTGTCATTCTCCTGCTAGCGATCGACTCGCCGAAAAGAGCGCCGTCCGGGCATCTCAATCGAGCGACAAATTGATCATTTCGATCGCGTACTTTCACTGAGGACTTCATGCTCGGCCAACTCACACAATGCGTCGGCAAACCGACGGAACGCCTGCTCCGATCCGTGAACACTTCTGTACTCTTCCTTTCCGATGCGGCCGTCCAGCACCACTAGCATGCCCGCGTCTTTCGCCAATTTCAGGATGTCCATCGCAGCGCTCCATTTCACGCAATCGCTCACAAAAAGGCAGCTTCGATGACGGGTTCGCGCGACGGTCCGTTGTGAAACTGAATTTGGCCATTCGCGCGGAGTGAAATCCGCTTCCTGTTCTGCCGCCACTCAATCCCCACTCACAGCGCAACGCGGCTGAGTGCTTCCGCAGCGTCACACATGGCGCGGTGCGTCCCAATGAACGAAGCGCCACCAATCTTCGATATATGAATTGTGTGTATTCACGAGCAGGCATTGCATGATATTTCCTCGGCTTGTAGCTTTGCATCACAGCCTTATGCCGGTGGGTTGCCCCATGTCGCTGGGGAGCGACCGGAGATATCAATGCTCGATTTTCATCTTTCGGATTCCAAGTGGGAACTCATCAAACATCTGTTTCGGCGATCTGAGCGCGTCGCGCGGACGCCCTCCTCGCGACAATCGAGCCACACTGGACGCAATCCTCTGGATACAAAAAGCGGGCGAGAAATGGCACAGACTGCCCTCCCGTTTTCCGCCACAGCAAACAGTCTATGGACGGTATATAACGTGGCGGCAAACGGGCGTGCTTCAACAGGTATTTGAACTGCTGCAAGTGAAGCCGGTCGAGTGAGCCGGCGCAAACAACCGCGCACCGTAAAACCAAACCGCGATCTTGTGCCGGCTATCCAGCACGTCGTCAAATTTTCGGCCCGCTCAAGTTTCGCTGGCCAACGTCACTTCACTTGCACCATTCGAAATACTCACACGAGTCGTGTCGTTGAAGTGCGCTACAAATTTGCTCAGCAACGACACAAACTGTGCGGCCTCGTCTTTTGAGAAAGCCGCCATGAGCGCCTCCTTGGACCGGTCAGCCAGAACATCGGCGCGCCGCAATACCCGCCGACCTTCTGCGCTCAACATAATCTCCGTCTTGCGCGCGTCGGTCTCGCTTTGGGCTTTCGTCAGAAGACCTCTTTCCGTCAAATTTTTCACAACGAGCGCAGTGGTTGAGCGATCCAGCCCGAGCAAACGCGCGATGCCAATCTGACTCGACGGGCCGGAGTGTCGCAGCACAAACATTACGCCGTACTGGCTTGGCGTGATATCAAGAGCGCGAGATGCCTCGATAAAAATATCGATCGAAATCTGGTGCGCGCGACGGATCATGAACCCAGGACGGGAATAAAGCTGCTCGAGCGCGTCGCTCGAATTGTCTGGTTCTGCTCGCTGTGCTTTCATGAGATGGAAACCGGCATTTGGAATCAGCCGCTCAAGACAGGTTGTGGACAAGAGGCCGACTCTGGCCAGACAAACCCGGCCAGAATCGTCGTCGGAGCGTTAGACGACCTTGACAGACAGATCGTCGAATCCCGACAGGCCGGCAACCATCGTGTCACCAGCAACGACAGCGCCGACTCCCTCGGGTGTACCAGTATAAATGAGGTCGCCCGGGACCAACTCGAAGTAACGCGAAAGGTAAGCGACTGTCTCCGCCACGGACCAAATTAGTTGGCCAATCTTAGCCTGCTGCTTGCGTTCGCCGTTCACGTCCAGCGTGAGTATCGCCTCCGCAAGGTCACCAACCTTGTCGGCAGGCACAATCGGACCAATCGGCGCCGAAAAATCGAACGCCTTGCCGATATCCCAAGGGCGTCCCATTTTACGCATCTCCATCTGCAAATCACGCCGTGTCATGTCTAGCCCGAGTGCATAGCCGTAGACATGGGAAAGAGCAGATTCCACAGAAATGTTTTTCCCGCCGGTGCCGATTGCCGCCACGAGTTCAACCTCGTAGTGACAATTCGTGGTCTCTGACGGATAGGGAAAGGAACCTGTTTCCCCTGCTGCAACGTACACGACAGCGTCGGCGGGCTTGCAGAAGAAAAACGGCGGTTCACGGTCAGGGTCAAAGCCCATCTCCCGCGCATGCGCTGCATAGTTACGACCGACACAATAGACACGTCGGACCGGGAATTGTTGATCGCCGCCGAGAACAGGAACGCCAACGGTCGGGGATGGGGAAAACAGATAGCTCATCGTTTGCTCGCTTGAAAGAATTCTGAAGTCATCGGTGGTTGCCGCGCCGCCGGCGCTCAAGGCTCAAGGCGTTCTTCACGCAGGATGTTCAGGGCGACCTGTACCGGACGATCCGAGAAGCTGAACAGAACCAACTCCTCATCCGCCTCGAAACTGTACGTATGCCAAGAGGGGATAACAAAGTGGTCTTTGGGGCCGAACTCAAAGACCTTTTCGCCGACCTTGACACGACCTTTCCCTTCGACCACGGAAAAGACTGCTCCATCTGTTGAGCGGAATGGCTTGGTATTGAACCCCTTCGGGATCAACTGCATGAAGGTCCCAATGGTGGGCATCGGCCAGCCGCCAGTTGCCGGATTGACGTATCGCAACTTGACCCCATGCCACAAATCGATCTCAAGCTGGCGGTACAACGTGTCAAGCGCCTCTCGCGTGCGCTCATACGGGTAGCTGAAGATCGGCGATGTGGCGCTGGACACGACATGGTTCACCGGCGCCATGTTGTAACCGAACTTCGCGAACGAATTTCCTTCGGCTCGCGTAACCGTTTGCGAACGTTCGTCGCTGCTCTCCTGGAATCCAGCGTCGAAGAATCGAACCATCGGTATGTCCAACCCGTCAAGCCACACTACAGGTTGAATGTCGCCATCAATGCCCTCGTTCCCGTGATCGTGCCAGGTCCAGCTCGGCGTAATGATGAAGTCCCCTGGCGACATGGTGGTCCGCTCGCCGTCTACCGCCGTATAAGCGCCTTTGCCATCCACAATGAATCGCAACGCGCTTTGTACGTGCCGATGTGGCGGAGCAGTTTCACCCGGGAGAATCAGTTGCAGCCCGGCATACAGGGAGTTCGTCACACTGTATTGGCCAGGTAGTGCCGGATTCTCCAGCACCAAAACCCGGCGGACGGCCTCTTCCGCCGTAATGAGCCGCCCCGCACGCTCAATGTGAGGGGCCACATCGTCCCACTTCCACAGTTCCGGCACGCACTGCCCATTCGGCTTCGACGGAACGAGGTTATGCAGAGCCTCCCACAGCGGACTCAGATTGATGTCCCGGATTTCGTCGTAGAACGCTTTCCGGGAAATGCCGACTTCTGTCGAAATATTCATGTTTAAAAGTCTCTATTTGTAAGCCCGAGCTACCCACCGCCGATGTGTTGACGGCAGTTGCCAGTCCACGTAGAGCTGGCACTCAGCACACCAAAGACGCCCCGGGTGCGGCGTCACCATGCGTACTGCGCGGAAATGCCCAAGCATCAGCTCAGCAACAGCCCCTTGGTTCGGGTAGACACATCGGTCTGCACAGTCAAAACCCAGGTCATACCCCAATCATTCACTGTGACGAACCTGCACCACACAACGTGCACCCGCTAGCACGCATCGCGAAAACACAAAGGCGCGTCGGAAAACCGCTCTTAAGACAGTCCCCTGGGCGCCGTGCCTGGTTCCTTGACTGCACCAGATACAGACAGGTTCAGGCAAGGCTTATCGCTATCATAGTCATTTACGCAGACGTCTGCCATTTATTTTTTGATCGCTACGAAGATGCTCTTGTATGACGCAAAGTCAGGGCTGTTGGGAGCTGCACCGATCATCCTTGACATTCTCAGGACACGAAAACTAGAATATACGCAGACGTCTGCGTATTTTTATCGGGCGTCACATCCACCCTTGGACACTTGGAAGAAACATGAGAAATGATTGTGACGTCCTGATCGTCGGCGCCGGCGTTGGCGGTCTCACCTTGGCGCTTGCGCTGCACGACGCAGGCATTCAATGCCGAGTCTACGAAGCCGCTCCCGAGATCAAACCACTTGGCGTAGGCATCAACGTGCTCCCCCACGCGACGCGCGTACTTGGTCGACTCGGTGTCAATGACCGCCTGGCGGCGAAGAGCGTGCTAACTCAGGAAGCGTCGTTTTTCAATCAATATGGTCAACTGATCCATTCCGAGGCCGTCGGCACGGCCGCTGGATACGACACGCCGCAATTTTCGATTCATCGAGGAGATCTCCAGCTGACGTTGCTGGAAGTCGTCCTTGAGCGACTTGGAGCTGATGCGGTCGTCCTCGACCGCAAATGTGTCGGGGCGGAGTCCGATGCGAACGGCGCACAGTGCAACTTCGTCGATGCGGCTGGCAATGCAAGCTCCGTTCGAAGTTCCGTGGTAATCGCGTGCGACGGCCTGCACTCGGCGATTCGAAAGCAGTTCTATCCCGATGAAGGTGCTCCGCGATATTCCGGTATCAACATGTGGCGGGGTGCTGTGAAATGGAAGCCGTTCCTCAGCGGCGCGACGATGGTACGGGCCGGCGCGCTCGTTCCGGGTGTGGGCAAGATGGTCATCTATCCGATTCGCAACAACGTCGACGAAGCCGGCAATCAGCTTGTCAACTGGGTGGCGGAACTGAATGCTCCGCAGCCCGCGAAGCGGGACTGGAACGGGCAAGGCCGCCTTGAGGAGTTTTATCCGGCGTTCGAGAAATGGAACTTCGACTGGCTCGATGTCGCCGGAATGATCAAGGCAACCACCAATGTGCTCGAGTTCCCAATGGTTGACCAGGACCCATTGCCGCGCTGGACATTCGGCCGAGTGACTCTTTTGGGCGATGCAGCACACCCGATGGTTCCACGCGGCTCCAACGGCGCCGGCCAGGCAATCGTCGATGCTGACGTGTTGACCGCCAAATTCCAGGAATTTGGCGTCAATCAAACTGCGCTGGATTCATACGACGACGAGCGTCGCCAGGCGACCAACGCTGTCGTGCTTACGAACCGCAAAGCTCCGCCCGACAAAATCCTCCAGGTAGTCCATGAAAGGACAAGCGGTCAGCCCTTCGAGTCAATCCATAACGTGATTTCACCGCAGGAATTGACCGACATCACGAGCCAGTACAAAGCTGTCGCAGGCTACACGCTTGATGAACTAAAGACGGCCGGCTGAAGCGCACGGGTTCGCTATAAAAGGACAAACAGGTATGAAGCTATACAACTATTTCCGCAGTTCGTCCTCGTATCGGGTTCGCATTGCCTGCAACCTGAAGGGACTCGAGTACGAGTATCTGCCAATCCATCTGAATCGAAATGGTGGCGAACAATTCTCGGAAGAGTTCCTCTCACTGAATCCTCAAGCCCTTGTACCGATGCTTGACGATGGCGTCAGCCGTGTGTCGCAATCGCTTGCGATCCTCGAATATCTGGAGGAAACGCACCCTCAAACGCCGCTGTTGCCGTACGCATCGAAAGACCGCGCCGCTGTACGCGAGTTGTCGCAATATATCGCGTGCGAGATGCATCCCCTGAACAATCTACGTGTGCTCAAGTTTCTGACAGGTACGCTTGGACTAGACGAAACGCAGAAGCAAACGTGGATCACCCATTGGCTTCACACGGGGTTGACGGCCCTCGAGCGGCAGTTGAGCACCTCGCCGACGCGCGGCGCGTTCTGTTTCGGCGATAAGCCGACCATTGCCGATTGCTGTTTTGTGCCGCAAGCTTTCAACGCTCGCCGGTTTGGTGTCGATATTGCTGAGTATCCGACGCTGGCAGCAATTGAACGGAACTGCGAAGCGCTTGATGCATTCCGAGACGCCCATCCGTCTCGCCAGCCCGATACGGAATGACGTGAGCAGAATGGCGGCGAATGGCCAGCCATTTCTGCATACCGGAAGGTGGATGACGATGCAGGTCCAACGTCTCAACGTATCGTCATCCCCCCTTCGTTGCGGCGGTCTTCTCTGCTATTGATCTGCCCGACTGACAGAGATCACCCTACATGTAGTCCGAGCGCATCTCTCGGTCAAATGGAAGAGCGCCGCCATCCGCGCGGAGGCGAAGCAACCTGTACTGGATAGCAGGTATCAGGTCTGGCTTCCCATCGTCTCACTAACAGGAAGCGGTATCCGGGCGGGCGTGACGCGAATGGACCAAAACCCCAGGGGCAATGCACGATCACGGCAGAAGTACAACGTCCCGAAAACCTCAATCAGACAAGGTTTCGGGACGTATTGACTACAGACAGTAACCGTTGGTGCCGTCAGATTGCCAGGTACCCTCCATCCACGGCAATCTCACCTCCAGTAACGAACGACGACCGGCCCGAAAGCAGCCAGACCACCACGTCCGCGACCTCACTCGGCTGACCCAGTCGCCCAATTGGATGACGGGCTTCGAGAGCGGGCAGCAAGTCCGCGAATTGAGGTTGACTGACAAGCGAGTCGATCATCGGCGTGCGGATTACCCCTGGGAGAATCGAGTTCACGCGAATATTCTTCGCTCCGTATTCGATCGCCGCGCTCTTCGTAAGACCGAGCACCCCTGCTTTTGACGCGCAGTATTCCGACGCGCCCGGAATCGCCACCCGCCCCAATCCCGAGGACGTATTTACAATCGCTCCGCCGCCGGTCTTCAGCATGGCCGCAATCTCATGCTTGAGGCAAAAGAAGACGCCCTTCAGATTAATGTCGATAACGGTGTTCCATTGCGCTTCCGACAATTCGTGGAGCGGCGTATTTCTTTGCTCGACGCCAGCGTTGTTGAATGCACCGTCGAGGCGCCCGAACTCTCCTACGGTACGCTCCACGAGTGTCGCGACATCCTGCTCCCGAGCGACATTCGTCTTGACAACGATAGCCTTCACGCCCAGATGCTGCGCGTGCTCCGCCGTCTCCCGCGCACCATCCTCGTCCAGATCCGCAAGAGCCAGCGTCGCACCTGCGTCGGCGAGCGCGTACGCAGCCGCGCGACCGATCCCGCGCCCCGCGCCCGTGACGATTACTACCTTCCCGTCGAGTAGCTTATCCATGTGCGCCCCGTTAGTGAGCTGCAGCGACCTGCTCACCACCCACGGGCGGTGCGAACACAGGTGCAAGGTCGATGTAGATTCGGTAGTCATCGATCAGCGTGTTCTCGGCGTGATGCAGGATGACCGCGCACGGAACCTCGACCTCATTGTGGTCATGACGCGTGTAATAGGTCATGAAGCGCAAGATCGTGATCTCGTCGGCTTCCCACTTGCCCGTCATCTCATGACGCAGTGCTGCGATACTGGAAAAGAAGGCGACCACTCCTTCTCTTACTGCTTCGCGTCCGACGAGCGCTGGCGCGTTGCCGAACTGGAAAGTAACGTTCTCTGCGAGGTTCGACAAAAAGCCTTCGACGTCCATAGCGTCGATTGCCGAAAACATGGGTTCAACGTTTCGTGCCATACGAGTCTCCAATTGTTCTGAGGTAAGGTTGTCTACCGTACCTCTGACCTGCGGAAATCACGCCTTCGCGGCGACTTCCTCGCGAATTCGGCGCAACGTCGTACGGACGGCGCCCAGGTAGGCCTGTTCCATGCCCGCTGCAAACTCCTTTTCCTTTTCACTGCCCGCGTCCACACCTTCAAGCACCATGTCGAAGGTGAAGCGCAAGTGCAGCGTTCCATCCGTGTCTTCTTCGATGATATTCTTGATCAATCCCTTTGCTTGACCTGACAGGCGCACGAATTCGACGCGCTCTTCCGGGAAGAACAAGATAAGTTCTTGTAGAGTTTCGCCGTGCAGGACAACTTCGCGAATCAGCCGCTCAGGCTGCTGCTGCACCACCACGCAACTTGTGATCGCCTCCACGTATGGCACTGCGTTTTCCGCCTTGCGTACCAATCCGACCCATACCTGTTGGCGATTCAACTTGATGCCCTCCGAACCATCGGCGGGATTGACTTCCAGTTTGCGACTCACGCTAATCATTGCTGTCTCCGGTTTAAACAAATAGCTAACTCATCGACCTGCATCGTCGACGATGCCATTGGATTCTAGAGTCCCCATCGAACTGAAACCATTGTTTCGCCTTATTCCAGACAATAATTTCCATCTATATGTTTCGGTGACCTGAAACGCCTCCCAAGCATCCCCACCCCGACTCCCCGCCAATCCCATAAATGCCGTTGAAAGTTTCCTATCAATGAAAGTGTGTGGATTTGTGCGATTGCTTGAGCGAACAATCCCGTTCACCAGTAAGGTTCTGAGCGGTGCCGCGCGCGACCGCATTGACTGCTGCTCTACATATAACCCGCAAAACCAACGATTCAACCCGGAGACGACGCATCTCGTTCGAAGGCGCAGGTCCAGCTACCTGTCGACCGACTCCTGATTTGTCGGCCCGATTACGCTTTACTCAGAGGAAAATATGGCAACTGCATCATCCGCAGCGACAATGACTGTCGCTATTACCGGAGCCGCATCCGGCATCGGCGCTGAAACAGCACGTCTGCTGAGCTCACGCGGCGCAAGCGTTATCGCTCTGGACAGGAACAAGCCGGACTTTCCTGTTGCCGGGTTCGTGCAGATTGACCTGGCTGACCCGGATTCAATCAATGCTGCGGCCCAGCAGCTGCCCGACACGCTGACCGGGTTGTGCAACGTAGCCGGCGTCCCGGGGACCGTGGGATCCGACCGGGTCGCGCGAATCAACTACCTTGGTCTGAGGCAGCTAACTGAAGCCGTCATTCCGAAGATGGTGAAGGGGGGCTCTATCGTCAACGTCGCGTCCACGGCTGGGCAAAACTGGCGAGAAAGGCAAAAAATTCACGTCGACCTCGGAAGCACCGCGAACTTCGCGGACGGCTTACGCTGGCTCGAGAGCAACCCGGTCTCAGACGCGCAAGCCTATCCGTATTTTAAGGAAGCGCTCATCGTCTGGACGATGGCCCGTGCAGTCACACTGCGCCGCGCGACGGGGATCCGAATGAACTGCGTAAGCCCGGGTCCGACCGATACGCCAATCCTTAATGATTTCCGCACCGCCCTCGGCTCAGCAAATGTAGAGGACGCCATCCATCGCGCGGGTGGCGTTGGGCGCCCAGAAGACATCGCCCCGGTTATCGCATTCCTGTTGACAACGGAGAGCGCATGGGTCGTCGGCGCCAACCTGCTGGCAGACGGCGGCCTTCTCGCATCAAGGATCCTCGATTAGCAACCGAACATCGCCTACGCAAGGGTTCCGTAAGAGGCAGGGACGGAACGCGGAGGAAGCGATATCCCTCGTCAATCGCAGGCCGACATGTCCGTGCTAACAAAAACAGGGCCAGCGTCCGACAATGCCTTGGGCGCTGGCGCATGGCGTGCCGGGTGCTTCTCTACGGGTCCGTGAACGCTTGCAAGGTGCGCTTGTGCATCCTGGCGCAAGCGGCAAATCGGATCTGCGTGACGGAAGTGACCGAGACGTGGCCGCTCCAGCCCGGGAAGGGCTGGCATCATTCGAAAGCTGTCGGCAGGCTACCTGAGCCGCGCAACCTGGCATGAGGCCGGATCGACCAAAGCAGTCGTCTGGCACATATCTACCTTCTCGCGTGACGGATTAGAAAATGGACGACGGACTGGAATTTCTGTTGGACAAGTACCAGCAAGGCTTGGCCCTTGAAGACGCCCGCGTGCGGTTTGCCGCATTGATTACCGTGGACGCGGAAAGCTTCCCGATGACGAGGTTCGTGACAATACGCTCATTCACCCGCGCAGGCATCTCTATCTCCGTCAGTGGCGGCAGCCCCAAAATCACGCATCTGATGTCGAACAGCAAATGGGAGCTCGCCGGATTTTGGCCGGTTCAACTATTTCAGTATCGTATCCGTGGCACGTACGAAATTCGCTGCGGCGAGGAAGAACGCGTCACCTGGCACATGAAGCCCGAAGCGAGCAGGGTCCTAGATGTCTACCACGAGAACGTTCGCCCTCAAAGCACACCACTGGCCTCCCGCGAGCAACTGCTCGAAGAAGTCGCGACGCTGCGACGCAATATAGACGCCGGATTGACACCGTTCGAGGCGAAAAAAGTGAGTTCCCTATGGCTTCGTCCGACATTCATTGAGACATGGGAAGGTTCAGACGACGATCGACTGCATGATCGCAGTATATGGAAACTTAGCGGACCGAAATGGGTGCGGACTCGACTGGTTCCCTGATGCTACGAATACCAATCATGACGGTATCGTACAGTTCTGCACTTCCTATCAGTCGTTCTTCGTGCAGGCACCATCTGTTTTCCATGACTTCGAGCTTCTTCAGAAGTCGTATTCATGTTGACTAAGGCGCCACGACGGATTCGACGTTGAGCTACAACGCGAGTAATTCCGATCTATAAGTTCAGCTGCATTGACTGCGTTTTCTTTCAAACGTAATTTCCACCCGACGGCGCCTTATCAGTGACATATCATCGCCCGGACTGGCCGGAGGGCATGGATCTTCGCATTCCCCGGTCATGACACGGTGCTTCTCGCACAGCGTCATCACGGCTTCCAAAAAAATGCGTTAAAAGACAGTAGTGCAACCCAATTCAACGATTGCGTACGATTCTCCCACTGCAGATAGCGAACTCACCACATCGATTTCAACGAAATTCGCACAGCGCGTCACCGACGCTGCGCTGACCTGGAAAACTAAAGGATTTGACCATGCCCAGCCAAGGCGCGACAGGCACGATGACGCTCATGTCAGTGACAGACGCCACATCCACGCGCGAGATTCGCACGTTACGCCTGGAAGCGTCGATAGACGGTAGCGCTGTCGTGCTGACCGATATCGACCGCAATACGCCGGGCATTCGTCGAGAAGTCCGCTATCAAATGACGGTCGCCGAGTTTGTCGCGGCGATTTGTGCGCACGGCGCTCAATCAACGATCGAGCTTCCAGAATGGTGACCAGAGCGCAGACCGAAAGTTTAAAAGAACCAGTGGGCTGAAAGAAAAATCAATCGAAGCGCGCTACGGCAAGCACGCAAACGCCTGACCATAGCACCCAGCGCTATCTGGTGTCGTGCTGTAGATATTTGCGTGTCCCGAACATCCGAGCTCACGCTTCACGCCGTTGGGCAACTGAGCCGACAGCCGCGCCGCCGGCGCCCCTCGTGGCGACAGACGCGGCCTCTCCGGTTCAGGTATGAGTAGCGGTGCAGGTGCCGGAGCCAACACCGGGGCCCGGCCATCGATCGCAACGACCGGCACGAAGGCTGACGACGCAGCGACCATGCCATCCCTCATAGGGGCATTTGGCTGTTCGCGCAGCCGAACCCATTTGCACAACTGGTTGGCATTCACCCCAGCCTTCAGGGCCACGCCCGACAGCGATGCGCCCGGTTGCAGGCCGGCCTCAATTAGTCGTTGCTTGTCCGCACGGTCGAAGCTTCGCTTGCCGCCGGTAACAACGCAAGTAATTCCCATCTATAAATCTGGCTGCATTGACTGCACTTTCTTTCAAACGTAATTTCCGCTCGACGACACCTTATCAGTGACATGTCGTCGCCCGGACTGGCCGGAGTGCACGGATCGTCGCATTCCCTGGCCATGATGCGGTGCTTCTCGCACAGCATCATCACGGGTTTCAAAAAAATGCGTCAGGAGACAGCAGTGCAATCCAATTCAGCGGCAGTAGACGTCCGTGCGTGGCTCGACGCCCAACGATTTTCGCCCTTCCAGTGGCTCGTAGTTTTTCTCTGCTTCTGTGTTGTCGCGGTCGACGGCTTCGACACAGCTTGCGTCGGATTCATTGCGCCCGCCTTGCGACATGAGTGGGCGGTAGGCCCATCGACGCTAGGGACCCTGTTCGGCGCCGGCCTGGCTGGCCTGATGGTCGGTGCATTTTCATTTGGGCCGATGGCAGATAAGGTCGGGCGAAAGAAAACGTTGATCGTGTGCGTGGGGTTCTTCGGAATTTCCAGCATCATGGCAGCCTACGCGCCGACAATCGGAGCGCTGATCGCGCTGCGTTTCGTCACTGGAATTGGACTTGGTGGCGCAATGCCAAATGCTATTGCGCTTACCTCCGAGTACTGCCCTGAAAAGCGCAAATCGTTTGTGACCACCGTGATGTTCTGCGGCTTTACTCTAGGCTCCGGCTGCGGCGGTCTTGTTGCAGCGGAACTGGTGCCCGCTTACGGATGGCGCAGTGTTCTCCTGTTTGGAGGCATCCTCCCGTTGGCCCTGATGCCTGTCCTGATCGCCTTAATGCCGGAGTCAGTACGCTATCTCGTCGCGAACAAGACGTCGCGTGTCAGGGTCGCTGCCCTGCTCCGTCGAATCAATCCGATTGAACTCGGTCCACACACTGAGTTCACACTAAATGAATTTAAAACGTCCGGCTCTCCAGTGCGTCAGCTATTCGCAAAGGGGTTCCGCAACGGTACGCTCCTGCTCTGGTGCGTATTTTTTATGAGTCTGCTGATCGTGTACCTCATGACCAGTTGGCTCCCGACGCTTATCCATAACGCCGGCATGACCTTGACGGACGCCTCCCGTGTCGCAGCTCTTTATCAAATCGGCGGTACAGTCGGCGCGCTGACACTTGGCCGCTTAATGGACAGATTTCGGCCACCGGTCGTGCTCGGTATCTCATACGCAGCGGCCGCGCCGTTCATCATCAGTCTCGGACAGGTTCACGGTCTCTGGCTAGCCGCATCTGTCGCAGGTGTAGGTTTCTTCATTAACGGATCACAGATTGGCGCCAACGCGTTTTCCGCTCAGTTTTATCCAACTGAAAGTCGAGTAACGGGAATAAGTTGGGCCTTGGGTGTGGGTCGGCTCGGCTCGATCTTTGGAGCGATGATGGGCGGTGTGCTTCTTGCGGCCAACATGCCGTTAAGCACACTATTCATTCTGTTCTCAATCCCAGCGGTACTCGCTTCCTTGGCTGCCTTCGGATGCGGGTTCGGTCCAAGCCAACCTGTCACAGTTCCGGCAAATCCGTAATTTCTACCGTGCGACGTCGCATCTGACGGCAATGAGTGGGGCCTTTTCGACAGCGTTGGCCCCGCAATTTATGAAACGCGCGGTGATATTGCCTAGCACTCACGCGTCGAAGCCTTCATCGGGAAGAACGCGAGCACACGAAGGATTAGTGGACGTCGTCGTTCTTTTTTCCCGCAATGCAGATTCTAGCTTAGTAAAATGAATATAACCGTAAGCAGGCGCCTGCTCGTCGCTATGATTCTCCCTGTTGTCGGAATCCTGTTCACCGGCACATATGGAATGCTGGCTCTCCGCGTCGACCAGCAACATCTCTCCTTTGCCCAGACGACTTTCCTAACCCGGTTATCGGACCTTAACTCGACGCAGGAAACACTTCATGCGCTTGAATCTCTTTCCTACCAACACCTTCTTGCAGAGACGGTCGACGAGAAGGCGCAAGTGGAAACTGTCATGGCCAGTAAGCTGGCGACGCTTGACGATGCCGTAGCTAAATACCGGCACGAAGATGACCAAAGTGACTCGACAGAGAAGACAGTGATTGAATCTGGCGCCACCAGCGAGATGGCCTATCGAGCTGCGCTGTCGAGCTTTCTCGAGAAGTCTCGAGGCGGTCACATCAACGACGCCCGCAGCAGCTTGCTGCCCGGTGGCGAGTTGAACAGCGCCGCCGTTGCGGTGGACGCCCAGTTGAAGAGGCACGTGAGATACAACAGTGCGCAAGTGGACGAATATGGGATCGACGCTCGTCGCCGGTACGCACGGTCCATACTGGTGTCCTGCCTCGTCATGGGATTCGGAATTGTCACGACAGTATGGACGGGCTTTCGCCTGCACACTGTCGTTTGCGGCGGGTTGCGCCGTATGAGAAACAAAATGATGGAGATTGCCGAATCGCTGGATCTTTCCAAGAGAACTGCAAGCCCTCGAAAGGATGAGTTTGGACTCGCGGCTACAGCGTTCGACCAGTTGATGAGCCGTGTCGAAGATACGGTCGTCAGTGTGCGCCGTTCTGCCGATTCGGTTTCAACGTCGACTAAGGAAATCGCCGCTGGGAACATCGACCTGTCATCCCGAACGGAAGAGCACGCGGCATCGCTGGAAGAGACGGCTGCGACGATAGGAATACTATCGGAGACTGTGAGGCAGAACGCCGAAAATGCGCGCCAAGCCAATGAACTGACAGTCAATACTTCGAGAATTGCTGACGAGGGTGCCGAAGCTGTTCAAGAAATGCTCAGGACGATGCACTTAATGAACAACAGTTCGAGCAAGATTTCCGAAATTATCGGCCTTATAGAGGGGATTGCATTCCAGACCAATATCCTCGCATTGAACGCGGCTGTTGAAGCCGCTCGCGCCGGCGAGCAGGGGCGCGGCTTTGCCGTGGTCGCCAGCGAGGTCCGAAACCTGGCGCAACGCTCGTCGGCGGCGGCCGGGGAGATCAAGGAATTGATCACGTCGTCTGTCGAAATGGTCCGTGACGGCTCGCTCCGTGCAGTCGGAGTCAGTGAACGGGTCGACGAGATGAAGCTTGCGATACAGCACGTCTCTGGAATTGTTGGCGAGATTGCGACCGCCTCTGAAGAGCAAAGCCGTGGCATTCAGCAGATAAATGTTGCGATAGACCAGATGGATGAGGTTACGCTTCAGAACGCAGCATTGGTGGAGCAATCGGCAGCTGCTGCGCAGTCGCTCGAACACCAAGCTAGCAATCTCACGGAAGCTGTTTCCGCGTTCAAGGTCACTGGGACAATTACTACTGCCTGAAGCCGCGAGTCACAGCGACTTCCGGTTCGAACGGAAAAGCGGTGGTTCTCCGCAAATAACCGACCTTGCCCGCGAACTTCATCTTTTTTACAGGTAAGCTCAAGGAGCCCCGTGGGGCCCCGTCAAGGCTTACGTAACGGTGTCGGCAAGTCCCCGGTCCGTAACATCGCCTACTTAAAATTTCCCTGCCACATCTTGCGACCGTAGAATGATTCGACGGAGGAGGCCCTTCAGGAAACCAACCTCCTCTTCGCTAAGAACGGTCAGGATAGAATCGAAGACTTCCGCGAATATTGTGGGAATCTTTTGAGCAAGTACCTGCCCCTCGTCGGTCAAAGCTACGCGACTAAAGCGCCTATCCTTTTCGCTCCGTATTCGCTTAAGCAGTCCACGTCTTTCCAGCCGATCGATCAGACGAGTCACTGCGCTGGCGCTAATCGCGAACTCTCGCGCAAGATCGGTACCGGTCAGGCACCGCCCGCTGTTGACCATGACGAGCGTTGTGGCCTGCATACTTGTCACGCCGGCTACAGCCAGGGTCTGCTGCGTGACCATGTTCCACATGGTCGCACGCGTCCGGCTTATTAGATACGCAACGTTGTCGCACAGTTGAAAATCGTCAAGATTTGACTCCGGAGGGCAGGGCCACATTTCGTTCATTGCTATCTCGTTCAAATCCCAACACGCCGGCTATGACTCAGCCGTTCGATGTCCAACCAACGTGAACGCACACCAAATCAGGTCACAAACTGGCGCCTTCAACGCGTCAATGAAGGTAAGACTTGCGATGCGATATCGGTGCCTTGAGTTCGGCTTCCAGCAACCGAGTAACGAATGCCTGCTCCATATCGGATCTCGAACTCGCCTCGAACGAAGCGGCTTTTTCGCGTGGAACTCGAGATCAAGACGCCTGCACTGATATTTTCAGGAACGTGATATCTCGGAATGGCTCAGGGAATGAACGTGGCCATGTAGATGTCAGGAGTATCAGGGCGATAGCTCCTCAAGTGTGATGCCAGCTGTTTCGGTCGTAAATAGCGAGGCCGCTGCACCCAGTAAGGCGGCGGTACCAAATAGCGCTACGACGCCGCGTATGCCATATCCGTTGAGCACCAGCGGGACAAGCAACGGAGCCACCGTTGACGCAATTCGTAACCAAGCCGTGGCGATACCGACCCCAAACGCACGGATTCGTGTCGGGTATATCTCCGGGGTATATAGATATAGCAGCGTTGCGTTCGCGGCGATGAACAGATAGCTGAATGCTACGAGAAGCTGCGTGGTCCATGCATCTCTTAGGCCCGTGAGCGCCAGACCAATGAGCCCCAAAGCTCCCAACAGAAAAGCACACGTAAACCAGACTTTCCGACCAACGCGGTCCACCAGAAGCGCACAAAGCGCAGCACCCACCAAGCCAGCGATGCCGGTAGCGACACTGAAGCCTAGAGCCTGTTTTAGCGGGAGGTTGAAATGGCTACGATAGATGGTCGGCAACCACGCCGTGAGACCATAAGTAATGAAGTACGTCGAGCTCCACAGAGCCCAAACGACTGCGGTGCGCCTACCGTACCGCCCTCTAAACAGCTCTCGCCACGCGCCTTGCCTGGCGCGGCCGGAATCGACCGCCGCCGTTGCGACATACTCTGTCGCAAGCGGCTGGGCCGGAAAAGCCGACGGGTCGGCTCCGAGCCGCTTCAGCACATCTGCTCCTTCCTCCAACCGGCCGACTGAGACAAGCCATCTCGGTGATTCAGGCAACCCGCGTCTGATGGCGAAAAGCACAGGGGCCGGGATGGCGCCCAAGATAAACATACTCTGCCAGCCCAATGTAGGAACCAACATCATTCCCGCGACACCGGCCCCGACCATCCCAGCCGGAAAGATGAGTTCATAGAGCATGAAAAAGCGGCCGCGCCCACGCGCAGGACTAATTTCGCTAATGTATGCCGCAGCAACTGGCATCTCGCCTCCGAGTCCGATTCCCTGTATGAACCGCATCACGAACAGCGAGTGGTAGCCACCAGCTCCTGCGCAGCCAAGACTAGCCACAGAAAATAGTGCTATCGTGGCCAGAGCGGTCCGAACACGCCCCAGTCTTTCTGCGAGCTGGCTGAAGAAAAGCGCGCCAATCAGTTGGCCGAGAAAGCCCACCGATATCAGAGCTCCGATTTGACTGCCACTGAGATGCCACAACGGCGCTATGACGGGCATGACATAGGCAATCGTCAGTACATCGAACCCGTCGAAAAAGGTAGCAAATCCAAACGCGATGCGCGCCCGCAAGAGAAGCCGCGAGACCGCCATTTTTCCTGCCGAAGGAGAGATCGGTTTCCCGCTTGGCAAAGCGGAGAAGTGCATGTGTAGTCTCCACAGTTAAAGTCGCTCGTCTTTTTGGCCGGCAGAAGCAGCCATTCTTTATCCGGTATCAGATAACACTAGCCCGCCTGCTAGCCAACAGCTCTAGCTGCCGGGTAGCGTCCGCAAGAGGCAGAGTTTCCAGCCCTAACATCGAAAGGCGGATCGAGATTGCCTCTACTTCTTGCTGACGCGGAATCGGCATCGGCGCAGTCATAGCTGGTGAGCTAACAAGACCACGAAGCCAGGAAGCAATCTTGTAACGAACGTGCAGCCGCCCCCACTCGGCATAGATGTAGTCGTGAAGGTCTCGCAAGCCTGCATTCCACACGGAATTCGCAGTTTCCAGATCCTTCCGTTCCCACGCATCGATATGCTGAAGCATCGGTTCGAGGGCATAGCACCAGGATCCCGATATGGTTCCGTCAAAGGCACCAGTGGCGAGGTTTTCGTGGAAGTACTGCGCGGCGGCGCCAAGCACCGCGACATGAGGCGCACGCTCCTTGAGCGCAAGGGAAATCGCGCGATGTCCCTCGTAGTTGTACGTCATCTTCCATCCGACGATGTTTGGCACTGCGGCGCAGATGGCGAGGGTCGCCTCAAGCGGCAGCCCGATGCCATAGCGACTACTGGGCGCGGCCACAGGATGAGTGAAAATTGGAAGGTCAACGACCCGATCCTGAAGACGAATCTGATCTAACCACACCTCTGGGTATTTCACGGCGTCCCAGCTGGTAGTCACGTCCATCGAGCCACCCGGTGGAATCACAAAGATCCCGTTTGCTCCAATTGCTTTAGCATCGCGGGCGGTGTCAACACAATCTTCCGTCGTCCAACCGAACGTCCCGGCGAGAACGGGAACTTGCCCGTCCGCCTCCTCGAGGATAATTTCGAGCACGCGGCGCTTCTCGATACGCGACAGATAAAATACGTCGCCAGCCTCTGCATTTGCAACGAGGCCACCTCGTCTCTTAAAATCAGGGTTACGAACAAAATGCTGCACTAGTCGTCGAATGCCCTCTTCATCGGGCCTCCCGGCTTCGGTAAGGGGCAACACAAGGGCCACATGGAACCGCTTGTTCAACGCGTAGGTCATCGTCTCCTCCTTGTTTTTCGTTTAGCTAGCACGGACTCTGTCCTCGCCACGGCGTTTGAGCAGTGCTGCCGGCGCGAACTGCATGAAACGAGTATGCAATGACGTCTCGGCTACGTCGATGCACTGAGCGTGATACCGCAACATCACGGAGAATGAAGTTTGCTAAAAGATCTCAACCTGCTGTTTGTGTTCGACGCAATGTGCAAAAATCGGTCCGTCTCCGCTTCCGCCGAAGCGCTAGGTGTATCGCAATCTGCAGTGAGCAACTCACTCAAGCGGTTACGCGAGCAGTACAACGACAAGCTCTTCACTCTGGTTGGCCGTCGTATGGAGCCAACACCATTTGCACTTTCGATTGCCCCGGCCCTTCTTGACGCCCTGGAATCCATCCGGGGGACAACAGAGCAATGCGAAGTATTTGTCCCGTCGACAATAAGACGCTCATTTACTGTTCGCACACGTGATGTGGGTGAGGTTGTTTGCTTCCCTAGCATCCTCGAGGGACTTGACCGCGAAGCTCCACGAGCGCAGTTGCGCGGCACCTTCCTGTCGCATGAAGATACCTTTGCCGGCTTGGCAAAAGGCCACATCGACGTCGCACTAGGCTATCTGCCCGCTCTCAAGACTGATTTCCACTATGCGCCTCTGTTTGAGCAGCGGCACGTGCTCGTGATGAGGAGTTCGCATCCCGCCGCCGCAGTACAGTTGTCAGAACGAATCCTGGAAGAGTTTCAGTTCGTGCTGGTGGAATACGAAGGCAGCGAAAGGCTGATCTTTGAACGAGCGCTAATTGACGCGGGCGCGCGCGGGCGCATCAAAGTACGACTTCCTCAATTCATGCCTGCCGCACATATCGTTTCCCGCTCTGACCTCGTATGGATTGCGCCAGAAACAGTCGCACGAAGCGCGGCCGAGAACTACCCGCTTATACTTCGCGAATGCCCATATCCGATTGAAGACCTGCCTATCGGCGTCTACTGGCACGACCGGTACCACAAAGACAGTGCAAATGCCTGGTTCCGCAGTCTCATCGTTCGAACTTGTTCGTCCCCGCCTGGCTCAAGGCCAATGTTTACTCCCTGAACCAGGCTGACCGTCGACGCATCAGAAAGTGTGTCGCATGCCCATCATTACGCCGGTTTGAGCGCCGCCGGGCGGAGGAGTGCTTCCCGGGCCGCCGCCGCTGATTGACAATGCAAGAGAACCATCATTGTAGATTCGACCGCCCATTGCGTAGACAGTCGTACGCTTCGAAAGGACGTAGGTGGCTCTCACGACGCCCATCGTCGCCTTGTTATCGCTGTTCTTGAACGTAATCCTGAAGGCTTCACCATCAATAATCCAGCTTGGCGTCAATGTATAGGCGGCACCGAGGTACCACAAATCGCTTTTTGGCGTCGCAGCACTACCTTCGTTGTTCCGATGAAGAAGGCCACCGCCGACCTTTAATTTTCCGACAGTGAAGTACCCGTTTGCGGACAAACGAGTATCGCTCAACGAGCTTCTCGTAAGCCCACCGAACGCACCCGGACCACCGCGAATCTGATCAGCTGCCAATGCCACCCCGAAGGACGATGCGTCATATTTCAGCAGCGCGGACCATTCACGACAAGCGCGCGAATCACCCGCACTCTGGCCTGCGCAGTTCGTTCCCGCAGGACTCGGTCCGCCATTTGCACCATCGCGGCCAAAGCTGTACATCGCGCCGACGGTCACGCCACTAAACGTTCCGCGATATGCGATTGCATTGTCTGCACGCGCGTTTGCAAGGTAGCTGTCCATTGATGCAGAAGCAAAAACAGCCGGACCCAGCAGATCCGCGTCAATCAATCCCCACGCGAGCATGGTGTATTGCCGCCCGAGTGTCAGCGTGCCCCATCGCCCTGAGAGCCCCACAAAAGCCTGCCGTCCAAAAAGACGGCCACCCTGTCCAAGGGTGCCATTATTGGGAGCGAATCCCGACTCAAGGACGAAAATGGCAAGCAGTCCATCGCCGAGATTTTCTTGCCCTCGAATGCCCCATCGCGACGGGACGCCTGCGGTGTTCGTTGGCATGCGCGCCAAGCTCTTTCCACGTGGCCCAACGTTCGTCACATACTCCACACCGGTGTCAATGATGCCGTACAAGGTGATGGTTGATGGTAGCTCGACTCCCTGCCGTGCGTCTTTCTCTGCCTCGACACGCCGCTCCGCCTGCTGGATACCGGGATGGCCCTGATCTTGCTGCTGCTCCGCCACTTGCGCGTGCGCAGAGCCAACGCACAACGCCATCGCTGCCGCGATAATGTATTTATGCTTCATCGCCTGCCAGTCTCCATTTTTTATTTGCTGATTCAACCGCCGTTACCTACCGCATGCGATTTTTCCCGACTTTCATCAACCGATTTCTCACAAGGCAATCGTTCGACTCATCGCGGAAAAATCGCGTGATTCCGTGGGGTTCGTCAAGATTTGCGAGAAATTTGAGGTCTGATCGAGGTTCCAAATGAATTTCAGAACCTAGGGATAGTGTTCAAAACACGCTCGGCGACACCGACCTGACAACGTAAGTATCGCCAAGTGAAATCAATGAGACGAAACGTGCGAATTCCGTGTTCTATTCAGCATAGATGGAGTCGCGCGGTCTGTGCTTCGGCTCGTCTGAGCCGAATCCGGACGCACTCATACCACGAATTCCTGCAGAATTCGGCGGCGTACCATCCAAAGATTGCTCAAGGCGAACAGCGTTTGCAATTGCTGCGTGTTCTTCGCCAATCCACGATAACGCACCTTGAGATGGCCGAACTGGCGCTTGATAACGCGAAACGGATGCTCCACCTTGGCACGAATACGTGCCTTCAGCCTTTCGCGTTCGTCAAGCAGTTGGCCCAGCGGTGTGTCCTTGTTCAAGGCACGACGCTTACCTGGACGCATGGCGATGTGCCAGTTGACCTTGACGTCTTGCATTTCCTCGCGCTTTTGCACGCCTTGGTAACCCGCATCGCCAAACACCTCGCGTTCGTCACCATGCACGAGCGCATGCGCTTGCGTCACATCGTTGACGTTGGCAGCCGTCCCCACTACCGTGTGCACGAGACCCGAGTCGGCGTCCACGCCGATATGACACTTCATGCCAAAGTGCCATTCATTTCCCTTCTTGGTCTGATGCATTTCGGGATCGCGCTCACCGCCCTTGTTCTTGGTCGAACTCGGCGCGGCAATCAGTGTGGCATCAACCGCCGTCCCTTCCTTAAGCATGTAGCCCTTCGCACTGAGCTGGGCGTTGACGGTCACCAGAAATTGCTCGGCCAACCGGTGTTGTTCCAGCAGATGCCGAAAGCGCAGGATACTGACCCGATCCGGCAATCGGCTCATGCCGCCCAGCTCGGCAAATTCGCGATACAGCGGTACGTCGTACAGCGCCTCTTCCATCGCGACATCGCTCAGGCCAAACCATTGTTGCAGGAAGTGGATGCGCAACATTGCTTCAATCGGAAATGGCCGGCGACCCGTCGCCTTGGTCGGCGCGTGCGGTTCTATCAGCGCCACGAATTCGTTCCATGGCACCACGCGCTCCATCTCATCCAGGAGCGCGCGCTTGCGCGTGCGCCGGTTCGTCAGGTCAAGATTCAGGTCGGTCTGTTTCATGCGCTCATTGTGCCAGGCAACCTCAGTCCTGAACATTCCACGTTGACTGAGTTTTGAACACCATCCCTAGCGGTGAAAAAATTAATATATTTAGCAGTATTCCTAATTATATTAATGAATAAATCTCGGATTTTTCACGTTCAGCCTGCGATCTTCGTCAAGGAAGTAATTTTGACCTTATAGAACGCGGGCAACAGATGGATCCTCTCCTAAGCTCCCGTGAGGCGATTGTGTCTTGCCAGTTAAGTTCTATCCATAGCGTTTCAATTATTGTTTAGTATCACCGGTGCTTGTGCAAAGCAGCGCGTGGAACACGCAAGAAATCGCGCGAGGGGTGGCCTTGGGGGGCAGGAGGGATTGCGGCAAACGTCTTCGTGACATCGACGGAGCGCCCAAGGCAACGAAGACACAAATGCGCGGCAGTCTTGAAAGACAGCGTTTCCCGGTCGCTAACGCGACGTCTTTAGACCGGCAAGTCAGATGAGATCAGAAATCGCGCCTGTCATGAGGAAAACTCCTCGAATATCGTTTGCCGCAGCCACTGATTGCCTGGTTCCCGGTGATGTCTGCCATGCCAAAGCACGTTGATTACTATCTGCGGGATTTTCACAGGGCATACGGCAGCCTCCAAATCGAACGGCTCTAACGTTCGCTTCGCGTAGGCTTCCGGCACGACCGCGATCAGGTCGGTTGTCTGCAGAATGTGCCCGACGGCGACAAAGTGAGGTACTTGCAGCCGTACTTTCCTCGTAATCCCTGCGCGCTGGATAAACTCGTCAACCATGCCGTGCCCGGTTCCTGCGGCAACAATCGCCACGTGTTCTGCGGCACAGAAAGACTTCAGGGTTATCCCCTGCTCAGCAAGCGGATGCCCTTTTCGAAAGAGGCATACATAGCGCTGACTGAACAGCCGTCGCTGAAAGAAGCCAGTCTTCAGGTCCGGCAAAAAACCAATCGCGAGGTCGGTCCTTGCGTTTTCCATCTCATCGCGAAGGTTCACCGCAGTGTTTCGTACCGTGCTCAAGGTGATCCCGGGTGCTACCTCAGACAGCCTCTTCATCAACGCCGGAAGAAACGATATTTCACCGATATCGGTCATCGCGACTGTGAAGTTGCGCGCACTCGTCGCCGGGTCAAACTCCGCCTTCGAATTCAGCGTGTCATGGATTGTCCCGAGCGCGAACGCTATCGGCTCTGCGAGCCTCTCCGATAGAGGCGTAGGCACCATGCCTTTTGATGTGTTAAGGAACACGTCGTCCCCAAGCAACTTCCGCAGACGGCTCAGGGCGTTACTAACTGCGGGCTGAGACATTCCTAGAGTGCGCGCCGCCGCCGATACACGCCCCTGGTGAAGCAATTCATTGAACACGACAAGCAAATTCAAGTCGATGTCTCGAAGTTCCATCTGCATACCTTTATCAGGCTGGTCTATAGATCCTATTCACCACCTTCTATTTCTAAATACTCTCGTGTGCATCACCATACAACCAATGATCACGGGATGCACTCTGCCGCTACATGTCGAAGGTAGGCCGCAACCGATCGCGGTAGCTTAGCCGCATTTCTTTCGATGCGTATCGGTTCTTGCTGAAAGAGAGGCTCTGCGTGTCGACCCCGTGACTTCGCGGCTCGGATGCGGTCCGCATGTGCGATGTCCGTAGAAAATACATAGGAGACAGATTCATGGCGATCCAACAGGTTCACTCCGCGCCTCCGGAGAAGCGGGTCCATTCGGCCACAGAGGATTTTGACCTCTTTCAGCTGCCGAAAACGTATTACGACAATCCTTATCCCTTCTTTAAACACCTGCGGGACAACGAGCCAGCGCACGTCAACTCAGACGGGTCGGTTCTACTCACTCGCTACGATGACGTCAAGGCTGTCTGGCGAGACCTTTCCGGCGTGGTAAATCGGGAGGCGGCATACCGCGAAAAATTTGGCGAAGGTCCGCTGCTGGAACAGCACACTACCAGCATGCTCTTTCGCGATCCGCCGGATCACGACCGTCTCCGTGAGGTGGTAAATCCTTTCTTCACCCAGTTCGGCATTGAGCGACTGCGGGTTAGCGTGCACGAGATTGTGGCGACACTCCTCGACGAACTTGAGGACAACAACAACGTCGATTACGTCGCCGACTTTGCTTCTCGTATCCCGATCCAGGTTATTTGCGACATTTTCGGCGTTCCGCGCTCGGACGGCCCGCGCATCCGCGATCTTGGTGCCCAGGTCCTTTTCCCGCTGAACCCAGCCGTGTCTGCTGAGGCGATCGCTGCCGGACACAAGGCAACTGCGGAATTCAAGGCCTACCTACTTGACTACGTCAACGAATGGCGCGCCCGACCGGTTGAAGATACGCCTAGCAACATCATCAGTGCCCTCGTGAAAGCGGAAAAGAGTGGTCAACAGATCAGCGAGAACGAGATGTTGCACATGTGCATTCTCGTGCTTAACGGCGGTCACGAGACAACCACCAATCTCATCGGTCTTTCAACGCTCGCGCTAATTCAGAACCGTGACCAGTTTGAGCGCATGGCCACCGATGCCTCCGTCGTTACTATGGGCATCGAGGAATGCCTCCGTTACGCTAGCCCTCTGCAACTCCAGGGCCGCCGGACCACGCGTGAGGTGCAGATTCCTAGCGGCGGAATGATTGCGCCCAACACGGAGGTCATCGTCGCTCAAGCGTCCGCCAACCGCGACGAGCGGATATTTGACTCCCCGGAAAAATTCGATTTGGGTCGCCGTCCCAATCCCCACCTTGCGTTCGGGGCCGGCATTCATGTGTGTCTCGGTCGACCCTTGGCGCGGCTGGAAGCCAGCATCGCTCTGCCGGCCATCACCAAACGCTTTCCGAAGCTCGACCTGCGCGAAGGCTTGAGCTTTAACCCGAACGCTCGCTTCCGTGGCATTCGTACCATGCCAGTAACGCTGGTGTAACGCCATGACAACCGAACGCGGGATTCTTGTCATAGGCGGCGGTCAGGCAGCATGTCAATTCGTTGCCTCGGTCCGGCAGATGGGCTATGACGGTACGCTCACCATCGTCAGCGATGAACGCACTCTTCCTTACCAGCGTCCTCCGCTTAGCAAGGGCTATCTGAAAGGTGCAAGCACTGACGAGTCACTTCATCTTCGGCCAGCATCTTTCTACGAGACATTACGCTGTGAGTTGCGTCTCGGTGAACGGGTCGAGTGGGTCAACCGCTCAGCGCGCGAAGCGATTCTGAACGGCGGGACGCGCATATCTTATGACAGCCTCGTCTTTGCTACCGGCGCGCGTGCACGCATCTTCCCAGGACTGCCAAAGCGTGAGCCCAGAATTCACTATCTGCGCTCTCTCGCACATGCGCAGGCTTTAAAGACGGCGCTTTCTGGTTATCGACGTATTGGAATCGTAGGCGCTGGCTACGTTGGTATGGAGGTGGCCGCCTCAGCACGACAACTCGGGAAAGAAGTAACCGTGCTTGAGGCAGCCCCTCGCGTCATGCAACGCTCCGTTGGCGAGGCCACATCGGCAGCCGTACACGCGTTGCATGCCAGCAACGGCGTCGATATCCGCCTCGGGTGCTCAATCTCAGCCGTCGAGGCAGCGCCTGGCGGGCTAACAATCCGCACAGACGCAGGGTTACTGGCGGTCGACGCGCTCGTGGTAGGTATTGGCGCAATACCTAATATCGAACTTGCTGCAGCAGCCGATATCGCCTGTGCAAGCGCAATCCTCGTAGACGCGAATGCGCGAACCAACGACCCTCACGTCTTTGCAATCGGCGATTGCACTGAGCAAACGCATGAGATTTATGGACCTGGACTTCGGCTGGAGTCGGTACAAAATGCCGTAGACCAGGCCAAGAACGCGGCGGCCATACTTGCCGGCAAGAAGACTCCGCCTGCGAGCGTGCCCTGGTTTTGGTCAGACCAGTATTCGCATCGAATCCAGGTGGCTGGCATAGCTCACGGCCATGACGAGATCATCGTACGCAAACCTGCCGAGCAGGATTCTGGCAAAGCAACGCAGTCCGTCTGGTATCTCCGGCAGGGCCGATTGCTAGCTGTTGAGGCGTTAGACGCAGTGGCCGATTTCATGGCAGGCAAAGGATTTATCCAGGCGTCCACCCCGCTGGATACAACCCGCCTGGCGAACGCATCGCTGCCGCTGCATCCATAACCCATCCAGACGTAACAGGCAGCCGCAAAAACCTGCCAGAACTTGAGAGATATTCATGACACACATCCACTTTCGCACGGCCGACGGCGCAGAGCTTGTCTATCAGGGTCCTGATGGCATGTCAGTTATGGAAGTTGCCGTGGCCAATAACGTTCCCGGTATCGACGCGGACTGCGGCGGCGCCTGCGCTTGCGCAACCTGCCACGTATACGTCGACGATACATGGGCCGATCGCTTGCCTGCAAAGACCGAGCACGAGCAGAAGATGCTGGCTTTCGCCGTCGGTGTCGAGGCGAACAGTCGGCTCAGCTGTCAGCTCTCTGTCGGGCCGACGCTTGATGGACTCGTGCTCAACGTACCGGCCTCGCAGTTTTAAGCGATAACGCAGCTTCACAACCAATAACGGAGATAGATTCCCATGAAAATTTGCCGATTCGATGACGACCGGCTTGGTGTCGTCGAAGGAGACTCGGTACGCGACGTTACAGCCGCACTCGACGTGCTGCCACTCCATCGCTATCCGCTACCTACCATTGATCCATTGATTGCAAATCTGGCACAGGTGGTAGATGAAATCAGGCACATCGCACCATCCGCCCCAGTGCGCCCGCTCGCCGACGTCCGGTTGCTCAGCCCGGTAGCCAATCCCGGCAAAGTGGTCGCCGCGCCCGTCAATTACAAAAAGCACCTTGAAGAGGCACGAGCGCAGGTTGAGGTTCACCACAACAACCAGGTCGCCGAGATTCAGAAAATTGGCCTGTTCCTGAAGGCGACCAGCTCGATCGTAAGTCCTGCGGCAGGCGTCGAGTTGCAACACCTAGACCGCCGAAACGACCACGAGGCCGAGCTCGCAGTTATCATCGGCAAAACAGGGCGCAATATCACACAGGCACAGGCGTTCGATTACGTCGCCGGCTACGCCGTCGGTCTC
Source organism: Paraburkholderia sp. IMGN_8 (assembly GCF_038050405.1). Lineage (NCBI taxonomy): Bacteria > Pseudomonadati > Pseudomonadota > Betaproteobacteria > Burkholderiales > Burkholderiaceae > Paraburkholderia > Paraburkholderia sp. IMGN_8. Next base: position 4,324,329 of record NZ_CP150901.1, on the reverse strand, counting down.
GATATGACCGCGAGAGGGCCCGAGGAGCGCAGTCTCCGCAAATCCATCGACAGCTATACAGTTCTTGGCCCATGGATGGTGACGGCAGATGAAGTCGCGGATCCTTCAAATATCGATTTTTGGCTGACAGTGAATGGCCAGCCTCGTCAGAAGGCAAATACCGGGGACCTGATTCTCGGCATTGCCGAGCTCATCGAATTCGCATCCAGCTTCTACACGCTGCACCCTGGTGACATTCTGCTGACTGGCACGCCCGAGGGCGTTGGTCCGGTGCTGCCCGGCGACATCATCGATTGCGCTTTCGATGGAGTGGGGCAAATCCGCGTCGCGGTTCGGGCGGCCGACGGCACCACGGGTGTAACTGCTACCACATCCGATACCGCCGGAATGAAGGAGACAGCATGAACGACAACCGTGTTTCTCAGGTCGGGAATATTGTTGAGACGCAGCAGGCCCGAAAAGCGTTCTACGACAAAATTGATGGTTCGAACTGCGCGCCGCTGTGGGAGGTACTGCATGCGGTCGTGACGGCGACTCCCAGTACACCATGCGTTCCGTACTTATGGAAGTGGGATACGGTATGGCCGTGGCTGCTGGAGAGCGGGAAAATCATCACCGCCAAAGAGGCCGAACGTCGCGTGCTGGTGCTCGAGAATCCAGGCCTTCGTGGGCGTACCCGTATTACGCACAGCCTCTATGCGGGCCTGCAGTTGATTCTTCCCGGGGAGGTTGCCCCCGCTCATCGCCACTCGCAATCCGCTCTGCGTTTCATCATGAACGGTGACGGTGCGTATACGGCCGTGGATGGCGAACGCGTAACGATGCACGTGGGGGACTTCGTCATTACCCCCTCCTGGACCTTCCACGACCACGGCAATACGTCTGCTGAGCCAATGGTCTGGCTGGATGGTCTCGACATTCCAATCGTGGAACTGCTCGACGCCCAATTCCGTGAAGATGGTCTTAGCGAGAGTCAGCAAACGGATCGGAGCGCGGGCAGCAATCTTGCCCGCTTCGGCAACACCATGAAGCCCGTGGAATATAAGTCACGGTCGCGCACTTCTCCGCTTTTCTGGTATCCCTACGACCGCACACGCGAGGCGCTCCACACACTTGCAAAGGAAGCGCCGCATGCCGTCTGGGGCCACAAGCTGCAATATACCAACCCGGTCACCGGCGACTGGGCGATGCCCACAATCGGTACTTTCATGCAGTTGCTGCCCGCAGGCTTTAGTGGGGCATCCTATCGCGCGACGGACTCCACGGTGTATGCCGTTGTCGAAGGAAATGGACGCTGCATTGTAGGAGACCAGGTGTTGGCGTTCGGTCCGAAAGACGTGTTCGTCTGCCCCTCCTGGATGCCGTATCGTCTGGAAGCGGACAGCGATGCGGTGCTGTTCAGCTACTCCGACCGCCCCGTACAACAGGCGCTAGATCTCTGGCGCGAGGATTTCTAAAAGATCGACGCGGAGTTAATTACGTCGGGATAACCGTCAGAGCCCCGGGACCATCAGGCCCCAGGGGCACGCACTGCGGTTGAGTTACCGTGGCTCACAGGCCTAGTAGCGGATTCAGCCAAGCTTGATGCCACACAACATTTGGCCCGAAGTCCTTTCATGCGGGGTGGCCAACGCGTTGATGCACGCGAGAAACTATTCGCTTGGGCTGGTGCCAGGAAGCCTGATCGGCGCCGGCAAGACCGGATGCACTCAAAGACCACCGCACTTTTTCATTCAGCGGAGCCGGCCTGTTCGAGGCAAACTCACAATTCATGAACCGCGCATGCTCACGATCAGATAGTTGTTTGCAGGGAGCGCCACAATCAGTGTGCTGCTCCTATTCGCAGCGCTGCCGTGATGTGGCAGGTGCACTAGTATGGCGAGTTAAAAGTTCGTCGAATTTTAGGTGGCGCGCATTGCCGGTCGTTCCCGACTCGGTGGGAATATGCGCCACGCGCCATCATGGTGACGAAAAAAGAATAACGCAACAGGACCTGCCGCCGTTAATGTCTCGACGCGTACATAGCATTCGTTTCTGGATCGCCTGTTTCTGAACTTTGTGACCCGAACGCCGTTCGTAGGATCCGGGGAGAGCCAGTGCTCGATCACCATGCGCAACGTGTTTTTCGCACTATTCACGATTTCTCCTTCATCTCACCTGAAGCTACGGTCCTGCTTACTCACGTTTGACACAACTTGTCCCACGCTGTCCGAGTTCACTCCGTCAATTGCATTGTTTGAATGCGAATTTCTACCTCTGGACCCTTTCAAATACTATCGATTCAACCGCCCGCCAATACGCGTCAACGACCGTCGGATCGGAGGGCGAAAGTTTGCTGGTGACAGTCAACTCAGGCCTAAAACTCGCAAGCGAGGACGTCAGATTCATCATCAGGTAATGGAAAAGAATCGGCTCGCCTTCTGGCAACGCGCCTCTGGCCTGTGCATCGGAAATCTGCGGCAATAGCCAGTCGATCAGCGGCTTCGATACTGTATCGGCAAGCCACTGGAGCCGCGAACTGGCCCCCAACATCTCCCAGCGCATGAGACGGTCAAACTCAGGGAACTTCACAGCAAAGCGGAACAGCGCTCCGTACGCCAGCTTCAAGCGTTCTTCTGAGCTAACTGCGTCGGAGTCAGCCAGATGCGCATCCCATTCCTCCCGCATGCGCGCGAAACCAAGTTCCGCTACGGTTTGCCAAAGAACCTCTTTCGAACGGTAGTGGTACGTAATTAGAGCATGCTGCAGTCCGATGCGCTCCGCGATGCTTCGAATGCTGCTAGCGTCAAAGCCCTTCTCGGCGAACTCTAATAGTGCGGCGTGAAGTATCGCAGACCGAGTCTCCTGAGCTCGCTGCTGCTCCGCTCGCTTCAATTCCGCCGGGCGCCCAGTGGTGGCTGCCTTGTTCGCAATTGAGGAGCGTGACACAGATCGGCTACAAATAGCGGTAGTATCCAAAGAAGTTGCCGTTGATAGGATAGCTTATTGGTTGGCACCGGCTTTGCCTGTGTCAGCACACTGCACAGACAAAGCTTCCTTCACGCGCGGCGCCGTACCCGCTTAACCTGGGAACGCTTCGCAGATGAACTTGGTTTCCATAAACTCATCAATGCCCTGACGTGCACCCTCGCGACCGATGCCAGATTCCTTGAAGCCGCCGAAGGGAGCAACCTCAGTGGCAATTGCCCCTGTATTCACACCGACAATGCCGGCTTGCAGTGCGCGCGATGTACGGTGGATGCGGGCAGCATCACGGCTGAACATGTATGACGCCAGGCCCAGTCGAGTTCCATTCGCGCGCTGCAGCAGTTCATCTTCCGATGTGAAAGTTGCTAGTCCCATCACAGGCCCGAAGGTTTCCTCGCACGACATTGCCATTTCTGGCGATATCCCCGTCATCAAAGTCGGAAGGAAGAAATTTCCTTTGCGGTCGGCTCGCTTTCCGCCCACGAGCAATTTGGCCCCGCGAGCGAGAGCATCAGCGACATGCCTCTCGACCTTCTGGACCGCGTCTTCGCTGATGAGCGGACCCAATGTCACACCAGGCTCGAATCCATCTCCCAGGTTCAACTCCCCAATTGCCGCGATCATGCGCTTCACGAATTCGTCGTGAACTGACGCGTCGATCAGAAAGCGATTTGGAGCGATGCATGTTTGCCCGGCATTGCGGAACTTTGCAAATACAGCGCTGGACACGGCGACATCAAGGTCTGCATCGGCGAACACGATGAAGGGGGAGTTCCCGCCCAACTCCAGGGAAACGCGCTTCATGGTGTCAGCACATTGGGCTGCGAGTCGCTTGCCCACTGCGGTCGAGCCGGTAAAGCTCAATTTGCCGACCGCATGACTGGACGTCAGCGTGCGACCGATTTCTTCCGCAGCGGGACGATCGGCCGTGACCACGTTCAGCACGCCGCGAGGAATCCCGGCTCGTTCAGCGAGAACACACAGAGCGAGCGCGGAAAATGGCGTGTGCTCTGCCGGCTTGAGCACCATCGTGCATCCTGCCGCAAGAGCCGGTGCAGCTTTTCGCGTCACCATCGCACACGGAAGGTTCCAGGGCGTAATGCCAGCTGCCACGCCGACAGGCTCCTTTATCGCAACATACGTGACATTGCGCCGGGAGCCCGGAATCACCTCTCCGTAGGTTCGTTTTGCTTCCTCGGCAAACCACTCGACAAACGATGCTGCGAACAGCACCTCGTTTTTGGCGTCTGAAAGCGGCTTACCTTGTTCCAGCGTAAGGATGGCAGCGAGATCGGATGCATTTGCCACAATCAGCCGCGCCCACTCCTTCAACGGCGCCTCGCGTTCCTTCGCAGTTCGTGCGCTCCACTCACCAAAGGCAGCTTCGGCCTGGGTGATGGCGTGCTCAACATCCACCGCCGCCATATGCGGCGCCTTTCCGATAAGTTCGCCCGTTGCGGGGTTCACAACATCAAAAGTCGCCCCGGACACGGCCTGAATCCATTCACCGCCTACGTATGCGCGGTCGCGCAATAGGCTGTCGTCGAGTAGTTTCACTTTTTCCTTCATTTAAAGATCGAGCACCAGGTCGCCCTGCTTGGCGCGCGAAACACAGATGCACATCTGTTTCCGTTCGGATTTGTCAGCGGCCGTGAGCACGTAATCGCGATGATCAACTTCGCCTTCGATTACGGCGGTTGCGCACAGGCCGCACTCGCCCCGTTTGCAATCGTAAAGCGGCTCAATGTCGTGACGGATAACTGCGTCAAGGATGGACTCGTCGCGTGCCACTTCAACAGTCATCCCGCTTTGCTTCAGGATTACGCGAAACGGCTGGTCGCCCTTCGCAGGCGCAGCGGCTCCGAAGAACTCGAAGTGCACTCGCTCAGGTGACCAGCTGGCGCGTGCGGCAGCGGCAATCACTGCTTCGTTCAGTCCGCGTGGCCCGCAGACATAAACCTCACTCCCATCCGGGGCATCACGCAGCTCTGCGTCGAGGTCAATGCCTCGAGTCACATCGCCGCCGTCGAAATAGAGAGCCAGCCGGTCCCCTGCCAGATCAGAAATCTCAGACAGGAATGCAGCGTCCTCAGCGCTCCGCGCGCAATAGCAGAGCCTGAAGCTCTTGCCCTCCGACACGAGAACGTGGAGCATGGACAGAAGCGGCGTGATTCCGATACCGCCGGCAATCAAGAGATGGTTCTTCGCGCCTGGAGAAATGCCGAACTGGTTCTTGGGCTGGCTGCAAGTTAGCAATTGACCAACCGCCACACCCGTATGCATCGCCGCAGAGCCGCCGCGACCAGAATGCTCCCGCAACACACCTAGCAGATAGTAGTCACGATGCGCCGGCGAACTCGCGATAGAGTACGAGCGCTGCACGACCTCTCCTGAGGCGAGCGGAACTGAAACGTCCAGGTGCGCGCCGGCCTCAAACACCGGCAAATCTAGGCCTTGAGGATGGCGCAGAACAAATCCGCGAATTCTCGCTGTCTGCTGCACCAGGTCGGAAACGATAAGTGTCTGGCTATTTTCCATGCTTAGTACTCCGAGGCGGCGATACTTGACCACCTCAACAGTCGCCAATTAGGCAACAATTCCCGTCAGGCAATATCCGCCCTGCCGACGGCGCAGCATTGACCGCGCACCTGCGAGAAGAATCTCATCAGTGCGTGATGTATCTGAGTTTGGAAGGTAGTCCTCGGGCACGCGGGAGGACTACCCTCATCAAAGATCTGCTTCGAGACCCAAGTCTTCGAGGGTACGGCGCACCAGACCTCGAACGGCCATTCGAGCTCCCGACACATCCCCTCCTTCAATCGCGTCGACCAAGGCATGCCATAGCCGCCCGACATTCTCAAGGTGCTTGCTTTTGCGCAGCGAGGCGTGGATATACATTCGCGTCTGGTACGTCAGGCGGCTCCAATTCTGAGCAAGCCTGACGTTTCCGGAACTTGTACAGATCCAATGGCTCAACTGACCGCCGATAGGCATTTGTGCATCGATGTCGTGCTTGGCAAGCACCACATCCATCTCGCGCAAAAGAGCTCGCGCAACGTCTAGCTGCGACCGAGTCACTCGCCGTGCCGTAAGTTCAGCTGCGAACTCGAGCAAGGCGAGGCGCATCTGGAAGATTTCCACGATTTCCTCGTCGCTGAGGTCCACGACACGAACGCCGCGCCTAGGTTCACGCACCAGCAACTCTTCATTCACGAGCGTCTGCAGTGCCTCGCGAATCGGGCCGTTCGAGACGGGGAATTCCTCCGCCAGAGCGCTCTCCCGGATCCAGCTTCCAGGCGCATAGACTCCTCCGGCAATACGGTCACGCAAAATTGAAGCGATGCCATCGCCGATGGACTGAGGCGCCTGGAAATGGAGCACCGATGAGTTCACGGTCTGAACCGAATCGGCAGAGAGAATGTCGCCCATAGTGTTGACTTGGCTTTATTGAGTAGCTGCGGCTGACTCTTGCCGCACAAGTTTTTCAAGAATGCGTCGCGCCGCCACAGACCCGCTGTCCGCCCGCACCCCCACTTCTGCTTTCGTGGGGCTGTCGGTTTCAATCATGATCTGCTGAGCTTCAAGGATTTCCACGTCTTCCATAAAGGTGGCCAGAATGGAATCGTGAATCAGCTTGGTGATTGCCTCGTCCTCCAAGGCAAAACAACGCGTGATTGTCCAATAATACTTGCTCGTACGCTCATCCACCGGCGTAATGGTATTGATGGAGAACCACCGCAAGCCTTTTTCCAGATCCTCGGTGCCGACCGGATATCCTCTGGCATCGATAGAGACATTCGCCGGAGGCTGGAAGCGGATCACCTGCCAACGGTCGATGTGTCCGTCCAGGTTTCGCACACGAGCAAACAAAGGAGGCGGCGGCGCGTCCTTGATAATTCGCTCCACATGGACTTCGCGCCCTTCCACCCGATGCGTCATCGGCGTCTCCACCACGGCGGAGTTGCCGATGGTTTTGCCGTGAACGTATGTTTCGTGCGTCAGATCCAGAAGATTATCCGTCAGCAACTGGTAGTTGGCTTTTACATCAATGCACCCGCCGGTCGACAACCAGCCCGGCTCGCTGTTATACCGGAAGTCCGGAATCAGGGATTCGTCGGCCGCCTCAGGGTCGCCCATCCACACCCATACCCACTGCCACTTCTCCGCCACGGGGTAAGCACGCACCTTCATTGAAGGCGGAATCTGCTCCTGTCCGGGAATCGCGACACAGGCCCCCGCGCAGTTGAGCGTGACGCCGTGGTAACCGCATTGCACAGTATCGCCGATGAGGTTGCCCTTGGAGAGGGCTGCGCGCCGGTGCGGGCAACGGTCTTCAAGGGCAACGGCCTTTCCCGCCTCTGTGCGATACATCACGAGCGGCTCACCGATGATCCATCGCTGCGTGAGCGAGCGCTGGATCTCATGGCCCCAGCCGGCGACATACCAAGCGTTTTTCAAGTACATAGATGTGTCCGATGATTGTAAAAGAAGGAGTCTTTCGATGTTCTTAATTATTAATGATTAACAATCTGTAGCAACTGGTAGAAACCCTACCCAAGTATTGGCAGTGCGATTCAAAGAACTGCGGTGGCCGCAGCGCGGCTTGTGTGCGGGTGTCGCCCGACCGTCCAATCGACAGACGTCTCGCGCCAGGAGGCACGAACGCCGCCAACTATCAGCGGAGCCCGGAAATAGGTCGGGCGTTGCGGCCGCGATTAGCTGTGGCGTTACGACGTAGCCGCAACAACTCGAATCCGCCGCTGCCCGCTCCGTTTTGTCCAGATTCGCTCCGGCGCATGATCGGCGCTTTCAAGATCCTGGAACTGAAATGGCTCCGAAAGGAACTGAAGGTCTGAGCCCGCAGGAAGCGGTTGCTTGACTGCCGTCTTAAACAGGCCGACGATCATTGAGCGAAACCATCGGTTTGCGGGATCGTGGTGATAGCGGTCGTGCCAGTAAAGCGCGATTTCAAATGGTTCCAGCCCAAGCGGCTCCGGGCGATAGGTGAGCGGAAAATAGCGACTCAACGTCGAGGCGAGTATTTCAGGCGCGATCCACACGAGGTCAGAGGCCAGCAGGCAATGTGGTGCAGAAAGATACTGGGGAATTCGCACCTTGATTCGATCCCTAGCTCCGGCGTCAATGAGCGCACGCTCGAGCAGCAGATGGCCAGTACCCCCGAATTCCACTAATAGGTGGTCAGCGCGGGCGATGGTCTCCGCGTCGATCGCCTCCTTTTCCAGCGGATGCCCTTTCCGCATCACACACACGTACCGCTGCTTGAACAACGGCTTGCGATGGATATCCCGTTCCAGCGCCGGCAGATAGCCGACGGCAACGTCGAGTCGCCCGTTGCCTAGCGCGGGAATCGTGTCCTCAACCCTGGTGAAGAGCGTCTGCAGTTTGATATCCGGTGCGATGCCCTGGAGTTCCCGATAAAGCGCAGGCAGGAAGACAACCTCGCCTATGTCACGGGTACGAATAGTGAACATTCGTTGGGACTGTTCCGGACAAAAGGGCTGAGGAACCCCGGTCGTCTTGCGGACAAGGTTCAGCGATTCGATCAGCGGCTGGGAAATGTCGATGGCAACCGCAGTCGGCTCCATGCGCCGCCCAACAAGTATGAACAGCTTGTCGCCATATGTCGCTCTCAGCCGTTTCAACGAAGCACTGACAGCCGCCTGGGTCAAACCAAGATTTTCTGCGGCGATAGTTACGGACCTATCACGCCACAGCGCTTCGAACACGTATAGCAAATTGAGGTCTTTCACGACGCCTCCTGTCCTCTGTCTCGTCTCGCCAACTAATTTCGCTGCCTGCCACGGCATAGCGGCTGAATCGGCTTCCTATAAACAGGATTTGTATATGCGGGCCGACGCTACCGCACTGAGTGTAAACCCGCCTGATGGACAGGGCGTCAACCTCAAGCCTTCAGGACGCCCATCAGCGCTGGATTGCGCGAAGAATAAATGAGATTGATAGATTGTAATAATTCCCGCTTACTCGACTGCGCGACGAGCCACGCTCAAAATTCATCGGCATAGCACTAGGGCTGTAAGGAGACACTAAGTGAATACAGTGGGTATAGTTGGCCTCGGTCAACTCGGACTCCCGATCGCAACAAATCTGACTAGCGCAGGCTTCCGCGTCGTCGGTTTCCCGCGCAGCAGTGCGGCAGCCTTCGCGGCAGTGGGCGGAATCGCGTTGGGGAGTCCGGCTGAGGTACTGAAGGAGGCCGAGGTTCTACTGCTCTGCCTGCCAAGCGAAAGTGCCCAACTCCAGGTGCTCGACGGTGACGACGGCCTGCTGAAATCAGGCGTTCGGAACAAGACAGTCATCGAACTGAGCACGTACCGACGTAGTTTCAAGTTGGCGCAGGAAGCGCGACTGGTACAGGCCGGCCTCTCCGTTCTGGAGTGCGAGGTCAGCGGTTCTCCGCCAATGGTCAGTCAAAAGAAAGCAGCACTCTTCGTCGGCGGCTCAAAGGAATTGTATGAGGGTTGCCGTGCTGTGCTGGACGCTATTGCCCCGACCCAATTCCATCTTGGCCCATTCGGCGCGGCGCTGAATATGAAGCTGATCGCCAACGCTCTGCTCGCGATCCATACACTCGCAGCGGCGGAGGCCTTGAACCTTGGCGCTCGTGCCGGTTTCGACCCGCATCTTGTCGTGGAGGCAATCCGGCAAAGCGCCGGTGCCTCGACGATGTTTGCAATCCGCGCTCCAATGATGGCGGACCGTCGCTTTGAGCCGGCACCCGGACCCTTCACCACCCTCGAGAAATACCTGGATCTGGCGTCCGAACTGGCTATCGACTCCGGCTCCGCCACACCACTCTTTGCCACTGCCCTGCCGTACTACCGACGTGCCGTCGAGCAGGGCATTGGCGACCAGGATATCTCGGCGGTCATCACGCTGCTCGAGGAAGAATCTAAATCGAATATCAGGACTCTTTCATGATTATTGAACAACGAACCTACACGCTTAAACCTGGGACCGTCCATCAATTTCTGGCGCTCTACGAGGCCGAAGGTCTCGAAGTTCAGTCATCCGCGCTGGGGAATCTGGTCGGCTATTTCACTACCGAGACCGGCGAGCTAAACCGCGTGGTGCAATTGTGGGGCTTCTCGACGTTTGAGGACCGACTTCTGCGCCGCAAGGAGCTTTCCAGCTCAGACGCCTGGCGCGCCTTCCTCGCCAAGGCAGGTTCGTTCGTCGCTGAACAGCGCACTGAACTGCTGACGCCGGCGCCCTTTTCTCCCATTCGCTGAGAACAACATGATCCGCAACTTGAACCACATTGGGCTGACCGTGCCGTCGCTGGAAATCGGCCGAGCCTTCTATGAATGCTTTGGTCTTCAAACGCATGCATCTGGAAAGGACCTCGTCTTTCGCTGCGAAGGACGTGACCAGGATCAGGTCCGTTTGATGGAAGGCCCGACGAAGCGTCTCGCGTACGTGTCTTTCGGTACACATAAGGGTGGCCTGCAGCCGCTCAGAGATCGACTTGAAGCTGCCGGCGTGGAAATCGTGGATGCTCCGTTCGACGTGTCTTTCGGCGGCATCTGGTTTAAGGATCCGGACGGCGACTGGATCAACGTGCAGGAGGCCGAGGATGCCGGATCGACACTCGCACCGACGGCAGAGATCAATTCGCCGCAGCGGTATCGTCGCATCGGCACGCGTGCATGTGACGTTACGTCATCGCAAAAAAAGGCACGCCCCCGCCGCCTCGGTCATCTGATTAAGTTCTCGACCGACGTTGACCGAGCGGTCGAATTCTACGGCAAAGTGCTTGGCCTGTTGGTGTCTGATAAAGCGCTCGACATCCTCGCATTCATGCGTTCGCCCTTTGGCGGAGATCATCACATGATCGGAATTGCGAAAGGGCCACACACCGGTCTGCACCATATCAGCTTCGAAGTGGGCGACATCGACGAAATAGAGATGGGCGCGCAGGCCCTACTCGCAGCTGGCTACAAGGACGGCTTCGGTCTCGGTCGGCATGGCCCGGGCTCCAACTATTTTCACTATATCCGCGACCCGTGGAACAGCTTGGTTGAGTACTTCTGGGACATTGACGTAATCCCGGAAAATGCGGACTGGACACCGATGGCAACCAACCCGCAAGAAGTGCATGCGGTACTTAACGCCGTGTGGTCGCAGTCGCCGGCACCCGATGACTTTATCGTCAACTTCGAAGAACCGCATTGATTGCGGTACTACGCATCAGCAGAACGCCTGTCCGTTGCGCCTTGCGCGGGCAGGTTTAGCCATGACAGCCGGTTAGGTTCCACTCATGAACGATCTCTCCTCCGTCCTCCAAGGGATGTTGAACAAAACCCTGTACGTAGTCTTGCGCAAGCCGCGCGACCTGACGCGGGTCTCAGAAGTTCTACCGCGCCACATCGAATGGATTATCAGCGCAGAACGACGCGGAGAGATTTTTCTTTCGGGCCCCTTCACTGGCCCTGGGCAACCTGGTGAACACGGTGGCATGACAATTCTGCGAGCATCAAGCCAGGAAGGCGCACAACAGCTCATTGAGGCCGACCCCTTTATCGCAGAGGGCGTATTCGAGGTTGAAGTCAAACCATGGCTGCTCATGGAAGGAAGCCTGACGTGCAACTTCACCCTATCGAATCAGCAATCAAAGCTTTATTGAAGGACGACCTGTGAGCTACCAACTTTTTAGTTATCTCGACGCTGCCGGCAAACCCCGCGCAGGCATCGCGACCGAAAGCGGTCATTTTGACCTCGGTTGCCTCGACCTGAGCAATGTTAACTCGGTCGATTTCGACATTAACCAACTCGACGTCGATAGCGTGTTGGAGCAATGGCCTCAAGCTCACGAACAACTGAAGACGCTTGCGACAGCCGTTTCAGAAGACAGCTCAATTGGTGCGAATGCCAAGCTGGATGCAAACGCGCTGTCGTTTGCCGCCCCGTTGAACCGTCCCGGAATAATATACGCCGCTGGTGCCAACTACCGCGATCACGTCGAGGCGATGGGCCGAGCGTTCAACATGCAGCTTACGCTCGACCCCCGTGCGGACGGCATTCCTCCGTGGCACTTCATCAAAGCCGGTCGTGCAACGCTCGCTGGCCACAAGCAAAATGTGGTCTATCCCGATCATACGCAACGTCTTGACTGGGAAGCTGAGCTGGCCGTCATCATTGGCCGTCCTGCACAGAACGTAAGTGTGGACGATGCGCTCAGCTACGTTGCCGGATATACCGTCGCCAACGACCTTTCAGCGCGAGACAACCTGCGCCGTGACCAAGTTGATCCGTCTTCACCCTTCCGTTTCGACTGGATCGGTCACAAATGTTTCACCGGAGCTTGTCCGTTGGGCCCGTACTTCACCCCGGCCGAATTCGTCGCGTCTCCGGAAAATCTCGGCATCAAACTTTGGTTGAACGGTGAGCTCAAGCAGGATTCGAACACCCGCAACCATCTCTATTCGGTCGCGGATCAAATCGCCTATCTTAGCGGGCGGCTTACGCTATACCCCGGCGACATTATTCTTACTGGAACGCCAGCCGGCGTTGGCATGGAGACCGGAACGTTTCTTGAGCGCGGTGACGTGATGAAAGTCTGGATAGAGAGTCTGGGCCAACTGGAAACGACCATCGTCTAATTCCGTCTTCCCTAAAGCCGGTTTCACAATCTGTGGTCGGCCGCCACCGGAACGAAAATACGAAAGTCGTTCCGGTTTTATTCCGGCGTGGGCGCACGTATCAAGCGACCGAGCAAACGAATTCAGCTCTGGAAGGTCTGCAAAAACCCTGATGTTGACGTGTGGGTGGACTATCCTGGGAAAAGGATGATTAATCAGGAAGAGTCGCGATGACACGACTGGGTCTTGGTCCGGAACTGTCAACGAATCGCACGCGCAAGCGGGAATTTCTCGAAGGGATGAGACGCGTGGTGCCGTGAACGGGGCCGATTGCCCTGATCGAGCCGCACTACCCGAAGGGTAAGACAGGTCCACCACCATTCCCGATTGCCACCATGCTGCAGATCCAATTTATGCAGCGGTGGTTTGGGCTGTCGGACCCGGCGATGGAAGAAGCGCACTATGACATACCGCTCTGTGCTGAGACTTTGCAGGGCTCGGTGGTGGCATGACGCGTTTGCCGGACGAAAGTACTATTCTGCGGTTTCGTCACCTGCTTGAAGCACACGGTACGGCTGTCCAGATGTTTGCGTTGGTCAATGATATTCTGATCGACAAAGGATTGATGCTCAAGGCAGGATCAGTCGTCGGCACCACTCGGATTTCAGCACCCACTTCGGCGAAGAAGCAATTGCGCAAAGCATGAAGCACGAAGGCGTGGACGCCTTGCGCACTGGCAAATACTGGTCGCCCCGGCTGATCAGAACATGCCGCGATCTAGGCTAGGCATGTTTGCAGTGTGAACGCGGTACGCGCTGCAAATAGCCAACGCGCAGGAACTGGGTTTTGCAGACGTTCCCTAACAAAAACTTAGATTCATCGGTAACTTTCATGCAAAAAAAGAAAAGTAATCTCCGATGCAAAGTTTTCCGGGCTGCAGTGTTTTGCACATTGGCAATTGCTTCCACGGGTGCCACTGGTGATCAGTTCGGCGTCCAGTTTGCCGGCGGCGTCGCCGATCATGACGTTAAAAAAGAAGATCTCGGCCTAGTTTGGGATCCAGGTCTAATCTGGTGGGAAATCGGCGGATATCACTTCACGCTGGTCGGGGAGGCGCATGTTGCATACTGGGACATCCAGGAAGACCGCGCCGCGCATCCGAACATCTGGGAGTTCGGGCTAACACCTTTGTTCCGCTTCATCAAGAGTTCGGGTTGGGTTCGCCCGTATATCGAAGCGGGCGCGGGCGTGCGGATGCTTTCGCATGTGCGAGAGACGGGAGACCGAACATTTTCGTCGTCGTTCCAGTTCGCAGAAATCGTTGGTGTCGGTGCACAGTTCGGTTCACGCCAGCAATACCAGGCCGGGTTCAGGTTTCAACATCTGTCTAATGCCGGCCTAGAACATCCCAATCCCGGCATCAACTTCAGCGAAGTCTATCTGCAATACAATTTCTAACGACAAGGATCGCAACGGTAAATACTGCCTGGACGAACCGCGCCTGGGGACAATTGCGCAAAGCGTGAAGCACGAAGGCTTGGACGCCCTGAGCACAGGCAAAAGAGCGCCACCACGGCCGATCAAAACCTCCGCTCAAAGTTGCGGCATGTTTGCCTGTGTGAATGCGACACGCGCTGTAAACAGTCGACGCACAGGAGAAGTGGGTGTGTAGACCTTCCCTAGCACATTGGGCCACGGCAGCGGGATGACGTTCGTGAATATGTGTTGCGACTGACGCGAAGATGTTTCCCATTACTGCAACCTTAACATCGATACAACTATGTAAGATAAATCCATCACACGTTCCCATCGAGAAGGAAATAGCCATGCTGCGAGATTTGGTCTTAACCCATGGCGCGGCTGTTGTTTTTGCAAACGTCCTTCTCGAATCACTTGGCCTGCCAATACCCGCATTTCCTATTCTTGTAATTGCTGGGGCATGCTCCGTGGCGATGAACACACCGGTTTCGCCGCTGGTCGCGCTCTCGGTGTTGGGCGCGCTTATCGGCGATACTATCTGGTTCTGGTCCGGTCGGCGGTTTGGAAGGCAGTTGCTGCGCGGCGTCTGCCGACTTTCGTTGTCCCGCGACAGCTGCGTGAGTAACACGGCTCATTTCTTTGAACGCTGGGGAGCACGGATATTACTGGTGTCAAAGTTCATTCCGGGCATGTCTACTGTCGCGCTTTTAATGGCCGGGTCGAGCAATGTGAGGCCATTGACCTTCCTCGTACTCGACGCATGCGGCGCCGTAATCTGGACGGGCACGGGTGTATTACTGGGTACTCTTGGTGTCTCCGTTGTGGATCCTGTCGTGCGCGTACTGGACATGTGCGGTTCAAGCATTCTCGCAATCCTCGCGACCCTAAGTAGTCCGTCCTGAACAATTCGTTTTGCCGACCACCGGCGTTACGGCGATGGGACCGCAGCATTGCGGCGGTTAAGCATGGCAGCCAGAATAAAGACGCAAAGAAGCCGTAGCTTCCTCAGGATCATCCGGAGGTTGTGGCCAGCGCCGCACAGCACCGCGTGCATCGCGTCGCCCAGCGCACCTTTGAGCCAGTTCCGATCGAGTTTTCCGTCTGTCTTCATGTGACCGATGGCTGGCTCGATTGCGCTGCGCCGTCTGATCATCGCGCGTAGTCCGCGTGTGATACCCCGCCGCAGGCCCGGGTGGTAGATCTTCACGCCGTCGACGGCGACACCCTTGTATCCACGGTCGACGATGGCGACTTCCGGCGTGACGTCGCTCAGGATTGCCGCCTGCTCCAGCGCTTCAGCCAGCGTATGACCGTCATACGGATTGCCCGGCATCGAGCGCATGCCAACTACCAGTCCTTCCCTGTGAGTCGTCGTGATCGACACCTTCACGCCGAATTCGTATGGCTTGCGCGCCTTGCCTTTGGCCAGACACTCGACTTCCGGCGCATGCAGCGCGTACAGCTTGTTCTTGTCCTTCGGCTTCTGCGCCAGGATGCGCTTCGTGCGGCCAATCAGCTCCATCAATGCAGCACGGCCGGGGTCTGCCACCTGGGCGACCTGTCGCTCCACATCGCGCATCACCCGTCCAACGCGTGAACGCAGCGTGCGCAGTGCTTTCCTCATGCGCTTGTACTGCTTCGCGTGAGCGTAGCGGCCAATCTGCAGCCCCAGACGCGGCGCCTCGCGGTTGTAGTTCTGCCGCAGCTTCAGGCCATGCCGCGCGGCCGCCTTCACCAGATGTTCGCGACACCGCTCGAGCAGGCGTGAATCGGTTGGATGGGAGATCGCCTTTTCCATCACCGTGGTGTCGACGATCACCCGCTTCACGCTCGCGGCCTTGATCACACCGGCACGTTTGGCCGCCTCGATCGTCTCGGCCAGCAGCTCTTCAACGCCGGCTTCGCCCAGTCGTTTGCGCCAGCGCGTCAGGCTCGACGGGTCGATCGGCGGTTCGGTCTGCAAATAGGTCTCACCGGTGAACACCTGCCAGTACGGGTTCTCCACCCATTGCCAGACGACCTCTTCGTCGGACAGATCGAATGTGTGCTGCAAATACAGCAGCCCCGCAATCAGGCGCGGCGAGCTCGCCGGTCGACCTTTGCCCGACACGAAGCTCTCGCTCATTAACGCGCCCAGCCGCTCCCAGTTGATCAGCTCGGCCAACCGCACCAGCGGATGCTTCAGGTTGATCTGTTCGCGCAGCGGATGCCGGAAGAAATCTTGTTCCGGCATAGGTGTCTTCGGGCCCATCTGCACCTCGTCGAAAAATGCAGGATTCTCGCGTTAATGTGCCAGGTTCCTGCAAATCTCACAACACCATTTCGGCCTAAAAGCTCCGTCGCACGAGGCTCTCCGGGTTATTCAGGGCGGACTAAGTATTTATCTTGCGCTGAGGTGGTGGCGCCGACGAGCTCTTGTCAGCGCGTTGCGGATGACGCGAATTTCTCCCTCGGATTTGCATAGGCTTATGCCGGAGAATCCAGAGCTTCTCATCGTCGACGCAAGGAATAAGGCGATTCAAAGAATTGATCCGTTTCGACTCCCCGGCGCTCGTGTTCTTTCAATTGACAACCTGCGACGGAGCGTTGCTGAATGGCCACGGGACCAGCAGATAGTGATGTACTGTTCCTGCCCTAACGAAATATCTGCTGCATTGTTGGCTCGCCGTTTCGTGCGCCTAGGCTTTACCCACGTGAGACCCTTACATGGGGGAATCGATGCATGGAGAAAGGAAGGGTTTCCAGTCGAGCAGGCCAATATCTGATTGAATTGCGCCGCTGGTGCGGCCCGGTCTACTGGGAGTCTGAGTGCCAGCCAACGTTAGTATCTGGGATAGCCTTGGCTAACAAGATGGCCTTATCGCGACAGAACCAGCGAGACTCGTAAGCTCGTATCTCAGAATGCTGTGTGGATACCAATACGCGCAATCGCTTGCGTTGCGCTGCTTGAAGGGTTCGGTGCATAGATGCCATCATCGAACTTCACATTGGTGTGGCCGTGCTCGTTGCTGACGTAGGTCACCCCAGCGCCGATGATGCCGAAAAGGCTAACACTGCTTTGCGCGTGAGCCGCTGCAGCCAGCGTAAATAAGGCGGCGAGGCATAGCCCTTTCTTCATATTGCCAAGATTCAGATTGATATCCGCTAGCGATTCCGCAACGGCCGCCGCAGCGACGTATTCCGCTGAGACGCGAATGTACCGGTCGAACCGAGACGCCTATATGCCGATGATACAGACGATCACCATGAAGGTTACATCCTAGACCACGGTGAAAATACGAAGGTTATTGAATCACCAATCTGGTTAATAGTTAACTTCAATTCTGCTTTATCGTTCTTCTCAGTCGATCGTATTTTGTGACCCTGGAGATATCTGCGTTCCTGTTTCTGACGTAATATCCGAGTGTCGTCCGAACCATCGTTGGCGCCAGTCAATCGGCGCATTGCCTGCCGCGACGTTCTTGAGCGGTACGCAAGCGAAAGCGCAGCTGCCTGCGCATCGGCAATGGGTGTCAGTGGGCCGAGCCGGTCTCGGCTGGCTACCAGCGCAAACCCCGTTCCACGCTAACTCCAACGGCAACCCCCATCATGCACTCTCGGCTACGGATCATCCGGAATAACGACGGAAATGTGGTCGACAGTGCACTCTCGATGCACGCGAACCGTACACGAAAACTGACGCCTATGCCCACTATGGCGCCCTCAGTCATCTCACTTCGAAATATTGTCGAACACCAAGCACAAGCACTATCCCGGTCATTGCTGTCGGTACGGATATGCGATTGAGTTGAAAATGCCTGACGTCCAAATGATCGTCGTGTGACACCGATGAACAGTGCGCTTCCCCAAGCGTGACCGTTCCAAACCGCCGGCTTTACCGGCAACATTGAAAGGAGCATGCAATGTCAAAGGTCCTTGTGCTGTACTACTCCTCCTATGGACACGTGGAAGCGCTGGCGGATGCCATCGCCGACGGTGCGCGCGCTGCAGGCGCGACGGTCGACGTCAAGCGTGTGCCGGAAACGGTACCTCTGGAGGTGGCCAAAGGCGCCTACTTCAAGTTGGACCAGAAGGCGCCAGTCGCGACAGTCGCGGAACTCGCCGACTATGATGCAATCGTCGTCGGCACACCGACTCGCTTCGGGCGCATATCCTCGCAGATGGCCTCATTTCTGGATCAGGCCGGCAGCCTGTGGTTAAGCGGTGCGCTCAATGGCAAGATCGGAGGTGCCTTTACGTCGACGGCCAGCCAACACGGCGGGCAGGAGACGACGCTCTTCTCGATCATTACCAACCTGATGCACTTTGGCATGACCATTGTCGGTCTGCCGTACAGCCATCAAGGCCAAATGACGCTGGATGAGATCACGGGAGGAGCACCGTATGGCGCCACGACGGTCGCAGGTGGCCAAGGTCAACGTCAGCCAAGTGAAAACGAACTGGCCGGCGCCCGCCATCAAGGGGAACTGATCGCAAAGACTGCGAACAAGCTATTTGCCTAGATCCAATAGAAGGGCCGTGTGGAGTGCATCCATGCGCGCACCCCTTTCGGGAAGCGCGTATGCGCATGCTCGTTTTACTTCAAGCAACTTACTTCCACGGCCCACCCATAGTCTCTAGCTCGAGGTCCCTCAAGACTTCATCCCGTCGTCGCAAGTATGCGTTCGAGCGCCTCCTGCAATGTCATCACTGTGTAAATGTCGTTGCGCATCGCGAGATCCCTCGACTGTCGGGTAACCCCGACGGTTCCAGAATGCTTGGCAGCCAGGCTAGTGCGTTGGAAGATCGTCTGCGTGGGAGCTGTCATGCAACGCGATGTTGGAAAGCTAGAAGACACTTTGGCGGCACCCTATCTATTTTCCGCCGAGTACGACGCACATCTCTGGATTCTCGAGTACAACGGTAGGTCACTCGTTGTGCGCTGGGTTCAACCGGGGCGGTGTCATTATGGGGAGCAGACATGGCGGCGAACTGGAGCAAAGCGAGACGGTCATTGCGCGATTACTGGACGCCGTATTGTTAGGGGGGATGCCGTATATCAACCGTCCGGTAGGCTTGGTGCCTGCACAAATGCAGAAGTCATGATTCACGAGGATGCGATGACGGAGCTCGTACTTAAACGGCCACAAGCGTAAGGACTTCTTCTGGTTTTGCCGCAATAAGACACCGCAGGAACTGCCCGTGGTCAAAGCCGCGCGCGGCTCGCTTTTCAGCTATCCGCAAGACATCCACGAGGCTTCCTAATGAGTCTCGCCTGGCGGTCCCTCTCCCCTCGAGACGGACCGCCTTTTGTCAGAACAGGTACATTCCGGCCACAAAAATAACGCCCGAGAACAGAAGCGCCGTGACGCAGTAGCCCATGATGTCACGAACGCCTAGCCCTGCGATGGCAAGCGCCGGAAGCGCCCAGAACGGTTGCGCCATATTGGTCCAGGCCTCGCCGTAAGCAATCGCCATCGCGGATTTGCCGAGGTCCGCGCCAAGCGCTTGCGCAGCCGGCATAACAAATGGGCCCTGCACGACCCAATGGCCACCACCGGACGGCACGGCAAAGTTGATAAGTGCCGAGCTGAGGAACGCGAGCAGCGGGAACGTGTGGACGTTGGCAATATCGACAAACCACTTCGTGATTACGCCCGCCAGGCCCGAATGGTCCATCAGCGCCTGGATACCCGCATAAAACGGAAACTGAATCATGATGCCGGAAGCACCCTTCGCTGCCGCAGCTACCGCGCGCGCATACGCCATGGGCGTCTTGTGAAGAACAATGCCCGCTGCGAGAAACACCAGGTTGACGGTGTCGATATCAAGTGCGAACCCTTTGTTGATGAACCGGATGACCAGGAATACGGCGCAGAGCACTGCCACAAGGACGGCCAGTACACGGCTTTCTTCCATTCGCTCAGCGAACGTCGCGTCGGGAGAAAGCTTGCGCTCTACACTCGGCGGGTCCTGCAATAGGGCCGGGTCTACCGTGACCACGTCTTCGGGTTTCGGCATCATGAGCCTTGCCAGGATTGGCAAAAGGATAATGAGGCCGATGGTGATAAACGCGTTGTAGCCCGTAAAGATGGTGTGCGAAACCGGAATCAGACCGACTGTCTTCTCCATCGGATTGCCCTTGGTGGCGGCGACCAGCGGCACAGAGCCAGACAGGCCGCCATGCCAGGTCAGGAAACCCATGTAGGCACTCGCCACGAGCAGCCGATAGTCGGTTCCCTTGACGCGTCGCGCAACCTCTCGAGCAAGCATCGTCCCCAGAACGAGACCGAAACCCCAATTGATGGCGCAGGCAACGGCGCCGACAAACGCCACCAACATAACCCCTTGACCGGGTGTCCGGGCAGAGCTCGCTAGCGCGACAAGCACTCGCTTGACGGGTCCCGAGCTAGCCAGCGCATGTCCCGTTACAAGAATCATCGCCATCTGCATCGAAAATGCGAGCAGGTTCCAGAATCCGGAGCCCCATAGCATCACGAGGTCTGCAGGCGCTTTCGGCGTCAAACCAAGCGCGAGCGCGAAGGTGGCGCCAGTGAGCAAAATGGCAAAAATCAGGGGGTCAGGCAACACCCGATGCACCACCTGAGTGAAAAAAGCGGAGATACGCTGAATCAATTGTCTACTCCTCGTCACCTGTATAGATACGGCCAACTGTCGTTGTTATGGGCGGTAAGCGGCGCGCGCCGATTTTTGCACACAACGAAAAATCCTGTTCCGAAGAAGGTAATTGCTGATGCGGTCGTCGAAGCCCGCGTTGATAGTTACCGACACGATGTGAGTCCACACCCGTATTGCGGGCATCCGCGTTCCGTTTGCGTGACATCGCAGAAAGCGACTGAATGTCGTCGTTCCGGACCTCATAACGCTCGGAATGAACGTTGGCGCGAAAGGTGGTGCCTACGCTGGTTGCCATCGCCTTCGTGATGACCTAGGCAGCAGCGTGTAACTTGCGATGCAAATCGTGCAATTCGCCGTACTGGTTGGCCATCTCCTGGTCGTTTCATCGTCACCGTCTGGATTGACCCTTGCGCGGCGCCGGCACGCAAGCTCGACAGCTTCGTTGACGCGCCGGTGCAGACAGAAGTCATCCGCCGTGATGATCAGCCTGCGCTGCGGTTGCCGACTCGGCTGCGCGCGGCCACCGGGTGCGCTCTCCATCACGCCTGGTGGGCGCGCAGGAACCGGAAGAATTCGACACCTTCACGCAGGCGCCGTTTCATCATGTCCCAGCTCGTCAGCATCTCGCGCAGGATTTCCCAGATCTTCGATGGACGGAAATAGAAGCGCTTGTAGAAATTCTCGAGATGATGATAGATCTCGTCGCGCGACAGATGCGGATAACCGATCGCCGCGAGCTGCACGCCTTCCTTGCTGACGAGGTTGATCACCTTGTTCTCTTCGAGCCAGCCGTTTTCCACCGCCTGGTTGTAGAGCGTCGTGCCGGGATACGGCGCCGCGAGCGACACCTGGATCGTGTGCGGATTGATCTCTTTCGCGTACTCGATGGTCTTCTGGATCGTGTCCTGCGTTTCGCCCGGCAGACCGAGAATGAAGGTGCCGTGAATCTTGATGCCGAGCTTGCGGCAGTCTTCGCTGAAGCGGCGCGCGATATCCGTGCGCAAGCCCTTCTTGATGTTCAGCAGAATCTGGTCGTCGCCGGATTCGTAGCCGACCAGCAGGAGGCGCAGGCCGTTTTCCTTCATGATCTTCAGCGTGGAGTACGGCACGTTCGCCTTCGCGTTGCACGACCACGTCACGCCGAGTTTCCCCAGGCCCCGGGCGATTTCTTCGACGCGCGGCTTGAAGTCGGTGAAGGTGTCGTCGTCGAACATGATCTCCTTGACTTCAGGCATGTTGTCGCGAATCCACTTCACTTCTTCCAGCACGTTCTCGACCGAGCGCGTGCGGTAGCGGTGCCCGCCCACCGTTTGCGGCCACAGGCAGAACGTGCACTTGGAGCGGCAGCCGCGACCCGTGTAGATCGACACGTACGGGTGCTTCAGATAGCCGATGAAATAGTTGTTGATCGTCAGGTCGCGCTTGTACACCGGCGCGACGAACGGCAGCTCGTCCATGTTCTCGAGGATCGGGCGCGCTTCGTTGTGCTCGATCGAACCGTCGGCCGCGCGATAGCTGAGACCCTTGATCTGCGCGAACGGTTTGCCTTCGGCGATTTCCTGGCAGGTGAAGTCGAACTCTTCGCGGCAGACGAAATCGATTGCCTCGCTGGCGGTCAGCGAATTGTGCGGGTCGACCGCGACCTTCGCGCCGACCATGCCGACCAGCAGCGACGGCTTGCGCTTCTTGAGGTCTTCGGCAAACAGTGCGTCGGTGGGGAAAGACGGGGTGCTGGTGTGGATGACCACCAGATCATATTGCTGCGCAATCTCGAGCGTGGCTTCAACGGACAGTCCGTCGGCGGGGGCGTCGAGTACGCGGCTGTCGGGTACCAGCGCGGCGGGCTGCGCGAGCCACGTCGGATACCAGAACGACCGCACTTCACGCTTGGCCTGGTAGCGCGAACCCGCGCCACCGTCGAAGCCATCGTACGACGGCGCCTGCAAAAATAGTGTTTTCATGAATGCTTTGTCTATCACATTAAATCTAGTAATTGATTGTGCGAATGATGCACCATGGAATTGATTCTTGCTGGGTGGGTGTTCAAGTGCTTATCTGCCATCGGAGGCTTTCATGATCCCCGGGCGTGGCTGCGCAACGCGATTGTCCACGGGCACGCGCTCGCCACGCCACACCACATTCGAACCGAATGCAGCGGCGAACCATTGAACAGCCAGCAAGATGTCGCGCAGCGGCACAAGCGGAAGATCGCGCCAGAAAGAGCGCGAGTAGCGCGCGCTACGCACGTGCAGCATCACACGCGCAACGAGACCCACAGCCGTGGTGAGCGCCATCGCCGTACCCGCGAACGGATGCAAGGCGGCGCCCGAGTCCGCCTGGAAATGCAGCGTGAGCAGGGCGCCGGCGAGCAGCCACGGTGTCGTGAAGGTAAGAAAGAGGCTCGCGAAACCGGACCGGTTCACTGACCGGATGGTGCGCAACCAGCGCGTTTCGCGTTGCCACAGCGTCGCAAAGGTAGGTTCGATGACGTCGGTAGCCACCGTCACCTCCGAGAGAACCGTGCGAAGACCGAGAGCGCGGACATGTTCGGCAAGCCAATAGTCGTCCGCGAGGGAGTCCTTAATCGCAGCGAACCCGCCGATACGGGCGAGTGTCGCGCAACTAAGCGCCAACGTGGCGCCAAAACCAAAGCGGCGCGAGCCCCCGGCGTGCGCAACACGTACCGAGGGCGCGAACCATTCATTGATGAAAAGCGCGCCGACGCGCGGCCAGAAGCCGCCGACACCCTGCCCATGATAAAGGCAGGTGACAACCCCCACCGACGGATCAGCTAGCGGGGCTGAAACCGTCTCCAGGTAGTCCGGTTCGACAGCGATGTCGCTGTCGGCGATCACAATGATGTCATGCCGCGCCAGACCAGCCATGTTGATTAGATTGCTGACCTTGAGGTTGCTGCCGTGTACGCTTGCATTGACCGCCAACTCTATATCGACGTGCGGATAGGCCGCCTGCAAACGCCGAACGACGGCAATCGCCGGATCGTGTGGTGATGACACACCGAACAGCATTTGAAAGCACGGATGTGTCTGCTCACAAAACGTGGCGAGGTTTTCATACAGCCGAGGCTCTGTGCCGCGCAGCGGTTTTAGCACGCTGACGGCGGGAACCGGTCGAGATACGCCAATGGGCGCGTCGCCGCTTTGCTCTGAACCAAAGACAGGCGTGGCTAAAGCTGCAAAAGCACCATAAATCACGGCAAAACAACACACAGTCATCAGCGCCCATTGGCAAGCCCACGCCAAATGGGCCGTCATCGTGTACTGCTCCCGGCCGCCCGCCGTGCATCTGACGGCAAGCGACCCACGCAATTGTCACAAGAAACGAAAGTCCGCATGGTTTATAACTCTCCTTTGCATATCCTTTCCACTCCACGCTTTCCGTTTCAAGTCGCGTCTACAGGCGGTCTCATTCAACTACTGTGGTGTTTTAAACCAGGCAGACGGAATTGAATGCCTGAACACGGATGTGCCTCGCCCGTTCGTATGGGCGCCACTCTTTCTACCGCCGTATGCCTATTGAGCGCCCATGGAACTGGACTTGAACGTTGCCTCCCGTAGCGAAGCCAGCGGGCGGCAAGCTTACGAGTGCCGTAAATCTTAACAATTCCAGCATAGGTTTTAAATGCTTGAAATTGCACTTCATAATTTCATCAAACAAGCTTCGCCGCATTGCGTGTCTCCAGAACGATGATTGACGCTGCGGTACTTACAGGAACCAATGCCAACTATTAAGCTTCACTCCCGGCGCTTTCTCGCGCTCACTTGAGCGCCGCCGACGGTAGATTGCTCTTCTTTCTGCGAACCCGGACAATTGCAGAGAAAAGCGGGAAAGTGCGTTCACTAATTGGCCGACAATCGTTCGTGCGGAATCGCCGATATTTGCCGCGATCGCTTGTGCCTGATGCGTTTTCTGACTGTAAAGTCGATCTGTAGTCGGGAAGTATCGGAAATTTATCCTTATCCATCGCGCGCATCTCCATGCAGAAGAAATCTTGCGGGTGTCTGCTTGTCGCAGCGAATATTTTCGCCGCACTTCGCGTGAAAACGCGCGAAGCCTCGCTTCCTGTTCCAGGCTTGTCCTGATCGCGGCAGGCGCTGCAACCGGCTGCGCTCGGTGACAGACGTCGTGGCAAGCAACAAACCCGACGCAGAAATTGTGACGGTGCAGGCGGCCGGTACCCGTCTCGCCTGGGCACATGCGCACGGGAATGCCAGGACCGCTGCATCTGAATACTGCGAGCGCGCAGGCATGCGGGCCTCAATCGGATCGGGTCTCTCTTGGAGGAAATCTGACACGCTGTATTACGGATCACGCCACGGCTTTTCTATCAGCGTCGTTGGCGAGTTCAAGCTTGTCCCGCTCGGCCTCCGGCACCGAACCGGCCGGGCGATGCACGTCATGTGTTACGAATCCCTGTTCGCGACTCGGCACATCGAACCAGTCCTGATGAGAGAAGGAGCCGCGAATGTCTTCAAGCCCGCTTTCCCAGTGCTCCTTCATCGTGTCGACGCTGAATTCGTAGTCCTTGTAGTGCCCCTCATAGGGCTTGTTCTTGTAGATCAGATGGACCACGTTGATCGCGCTGCCGTTGGCCACGCATTCGGCGCGACGAAACATCGGGTTCGATTTAATCAGCGCGGACGGAACCTGCTGCAGGAGCTCCTTGATGAAGCGAGCGTGCTTCTGCCGTTCCGCCAGCATGCTCGTGATTGCGCGCGTACGGCTCGAGTACTGGATGTCCTTGGCGCGCTCGGAGACATCGAGGAAGTCGCCGGGGACGTTCCCTCGCGCGCTCCACAGGTCAACCTGGAAGACCAGCGTATCCTTGTTTTCCGCGTCGCGAAGCACCTCGGTGAGCGGCGTGTTCGAAACGAGGCCGCCGTCCCAGTAGTACTCGCCGTCGATCTCGACTGCCGGAAAGCCCGGCGGCAGTGCCCCCGAAGCCGTGAAATGCTCCGGCTTGAGACGCATCTTCGTGTTGTCGAAGTAGCACAGATTGCCTGTCCGCACGTTGACGGCGCCTACCGAGACGCGGATATCGCCGTCGTTGATACGATCGAAGTCCGCGAATTTCAGCAGCGTCGCCTTCAGCGCGGCCGTATCGTAATAGCTCACCGCGCTCGGGCTTTGCCTGCCGAGACCTGCCACGGGCAACGGAAAGCGCGGCGCGAAGAAGCCCGGCTGCCCCTCGGTGAGCGCCCGGCCGGCTGCCCACATGCTCGCCCACTTGCGCGCCAGATCCTGCATGCCGAGTCCGGGCAGCGCCCATGAACCGATGCTGCCTGCCCAGTCGAGCGGATGACAGATCGAGTTCCAGAAACCGCGTAGCGCATCGACGCGGTTCTCGGGCGCGTTGCCGGCGATGATCGCGGTGTTCAGCGCGCCGATCGAGATGCCTGCAATCCGGTGCGGCTGTACACCCGCTTCGACCAGACCTTCGACCACACCGGCCTGATAGGAGCCGAGTGCGCCGCCGCCCTGAAGCACCAGCGCGATTTCGTCGTAGTGCGGCAGCACAAACGCATCCGACTGCCCGCCTATTCTCTTTAGATCGCTGCGCATATGTGGCCTCTCAGTGCATGGACCAGCCATGGCTGACGATGACCGACTGCCCGGTGAGAGCGGCCGACTCGAAGCCCGCGAGGAACGCAACCGTATTCGCGACGTCTTCGACCGTCGTGAATTCGCCGTCGACCGTTTCTTTCAGCATCACGTTCTTCACCACGTCGGCTTCGGAGATGCCGAGTGCTTTGGCCTGCTCGGGAATCTGCTTATCGACGAGCGGTGTGCGAACGAAGCCCGGGCATACGACGTTTGCGCGAACTCCTCGCGGCCCACCTTCCTTCGCTACCACGCGCGCGAGTCCAAGCAGCCCGTGCTTGGCGGTGACGTACGCCGACTTCAGCTTTGATGCCTCATGCGAGTGCACCGAACCCATGTACACGATCGAACCACCGCGCCCGGCCGCGTACATGTGCCGGATCGCCGCCCGTGTCGTGAGGAATGCGCCATCCAGGTGGATCGCGAGCATTTTCTTCCAGTCTGTGAATGCATATTCTTCAATTGAATTGACAATCTGAATGCCGGCGTTCGACACCAGCACGTCGATACCGCCGAACTCTTCGACCACGTTCTCGATGCCTTGGTCGACCGCATCTTCATTCGTCACGTCCATCTCGATCGCCAGCGCCTTTCCGCCTGCTTCGATGATGCTCGACGCGGCCTTCTGCGCATTCCCCAGATTCAGGTCGGCGATAACGACGGCTGCGCCGAGGCTCGCGAGCTTACGTGCGCATTGCTCGCCAATACCGCTTGCCGCGCCGGTGACGACGGCGACCTTGTTGTTCAATGACATAACTGCTCCTTCCTGACAGGGTTTAAAGATTGGCTGCGAGCTTCATCGTATCGGCGGACGCCAGATAGTCGAACGCGACTTCGCCTATATCCAGTGTGAGGTTGGCGACCACGTGTCGTGCGCCCACAACGCGTTTGACAGGCAGATCGGCGATCGGCGCGAGCGCATGCGGATGCAGTTCGAGCGCGGCAGGACCCGACCACGCGCCAAGCACGCTCACATCGCGCAGATAGAAGCGCACGAGTTCACACACGCGCGGCGAACCGTCAACGTGCGGAATCACCTTCAACAGGTAGTTCGGAGTGTCCGCAAGCTTCTTGCGTTCGGCCTCGATATCGAGCGGCACATGCTTGAAGCCCATCGTGCCGGTTGCGATACGTTGCGTGCCGTAGTCGAGCGTGCCGAGCAGCGTGTCGTTGCCGTCGATGGCCAGGCGCGGCCGCGCAAGTTTTTTTGGAAAACCCCAAATCTCTCTGCCACCTGCAATGGGGCCCTCGTCATCGAGGTACATCGAATGCGTGTAGTTGCCGAACCTGCCTTGTGGGTCGCGCACGGAAATAACCTGTCCGCTCTCCGTGTAGTTGCCGAACCCGGACGAATCGGGCATCCGGATGAATTCGTAATGCACGAGGGCGTTTTCTGGACGCAAAGGTTCCGGCACGACCGCTCGCAGCGCATCGGGGTCTGTCTCGTACGAAACGATGAAGTACTCGCGATTGAGGAAGCGAAACGGCGGTCGTGGGTATGCCGGATTGTGAACGGGCATCGCAAAAGCGGATTGGCGGATTGAGGCAAGGTCCATGACGCTCCTTCAGGCATTGACGTGTATTTGGAACGCCCAAATAATAATGGGAAACGACGGACCATATACGCTCCCTCTGGACAACGCATCGTTTTCGCAACTGCAACATTCATACGGGAACCAAAGCGCATTGTCCTTGCCTGGGGCTTGCTAGCTGTATGTTGCGCGCTAGGCGGTCAATCCAGTTTGAAGGCACTCGCCGCCATGGTCTATCCTGCCGAGACTCGGTCTACTGGTGCCGGTTTGACACTCGAGATAGGACGACTTGGGGCTATAAGGAACGGTTTATACATGTTGGCATTCGCAAGGACAGCTTATTAAAGGCCGTTCTCGGCTGCATTGGTGGCAATGCTTGAGGCGGAGACTATTGATTCGCTTGGTTGGATCTGTAGGCGACGCTCGGATCAATCTCGGGTATTTGAAGCACGCGCGGATAGCCACAACGACCTCCGCATACCAATTGACATGCGACGTTCTAGATCGCCGCCAGATAGCGCTCGCTCCATGCCGCAATGGTATTTGCTATATAAAGCGCATCTTCTTTTTGTGTGACCAGATGATCAGCGTTGTCCAGCGAGAAAAAGCTCTTAGGGTGTTTTGCAGCTTTAAAGATAGCGTTGGCATTCTCGATTCCGACTGTTGTATCTCCGGGTGCGTGCATGACCATTAGAGGCCGTTTCAGCTGCGCAACGCGGTCTGCTAGACGGTGTTTGTGCGCATCGGTTATGAATTGGCGTTTTATTTTGAAGACTCGACCAGCAACCTGGACCTGTGCTTCACCGAGCTCGTCGATTTGCGAGAGCTGCGCGCCAAAATGGCCTGTCACATGCGCCGGGTCGCTAGGCGCTGCAATGGTTACGACCGCGCGAATTTCAGGGATGCTTGACGCCGAAGCAAGAACTGCTGCGCCCCCTAGGCTGTGCCCGATCATAAGGGTTGGGGCGCAATGGCTTGTACGCAAAAAATTCGCTGCGGCGATGAGGTCAAGGCAATTTGAGGAAAAGTTAGTCTCGGAAAACTCACCTTCGCTTCCGCCGATTCCCGTGAAGTCGAACCGAAGGACAGCTATGCCGTGCACCGTGAGTGCCTGCGCAATCCGGTGTGCAGCCACAATGTCTTTTCCACAGGTGAAGCAATGTGCGAACAGCGCGTAGGCGCGCGGAGGCGTATCTGGCCTATCGAGGCGTCCTGATAGTTTTTGGCCGTTAGGTCCCGGAAATTCTAACTTCTCGCTTAGCATTTTCGTTACTCCGTTTCCCCCGCCGTTTGGCGCCCATCGTGACGGCTGCCAAAGTCTTTGTAGACAGCGTCTTCGTTGTGACACCGTCACTGATTCAAGGGTATGTATTAGACCTTTCCGGTAAGCAACTGCCATACTGCGCCGTATCAACCTGTATGCTCGAGCAAAACGTAGCGGGACGACGTTTCAGTTGACGGAAGCAAGTTTGAAGATAGATGCCGAAAAGAAAAATGCCATTCAGCGGGATTGACTGTTTTTCCTGAAGCAACGAACTTTGAGGAGGCAACAGTAGATTCCTTCGTCGGCCGCTCCGGATAACCTCGAGGAACGATTGGCCTGAAAAATGGGGGTCGTAACTGTCGTGGGCGCGGCGACTGAATTCACCAGAGTCAAAAGGTGCCCGCAAGTATTCCCGCGTTTCTGGATGGACGACTTTTCGTGAATGGCCACGAATGTGCCTAACTCCCGGTCATTGTGATCGACGTCAACGATAAGCACCCGTGCAACACCCGGATCCAGCATCTTCATTCGTCGCTCACACAACCGTTTCGATCCAATCAGATTAACAGAGTGTCTTATTGCGACAAGACCGTCTATTGTTCTATTGCGGCAACGATTCGTTGTCGGCGGATGACTTTTTCCGGGCGTGGAAGAAATACACAATGCCTCCACTTGCGCAATATTGCGCGCCCAAGACCCAAAGCCGCCATGACCACCATCCTGCAACTCTTGCGCAACATTGTGCGCCCAAGACCCGGCAAAACCACCGTGACCACGATCCTGCAAATCAATTCCGCCGCCCGCTCGCAAGGCGCCCAGTCGACGCTACTCGCCAGCGAATTGACTGACAAGCTGCGAAAATCGAAGTCCGACGCGAAGGTTGTCATGCGCAATCTCCAAGCCGAGCCGTTGCCGCACCTCGACGACGCTGTCCTTGGCGCGTTCTTCACGCCAGCCGAGCAGCGTACGCCCGAGCAGCAGGCTATCGCCGCGCGCAGCGAAGCGCTGATCGCGGAACTGCAGACTGCGGACATCATCGTGATCGGCGCGCCGATGTACAACTTCGGTATCTCGTCGCAGCTCAAGACATACTTCGACTGGGTCGCACGCGCAGGCATCACCTTCCAGTACACTGCGAACGGCCCAGAAGGCCTCCTGAACGGCAAGAAGGTTTTCGTGGTCTCGGCGCGCGGCGGCATGTATCAAGGCACCCCGAATGACAGCCAGACGCCGTACCTGAGGTCGTTCCTCGGCTTCCTCGGCATGACCGACGTGAGCTTCATCTACGCCGAAGGCCTGAATATGGGCCCGGATGCCGCGAGCGCAGCGCTCACGAGCGCACGCGAGGCGATTGCCGCCGCGTAAGTCCACTTCGGCGCTCCGCGCCGGACGCCACTATGCAAAGACGCAACGACAGTTAGTCGTCAGGCGCCTCACGCAGTAACTCCCGAACTCCGGTTGGCCGCACAGGACATCGGGGTTCTGGCGTTTGTGTGCAGCAAAAGCTTTCTGATGGCTAGCCTGACGTCGGCACTGCGATCGTCTTGAGCTCGGGATTGCAGCAGTAAGCGTTGAGTCCGCGCAAACCTTACCATCGTGTTTAAAAACTTACGTGTACCTCATGCTGTTGCCTTTGATTTTTCGTTATTCTGTATAGTCTGCCGTTGCGTTTGGCAGACTCCGCTGTTGCGCTTCACTGCGAGCGCATGCACGGCCCAAAGTACCTCTGGTTTACGGGCGTTGTGATTGCCAGAATGATGGTCAGCGATGTAATCCGGTTGATCGGAATGCGCAGTGCCAGCAGACCGAGGCCAGCCGTGTAGCCGTTCGGCACGTTTGCCGCGATACCACCGAGAATGATCGAAAACAGCAGAGGCACACGTGAACCACGTGGGCAGAAATTTTCCAAGCTGGCTGACCGGGTCATCGTCGAGTGTGTCGCCCAGCAACAGTAACTGTACAAACAGCTCACGCAGTTCAAGGGCGGTCCGGGTGTGGCGCCGTTGCGGCATAACGAAATCATGCAGGCGATGGTCAAAGACCTGTCGCCGGACGAAATGAAATCACTCGCGGCCTTCGATGCGGCGCAAACGCCTGCGCCGGGTACGACTTCAAACGCAGCGCTCGTCAACGCCGGCGAGCTTGTCTATAGACACGGTGGTACGAACGGCGCGTCAGCGTGCGTTTCATGCTATCGCGCAACGGGAGGCGGTATCGAGCCTGATTTCCCCCGCATCACCGGTCAGCATGAAGAGTATGTTGAAACACAACTCCATGCATGGAAGAGCGGAACGCGCGGGGGCAAGAGAAAGTTGATGAGTCTGAGATCGTTCCGCTGTTGAGCGACGACGAAATTGCGTCTGTTTCCGCTTATGTGGCAGCGCTGACGCAATGAAAACCGGACGGCCTGTCACGCAGGCAATCCACTCAGCCAAGTCCCCTTCTATGACATCGGGAGGGACATCGGCCAAGCCTTCAATCTCTTCCGCCCGACCTTGCCGATCAATCCGCCCTCAAACGGCAAACACTCGACGAGCATCGATCCACAAGATTGGATGTCGCTCCGTGCGTTCTCCTTATGAGCATTGCACGACCGTCATGTCGGCCTCGCCCCGATTTCTGGGGATTCTCCGGAGGACAGCCGTAGCAACGATCTCTGCCTCGTTTCGTTCGCTGGCGGTCAACGCTTGCTGGTCGTTTGAAGACGATGGTGTTGATGCCGGTTCATTGACGGAGCATGTCACGCGCTTGCCGTCGTGCAGCTGAACGGTCGTCACGTAACTAGGCTGAGGCGCCGCTGCCGACGCGGCACCGACTGAGGAAACGACCAAAGTAAAGATAGTAGCAATCTGATAAAACCTACACATGAAAATCCTCCAATATCGAATTTGACGCCGAAACGCTGTACGGATTTTTAACGAATCCGCCTTAACGCAACCTTAACGATCCGGGTCGAAAAGACACCGAAACCTTCCACAACAGCGTGTCCAAACAACCGGAGCCGGTACAGCACATGGACCTTCTATAGCGGCCTTCGTGCAATCGGCTTGCGCAGTTCCCTCTCAGTCCAGTGCGGCCTGATCACCTCCACGACTTGCACCGATTGTTGCGCGCTATCCACCTTTCCGATGGTTTCCGCCACAGCGAGACCGCAAGCTGTCTGATCGAGGAGTTGCTGCCGCTTCCAGACCACTGGCGTACAGTATGATGATGATCAATCTTGTACACCTGATCAATATGGCTGAGAAAATCGAACGGCCGACTCCGGAGCACGCGGGTGCCGACGCCACCCGCAAAAAGGCTAACGCCGATTACGCGTCTGCTGCGGAAGCGATGAAAATTCTCAACGTCCGCCAGCAGACGCTGTATGCGTATGTCAGCCGTGGCTTGATTCGAAGCATCTCGCAGCCCGGCCACAAGGGGCGTCTCTATTGGCGCGACGATCTCAAACGCCTTGAAGCCCGCTCTCTTGCCCGGCATGGCCACGGCGCCGTGGCGGCCTCGGCGATGAACTTCGGCGAACCGATCATCCCGACGTCCATTACAGAGATAACACCAGATGGTCCCCGCTATCGAGGGCGACTTGCGGTCGACCTCGTGCGCGCACGCGTACCATTTGAGGCGGTGGCGCAACTCTTATGGACAGGTATATTGAATGACGGCACGGTCACTTGGAAAAAAGCCAAACCGTGGCCAGAACTGAACCGGCTAATTGAATCCTCGTGGTCCCTGCGACACGGAAGCCTTCTCGACATGTTTTCTCTGGTCACGTTGTACATCGGCGGAAGTAAGCAATCTGCAATGGAAAGAATGGACGAAGGGCATATGTTTAACGCCGGCCGCCAGATAATCCAGACCATGGTTGGCTGTTGCGGACTGGTGTCAGATCAAAATCGCTACCATCCAATGGGGAATAACCAGACGGTATCGGAGGGGATATTAGCTGCGCTTTCGATCGAGCCAACCAGCGAGAACCGAGAAGGGATCGAGGCCCTTCTCATTCTGCTTGCTGACCACGAACTGTCGCCCGCTACTTTCGCTGTGCGAGTATCGTCCTCGACTGGTTGTACTCTTCATAGCTGCATCGTCTCCGGAATCTGCGCGAGCACGGGCACGCTCACGGGCCAGCTCTATGACCGAGTCGACGAATTCTTCGATAGCGCGAGTACGGTTAGCGCGCTGGTGCGGCGGGCGACTGCCTTGCACGAACGAGGTATGGCGATTCCCGGTTTCGGCCATCCTCTCTACCCGCGCGGCGATCCGAGAGCACGCTACATGATCGAACTGGCCAAGCGCCGCTCAGATCAACCACGGCAGATGACGTCAATTTACAGGTTTATAGAGAAGATGGAGGCCTTGCACGGCTTGTTGCCACGACAGGAGTTGGGTACGGTCGTGCTAACGCGAGCGATGGGCGTGCCGAAACACACGGCGGGGGCGTTGGCCGCCCTCGCCCGGGTCGCGGGCTGGCTGGCACACGTCCAGGAGCAGCGGATGTTTGGCACTGTGCTCCGGCCCCGCGCACGCTTCGTCGGTTCTCCAACAGGACCTGCAATCTAGCTGAGCACAGAAAATCGGCCGCTCCGAGACAGGAGCGGCCCAAGAGCACGCTGGCCTAGAACAGATGCCGAATGCCAAACGTCACTTCGGCTTGCGTCTGCGAACTCGATTGCTGAACGAAAAAGATAGCGGCGTTCCGCGCCGAGCCGGCCGCCTTTTGATAGATTGCGAACGCATACAGATCGGTTCGCTTGGAAAGCAGGTAGTCAATGCCGAAGTCAACCTGATGCCACTTGGGAGTCTTGTTGATTTCGTCGTAGCGTCCAATTGTGAAGATATAGGCGAGACCTGCGGAGAATGCCGGCGTGATACGCCATGTGCCATTCAGTTCCGCGTTGTCCAGGCGGAGATGACTCCCATTGAGATAACGGTACTGTACATGGGAGTACACCAGATTCTCTTGCGTCGGACCGACCGCGTACGAAGCAGTCGCGTCATAGATTCGCTGCGTGTCCACCAAGGCGGTCCGCGCCCCGACGGCACTGGTCTTGAAGAGACTAAACGGCGCCGGATAGTCACTGCCTGCCCCTCCGTTAGTGTTATCAGTTGAGTTCGGGCGATTAAGCTGCAGGTACCCAAGCGCGAGTTTGAGCTCTCCACGCCGGTAGGCTACCGTTGCGCTGTATGCGCGATTGTCGGCGAACGCACCAGCGGCGTTGCTGGCTGCATACATCGCAGCAAATGCCAAACCGCCAAACGTCGGGCTGGTGTATTTCACCGCGTTCTGGAAACGTACCGTACCGAACAGATTGTCGTTATCGGAAACGTGCGCTCCGTTCCCAGCAAAAAGTTTCGCAGCGCCCGTGTCGGCCATGAAGTCGTAGTTGGTGTCGTACTGGCGACCAAGCGTAAGTTTTCCGTACGCTCCGCTCGACAATCCCACAAATGCCTGTCGGCCAAACAGACGGCCGCCTTGACTTAAAGTGCCAGCGTTGCCATCGAACCCATTTTCGAGCACGAAGATTGCAGCCAGATCTCCGCCAAGCTCCTCGCGGCCCTTGAAACCGATTCGATTGCCCTGCATGAAACCGCTCACCGACTCAATCAGTCGATGTCCACCGACATTGCTGATGTACGCGGGGCCGGTGTCGATAATGCCGTAGAGCGTTACGCTGCTTTGCGCATTGGCGACCGAAGCAACGGTCGCGAGTCCTGCGACCATCACTGCATCAAGATATATTTTTTTCATTTCTGGTCTCTCTCAAGGATTACAGGCGAGCGGGTGCCTTGGCCATACCGCTCTGCTGAGCGGCGCATGGCACAAATCAAATCGTTGAACAGCGATTGAAATTACTCGGCGATATCAGCGTTGCATGTTTCCCGCGTTCGCAGAATCACTACGAGAGCGACGACTGCGAGGCATAGGTAGTAGACGCCGATACCGCTTGGGTCGCCATGATTCCTCGCCACGAGCGTGGCCGCTATCATCGGCGCGATCCCACCGCCGAGCACCGTACCAAACGCCTTTCCCATTGAAAAACCGGTAAAACGGACACGTGTCGGGAAGAGTTCACCGTAGAAGCTGCCGAACATCGCATACATAGGTGCGTGAATCACGCCTACAGCAATCACTACTGCCAGCACAATGACAGTCGGTGAGCGCCCGAGCAGCAGTTGAAAGAAGAAGTGCAGATAGATTGCAGAAGCCACAATCCCGATCAGATATACGCCTTTGCGGCCCAGACGGTCAGACAGCGCGCCGTAAATCGGCACTGAGACGAGTGCAAACGCATTGGCGCAGGCAATCGCACCGATAGCGACCGACCCCGGCATGTGCATCGTCTTTGTGACAAAGGAAACCGAATAGACACCAGTGAGATAGTAAAAAGTGCTTTCCGTTATGCTCACGACGAGCACCGCAAAGACTGGCCATTTGTAGTTGCGGAGCGTTTCGAGAACCGGAACGCGGGCGAGTTCGTGCTGGCCCTGCTGTTTTTTGAACGCATAGGTCTCTTCGACGCGCAAACGAATATAAATCCCGATGACGACCAAGACCGCACTTAGCAGAAAAGGTACTCGCCATCCCCATGACAACAGTGTTTCGTGAGGCAAGCGGGAAACCAGGAATACGGCTAGCGATGCCAGTAATACACCGAGCGGACCGGCGCTCTGCAATGCAGCCCCGAGAAAGCCGCGCCGCCCCTGAGCAGCGTTCTCAAGGACCATCAAACTAGCTGCAGCCGACTCACCACCTAACGCGAAGCCCTGGAAAAATCGGAGAATCACAAGAGCATATGTCGCGGCGATTCCAATCTGGCCATAGCTTGGTAGGAACCCAATCAGCGTCGTGCCCACGCCCATCATCAGTAGCGTGACCAGCATCATGGATTTGCGGCCGACCTTGTCGCCGAAATGCCCGAAGATAAGACCACCGAGCGGGCGGCTGGCATAGCCAACCGCGAAAGTCGCGTAGACGGCTATCGTGCCACTGAGCGGCGTGAGTTTCGGAAAAAACAACTCTTCAAACACCAACGGCGCAATGAAGCCGTACAGAAAGAAGTCATACCACTCCACCATGGTGCCGAGAAAGCTGGCAAAGAACAGCCGTTTCCCGCTGGCGGATCTGGTTTGAGAAGAGTCTAGTGGGGCGGCAGCGCCGGACCAATCGTGAGGCGTTCTGAGCGTTTTCATGCTTTGTCTCCATTGGTGAGAGTAGGGGCAACGAGATTGCCCATCCCTCTGTTCTTGATAGCTTTAAGTCATGACCTGCGACAGGACGGCTAATGCCTTCCTCAGCCCCGCATCCTGAATTTACCCACTTGCCGCTACTTCCGTCGCAGGCGTGGTCTGTAACAGGCTTTTCAAACTTAGCGATGGATCGCACAACTGCGCCGGCATGACAGGAACCCGCTTCTGAACAAGTCGCTTGATGACCAGCATCTCTGCCGGCGCATCGACACAAATGGCTGCGTCGATAAATCCTTCTTTCAACCAGAAGAAAATCGATTTGTCACCGTTCAGGCGTGTTACGGGCGTACGCGACGCGTCGGGAAATCCTAATATTTGCAGGTTCGTATTGCCCTGCTCTGACCAGAACCACGGCAACCCGGGATAGCCGACTTCCTTGCCGAGCAGCGCGAGAGCACACGCTGCTCCTTGTCGCTCCGCGTTGTCCCACGACTCTAGGCGTACCGGTCTCGCAGGTCCTGCTCGATGCGTGAACGCTGCGACATCACCACAAGCAAAGATGTCAGGGTCAACGGTGCGGCCCACGGCATCACAAAGGACTCCATTGGCGCACGGCAATCCCGCGCGCGCTGCAAGTTCGTCGTTCGCAACCATACCGACACCGGCAACCACAAGATCGAACTCGAGTTCTTCGGTTCCGACCACCGCTCGCAGCGTGCCGCCTTCGACAACATCGAGGCCGTGGATCTGCGTGGCAAGTCGGACGTCAATGCCGTTTGCCCGATGCCTGCTCAGCAATATGTCGCTAACGACAGGGGGCACGGTGCGTTCGCACAGTCGCGCACAAGCTTCGACGAGCAAGACCTCCAATCCCAACTCTCGCGCGCAGCAAGCGGTCTCGAGCCCGATCCAGCCACCACCCAGTACCAGAACGCGGGCCGCACGCGTCATCCGTTCACGCACTGCAAGCGCGTCATCAATAGTGCGCAGGTAGGCAATCTCACCTGTCGCATTGCCTGGCAATTCCAGCTGGCGCGGGCGGCCACCGGTGGCAATTACCAGCTTGTCATAGCCGATCGACTCTCCGTTATCCAGGTAAACCAACCGGTTGGGTCGGTCGATACGTTCTGCCGTTACGCCAGAATGAACTGCAACCTCGAGTTCCCCAAGGCGATCGGCGCTAAGCAACACCGTGTCAGCCGGCGCCTTGGTGCCCAGCAGTACCCCTTTCGAAAGCGGCGGTCGTTCGTAGGGTCCGAATCGCTCCGCACTCAGCATTGCGATTCCGCCACGATGGCCCTCAGCCCGCAACGTACGCACAACGGCTGCCGCTGCCTGCCCGCCGCCCACCACTACGACATGCGAATCCGAATCACGCACATCGTTCAGGTCGTTTTCCACGAATCATTCTCCTTGACCATTCAGCAGGTCACGCCAGAAAGCCCCTTCCGGCGGCAAGGGCGGCGGCGGTACGGAATGCGGACAGCATGCTGTAGTGCTGTGCGACGTTACGCCCGGCAATATCCATCGCAGTTCCGTGTGGTACGGTCGCACGCACGTAGGGCACGCCCAGACAGATGGTGCACGCGCCTTCAAAAGCGGCCGACTTCAACGCAATCTGTCCTTGGTCGTGGTACATGCTGACAATGACGTCGTAGCGTCCCTCAAGGCCGTGCCTGAATATCGAATCTGGCGCGCCTGGCCCGTGTGCGTCGATTCCCCGCGCTTGCGCGTCCTGTACCGCTGGCTTGACGATGTCCGCGTCCTCCTCGAACATCGCGTGGGGATTCAAACCGGCCACTCCGATGCGCGGCTTTGCAATGCCCCACGCACGTAGTGTTTGGTCAACAAGCTGAATGAGGTTCAGGACGGCTTCACGCGTCACGGTCGAAGCAACATCACGAATTCGGATGTGCTCCGTAAGCGGCACGACCCTCAGCCGGCCGCTCATACGAAACATAAACGTGCCTGCCGGCTGGAGGTCATCGATGCTGTCAACAGCTCCGGCGAGCTTGAGCGACGTGGAATCGACTGGCCCCATGATCCAGCCATCAAGGCAGCCATCCCGCGCGAGTTCGTCAGCGAGATCAATCCATTTCACCACTGACCGCCCCGCTGCTGCCGAGGGTTCGCCAATCCGGTAGTCGCCTGCACCGAGATCGCCAGGGTCAAGCACTACCATCTTGCCCGACGTGAAGGCCGCCGCATCGAACGTGTTGATGACCTCGAATTCGGCGCTCAGCGTCGCGAGCGCTGCCGCTGCACGAATAGAGGCGATGTCGCCAATCAGCAATGGACGGCAAACGCCAGCAAGTTCACGACTGACTGCGGCCTTGAACGCGACTTCCGGCCCGATTCCGGCTGAATCACCGATCATTGTCGCGATAATCGGCGGGTCCATCTTCTGCTCCGACCTGATCATTGCAATTTCCCGTCAGTTGTTGCAGTTCACGATGGCTGAACACGTTCCAGCTTTGCCAGCACTTGCCCGTCTTGCACACAGGCCGGATACGAAGCAATCGGCTTACTACACGGTGCCGCCAGCACCAGGCCTGTCCGAATATCGAACTCGCCTTGATGCAAACCGCAGACAATCGAAAACCCGTCAAGCATGCCGTCGCAAGCAAGTGAAGCTTCGCCATGCGTGCAGGTGTCGTCAGTTACGAAAGCCTGCTCACCTACACGCCAGACAGCAAGCACCTGCGCGTCGACAGTCACCTGAATGCCTTCGCCGTCAGGCACTTTGGAGAAGGCACAAAGCTCTGTCCACGGTCCGTCAGGGAGGTCGCCGATGCCGGCGACCTTTGTCCCATTGATTCCGGGGTTCGTTGGGTTTTCCATCGCGGACTCAGATCAGGAAAGTGAGGTTGTTCATTGGGCTGTCGTTGTTGAGCAGAAAGACCTTTTTTTCCTTGATGCGAAGGCCATTCGGTTCACGCAACAGCACATGCCGGTTACGACCGAACCACGTCTCCTGGCGATCGCTGCGTACTTCGCCAAGCACGAAGTTCGAACGCACGATGACGGACTCCGCAGATGCCTCCTCTATCACCAAGTTCGATACCACCCGCATCAGTCGTGAGCGCGGGTTCTGCGCATGTGCGTGACGCCCTTTAAGCCGGAACACGCGGTCATCAAGCTGGCTGCGCGTTTCATAGATAAGTGAAACCGACTTGTCCGGAGCCAGATTTTCTGAGTTGCACGGAACCCAATAGAGCCCGTCACTGCACCAGAGATCGAGCCAGTCGTTAAACCGATGCGCGTCCATCAGTTCGGCTTCACGAAAGAGGAACTGTGCCACCTCACCAAAGTGAATGTCGCTCGCGCCATGCGCATCCAGAACCGTCGCGTCTGCGTTATTCAATTTCCGCCCCTTTCGTCATCAATTTGAGCCAATGGCGCATCTGGCCACGCTGCGGCACTTCATCTGAGATATGGCCGATGATTGTTCCGTCTGACTCGACCTTCTCGCGCCCAATACCCCGAGAGATATCGATCCATGGGTCAACCTGAGCATTCATCCCGCGCTGCACCCGTTCGAAGATCTCCGCATCGTCAGGCGAACCGGCCCCAGCTGGCCCGTAGAACGACTCATGCTGACGCAGCCGCATAGTGTTGATCTCAGCACTCACGCCCTTGAGCAAGACTGGGAACATCAATACCTCTGTGCGCCCGGCCTCGAGCGGCACCATGATGCGGATCTGGTTATTGATAATCTGCATGTTGGGAAACACGCCGATATGCGGATCGCCTGCGATGGCAAGTAGCAGCTTCGCGTGGTCCGCGCCGTCGCGTGCCTGCAAGGCATTTATGTATTCAGTGCCGCCTGTTACGCCGCGCAGAAATTTCTCATAGTCCGAGAAGTGTTCCACCCGATGCTCACGCATATCGAGCATCGCGTGTCCGTGGCCTAAATCTCGCGTAAAGGTCTTCGCTTTGCCATCGAACGGATCGGCGCGGTGCGTGGCGCCGATACCGCTGTCCGCCTGGCGTTGCCACATCGAAACAACCGATGCGTGCACGTAATGCGGGTGGTAGCCATCCATGCCCACCAGCTTCCAGTTCCCGTTGTAGACGGTCTTGTGAACACCGGCGCTCACTTCAATCTCCCGATCGGGAGAAGCGTCGACAAGCAGGTCAATCATCTGCGCAGCCTGTCCCAGGTATTCTTCGAGAGGTGGCACGTCGGATGACAGTGACGCAAATACAAATTCCCGATAGACCGCAACACGCGGGGCCGCCGTCAGCGAATGGTCGTCTAGCGAGAACGACGGGCCATAACCCTCGGGGTCGGTCACGCTGACTAATTTCCCGGTATTGTCGTAGGTCCAGCCATGAAACCAGCAGCGAAAGAATTTTTCCCGCCCG
Organism: Paraburkholderia sp. IMGN_8; assembly: GCF_038050405.1. NCBI lineage: Bacteria > Pseudomonadati > Pseudomonadota > Betaproteobacteria > Burkholderiales > Burkholderiaceae > Paraburkholderia > Paraburkholderia sp. IMGN_8. Next base: position 4,283,671 of record NZ_CP150901.1, on the reverse strand, counting down.
GCCTCAACTTCGCACACTGCCGCGCCACGATGGCGACAGCGATTCATCAGAACACGCACAACGTGGTCGTGCCCGCGCACCATAATGACCGGCTGCGTGCCAAGCCGCCGTACGCGGAAATCACCGGCTGCCGGCACTTCACTTGCATGGCCAACATAGACCCATGAGCTATGAAAAATCTTTTCGATTTCGAGCTCGAAGATTTCTGGCGAGGTGTACAGCGCTGAGTGCACTCGTCCTGGGTCGACCAGTTCGCGTAAGGCTGCGGGGTCTGCTGCGTGCACATTCCGCACAAAGCGTACGGGACTCGTGGCGTTTGCCTGGTGTGAATCAAAATGTGAACAAATGTGTTCCATGAAGCCTCCTGCGTGTCTTTCTGTATATCGTTCTGTATAAAGCTCTGTTCGCCCGGTCTAGCTCGCAGAAACGGGCTGCTTCGCTTCAAGTAAGTCCAGCGCCGCGTCGACGATCATGTCCTCCTGGCCACCCACCATCCGGCGGCGACCCAGTTCAACGAGGATGTCGACAGTCTTCAGGCCATATTGCTGCGCAGCTTTTTCTGCATGTCGCAGAAAACTCGAGTACACGCCGGCATAGCCCAAGGCGAGCGTCTCCCGATCGACCCGGACCGGGCGGTCCTGCAGCGGCCGCACGATGTCATCCGCCGCGTCCATCAGCGCGTAAAGGTCGCAGCCATGCTCCCAGCCAAGGCGACTCGCAGCTGCGATGAAAACCTCCAGCGGCGCGTTGCCCGCGCCCGCACCCATACCCGCCAGACTGGCGTCAATCCGGTTACAACCTTCCTCGACAGCGACAATGGAATTCGCGACGCCGAGACTAAGGTTGTGGTGCGCGTGAATCCCAGTCTCTGTTTCTGGCCGCAAAGCGCCCTTGAGGGCTCGCATCCGATCGCGCGTGCCGCTCATCGTGAGAGCGCCGCCGGAATCAACGAGATAGATGCACGTAGCGCCGTAGCTCTCCATAAGCAGTGCCTGCCGGGCGAGTTCGGAGGGCTCAGTCATGTGGCTCATCATGAGAAAGCCCACCGCTTCCATGCCCAGATTTCGAGCGGCTTCAATGTGCTGCTTCGAGACATCCGCCTCAGTACAATGGGTTGCAACACGGACAACGCGCGCGCCAGCGTCGTAAGCTTCACGCAGGTCGTGCACGGTGCCAATACCTGGCAACAGCAGCGTTGCGACACGGGCGTGGCTCACTTCCTCCGCTACTGCCGCAATCCACTCGACGTCCGAGTGCAAGCCAAAGCCGTAATTGAACGACGAGCCCTGCAAACCGTCGCCGTGTGCAACTTCGATGGAATCGACTTTCGCGGCATCGAGCGCTTTGGCGATTTTCCTGACTTGCTCGATGGTGTACCGGTGCCGGACAGCGTGGGAGCCGTCGCGCAGAGTCACGTCGGAGATGTAGAGTTTGTCTTTCATTGCGTACTCACCGTGGCGGCGTCCTGTTTCGTGCTGGCCTCACCGCTATTGCTCAAGTGCGCGGCCATTGCCTCTGCCGTGGCCAAAGCAGCTGAGGTCATAATGTCCAGATTGCCGGCATAGGCCGGCAGGTAGTGCGCGGCGCCTTCCACTTCGAGAAACGCCGAAGTCTTAAGGCCGCTCAATAGTCCAATGCCGGGGACGTTAATCGGCTGGTCGGCTGGAATGTGTTCGAACTGGACGCGCTGTTTCAGGCGATAACCGGGAACGTACTTATTCACTCGCTCGACCATACGAGTGATCGCGGTCTCAATCTGCTCCTCACTACCGCCCTCTGAAAGCGTGAAAACGGTGTCGCGCATCAAGAGTGGAGGCTCTGCGGGATTCAACACGATGATCGCCTTCCCACGGCGCGCGCCTCCGACTGTTTCCAACGCGCGCGAGGTCGTCTCGGTAAATTCGTCAATGTTCGCCCGCGTTCCAGGTCCGGCTGAACGGCTCGAGATGGACGCAACTATTTCGGCATAGTGGACTTGAGAGACGCTCGAAACCGCTGCTACCACTGGGATCGTCGCCTGGCCACCGCAGGTGACCATGTTTACGTTCCGCGCCCGGAGGTGTTCTTCCAGGTTGACGACCGGAACACAGTACGGGCCGATGGCGGCTGGCGTCAGGTCAATTACGCGAATGCCGGGCTTCACCCGCCGCAGTAGCGCCTCGTTCTGTAAATGCGCGGCAGCCGAAGTCGCATCGAATACCACATCGACATCTTCGAACACCGCCATACCAACGAGACCCTCAACACCAGTGTCGCAAGTTTGGACACCGAGTCGGCGCGCACGCGCCAGTCCGTCCGAAGCCGCGTCGATGCCGACCATGACGCTTGCCTCAATGTGCTTTCCGTGACGAAGGATCTTGATCATCAGGTCGGTCCCTATGTTTCCCGAACCGATAATGGCCGCCTTCAGCTTTCTTTCTTGCTGGTTCATCTTGTCTCCACTCCAAACTGGAATTCGAATCTCGTCAGCGTCGGCTGTTTAGCCGCACGCCGCGTTTTTCGGAACCACCTATGCGAATGCCACTTCCGCGCTTCCAATGCCTTGCAGCTCGATTCGCATCCGATCACCGGCTCGGGCCACCACCATTGCGGAGAGCGCACCTGACAGCACGATCTCACCCGCCCGGAGCGAAACACCGAGTTCTCCCAGCTGATTTGCAAGCCATGTCACCGCATTCAATGGGTGGCCGAGCGCGGCCGAACCCAGCCCGCGCCCGATTTCTTCGCCATTGCGTTCGAACGTCATCCTGACTCCGGCGAGATCCAGCGAGCGAGGATCAACGCGTCCTTCGCCGATGACGAAGGCGCCCGAAGATGCGTTGTCGGCCACGGTGTCCTGAATCCGTATCTTCCAGTCGCGAACCCTTGAGTCGACAATCTCGAAGCAAGGCATGACACATTCGGTCGCGTCGAGAATGTCCTGGCTCGTCAGTCCGGGGCCACTCAGGTCTTGCCCGAGCAGAAAAGCAATTTCGCCCTCCGCCTTGGGTGCGATCAATCCATCGAGCGGAATCGTTGCGCCGTTTGCGAACTGCATGCCGGAAGTGAGTTGGCCGAAGTCAGGCTGACGCACATTGAGCATGTCCATCACTGCCTGGCTCGTAATGCCGATTTTCTTGCCGACGATGTGTTCTCCAGTCTCCCGAAGGCGGAGTTCCATCATCAATCGCTGGACCTCGTAGGCGTCCGATATGCTCATTTCCGGAACGGAATCCGTGAGCGGGGCAATGGGTTTCCGGGTAACGAGAGCCTGATAGAGCGCCTTCGCCGCAGTGCCGATTTCGTGTGTGTTCATATCTCTTTTCGTTCTCTGATCAGGATCACAAGGTGCCTGCATCCACTTCAGCATCGCCCGCTGTCAGGTAGTCCCACATGCGCTCAATGATTCGGCCGGCTGTCGTTGCGCGCTGGCGGGAGTCCTCTTCACTGAAAACCGCGCTGTCCACTGCACCTATCGCCCGCACTTCGTACTCAACCCGCGCCGCATCCTCCAGAAACCACGTCATGGCGACTGCTTCTTCAAGCGTGACACCCACGACTACGACTCCGTTCGCACGCATTACAACGGCGCGGGAAGTCCCTAACGTATCGACCACACCCTGTGCCTGACTCGCCGAACGCACAAGCTGGACATCCTTCCAGAGAGGAACACCTGGCGCAAAATATGACCCAGGCCCGTGGCGCGGGATAGGGGTGATGGAGGCGGCCGACAAGCTCATGAGATAACGCGGCATGCTTCGCACAACAGCGCCCACCTCAGGTCGTCGCGCATATATCTGCTGATGCACACAGACCTCGCCAAGCACTCCAGCGGGTAGCGGCCCCCGGATGGGGACTACAACTCCCGGCTCCTTTGTCACCAATCCCATTGGCATGGCGGCGCATGCCAGCAGGTGCTCATCATCCAACCGGACGCTGCAGTGGCCATAAGCGTGGACGAGATTGGCCCGCCCCAACGCCCGCGAGGCAACACGCAGCAGCCGTTGCTGTGCATCGCTCGCTTCCGCCGGTCCCGGATTCACGAGTGAAACTCCATGCCTTCCGGCTTCGAACCCCACATGCAGAATGAGATCGGCTCAAACGGGAACTGGCGGGGCTGGTGAGTCTTATCCTCTTCCTCGGTCAGAACCCGCACGCCGCTTGAATACTCGAACACCATCCCATCCGGACCCTCGAAATAAAGGAACATGGCGCCGGATGTCGGATGCCGTCCGGGACCAAAGCGAATCCGAACGTTCTTTTCCCGCAGGATGTACCAGGCGCGCATGATGTCGTCGATGCTTTGGACCTGGTGATTTATGTGCTGAACGCCGCCCTTCGGCGCCGGCAGCAGTGCGACTTTGTGATGCACACCGTCGATACGCAGCAAAGCCGCGTCACCGATCCGGTCGCTGACGCGCGCCCCCAGCACCGTGGTCCAGAAGGCTTCGTCACGCTTTGCATTGGTCGTACACAATCCGATGTGGCTAAAGCCGGTGATTCCCGCATCGCGCGAAGGAAAATAGCGGCGCCCGCTGTGATGTGGCGCAACAACCAGGTCGATGAGGTTTCCGCTAGGGTCGGAAAAGGTGATGAAGTCGTTGACGCTCCGCTGCTCGGCCTCGCCAACGCTCCCCTGTTTGACAGCGACACCTGCTGCTTCGAGCACGGCTGCGGCGTTCGTGAGTTCGTCCGGTGTGCGGACCTGAAAGCCGCTGACCTGATCGCCTGGATTCCCTTCCGTGTAGACAAGCGTATGGTCTCTGGCATCCGAGCGAAGATACACACTCTTACCGCTACGGCGTGCAACCTGAAGGCCGAGAACCTCTGTAGCGTAACGAACCGAACTGTCGAGGTCCGACGTGCCAAGACGAACGTATGAAACGTCGAGGAGGTCAATCATTTTGGGTCTCCTGTCGTCCGGACGGGCGTCCGCCGACATTGATATGGTTTTGTGAGGCCTGTACTGCCTAACGCAGCGCCCTGTGGACGGCGCAAACGCGAACTACATCTACTTTTCGGCCAGAAAATTGGCGACTAGCCTGTTGAAGCGGTCCGCCTGCTCAATCTGTGTCCAGTGCCCGCATTGACTGTAGATGTGCAATTGCGAATTAGGGATCAGCGAGTGGAGCCTCAACGAGGTGCTGGTCGGGATAACCCTGTCTTCACGACCGTGAACAATCAACGTTTCGTGGGACAATTGACGCAGGCTTTCCTCGGGGGTCGTCATCGCGTCGACCCAGCGTTGGCGCGGCGCCGGAAACATCTGTGCGAACGCTTCACTGCAGCCAGGGCGGATGCTTGCCTGGTAACGCATTTCTGCCAATGCCGGGGTAAGACGCGAGCGGTCGAAAGCAAAGTACTCGAGAATCCCCTGCATGTTTTCGAGCGACGGCTTGTAGCCCCACACGGCGTCGAGACCATCGGTAATCGGAAACGTCACACCAACACTTCCCATCAACACAAGCCGTTTCACGCGTTGCGGCTTGCGCGACGCCATCGCGAGCGCAAGTGCGCCGCCAAACGAGTTGCCAACGACGTTCGCCGATTCGATGTCCAATTCGTCCATGAAGGCGAAAACGTGTTCGACCCATTTGTCGAGCCCGTATGTACCGTCTTCCAGCCGATCCGTATAACCGAAGCCAACCATGTCTGGCGCGACGACGCGGCCTTGGTGCTCCAACGCAGGAATCGTTCGTTGCCAGTTTGCCCATGCAGTCACGCCCGGACCAGAGCCATGAATCAGTAAGGTCACGTCCCCCTTGCCGATGTCGTGATAGTTCGTCTTGATGCCGTTGGCCACGATTGAGCGGCCAATTTCATGGTTCTCAGTCACTTTCCATGCTCCGTCGTTAAGGACGGGATTCGCGTACCCGTCCTGACGGAATCGAATATAGGACTGCGCTTTCTATTGATCAATCTTGATTATCCAATCAACATCAAATCGAAAACCCTGCCACTACTTCACTCTTTTGCCAGGCGTTCGCAATGCCTCCCCCTGCTACTGCGCCGACTTCGACACATGCAAACACAGCAGTCCGTCGACCTATTTGCTCCCTACATACATCGGGACACCGTGAGCAACGCACGCGGCGCGGCGTTTGGCCGCTTTCCCCGCCCCATTGCCCAATCGCGTTGGTGGGCATCGACTCGGCTATCGGTGGATTCGACCTGTAGTCCGATGTATTGATAACGCACGATGACATGGCAAATCGGGATGCGCACCGATGAGTTCGCATCGCACATGGGTCACAAAGCGTTGTCAAACGAGGCCTGAGCCGGAGGAATTGACTGAGAAAAGTCGAGCGTAGAGTTCGATTGTGGGACTACTTGCCCGACCGGAGTTCTGAATTTCTTCGTGCGAGTAGTCTTAAAGAGATGCGAGAGGAAAGCGTAAAAATACGATCGCACCTGACAATGCGAATATTTTTTTGGCTTGATGGACACGATTTGGCTTGCTAAGGTCAGCAACGCAACTCTCCAAGAGAAGCGAGCTTAGTGAGGCCCCGTCCGATTCCCGGACAGGGCCTTTTTTTTTACATCGACTTCCTCAATTCATTCGCGAATGTCTGAACTGGCAACATCTACTGAGGCAGGCTATCAGGCTTGCGTCTATCTTCTTCGCCGCGAACCTTGCTCCGCGCTATTCGGAGTTGCACTGTTTAAGCCGATCCAGGAACCAACGACCGGCGGGCCTGGGTGTCGCGTCCTTCGGATATACCGCGAACATTCCCAGTAACGGGGCGGGTGGCTGCAGATTCTCGACTCGAGTCTGCACCAAATCACCGGGTTCTAGATCGGTCTGCACCATTGCAAGCGGCATGTGCTCCCACCCGAATCCTGTTCGGAGAAATGCGTGCTTCGCACCGAGGTCAGCCGGCCACCGGGTCAGTGGTGAGTAGACTCCGAACGCCTCGCCATCTGTGAGTTTCGAGCGATCCGTCAGAACTAGCTGCACAAGCTGTTCAAGCTCGCTCATGCAAATAACGCCTGTCTTTGAGGCCGTTGGGTACGTCGCGCCGGTGGCGGGTATCCGGTACGTCAGGCATAAATACAAAGAATTTAATTCTACAAACGTGATCTATATGTGACTGAACTACTGTGCCATGCACTTCCAGGTACAGCCTTGACGGTGTATGCGGGAAAACCTCCCGAAACGACCCGGCAGCGCCCGTGAGCGACGCCATCGGCGTGCATAGCTTTTCCGACGACTGAACGGTCCGGCTCCAGAGCTTCGACGAAAAGTGCGGAACCCTGCTCTGTTGGTCGCGGATAACGGTTGCCCCTGTCAAATAACTGCACATTGACTTGCGCTTCCAGATCGGCGAGAGTCTGGCTGACGACAGATTTAGCCCGCCGGAGTTTTCGGCCGGCAGCGGAGAAACGTGCCTCATCCGCAGCAGAATTGAAAGTCTTCAGTTCGCCCAAGGATATTTCTTTGAGCATCTATCGCCCGCGACGAGGTTAAGCATCGAAAGATATAGGCCTCCCGCGAATAAACCAGGCGCCTAACCTTGGGCCAATTCCATCTTCTGAACGAATATCCATGGAACATCCTGTGAGCGGCGTCCTAGAGGCGCCTGTTACCCTTTCCCAAATGACACGCACGGCCGCCGAGCAAGCTCGCTCGATAGGTGAATTGACCGTCGATGCACCTACTTCGAAATCGCGTAACGTTGTGGCACGTTCAACAGGACGTCGACACGGTCCCGTTACGCGGATCGTCAGTCCATCTGACATTGGCGCACTCATCAAGCCATTCGTGTTCCTGGACTATTTCGACATAGTGCCCAACGACGATTCGCTGTTTCCGATTCATCCCCATTCGGGTATCGCGACAATCACTGTGCTTCTATCGGGAAATTTGCGGTATGAGGACACGACGGGAGCATCAGGGATGCTCTCCGCTGGTAGTGTCGAATGGATGAGCGCGGGCAACGGTGTCTGGCACGAAGGTGGCCCTAGCGGGCGGGAGCGATTTAGGGGCTATCAGATTTGGGCGGCCTTGCCGCACAACCTCGAAAATGGCACACCTTGCAGCCAATACCTGCCGGCAGAGGGCGTTCCGAATGTCGGCCCCGCCAGAATCATCCTGGGACAATACGGGGATAGCCGTAGTGAAATCGGCGCTCCGCCAGGCATAAACCTGCTGCACGTCCGCCTATATGCAGGACAACAGTGGCGCTACGAGCCACCAGTCGGACACACCGTCGCCTGGGCGCACGTCAACAACGGCACTCTCGTCACCTCAGGCACGCGCCTTCAAAACGAGTTTGCCGCATTCGCTGCTTCAGAGGGGCCGCTGGAATTTGTCGCAGAGGATGATGTTGATTTCATCGTTGCGTCAGCGATACCGCATCCGCACGATCTAGTGTTGGGCTATTACTCCGTACATACATCGAAGGAAGCCCTCAGCATCGGCGAAGCTGGAATTGCGAGAATCGGCGAACAGCTACGTGCTGAGGGAAGGATCCGCTAACTGCCTCTATCGCCGAACCGCCTTTTCATACTCCGTCGCCAGCGCCGCTATCCCCAGACGTGGCGCTGCCTATCAAGCGCGATCCGCTTTTCCTCGGCGATTCGAAACGGACCAGAAGAACCGCAGTCATAGCGCTGCCCCGTACAGAATTCATGAAGGGAACCACCCAAGTTCCTCAAAGCACGACTAGTCGCAACGAATGATGGACTGCAACGAATCGTTTTTAAGGAATAAAGTGGAGAAGCTGATGTACACGATGAACAACTCATTGCGTTTGATGGTCGAAAAATGGATATCTCCCTCCTCGACAATGCCAGCTCGAGTGGCGCGATTCGGTCGCATGTCATCCAACCGCTTGCGCTATGTTTGCGTAGAGGCGCTGCGCCCCGCAGGTCCGTTGGAGCTATATTTCTTCCTCCACAACGACGGCAAGTGGCGCGTGTTTCCGCCAGACATTGCGCGGCCAGTCATGGGTGTGTCTTCAGTTAGCAGCTAATTTCGGTTTCGACTAGTGCCAACAGCGTTGCTCAGGCAGCATTTATGCGAGGGATTTGGCTGGGACAGAGCTGCATTCCTGTTCTTGGACAAGACGAGAGAAGTATTTGGTGAGGATTCTAAACGTGCTGCCACGAAGCTTGCAGCACGCGAGGTGCATTGCATTGGCGCAAACCACGCCCAAAAAAGTTCAGATTGAAAATACACATCCGTTTGGGGCCTAGAAGGCTATGGCAGACAAAGCCTCCCGAGGTTCACGGATACGGCTGAGGCCTATGGCACGAAGGTTGCCAAGAAAGGTCTGCTGATAAGTAGCCAACTCAGGCGCGCTTTTCGCCTGTAAAGGCCAGTTGATTCGACATAGAGAAAAGTCGGGTAATACGGAAGTGCTGCGCCGGGGGCTGCGGGCTAGGAAACTGTAGAACACACTACATCGTTATCGAAACATGAAGGCGTAGCGGGCGCTTGAACGAATCACGTTCTCGCTTTTCTGTTTGGCATTTTTTCGATACATGGACGGTCAGACCAGCCGCTCATCGCATCCGACGACAAGACCCATCTGCCGCCGAGTTTAGGAAATTGCTCGGACAAAGAAGGGCTCACTACTCCGGCTCCGTGCATAACTGCTCTGCGCCAGCCGCCGCTACAGAGATGATCAAATTGACATCTTCCAATCTGCTGGAATTTCCTGGGGGTTGCAAATCCTCGGACCACTCCGTCGCACATTTCGGCGATTTAACACTCACAAGCGCTTTTCAGCCGATTTTCAGCCTTTCTCACCGCTGCTCGATTGGATATGAGGCTCTTCTCCGTGCGCGCGACGGTTCCGGCGATAGCGTGTCTCCGCTGGAGGTATTCGAACGTTCCTCCTCCCTTGGTCGTTGGAATAACCTTGAACGCGGCGTTCAGTTGATGCACGCGTCAAACTTCATGCGGGTCGCGACAGCCCACGAATGGCTTTTCATCAACACTCGCCCTGACGGGTTTGTAGTCTCCGATGCTTACCGTCATCTGATCGAAGACAGTCTGAGACATCTTCACCTGTCACCAGAGCGCATTGTTCTCGAAGTGCTCGAGACCCCAAATGGCAATTTGCAGCGGCTGACTGAAGGCATCGCATCCTTTCGACAAAAGGGTTTCCTGATCGCTCTAGACGATTTTGGAGCCGGTCACTCAAATATCGATCGGGTTTGGCAACTTCAGCCCGACATTGTCAAGTTGGACCGCAGGGTGATAGAGCAAGCGGCTCGGCTAGCACATGTTGCACGCCTTCTTCCTACATTGATCTCCCTTCTTCATGAAGCTGGCGCGTTGGTATTAGTTGAAGGCGTGGAGACGCTTCAGGAGGCTCTCCTCGCGATGGAGTGCGACGCCGACTTCGCACAAGGATTCTTTTTCGCTCCCCCGGCCCCGGGTGGCGTGGACAAGGCCAAATCCCGAACGGTGATAGAAAACCTGTGGCAGTCTTATCGGACGCACGCTGAGGAAAAGAACAACGAGCAGGCCGTCCTGCTGGAAGCCTACGCAACCGCGCTTCAATCGGCGGCCGACCGTTCTATCGAAGGCGCAGACATTTCGTCTACCTGCAAGGACCTCTTGCGACTCGACGGCGCGGTACGATGTTTCATACTCAACGCCCAAGGCGAACAGATAGGCGGCGACATAAACGTGAATGGTCCAGGCGCATCCTCCCCCGGCCTATCTCTCGGTTTGATTGACCCACGCGGAGCATGCTGGGAACGGCGGCCATATTTTAAAAACGCGGTCGAACACCCGGGTGTGGTACAGATTACCAAGCCCTATCTTTCAAGCAATGGCGCGCATTTTTGCGTCACTCTTTCAATTGCCGTACCTATTCGCGGTGAGCTGAAAATCCTGTGCGCGGATATCGATTGGTAGCGGGCGGCGCAGCGAGAAAGTGTTGCCGGCTAGAGAGTTGATCGACCGCGCACTTCGGAATGTTGTCCGGCTACACGCGGATTCCGGTGCGTTGCCTCAATGCTGCAAGTGAAGCGGGTCGAAAGGCGATAGGCTCACGTAAGCGTTTCGGGCTGGTATAGTAAGCCACGCAAGCATAAAAAACGGCAAGATTTCCCTCTCAATTCGCCTGTCGATTTCAACCAAAAAATCGCCCATGCGTACATGGTTGACAAGTTCGGTTGGAAGAGGCCGTAACATCGAGTGAGTGCGGAAAGCCCGCTAGTGACGACACGAGCTGGGGCGTCGGATCGGTTCGAAAACCATGCAGACAACCGTCACTGGGGTCGCCTTCATCCATGTACAAACTCCGTCAGTATCATCCTGGAGTATTGACGACATTGAGTTGTCAGCTCATTTGTCTCGCGGAATTCTCGTGGAATACAACCGCGTCGTATCATGAAAAGTGGCTGGGGATCCTGCTAGGATCTAGCCTCGTCGCCGGTTTGATACTGTCGTTGGGATTTTTTGGTGTCTGGCTTAGGTTCAAGTCCGAAGTTGATCTGCACAGGTTTCTCAGTACCAATCCGGTCTATTTAGCCATTGCAATTGCTACATTGGGCGAAGTGCTGACCATTATGCTTGCGCCGCTGCCGTAGAGAGCTCATCCGCGCGTAGAGCAATTCGGACTAGCCACCTCTGCAACGCCCAGTCCACTTTCCGTGCGAAAGTGTTCGGGCTCAAAAAAGTGCTTCTGCGTAGGGATGGCGATGGACCATCCTTGAAGCCTATCAGGCTTAAGGACCGCCCATCGCGTACGTCAATTACTTTCTTTCTGGACGCTACGAGACTGTCACTCGACAGCTTCGCCGTGGAGCACGACATCCAAACCTTCGCGTTCTTCGTCTTCGGTCACACGGATACCCATCACCATGTCGATGACCTTCAGCAAGACGAAGCTCACCACGCCGCTGTAGACCAGCGTCGTCAGCACGCCCTTGGCTTGCAGGATGACGCTGCCGTCCGCGCCGCCGATGTCCTTGACCGCGAACACGCCGGTCAGCAGCGCACCCACGATACCGCCGATGCAGTGCACGCCGAACGCGTCGAGCGAATCGTCGTAACCGAGCTTGTGCTTGAGCCACGTTGCCGACCAGAAGCAGATCACGCCTGCCGCGATACCGATCACCAGCGAACCCGCCATACCGACGAAGCCCGAAGCCGGCGTAATCGCCACCAGACCTGCCACGGCACCCGACACGATACCGAGTACCGACGGCTTACCCTTGGTTGCCCATTCGGCGAACATCCATGCGAGTGCTGCTGCTGCGGTTGCCACTTGCGTTGCGAACATCGCGAAACCGGCACGGCCGTCTGCCGCCACTGCCGAACCCGCGTTGAAGCCGAACCAGCCTACCCACAGCATCGCGCCACCGATCAGCGTGAGCGTCAGGTTGTGCGGCGCCATCGCTTCCTTGCCGTAGCCGACGCGCTTGCCGAGCACCAGCGCGCAGACCAGCGCCGCGATACCGGCGTTGATGTGCACCACCGTGCCGCCCGCGAAGTCGAGGATGCCCGCGCTAGCCAGCCAGCCGCTCGGTTCCCAGACCATGTGTGCGATCGGCGAGTAGACGATGATCGACCACAGCGTCATGAACATCAGCATCGCCGAGAACTTCATCCGGTCGGCAAACGCGCCCGTGATCAGCGCCGGGGTGATGATCGCGAACGTCATCTGATAGACGACGTAGACCGTTTCCGGGATCGTCGGGGCTAGGTGGCTGACGGTCAGCGTCGTCGCCTTGTCGCCGTGAATGTAGTTCATGCCCGCCATGAAGAAGCGCGTGAGGCCGCCGATGAACGAGTTACCCGGCGTGAAGGCGAGGCTGTAGCCAATCACGACCCAGATAATCGACACGAGGCAGGTGATCGCGAAACTCTGCATCAGGATCGCGAGCACGCTCTTCTTGCGGACCATGCCGCCGTAGAACAGCGCCAGACCCGGGATCGTCATGAACAGCACGAGCGCGGTGGAGGTCAGCATCCAGGCAGTGTCGCCCGAATTGATCTTCGACGAGTCGACCGAGAACGGCGCGGTCGGGGCGGCCGGTGCGGCGGCAGCGGATGCGGCCGATGCATCAGGTGCGGCGGCGGCGGTTGCGACCGGCGCAGACGCGTCAGTTGCCGGTGCCGATGCTGCTGCAGCGGTTGCAGACGCATCAGGCGCCGGGGCGCTCGCGGTCGTATCGGCAGGTGCCGAGGCGGCTGCGGGTGCGGAAGCGTCGTCCGCGAGGGCGGCACCGATACCGCCCGCGAGCAACGAACCGGCCATTAGAAGGGACATCAATAATTTACGCATCTTCGGTTCCTCTTATCGCTATCTGTGTCGCTATCTTTTGGTGTTACAGAGCGTCCGCGCCGGTCTCCCCGGTGCGAATCCGAATCACTTGCTCGATCGGGGTGACGAAAATCTTGCCGTCGCCGATCTTGCCAGTGCGTGCCGCCCGTTCGAGCGCCTCGATTGCCTGGTCGGCGATGTCGTCCGAGGCTGCAACCTCGATCTTCACCTTCGGCAGGAAATCGACGACGTATTCGGCTCCGCGATACAGCTCTGTGTGCCCTTTCTGACGGCCGAATCCTTTGACTTCCGTCACCGTAACGCCGGAGACACCAACAGCCGACAAAGCAGCGCGGGCGTCATCCAGCTTGAACGGCTTGATGATCGCGGTGATGAGCTTCATGAAATCTCCTCTTTGATTGCTGACCTTTGACCCGACGTGCTTGTCGGCCCTGCGTCAATTAAGCCGGGGCACACAGAGCAACTGTCATGCCAATCAATCAGCAACAAACCTCGAAGATGTGTGGTTTGCGTTATCAATCGCGGCCCACGCGGCGCGAATACACTCGTCTCATCAGGCCCGGAACCGATTCCAGACCATCTGATAGATTCAACAAATCGCATGCCTTGTCGTGTGCATCCTCCACAGAGACGTTTGGAATGCTATCGATACTTGCTTAGCTAAGTTGCACCATGAGCAAGCTAACTTCCCACCGCCGACCCAATAGAGTGCGTGCTTGAGAATGTTCGTTACGTCTATGAGTCTGACAATCACAACGATGACTTTCTACGTTCAACGTACTCAGCGTAGGCTCGCCTTGTGATTACCAGCGTCAAATATCTGCTGGCGCCGACACGCGTTGAACACCACGAAATCTCGAGCGCAGTGCAGCCGATGTCGGGTAACTTCATTCTCTGCGCACGGCATTCATCGTTGTTTTTTCCGGGAATTTTGACATTTCCCGTTGTAAGTCAAATGCCGCTGATACACTACGCATACGTCTGCCGATGTGAATTGCTACGGCACCTTTTTTCCATATGTCCGCGTTGGGCCTGCAGTTGCTAGACGTATGTCGCGAGCTCGCAGAGATAGTATGGTTCGGAACGCACGCCCCACGCGTTTTCGCCGTATGGCAGAGGTCCGACCGGCATGAGCGAATTTTTTTGAAGCCGTGACGTTGAATTGGTCCGTAGACAATTGGCTCTCCATCATCGTTGCGGCACCTGAGGACCTTGGAGTGTTGGTCACCAAAGTGACGGGGCCTGCCCGTCCGGATCAAAGCTTACTTATTCGCAGGCACGAGCAACCTAGACGGGGCATCCATGTCGGATCCACAAGAGATAGTTGATCTCACATATCAAGTGAAAAAGCTTGCCATTGGCAAGATATCGGACATTAACGACATCAACCGGGAAACGACCTTCCTGGCCCTCAACGCATTGATTGAAGCGGCGCGTGCGGGCGATGCGGGCAAGGGATTCGCGGTAGTCGCCAACCAGGTGAAGCATGTCTCCAACCGCATCTCCGAAATAACTGGAATATTGAACAAGGAGCTGGCGGGGTCACTGTCCAAGTTGACCGACCTTGGAGATAGCATGATCGAGCGACTTCGCTCGCACGAAGGTCAGCGATACGCTGACCTTGCGCTAAATATGATTGACGTCATTGATCGCAACCTATACGAACGCTCGTGTGATGTTCGCTGGTGGGCAACGGATTCGGCAATCGTCGATTGCGTTGCGAATCCGGAGGTATCTGTTCAGCGCTACGCGTCGCAAAGGCTCTCGGTAATTCTCGGTAGCTACACCGTTTATCGGGATCTATGGATCGTAGATGCGAAAGGCACCGTGGTGGCCAACGGTCGCCCCGAGACATACGGAGTAGTAGGCAAGAGCGTCGCAGAGATGGCTAGCCTTAAGGCCGCAATGAAAACACAGAATGGCGACGACTATATCGCAGCAGACGTCGAAGCCATGGCCATGTTAAGGGGTGCCCGGGTCGCGACGTATGCAACTGCAATTCGAGCGAATGGAGATGCGAACGGTCAGGTGCTGGGAGCGTTGCTAATATTCTTCGACTGGGGACCGCAAGCTTCCTCAATAGTGAAGGGAGTGCGTCTGACCGACGAAGAATGGAAACGAACCCGCTGCATGATCGTCGATTCGGCCTTCCGGGTCATCGCAACATCGGATGACAAAGCCACGTTAGGTGAACATCTAAAAATCGAGACTGACGGTAAGAAGAGTGGCTTTTACCAGGCTCTAGACGGGCGCATGGTCTCGTTCGCGGTGACACCCGGCTATGAGAGCTATCGCGGCCTAGGGTGGTACGGTGTAATCGTCCGGGAAAAACCCGAAGGACGGGCCACGACCGCTCGATAGCAAGTTCGGTGCGCGCGCCATCTATGTCTCAGCTTCGCGTCGACCCGCGAAGCGTTGTTGATGCGGATACTTCGGGTATTCGACGCCTGCACCAGTTTCCGGCGTGCCCGTAGCCGACGAGGAATCGAGCGCCAATTCGGGCGCGTCTTCCGTCTGAAGCGGCCGCGAGATTTGCGACCGCCTCACCCACTACCGGAAGATGCTGTCAACGCGGGCCATCTTATTGTTTGATGCCCTCAGCCTGGATACGAAGCGTGGTTTTCAGATTGAAACCATAGTCCTTACCATAGGCCACTCCAAAGTCTCCACGATCAAACGTCGCTGAGGCGTCTGTTCCACACACTTCCCGCTTGAGCATCGGATTCTGGAAACATTTGAAAGACTGAATCTTCAGATTGAGCGGCTTGGTGACGCCGTGCATCGTCAATGTGCCGATTACCTCTACTGGCGTGTCGCCAGCAAAGCGAATCTTCGTCCCCTTATAAACAGCCGTCGGATACTTTTCCACATCGAAAAATTCATTGGTCTGCAGATGGTGGTCCAGTTTTTCGTTGCCGGTATCGATCGAAGTCGTGTCAATCGTCACGTCGACGGTGCCGGTCTTTGCCGCGCGATCAAGGGTTACCGTGCCCGCGCTCGTCTTGAACTTGCCGCGCCACACCGAGATGCCACCGAAGTGGTCGGCCTCGAAACTCGGGTAAGTATGTGTCGGATCAAGCTGATACGTGTCCATCGCGAGCGCATTCATCGACACGCACGCCACCAACGCAGTCGCTCCAGCGACCAGATAATTTTTCATGCTATTTCCTTTGAACAAACGTGTGCTACCACCTATTCTTCTGGTGATAGCTTGCTGAAGTTAGAGCGCGCGCGATGCGCTCCTGAAGAGATTGCTGTTTTTGCGCCGGACGCCACTTGAGGCGAGATTCGCGCTGCCCGGCGCAGTTGCGCGCATTGCGATATCTCGCACATACGCGCCGCTGAGTAGAATCGTATGCTGTCCTATGTCAAGCGAATAGATACTGCGACGGTAACAGATCGTTCCGCTCGTATACGCAATGCGGCGGACTGAATGGGAGCTGATAAAAGCGGATTGTGTACGACGGCGGAACGGAACTCAGCGGGGTATCCGCTAGCTTACGGAGGCGGCTTTCTGCCGATTCCGGACAGTCAACAACTACTCCCTCAGAGCGGTTCCGTCGTCGGTCCATCTAGCGCGCTCTCGATTCGAACATGTGCCAGACCCGGGACACTGGTGAGCGAATCGCTGGAAGCCCCAATTCGAAGATGAGCGGACACTTCAGCGTGCAAATTTAAGATGCAAAACGCCCAGTTTCGTAGGCAACTTGCGCCCTAAAGTTTTCCCGCGATTCGCCGACATCAGAGAAATGACAAACACTACATTTGGAACGGGACATCCGCTTTACCACGAGGCCCAGGCCCTGTCTCAAAGTATCGCCACAATCCGAAGGGCACAGGGCAAGCGAAATCCGTCTGACAGCCGGGTAGGCTCGCCGGAGTGGATTTCAAGCGCAGAGGATTTCGCACGAGACATCGCCCGTATCCTGGAGCTTGGTGCCGCGCACGGTGATGACATTCAGCCAAAAGGAGCGTGCTGACGCTAGCATCGCTGCGAGTCGGATCCACTAGGATGCTCTGGCAACATGAGCCTTAGTTTCTCGCTGCTGCCAGACGGCTACCCGTGCTGGAGCGTGCGCTTCATTGTTGCCGCAACCATGCGCCGGCGCCCAACCGGCACATGTGTCACGAGTTTTCCAAAAGAAATTCAATCTGATTCTCTCGACCGATGCTGCATAGCGTCTCATACAGCCTGAAGGCTGCATAGTGCTGAAGGTTCTCCGGCGAGATGGTCGCTGCCACTGCGGGGCATGAATCGGCCTCCGACTGGATACGAAACGACGAGAAGTCCTTGTGGATCCACTTCATGGCGTGCAATTGATCTTGCTTTAGACGATCCACCAACATGAACCCCAAACCAGATTTCGCTTCGGCAGCTTTTCGCAACATCTCATCCACTGCGTCGAACCCCTTAATGTCGGAGATCGCGTAGGCGATCAGCGTGTGCACCAGCGCCTCGACCTTTTCCAGCTGAGCCTCGGAATCCAATTCGTAAGGCCGGGTCTGTGCCATGTGAAGCACGTCCTTCTGCACTTGCTCTAGCGATCTGCCCTCGTAAGGTACGTCAAACTGGCCTGCCATAATATGGAGGTCTTTCGGTCCACCTTGCCAGGCTGCGGGATCGAAATTCCAGCTAGTGATTCTTTGTAAGTACTTCTCGACGTCCAGATTTCCAGAATACGTGGACGACAGGTGGACATATTTCTGGACTGCTCCGAACAACTCGACGTAGCAGTAGAGGTCTCTTCCGCTTGAAAACAGGAAGAGCTGGTGATTGGGAAACCAATCCTCGTGGTGATATTTACCCGTCTCGTAGAGCTTTTCCTCGTCGGTTGTCGGATAGTATTGCGTGACCGCTCTGCGCAACTTCGCGTCATCGCAGGTCTTGATAAACCGGTCCCTGAAGTCGACAAGGTCGTCGATAGAAACCCCGCAATGCATTGCGTATTCGATGGCTATCTTCGCCAGCCCCCGTAATACTTCGATGCTTTCGAGGTCGACCCTCAAAGCTGATTGGACGACAAATTGCGCCATATCACTCGCGACAACGACCCTGTACCCGTCATCGCGTAGTTTTCCTATTTCCGCGCTCTGCATGAAGGTCTGCGCCTGCTTCGGAATTGAGCAGCAGATTGTGGCCAGTCGCTCGTCCTCGTCGACAAAATAGATGGGACGGTCTGGGGTGATGGTGAAATCGCTATTCAACGAGAACGTCACCGATTTCTTGCCGCCCATCGGAGTGACGCGGGAAATCACCTCTACAGCAGCCTTCTTCGACTCACCTCTGTCACGCGAAACCCCGTGCAAAACGGAAAACACCTGTAGATGCTCATTGAATGCTGAATCGATTGAAACGGATAGCTCTCCCCCGCAGCCTTCGCATAAGAACTCCGATGACTTCAGCTTGCCTCCGATTGCGTTTGGGATGATGTGCTCGTCATGGCGTTTCACTTTGACGCCGTCGAAGGGCTTATCACAAAAGTAGCAGGTTTCCATCGTTACCTTGAAGTGTGTTTTCAATAGGGGTGGGGTGTGCGAACGGCGATATGCCCGCGCCTCGGCCTCCTGGCGTGGACCGCGCGGTAGCCGCCAATGGCAATGTCGTCGCCTCCTGCGCAGCTCGCTCCGCAGCGTTGCAGTCGGGAAACCGGTACGGCGACGCGACAATGACCCGTAAAGCAGGATTATGGCGCCATAGCCAATCCCGAGGATGAGCTACACGCGCTCTGCTTCACAAACTCTGTTGCGACCCGCCGACTTCGCCCTGTATAGCGCTGAGTCGGCCATATCAAGCAGAGCGGTACCTTCGTCGAAAGTTCGATTTCGCGAGCTGACCACACCGATACTCGCTGTCACACGCCCGTAATGGCTCTGCGCATGCTCAATGCCGAGGTCGTAGACAGCATTGCGGACCTTCTCTGCTACGTACATCGCCCCAGCTGCGCCCATGTCGGGAAGCGTTACAACAAACTCCTCGCCACCGTATCGGGCGACTTGATCGACCGGCCGACTTACGCAGCCGAGCACGCATCGCGCGACCGCCTTCAGCACAACGTCGCCAGCTGGATGGCCGTAGTAATCGTTGTATGCCTTGAACTGGTCGATATCGACGAAGAGAAGCGACAGTTCGCGTCCTGTACGCGCTGCCCGATGCCACTCTAGTTGAAGTGTTTCATCAAACGTTCCCCGGTTGTTCAAGCCCGTGAGAGCATCCGTGTGCGCCAACCGCTGCAACTCGGATTCAGCAATCCGTCGTTGTCCCAGCTCCCCTGCCAGAAGCATCGAACCGATGATAAGGACTATGGTGAAACCCAACACGAGCGCCGCTATGCGCCTGGCGCGCCGTTGCCATTCAGCGTAAATATCTGCCTCGGCTGGCTCAACAGCAACGATTATGGGAAGCCCGGAGAGATGTTTATAGACGTAGAGCCTGCGAACTCCGTCTATAGACGCCGTTTCGGCAAACGCTCCCTGAGGCGCCGACATCGCCTTAGCAAACGCTGGCGCATTTCGGATGTCCCGCCCGACAAGTGCGGGATCGTACGGCAGGCGGGTAATCATGGACCCATTAGCCTCAAATACCGCAGATGTGCCATGCTTCCCCACGGCCAGCCCATCAAGCAACGCGCGAAAATAGTCGATACTCAATGTACCGACGACGATCCCTCCGAATGTGCCGTCAGGACGCGTGACCCTTCGACTTAGCGCAATGGTAAGCGCGCCGTTTCGCAACCGCGAGCCGTAGGGCTTGCTGACGTATAGGCCGGCTTCTGCAGAACTACGATGAACCAAAAAATAGTCCCGGTCAGAGAAGTTGCCGGTCGGCGGCACGGTGGATTTCGAGTCGAGAGCGACGCTACCGTGCTCGTCCAGAACAAAAATGGAACCTAGGTATTTTCCTGTCGCTGCCCGGTCGAACAGCAATTTGCTTCGCAAAGCAGGTGGTAACGCCATAACCTGCTGGTCTGCAGTACCGTCAACCACAGCCTGTAAGGACAGATCGTACAGTTCAATGGTGCGTGAGATATCCCTATCAATTACAAGCACAAGGTTTCTTGCGTTCTCTTCGGCTCGACTATGCGCGTCAGCGCGGGATTCAAGGAGCACCCACGACGTGACGAGGCACATAAAGAGCGCCAAAAGAACGGCTCCGACGACGACTCCGACAGGCGATAGAATGCGCGGAATGGCCGAATGCGGACTACGGATAAAAAACGGCAACGACAAGCGCATGAGGCCCCATCAAGCTTAAGCGGAGTTGAGATCCGCCCGTACTGTTCCCACGACAACACGTTGATATAGCGCAACAGGGAGCCAACTCTCTGCGGGCACTGAAACCGAAAGTAACGGCGCACTCCCGGAGACAAGATGGGTCGGCGGTCAGCCGTACTACTGCCTCCCAAAAATCGCTCGGTGTTCAGCGCAACGATCTCAATTTGGCTTGCCCGCTTGCAAGAGCCAACGTCGCAGCCAGCGGCCACAAGAGCATGACTAGTGGCGCGGCAGAAATTTCCGACAGCAATACGTACCCATCGGCGTACAGTCGCACTCATGCCAATTCTGAACAAGTCAAGATGCTTGCATGAATTTAAAGACGCATCAAGATTGCAAAGGATTAGTAGTATTTATACACGGATATAAATTCGAATTGCTGGATCATAGGGACTTGCAAAGATAAGCACCGACACATTGCTCCGTTGTGATGCCCAGAAACGCACCTGCCGCATCGCTGGCACCCGCCTGGGACCATCGCCCAACCCAATCCGTCAGGACGGATTTGCGGGCCGCTTACGTAGAGGCTACTGGGCACTTCGATGTCTTCGCGCGAAGGGTGGCAACTTCGGCAGGCAGAAGGCGTCGACGAACACTCTTGCGAGCACATAGCAATCGATGCACCGGCTGTTGATACATCGGCTCAATGAACTGGCCCGTAACTTTGAGCCAGTTGCCATTTAGCGTTACAAAGCCTTCGAAAAAGAAACAATGACCTTCGTCAGGTTCAACGCGTTTCTTTGCGCGACAGGTAACTGCACCTTGATCTTTACACTCGCCTTCCAGTCGGGAATGTCATACGCCAATACAGGACCGAGCGCCACTGAGGCCAAGCGCTTACCGTTCGGGGGCGCTTGGATACCGTTGATGGTGTCATCCGACAATTGGGTGGCGTAACAGCCCGCCACCCCTGCCTGCCAGCGTCCAACGCGCTCACTGACTGCGATGTCGACATCATTTACTGGGCCGGAAGAGTACTTTGTTTTATTATTTCTAGAGGAGAAGTCGAGAAAAACGTGGGCGCTGAATTCAAGTCCATCTCCCAAACCATTGGGGCCGGTCAGGTAGGTCACCGCGAAGTTAGGGATGTAAAAGTAATCGTTGTGCCCTGTTGTCTGGAGGTCGGTGGTGTTGTATTTCCCGGTGGGGAAAATCATCGAGTAAGCGGCCTTCACCGTCAGGCCGTATGGCAAATAAGGCAGCCCATTGGCCGGGCGTTCGCCCCAGAGCGGACCGATGTATTTGCTGTAGGAAATGAGCTCCGAATAGATGTCGCCGGTCCCCTCAAAATACTGGCTTTTCCCGAACGCGGACATGTGACCGTACGTCACCTGGCCCTGTATGCTCGACGCCAGCGTACCTCCCCACAGTTTAAACGGATACACATACATCAGAGTTGCTGCACCCCCCCATACGTGCGCGTCTACCTTGGCTTTACTATTTTGTGCCCAGTTGTCGCCATAGAGATGGTTCGCGAAAGAATACGCGCCGACAAGTGCTCCATAAAAACCTGACGTCGTGGGCAACATTGCGTTCCGAATATCCGTCCCACCTACGGGGCCACCGAATATATTGCCTTCCGATGACCACGCGGCTACGGGAGATAGCCCTGCCGCCAGCGCCATGCCTCCAATGATGATCTTGGTTCTCATTCTATGCCTCATTTATATTAGTAGTAGTACTAAATACTATGAAGATAACGCTGCCTGCCTCCTTTTAACCGCACGCCCATATGCCAAAATAACTTTGCCCGAAGCTGCGATTTAAAAGCACCAAAAAATGACTAGATTGGGGCTGCTAACCCACTTCGGTTTTTGTGTTCGTGCTGCAGTCCCGCGCCCCAAAGGAAATGTCTCTGCAGGACAGGGGCTGCAACTCTAGACAAATTGCTAGCGCAGACTATGCGACTGGTAGGCAGCGGGTATCTGGAACCGGCGGCATGTGGTACCGCCGCTGGTCGCATCGACTGGTTGCGAGAGGTTTATAGGATCAAGCGATCGCGGACGTCGGGCTGTTATTCGTCACGCAGTGCGCAAGCGCTTCATCTAGCTGAGAGACCAGACGATCGAGCATTTGACGGGGCATGGGAGAAATAATTTGACCATGCTCGTTGATTGCTTCGTGTGCCATGCCGACCGTCACCATGGCCGGCAGTACTCGCGCGCCAAGCCCCAACTCAAGCATGTTTCGCAGCGCCATCAAGCCGCGATAGCCTCCGAAGCCACCCGGCGAAGCACTTCCGAGCGCATATACCGGATTGCCGAATGCAGACTGGATACCGCCGTCCTTCTGCACCCTCGAGACCCAGGCGATTGCGTTGGATACTATCGGCGAAACGTTGGCGTTGTATTCTGGACTTGCGATGAACACACCTTGGTGCGTTCGAAAAGCTTCATGCAATCGATGTGCTGTATCAGGAATGCCATGCTGCACCTCGAGATCGCCGTTATACAGCGGCAGATCGTGCTCGGCTATGTCAAGAAATGTCACGTGCATCCCTTTTCCGATCAGTTGTGTCGCCACCGCCGATGCGAGCTTCCTGTTCAACGATTCGCGGCGCGTCGAGCCCGCGAGGACGAGAATATTTTTACCGGTCATGATAGTCAATTAACCTCATTTCAGAATCTACGAATCTTCCATCTTTGATGACGTGCCCGAGCTAATCTTTGGGTACGCTGCACTCCACCCCAAGCTGCCGAGCCATCCCGAGTTCGTCGCCGATGAACCAACCCTCCACCATCCGCCCATCAACAAATCGCATAAAACCCGCTTCATTCATTTTGACGGAGCGCTGCGTTGGAGGCAGCCCCATGAAGGTGCCGAGGTGCGTGCAGTTGAGCGTCCAAGTGCCGGAGACCCAATCATCTTTTGCGACGACGTGATCTATGGTGTGGCTCCAATCCGGGAACGCAGCGCGAATCTGCGCGAGGCCGGCTTTAAATCCTGCGATTGCGTCAGCCGCCGGAGGGGGAGGATTCGGAATCAGCAAAGCCGACAGCGATGTCAGGCCATAGCGCCGAATCGCCATGTCCGGATGCAAATAGCGCTCACAGAGGTCCGTGTTGCCATCGTTGATGATTCGATCGATGATCGTACGGAAAGACTCGATGTTGCGGAGCTCCTCATTGGTTTGCATGGCTGCACCTCCCTCACGAAAATCTAGGCATGACCTTGTCGATGAACAGGTCGAGCGTGCGACGGGTTATCTCGGGGCGCATGAAGCCAAAGTTGATGTGCAAAGCGACATGCCTTACACCGGCATCTTCGTATCGTTTCAGATTTTCGATGAACGTCTCTGGCGACCCAATGATTGTGGCGCCTTCGACGAATGATTTACGGAAGGCCGCCGGATCGTCGCTGCTGATGCCCGTAACCGCTTTTTGTTGCTCGGCTCCGTAGGCAGCGAACGCAGCCTGTCCAAGGCGGTGCAAATTGCTGAGCGGCTCCTCGATCAACTGGCGAGCGGTGTCGTCGTCATCGGCGATCAGCACGGTCTTCTGCATCGTCGTCCAATCCTTGCAGAACTCCACCTGCTCTTTGCTCCAACCGGCTTCCGCGAGAGACGCGTCATAAACTTTCATCGCCTGTGTGACCCGTTCCACGGGGCTGCGACCGAAAAACAGCGGCTGTCCTCGGCGTCCTGCGTCCGCCCAGCCATGGTCACTGAGTGACGCGCGCGCCATCAAAGGCCGGCCTTCCCGGTAAGGCCCGGGCATGATGCGCCCTCTCATGACACCGCTGCTGTGTTGCGTGCGGTACTCAAGGGGGGGATCTCCTGGTTTGTGCTCCCAGGCACGATTCGCGACAGCCATGACTTCCTCTGTGAGATTCCCTCGTAAAGCGGGATCACGGCCCATTCCTTCGAATTCGAGTGGCGACCCACCGCTGCCAATGCCCATGATGAAGCGTCCGCGCCAGAGCTGGTCGAGCAGATTGGCGTTCTCGACGAGTTCGAGCGGATGCATGAGCGGCGCAACGGCGACCTGCATCAATAGCCAGGCGCGCTTGATCTGGCTGGCCAGATACGCGCCAAAAACGAACGAATTGCCGTAGGTGTTGTAGTTACTGAAGTGATGGTGCGTCAGGGCGATGCCGCGAAATCCGGCCTGATCTGCCCGGATAGCATTCTCCACGGCGGCATCCATGATTGCGCCGTCCATCTCGGGGCCCGGAGTCTGCGGGTTGATATAAAGAGTGAAATGCACGCCTTGTCTCCTCCAATTTGCTGACGATGGGGCAATACTCGAGTTCGATTACAATAGCCGGACTGACTGCTGAGTAGTCATTCAATCCCGTTGATGGACAAAGTGTATATCGAATGGCTTAATTGTCCATTATTCTTTTTTTCAATCGAACGTGCGCCGTTCATAGGCTGGCGCAAGAGGAGGCAGTGTGACTAAGGGGCGCGTACGTATGGGACGCGGTGAGATGTCGTCTGGCGAGAAGCAGCAATCGATACGAGAGCAGCAAAAATTGATGACCCAAGAGCGACTGCTTGACGCTGCCGTTCGCGTTTTCCTTGCCCGAGGCTATTCGGAGGCCACTACCGACGACATCGTTGCGGAAGCCGGAGTAGGAAGAGCGACCTTTTACCTTCACTTCAAAAGCAAGTTGGAAGTCATGCGCTCCCTAATCCGGGTGGTGGAGCGCCAGAACGAGAGCATCATCGACGAGTTCGTTGCTTGCGGGAGCCCGACCAGGGAATTCCTTGAGTCCTGGCTTCGACGATTCATCGGCCATTGGATCGAAAACGGCGATCGCTTTCTTGTCGGTTTTCAGGCACTCGCGAGCGAGCCAGAGCTGTATCGAGAAATTGATGTCGGAATCAGATTGGCAACAGATGCGCTTTGCCGGATGATGAAGAGCAGACAGGAAATGCAGATTGAGGAGGTGCAGCTACGCGCAGATCTTCTCGTCGGCGCGTTACAACAGGCATGTCGCAAGTTGGTAAGCAACCCTCAACGCTATAGCGTTGACCTCGCAATTCGCGTCCTCACGGACATCTGGGCCAGCAACCTCGGCATCTAAATTCGCGTCGGAATGTTGGGCGTCGCCGTATTGAAAACCCATCGTTCCGAATCGGGTGGGAAGAACGGAACGAACAGCCCCGCCGACCGGCGAGGATATGCGGGTTGTGCGCCCGCAACGCTGCCCGATTTTCAGGAGCGGGTGCCGCGCTCATGAAAATACGTTTGCGCCGCGTCCTTGGTTCCAGCTAGTATTCCACTTCGTCTGCGATGAGACGCTCATCGCCGGCCAGTGCCTTGTAGCCTTTCTCTCGGAGAAATGGATGCATGGACTTATCCAAAGCATCCGCCAGGAATTCCTTAGCGAACTTGTATTCATCGCGCAGGCGCCCGCGCTTCCCGGTTCACCGGTCATAGAGAAACTTCACGTTCCCGGCGACGCCGACGGCGACCATCGCCAGCTTGCAGAAGACCTCGATATCCATCTTGCAATCCCCGTATGCGAAAGCCGCGAGTATTCTCGCGGTCACTTTTTAATTCCAGAGTTCGCTATTCCACCTGGCAGTCTCGTAGCCGTGCCGAGCCAAGAGATCAAACACCGTTTCGTCTAGTCTGTCCAACGTAGTCGGTACAGATGCGGCTCGAGTCGTGAACTCCTTGCTGAGCCACTTGTGTTCCAGCAAGAGCGCCGCGCTTGTTCGTTCTTTCCATTTCTCGAGGGCTGTTTCGGCGTCGTCCCCAATGCGCAGATACAGGCCCGCGCCCGCGTTCGCCTGGAGGAAATTCGCAAAGCATCGGACACGCAGCGCTCGGGTCTGCTCCAACGCGATGTCGGCAATCCGCCTGAAGCGGTGCGGGTTCAACGGATGTGGGATCTGCTTTCGAGGGAACGCCGCACCTGCATCGGAAACAATCAGCCGATTGATACTCTCGTCACCATTTTTCTTGAGTTGTTGTCTGCCGACGTCGAAAAGAGGTTCAATGCCGAGATTGTCGTAAATTCCACCATCGTATAGATGCAGACGTTCGTGTGGCACTTCGTAGGGTTTCTCGCCATCTTTTGAATCCCAATGCTCGCGCTTCATCCATCGAAAATCCCGTGGTCGGATGGCAAGCGGCCCTATCAAGCCTGGGAATGCGGCCGAAACAGCGAGCGCAGATGCCAGATTCAGGTGCGCAACCGACGCATAGCCCGATTGATAGTCCCCCATCCTCCCGCCTTTGAATCGAAACCGCACCCCTGTCTCGCCTGTAGTGCCATTGATGGACCAGACCGGGGTGTGTTTCAGCCCGCCCATCAATACGTCGATCTTCCACACCGACCTGATAGCCTGCTCGATGATGTTGGCGCGCGACATGAAGTATCGCCAGTTCAGTGGGTTAGCGAGCAAGCGGACAAGCGACGAAGTTTGCAGCGAGGTTGTCGTCAACACCTCCCTGATTTCGCCGAACACGTGGTTCCGATAAGCCGCTGATGTTGGCCATTCGTATTTTGAGCGGCTCATCACAAGCCCAACGAATAGACTTCCGCCGGAAACAGACGATACGTGGCTTACGTACTCAAGCTGCCTCTGCTCAGCGAGATACTGCAATACACCGGCGTGAAATGCAGCGGCTCTGACACCCCCTCCTGACAATGCTAGACCGAGCTTCGTCGGCCCTTCCGTGCTCGTAGTCAACGCTTCTCCGGGTTCGTCAAAATGGTCGTGTCGCTGTCGCCTACGATAAGCATCACACTCGGCAATCCGTCGTTTTCCATGATGGTCGCCAGATGGTCGAGCAGCGCATGGTCATCGGTGCTCGGACGACTGGAAACGCGATCAGGATGCGAATGCCATTCGCCGACGTAATCAACAATGTTGGCGGTTCTACGGCGACATTCTTCAAGCGCCTCTTTCAGTCCTGCGGTCCCACGTATGAAGCCGGCCCGCTGCTCAACGCTATCCAGGGGCGCTGACAGCGCGTCAACGAGGAAGCAGACACCAAGTTTCAGATCCCAGTATCCCAACAGAACGCCCCCTGTCTCGTTAGGAAGTCGCGTATCGCGCATTGTGCGCAATTTTTCGTGCAGACCTTCATCCCAAACGACCCGCCATCCGCCACTATCGCTATAGAGTGGTTTTTTTACTGGGATTTCAGTTGCCGCAAGATGACCTGTCGCATCGTCGAGACTCCAGACACACATCCGGGCATCGGGCGCTGCTACGTGCAGGCGCAATTGCCGAGCGAGGGTCGCCGCATGCAGTGTCACAAGTTCGTTCGAAATTACCGCCGAAATGTCTCGACAACCACCTCCAACCCACAGTTGGCCATAATGACCGGCAAGGTGCTCCGCGCCCCAATCGCTCATCAGCACGGCGCGATAGTACTGCGGCTCCAGCGACGAGAGCCGCACATTGCGCGTGCCGTCTTCTAACAGTAGAACTGACCCGAGACCTGATGGCGTCAGGAACGTTGACGCCGAGCGAGGCGTCTCGTCATTACTGGCAAGGTCCCGGGGCGCATTGAGTGAAGTCGTAGCATCGACCAGCAGGGTTGCCGATTTGATTGCGGCATGAACCCGCGCGTCCCCTGCCGTTACCTTCGCATGAATGGCGGCCGTTCGATCCACACCGTGGAAAAAATTCCCGTGTAGCAGGCCCGCTACGGTAGCGGCCTTTGACCGTCCGACGTGTTCATACTGACCAAGGTGCCGCACGATATTGTGTGCCCTCAGTACGTCATCATCGACCAGCGTCCATCTACCCCATCCTGCCCGCGACCACATGTCCGCCAGCGCGCTACCCAAGGCGCCGACGCCCGCAATGAGGCCGTCGAACTCGGCGCCACCATCCTTCACCCCTGACATGGCGCGTGCGTCTGTCTTGGTCGGCGCGACGCGAACCTCCAGCGGTTCGACAACGAGATCCCGCCATGCTTCGCTAACCGGCTGAGCCGTACCTGTCGCCGATGCGAGCCGCATCACTGTGTCAACGTAGGCTTTGCCGTCTTTCCCGTCGATAAGTACGCCACACGCAATACCCAGCTGCGCAAGACTGGCCCGGACGACGACCCCTTGCAGGTCAATGCGCTCGGGCTCGGCACCGACCGATGGGATAACCGGCATGCGTATCACGATGACGGTACCGATCCCCCTGGCTTTTATTTCCAGACCCGAGGTAGGCGTGTGGCTCTCGATTGCGCGCGTCAGTTCGCTGATTACGCTGGAGCTGCGCTCGGCCAACTGGTCCTCTAGCGCTCCCAGACTGGAAGGATAATCACTAATGGGCCTGTGAACGACCGGCGCGATGGCCACCGGCACAACATCTGTGAAAGTGTTCCCGGGTTCCCCGGTGCTATGCCTCGGCCGGAATTGCCCGATGATGACTTCGACTCTATCCGATTCCGATGGGGCCGCGTGAAGCGACAGCACCTCGTCCGACGAAAGCGACCGCTCGCAAAAATCCGGCGGTAACACCAGATGCCAGGGAGTAACGAAGTACATCCGCTCCAACGGCTGGTCATTGCGGTGCAGCGTGCCGAGCGACGTTTCCCTGAGCCACCATGCGACGCGGGCGAGGTGCCGTTCAGGCGTCCACGCGCGCTCAACCGTGCTCCACGGTTCAAAGTACAGACACAAGGAGCGCGGCTCGCCAGGGCCAACATGGTTCTGATGCAATGTGGCTGGAAAATCTGTCCGCAATGCGCGAACCTCGTACGGGATGTCCCCTCCCTGCCGATACATCAGAAGGAGTCGCTCGCGGTTCCTGATGCCGACGGGATTGCGCGACGGAACGGTCCCGTCGCAACAGTCGACGACAATCCCCTCGGCGATACGCACGCTTTTTCCATCCTGCTCGCATTCAAAGGAACGCAGCGCGATAACATCGAACGCATCGCTCTTCTCAGAGGCGGCAAGAAGCCGCCGGGCACCTTCAGTATGAAGCTGCCCGGCATCCGTGCCCGGAAGGAGCGCGCCGAACTCAGCGTAGACCGTCTCCATCTAACCGGCCCGGGGTGCGGCCACAGCCGTCGCGATTGCTGCAGCGGACGCTTTTGCAACGTTACACGTCATGCCGTAGGTATCGATCTTGAATTCGATCGGCTCCGGCTTGAATCCGTTGGGCTCTTCCATGGTTACAAGGAACTTCGCCCCACCGACCTTGCGAAGGTATGTCTGGTAACACTTCTTCGCCTGGATATGCGGCGGTTGCGACTGCTCGCGCCCCCCTCGCGTATCGGAGATCGGGCAACTTGAGCTGACGATGTACGCGCCCGGCTTACCTTTGAGCAACAACTCTTTCACGCCCGGCTTGGGTGCTGTCTCGAAATCCCCCTTGTCGTCGCTTAGCGCGTAAGCGCTACAGTGATGTGGGATGTTGAACAGGTCCCACTCGAGCCTGTCCATGTTGCCGTGGAATTTCGTGGTTGCCACGATGTCTTCGAGCACGTTCCACGTCGAGTCGCCGACTGCGAGATAGTCGTACCGCTCGCCGCCCTTGACGAAGCGGACATTAAAAATCAGCGACGCTTCGTTGCGCAGGTCATCACCCTCATCGACATGCTTGATGAAGGGCGAGTGGCAGAAGAACTCGACACCGTCCTGCGCCAGGGTGTACTCAGGTACGAGTTGCCCCGCGTCCGTAATCAGGTGCTTGCGAGACTCGAGCGTGAGGCCGTTTTCTTCCAGCCATCCCTTGAGCTTCTCAGGCTTCGAAAACACGCGAATACCTTTGCCTTCACGAAGGCGATGCCGCGCCTCCTGCCTCCAGATGACGAATTCGGAAGATTGATTGTCGTTGGTGCCGCACTCGAGAATCATCGCTGCGGGTACCCAGAGCGTATCAATCTTGATCCGATTGCCGCCCTGGTACTTCGCAGCGTGGCGAAGTTCAAAGAACTCCGTGCTGTTTTCGAGATGGTCCTTGTCGCCGTGAGTGAACGCGACCACGTTGAAGTAATCGCGGCCTGCCTCTTTCAGTTCATCGAGAAGGCGCTTCTTGAGGTTGATTTCCGGCCCTTCGCCGCTTTCCGTCTTCGAGAGATGACGGAAATCGAACAGCAGGCGCTTACCGTTCTCCAGAATAATCTGGCTGGTATCACCGTTCCCCACCGGATAAAACAATACACGCTGTGCCACTGGTAACTCCTGTACAGGTTTGCAGGGCCACACCGGTACACGATCCAGTGGGAAAGCCACATTCTCGAAAAGATCCTTCCGAAGACTGTTTGCTCGACGATGATATGACCCTTATAAAAACTGGGCATTCGCGGAGAATCGGTCTTCGGGGCTCACCAGACCCGCTTTTACGTGGGTGTTCGTGCGGATGAACCGGCCATTTCCGTAAGATACATCTAACGACACGAGCGTGCAACTGGTGACAACGGATTCGTTCGGATGTATCTTACGGTGGATAATGACTAGAATTCCGACAACCCAAAGCACTGTGGAGATGCTGCCATGTCCCTTGGGGCAAAATTGAATACGTTACGTCTGCGAAAAGCCGAATCGTTGCAGGCAACAGCGGACGCGGTCGGGATAACGAAAACCCACATATGGGAGCTCGAAAAAGGCAAGAGCTCCAACCCGACTGCCGAGTTGCTTGGCAGGTTAGCAGCGCACTTTGAGGTAACCGTCGATTTCCTTCTCGACGCCGGCCGGGAAACGCCATCGGAAAATGACGAGGCGGCCGTGTTTTTCAGGGATCTCCAGGACCTCTCAGAAAGAGATCGGGCCACAGTCAAGCAGATGATCAGGCACTTCAAAGACAACAAAGACCAAAGATGACCTCCCCGGTGACGCTAGATTTGATGGAACTCGACGGCAAAGCGACCCCGGATGCTCTCGCCGATGAAATCTTTCGGCAGAATCCAGCGGTGCCATTCCCTGTACCCCTAGAAGAGTTCTCGCGACTCGCAGGAATAGAGTCAATCAGCGAGCTTGATAGCGACGGATTCGCCGGAATGCTTGTCACCAACGCGGAGAAATCTCGAGGAGCAATCTTTGTGCGCGCGGGAACTGATCCTCGCCGTCGCAGATTTACGATTGGCCACGAATTGGGGCACTTTCTTCTTCCCTGGCACAAGCAGGAGCGATTTGAATGTAAGCCCGCCGACATGAGCATCTCCTCGTCGGCCATGGGTCAGAGCTCAAAGCTACCCGGCATAGAGGTCGAGGCAAATACGTTCGCATCGGAGCTTCTCATGCCTCGTCGTGAATTCAAGCGGATGATGATCGCCTACGGCGAACCCGAGCTTGAGCACGTCGTAGACTTGAGTTCAAAATTTGACGTTAGCGTCGAGGCGACCATCTGGAGATACAAATCGCTGTCGGACTACCCGGTCGCGTTCGTCTTTGCACACAATAACGTCGTGCGCTACTGGACCAAGGGACCCGAGTTCCCGTATTCACTTTGCGTCCGAAAAGGCCAATCGCTTCCGCGCAAAAGCGCTGCGGAAGCCGGAGATATCGTGTGGGACAACGTTCCTGCATACCTCTGGCTCGAAGAAAAACGACGGCTGGTCTTGCCCGAGACAATCCTCGAACAAACGCTCCATCAGCTCGGCGGCTATAGCGTCACGCTTCTCTATATCGACGAACTTCCAGAAGACGAGGAGTAGGCACCTCATACGAGCGCCAACGGCCATTGATTCAAAGAACGCTTGCAGCTCACCGAGAAGCACAGGCCAAAGGTGACGCCGGTCCAGAACGGCTTGTGGAAAAATGGAGCTCGGAGGTTGGCCTGTCAGCAGAAATGCGATATCGGAGAACCTTGAGTGTGTTTCTTTCAACGGCCGCTGGTACTTTGCAACTGTCCCATGACGCATTTTCCTTAATTGCCCCCTTTCGGTTTCTCCAACTGTCGCTCGGTCCGCTTACGGTTGCCGAGATGCGTTTCCGTCAGGCGGCGACGACCGGTAGTACGGCCGTTGGTTGACTAGTCCACTGCCGGCTATGTCGCTTGCGGTAGCATGATGTTAAATAGGATTAACGCCGATATTTGGCGGTAACATAAACTCTTGCAAGATCGAAACACGCGCAGTGGCGCACGGTGCGTCCGATAATCAAGAAAGATCCGGGGTAACGATGAGTCTGGCCAGTGTTCGCTCAAGCCGTGGCGACAACTATGAAATTTTGATTGCGGCTCGCTGGGCAATCAGGATGCTTTCAGGCGTCGACATCGAAAGGGTCACCGTAGACTCGACAGAACTTGATGTATCGGGTGAGTTTGTCGTCGTTGACGATGTCGTGGTCGCAAGCCGAAACGGCAAGAGGACGTACTGCCAGTGTAAGAAGAACCAGACGGACTTTGATTCCTGGAAAGTCGCAGACCTTGCGGACGACCTGAAGAAGGCGGCAAAGCAGTTGACCCGCGATTCACAGGGTGCTGTGGTCTTCTATTCCGCCGTCCCGTTCGGTGAAATGCAGAAGCTACAGGAGCACTCCAACGCCTTTCCTGACAGCGACTCTTTTCGGATTAGTCTCGCCGCCAACAAGGGATTATCGAAAGTTGCCGACGCGCTCACCGTTCTCTGGTCAGAGTGGATAGACGTACGGAGCAACACACTTTTCAGTCTTCTCCGACGCATCTCTTTCGAAGTCACTCCGTCGCAAACACAGCTGAGCGCCGACATCCTCGAAGGATTGAGGTTACACGTCACTCGAGCTGACGACGTTCTCGACGCTTTGACCGCCCGCCTGAACCGCCTGAAAAGCCGGACAACGGTCGATGCGGCTGAAACAACACCTGTCGCGTCTCTGACAAGAAAGACCTTGCTACAGCTCATTGCCAAGGCAGGAGCGGCGCACGCCCCTCCTCGTGATGAAGTAGACCTACTTCGGGAATTCAGGCTGGCCTCGTCGGTTGGAAGGGCGTGGCGCAGGGATATTGGCTCGCGAAAGCTCATGAGGCCAGCACTCGGTGAACTCCTCGATCACGTGAGCAGAGGTGTCAAGCGCGTTCTCATATCCGACGGCCCAGGGGCGGGAAAAACTTGCCTGCTACTCGACCTGGTCGACAGGCTTGAGGAACAAAGCGACCGCGCTGTTCTCTTCGTGCAGGGTCGGGAATTTGCCGATGCAGCGAGCGACGCTGAGCGCGGCTCGCTAGGACTGGTGCCCAACCTTCTCAACTCCGTCGGCCGGATGGCCGAGTATAGACCCGTTGTGGTTGTTCTCGACTCCATCGATGTGCTGTCGCTTTCGCGAGAGCATTCATCGTTAAATTTCTTCCTCGCGGTGATCGACCAACTGGCAATAGTGCCGAACGTAACGGTAATCGCCGCCTGCAGGCGCTATGATCTGAAATACGATCGCCGGCTAACTCACAGGGAATGGGATAGAACTGTCAATCTAGGCCCGTTAGACTGGAACGTGGACGTCCTACCGCTACTAAATCAATGGCGCGTGGATGTTTCAGCGCTCGCCGAGCGGCTACGGGTCACCCTGACGAATCCCCGCATGCTCGCGATCTTCGAAGAGCTAGTTCGCGACGGACAGGTTCCCGCAGCAAGTACCGCTCAGGAACTGACGGAGCTGTACCTCGAAACTATCGTCTCCCGGGACCCATCGCTGGGCGATCCAGCAATGCTGCAACTCGAAGCGCTCGGACAACAAATGCTGATGCGGCGACGGCTGTCTGTTTCGCAGACCAGTGCACGCCTGCCGCAAGAGATAAAGACCTCCTTGCTCAGTAACGGCGTTATCGTTGAAAACGCCTCTCGAGGCATTGAATTCGGACATCAGACCCTGCTCGATGTCCTGATCGTGCGCGCGGCAATCAGGTCGGGAGCCACATTGATCAGCTTCGTCCGCGCTCATGCCGCAACCCCTTTTCTGCGCCCTACTGTTCGCAGCTTCCTGTTTCATCTGCGCTCCACTGATCCGGGCGCCTTCCGCGCGCAAGTTCGGGCGATCACCGACGCTAACGACATCGCATTTCACCTGAAGCGACTCGTCGCAGAATCGCTTGCAGAAATCGAGCCAACGGATGACGACTGGCGACTGGTTTCCCATCTGAGTTCAAGGCATTCTGAACTCTTTCGGTATTTCTTCTTTGCGGCGCGTGGGTTTGAATGGTTCGGGTTCTTCAGACTACACTGGTGGCCGGTATTGGTCGCGAAAAGGAACGTTGAAGGC
The DNA here is from genome assembly GCF_038050405.1 of Paraburkholderia sp. IMGN_8. Lineage (NCBI taxonomy): Bacteria > Pseudomonadati > Pseudomonadota > Betaproteobacteria > Burkholderiales > Burkholderiaceae > Paraburkholderia > Paraburkholderia sp. IMGN_8. The sequence goes on along the minus strand of NZ_CP150901.1, from coordinate 4,249,085 downwards.
ATGCTCCTTTACGCGCACCATCTAGATGTTTGGGTGTCGACCTCGCCACGCCACGTTCTGCCAATCTTCCTGGAAATTCTGCGGTTTGACTGGCTCCCGCATGGTCAAGCCGCCGGCATCGTCTACAGTTCGATGCAGCACTGGACGGATTGGACGGCGCCTCAGCTTGAAGAAGTTTTCGCCGCGCTTATTGACTCGCCTCTCGTCGGCCGCAGCCTTCTGGGCAGGAATCTGGCAGAGTGGGTTTGCGCTTCGAACTCCGGTGATGAGTTGCTCTGGCGGTATATTGTTGGAGACGTTACTTCCGAAGATGTCCACTATCGCAGGATCGGATCGAAATTACGATGCCGGCCCGATTATCCTGGTACTGATCGGGCCTTCCTGGCAAAACGCATGCGTGACTCGGAGGCGCTTCTCAATCTCGCGGTGGCTGAGGTTGACGGATGGAGCCGGCGCGAGTTCGGCGAGATCGATACAAGAGACTTTCACACCGGATTCTTGCACGAAACGTCGTATTCGGAGTCGCACGCTCGATATGACATGAAGCATGTCGATGGCGGGGGAGTGCTCCTCGGTGCAATAGAGGCCGCGTGCCTCCAGCATGCGGCCTCTGACACCGCCTGGTGGCGGGAGAACGTCAGCTCCCTGCTGCAAAGCGCCGACGGCGGACTCCGCTACATTGCGCTTCGCGCTGTCACCGCCGAACCTGCAGCGAATCTTGCATGCATTGCGACAGTCCTTCGCGACCCATCAATGCTCGAATATGGGGGCGACTACGAAATTGGGCAATTGCTCAATGCTTCGTTTCATTTGCTCGAACGGGACGTTCAGGACGAGGTCCTTACCCACCTTATGACGACCTTCGAACGCCTGCGCGGTAGCGAGTTCGACGGCGACTGGATTCAAAGGAAGCGACGAAACTACCTGGATTGGATACCGTCTTTCCTCAGATCGCCTGCGGCCGACACCTACCTGGACGAGCTTCAAACCAAACTTGGGAATGCTGACCGCAAGCCGCTGATAGAGAGATCTGGTGGCTGGGTGCCACCTCCGTTCGAATACAAACGTTTCGTCGAACTCTCGCCGGCGGGCGTCGTTCGCGTATTGCGTCATTACAGTAGGGGCTACTACGGGGAGGATTTTCTTCGCGTTGGAGGGCCCGACGCCGTGGCGGCGCAGTTGTCAGAAGCCGCTTCCCGCTACCCAGTTCGATTCCTGACCTTCCTCGCCGGCCATTGGCCTCAGTTGGATGATCGATTCGGCGCCGCCATCCTGTCGGGCATCAGTCGGAACATAAGCCACCGCTTCGGTAACCTTAGTAGCACAGGTGAATGGAAGACGGAGGAGGAGCCGCCGGGAAGACTGCTCGCGAAGCTAGCATTGGATGAGTTAGACCGTCATCCGGTCTCCTGGGGTGGCACGCGGGCAGCCGCCGAAGTGCTTGATTCGTCATCTCATGTAATAGATGACGACGACGAGCTTTCGCGATTTATCTTTCACCTCGTGACCGTGTCGCTTTCCCCTGACCCCCAGGAAGAGGGCGACGATCTAGCGACCACAGCATTGAACGGCACAAGAGGAAATGCTACCCAGGCGGCGGCGGTCGTCGCAACGCGGTGGGCAGCAGCGGCCAAACCTATCCCCGCCATGCTTGGCTCGACCCTCCGTCGCCTTGCCAGCGACACGAACCGCGCCGTTCGCTTTGCCATCCTTCGCTATCTTCCGCATTTGCAGCAGGTTGATCCTGAACTCGGTTGGTCGCTTTTCAACCTCGCCACTCAGGACGCGGATGCTCCGACGTGGTCTGAGGCAGAGCCGTGCCTCTACTACAGCTATCACTCGCATTTTGAGAGGGTCTCCCCCTACCTTGCACTTGTATATGGGGCGCGTGCATTTGAGTCATGGGCACATATTGCATGTCTTGCGTGCCTGTCAGGGCACGTGTCAACCAGCGAGCTGTCGACCAACCTCATTGCCATCGATGACGAACCCGGATGGACCGGTGCGGCTCGTGTGTTCGCCACAAATGCTGGGAATGATGAACACCGGACCCTTTGTCTCGGCATGCTTGTTTGGGTACTCCAACATTCTCCGCCTTCGACGACAGTCGCCAACGAAGTCGACCAACGCTTGTTCGACGGGGAATCACCCGTTCGGGGTATCCCCGAACCACTGCTGCGCGCGATGTTTGCATTTAGAAACCGTGTCGATCAGACGAGACAGACAGCGCCGGCTTCGTTCCTCAAGTGGCTTGCGGCGGTCGCTTATGAGGAGCCGGACGAGGCTCTCCTCGCCGTCGAGATCATGCTGGAGGGGACACAGTGGTCTGACGATATGTCATTGTTTTTTGAGCCTGCAACCTTAAGTGCTCTGTTTCAGGAGGCAGAGGAGCGCGAAGAGTCAGATGGGGGAAAGTTCTTGCGGCGCGTTGTTGCAGTCCAGGATGTTCTGCTTCGACTCTCCGGAAGTACACTTCACGAATGGCTGAAGGATGCTGAGCGGCCGTAGGTAACCAATACCCGGAATCGGCTCACGTTTGAGCCGATCTCCCATCTCCCAGTCCGAGATACTTCCAAATTGCCTTCGCATCGAACGGAGCGAGCCCATCCGATGCGCGGACTAAATTCGGCCTGGAATACTACTTTCGACGAGACGTCTCCACGAGCAAGCAACTCAACAGCGTAGTTGCATCTAAATCGCGGCGGCGACGTGACCACTCCTTACGCCGTTGACTGGGCCGACAGCCGCGCCGACGTCGCTGATCGCGGCGACAGACGCGATGGTTCCCGTTCTGGTACGGGGCGCGCAGCGGGTGCCGCAGCCAGCACCGGCGCCGGGCCATCGATCGCGACGACGACCGGCACGAAGGCCGATGACCCGCACGCCACGTCGTCTCTCACCGGGGTATTTGAGCGTTCGTGCTGCCGAACCCATTTGTGCAACTGGTTGGCGTTCACTCCAGCCTTCAGCGCCAGGCCAGACAGCGATGCGCCCGGTTGCAGGCAGGCCTCGATCAGCCGTCGCTTGCCCGCCGGATCGAAGCTGCGCTTGCCGCCGACACCAACGCGCGTCACACGTAAGGGCAAAAAGGTCAGGTCATCCTGGGTCATGGATTGCGTCCGCAAGTTGGGTTGCGGACGCAATCGTGGACCTTCTCAAACACGGAAGCTAGGTGGGCGGAAACTGGCGCTTACGATGTTCCGGCGATTCGCGGAACGCGAGGGAGCAGGAGTTCGCCCGGCTCTGAAGTCGGTTCTGAAAACCTTGCTCCCGTGGCGCGCGACTTTCTGAGCGACCTCCTTCGAGTGCTCAGTGGGCACGAGACTGGGTAAGCAGTTGGTGTTGCCAATTGGGTCGCCAAAGTGAACCGGTCCGTCTTCCGTCAGTGACGGGCTGTGGCGCACGGATTCACAGCGGTCTCGGAGTCTTTACGACTGGCAGCGTATGCATCTGAGCGCCCATATGCGTACACCGGCTGAGGGCTCGTCGTACGCGGTGAATCAGATACGCTTGGTCGGCCTCCACGTGCGGGCAAGCGGACTTTCAGGACGCGCGGTGTCCAATTTAATCGCGAGTGCCTTTAGCAAAAATGCACAAGGCGTCCGCTCACAGCCGGAGTTCTCAAGTTCGAATTAAGCAAATTCGTAGTTTTCCACAGTTTCTGTTGGCAAACCTGTGGAGAATCTGGTTGTGAGTAAGGTAAGTGCCTGAAAGAAAAGGGCAACCCTACGGGGTTGCCCGCGTGGTCAAGGCAAGGGGCGAACAACGCAAACGTAGCTGTCCGCAAACGATGTAGACGCGAGTAGTGAAAGCTCTAGTTCTCGCCGTTACCCTCGATGAGGCCGCTCCGACGACTTGTCAGTCTAGAGAATACGAGTTAGGTCGATGCCAGGAATCCCGCCGGCCTGAAGCTCGGCAATTAGCTCTTGGATCCGGGCCTCCGGGATATCGCTGTACCTGTCATATTCGTCGTCGTTGGGGCTGAACCCTGTGGTTCCGTCAAGATTTGGGGCGATGCTGTCGGCACCGCCTGCTAGGTGAGAGCTCAATGCTGCCTGTGCGGAATCCGGCAGCGTCAGTTCCGAGTCATTGATCCACGCCAGTACTTCCTGAACGACGGCTGGAATGTTCTGCAGGGTCCCGTGTTGTCCTTTGATATACCGATGTTGCACCCCCTCTAGTTCAGCTGAAGCCAGAGGCACGCGACCGTCGCCCTCGCGATTCGGATCCCCGGGCGTTCGCTCCGTAATCTTTTCGACGTCCTCCCATGCGCCCAGCCATCCAGACTTGACTTCCAGTCGGAACAGTGTCTTGCGGCCGACGCCACTGATCTGAAGCATGCGCCCTCGCTCGGACGGCGACAGAGCAGTCTTATGCCAGTTATACAGATCTGAATAGAATTTTTTGGCAGCGTCGAGCGCCTTTTGCAAATTGACGGTTGCCGTGGCATCCAGATTGAGGTGATAAGCGCCAGCGTCATAGAGATCGAAGTTTGCGCACGGATGAGGCTCGCCGTTTCGAGTGCCGGGATAAATTGAAGCTGGTGCCGGCAGCAAGCTGAGCACACCCCACAGCGACCGGAACGTTTCGCGAGAAAGAAAGGCTCCCACAAGGGCGAGTGCCTCCCATCCCCAAAGATGGTTCTTGAGGTAGCCCGCGATGGACGGAGACCCGTAGTGAGGTGTCGCGATGAAGACCACCTTTCCGACTTTCGGCCAGAGCTCGGTGCCATGCAGCATGAGGGCGGTGCGTATCATTAGACCGCCCATGCTATGTCCCACCAGATGGACACTCTCCCCATAGGCGGCGTGTACCTTGAGAATGACATCGCGAAGGCGTTCTGCGGACGCGGCAAGGGGCCTTCTCCAGTCATACGGAAACTGAATACTTCCTCCGAAATCGTCAGAATTTGAGATTGCCGCGCGCATCGGAGCATAGTCGATGTCAATTGCGCAAGGGTCGATATCGGTGGACGCGTCGATATCGCGAAGCCCGTCGGAAGCTAGAGCTAGCGAGTTCAATTTGTCTCGTGCACGAACCATGTCCATCCACCAGATGCCCCCAAAGCCTTTACTCTGGAGCACGCTACCCATGACACCTGGGACGACGATTATGTTTTTCTTCCCGCCAGCTAGATGCGAACCGCCAGCCATTTTGCGAAGATCTCCCAAGGCGGCGGATCCTAGCCATTTCTCTACGGCCTTTTCAGTTTCGCTATCTTGAAGCATCTGGGATTGCTTTTCCCAGTCCGCAAGTCGAAACGCTTCGAGCTTACTCATTTGTCGACTCCTTCAGTTGTTTCACTTCGTCGGCTGATGCCAGGAAGAGGTCGTATCTGTTCACCAAGCAATAAAACAGACCACCAAGGTTGCCGTATTGGGACCACAGAAACATTCGGGATTGCGCCAGCGCTTCACCGGCCGCCATCGGTTTGGGATCGACTCGACGCAGGAAGAACTGAAAGAACAGCCACGCAAACCTGCTGGCGAGCACTACGGGTACCCTGCTTTCGGTTCCGAGAAATGCACGCACGTCACGCCGAAAGAAAGAAGCTTCCAGTTCGCTCGCGCCCAGGGCAACACTCGAAGCAGTTGTACAGGCGTTGGCAAATATAAATGGCGCATCGGTGAGAACTTTCTGACCGAATTCTTTCTCCTCAACGGTGTCTTCGATTCTTGCGTCTTCGCCAAACTGGAGAATGGGTTCGCTTCCATCCTTTACACTGCATTGGCAGTAGAAGTAGAGGATGCCAGCGGGTCTCGGCCCTGGATTGGCGAGTGCAAGGATCACTTGACTCTTTCGGTCTTGGCTTTTCGGGTCATTTGGCACAAGGTGATGTCGCGCCCAGCTTTTGAACTCATTTCGTTGCCAGCTCGATTGAGCACCGATGTCATCGTTCGGATTTGAACCCCAATACAGAAAATGCAGTGCGCTAACCTGGGCGGGATCCCCTAGCGCCTTAGACGGTTGATTTGACTCGTAGGAAGTGCTTCCAATCCGAAAGTGCAGGCCGAAAAACTGGCTACAGTCTACGGACTCGAATGGCTCGACGGACTTCATGTACATTAGTGCCCACGGTACGTGAGAAACCCAGTCGACTGCGCCACGACTGGTCCAAATGAAGTCGGTCCGGCTACCGGGCGGAAGGCTTTCGAGTATCGCCCGGAGTCGCGAGTCGGGGGGAAAACACGTATCGAAAAGGGTATAGCCCACATGGGCCAGATCGTGTAGCGCCTTGGTGTACGCACTGTCGGAAGGGCAAGCGACGTTGACGGTAGCACAGGCCCCCCAGTCATATGGTTTCCAGCGCTCTTGCTTCAGGCGGCTGAGCATGTCAGTCACGTCCAGGCTATTGACGTGCGTCTCGGCGGCGATCCGGAATTTCTCGAGGGCTTTTCGAACGTTATCGATCGGATTCTTGAGCGTGGCGATTTTCGCCGTCCATTCAGCGCTTCCGTATTCATTGGCTCCACGTATTGTGCTGATGTGCGTGTCGCGTGCACCAATGTAGAAAGCAAGATGCTCCGGTGGCGTCGTCCACTCGTGAGTTGGGCGAAGTCGAATATGGCCGGGAGCAGTGCATACCGCATCTTCGATGACTTTGGCACCAAAACCGAGTTTGACGTCCAGCTTTCTGTATTCCTCCCCGGCCACCAGAATCCTCACCATGAGATTGCCTGTGACCTCAGTGGTTCGTACGTTCAAGCTAACGACTTCGCTTTCACCGTCCCCAGGGATCTCCAGCGGAAAGTCACACGCCCACGTATCCCCTTGCTTTTCGACGATTCCACGAGGCGAAACGGATAGAAACTCGACGTCTGTGGATGTGACGATCCAACGGGCCTGTAGCCCTGCCTTTGGCACGTCCGTCACGTCGACGTTTCCTTCGGCGAGGCTTCCGGACGAAGGCGTCGCGACAAAGAAGCGAAGGTCGTACCTGGTCTGCGGCTCGAACTCCGTAGTCGGTTCGCCTGACATGGAACGTGCCGTTACCTGAATCTGGCGTGCTGGTGCCTTTGTTCGAGGCTCTGAGCTGGACTCGCCGGAAAGAGGCCACGAGTCAATCAACGAGTTGATCTCTTTTGCGGTTTCGATAGCCATGTTGGTATCGCCAGTCTGAGGTTCTTCGAAGTTGCGCGGAGGCGGCGCGCCAAATGTGTCGCCAGACGGCGCAGCGCCGCGCCTCTGACCGGTTCCTCCACTTGTAAGTCCCTTGGGAGTCGATGGAGTTGACTGGCGAAGCAATTCCCGTAGTCCAAGGTCGCCAGAAACTTGACTCCCGAAATCCAGAATCGTGTCAACGAGATGGCGAAGTGAGTTCTCGTCGCGATCCATGCTCGCCATTTGATCGGCGAAATCTTTGACTAACTTGAGTAGCGTGACGTATGTCGGATCTGTTGGGCCATTCTCCGACCGACGGTTATCGAGAATGGGCAACAGGCCGCGCAGGAAAGTGAAGTAGTCGAAAGACATAGTTCCTCCAACAAAACCGGTTGAATTCGCGTCAACTCGCGTTGTTTATTTCAAACAGTATCTGCTACGGCCCTATGCCCCGGTGAGGGTGAATGGCGCCCAAAAGTACGGATGGGAAAAAGGGCGCGCTTCGGGTGATAGTCCGTAGAGGTATCGATACGTATCAGATAACGTTGCGTAAGTATCAGGGTCTTGCTCCTTAACCATTAGTCTTTTTAATTCTTTGCACATTGCGTCGGCGTTGACGTCACGAAGCCAGCACTGTGCTTCCCGCAAAGCGCGCGCGGGTGGGCAGTTCGCATCGTTCGCGAAGAGCCGTCTGTAAAAATCGAGTATCAGAAACGTCGTGGGAACATCGTCGACTGGCCAAAGTGTCGCAACGATTGTCGGTGCTCCAGCTTCCAGGAAGCCGGTGGCGATGCCTGTCGGTTCGTCTGGTAGCTTTCGGTCGTGCGAGATGCCAGTGCGACAGGCCGAGAGTACGACGAGTCGCACCGCGCGTAGGGGAGAAACCCGGGCAAGCTCACCTAGCGTGAGCTCCTCCCCAGCCAAAGCCAGATAGGACATCAGGGGTGCCTCCAGATTGAAGACGCCATGACAAGCGAAGTGAAGGTGGGTGCAATCTTGCATCAGCCTCAATACGGCGGCCTTTTTTGCGTTCGGACCGGACAGGCACTCACTCGCCGGGAAGAGGGGTGCGATTTCTCTCACTTCAATGTTCGCGAAGCGTAACTGTTGGTGGGTTGGAGCAGGATTGCTGACTGCGCCGAGGTACTTCGGCAAGTCCGGTCGAGCTGCACTCAGCGGGCGTGCCTGTATCAACGAGCGAGCGGAGGGTGCGAAAATGACGTCGAGCTTGTCGAGTAACGTGGTGTGACCGTCATTTTCAGGAAGGTATGCTGCGTGAAAGGGCAAAAGCTTTGCGCGCCCACCGGGAAGTAGAACGATGCGACAGATGTCGTGTCCGTTCAGATGCGACAATATTGGTTGAATCAGACGGGTTCCGAAAAGAGACAGGCTGGAATTCACCGCATTTAGAAATGACTCGGGCGGCCGATCCCGATTGTTGTCAAGTAGTTGACCTGCAAGGTAGCCGCCTAGCGATTCGCCATCTTCGGGCCCGGTAAGGAGTTCATCAATCGCTTTGGCGTCGAGGGCCTCAGCGGGAACAGCTTTAACGGAGATCTCGTCTGAACTTTTTGTCACGACAAGCGCGATGGTTCCGGGTGACATCGTGACAAGATAGACTAAGGCTTCTCTCGGCTCGACCACAGCAGCTAGCTCTTCGATACCGCTTCCGTGGAAAAGACCGTCACAACCAGGTATGCGACGGATGGAGTTCACGAGTTCGTCAAACTTCAACCGACAGCCACGGCTCTCCATTCGCCGCTCGATTGTTTGAGACAGACTCAGACTCACTTGGCCTGACGAAGTGCGGCTTGCATCCCGAAGCAGCATCGCCGCTTCGTTGAGCGCGGTGTACTGAGCGAGGTGGTTGCGCTTAACAGTAGTCTCGAGGAGCACGCGATCTGTACCGAACGCGACAGCGATGCGTCGCGCTAGTCCCTGCTCGACGTACCGAACGGCGTCAAGCGGTCGATCAAGATGCGCGCATGCGTAGCCGGCCATGGCAGACACGCCTTGGGCGTGTCGGAGCCACTCCTCATCAGTTTCCAGAAAGATCTGAACCTGCGTGAGTGTCTCAATCATCGACCCGATGCGGGAATGGGCTTCTAAAACGCCCTGCCAATTCGCCGTCGAGATGCGCAACCTCATCAATTCGGCGCCGGCGCTCACTAGGTAAGAATCGGGCAAGGAGGTGGATGCCAGCACCAGCGAGAAATGCCGGTCGGCGCGGCGTGCGTCAACTGCCGGGCCGTATTTTCGGAAGGATAAAGCGGCAAGAATTCCCGCGTCTTGGTGCAGCGTGGCCCAGAGTGTAGGCACGTCGCGGCGCCGACAGACTCGCAGTGCCTTCCGAATATGCGTCAGCGCATCCTTCGCATCGTCCTCGCTGCCGGTGCTTTCGAAATGGCGGACATAGATTTGTCCGAGTTCCTGATGTACGGTCGCCCAAAAATGTGGAGCGGCCTCTTTTTGAATGACATCGAGCGCTGCGTTCAGGCACTCCAACGCGCTCTGGAACGCCTTCTCGCCGTTGACGGCCGAGTAAATGTAGTAAACCGTTGCCCAGAGCGTGCCACGGTTCGATTGAACTGTGGCCCACAGGTCGGGACTTTCCAGAAATGACACCGATTCAAGGGCGGACTTGTAGTGTTCGTCGGCTGCGAGCGCATCCGCCTGTTCTTGCGTCAAGTTGTACCGAGCCGAGAGAAGATTGCCAAGATTTGAGTGAGCGGTTGCCGCGAGGGCCGGATAGTGCTGGTCGAGGACGAGTAGGATCCTTTCGTAGAATTCCTCTGCCTCCAGGGAATCGCTTGCCCTCCCCGTAAATCGGTAGTGTTGTTCGTAAAGCCCGGCTAAGCCGTTCAAAGTCCGGCACAGTCGGACGGAGTGTGGATCGTGCTCGCGCACCTGCAGTGCGGCTTTGTAGCAGGACAATGCAGTATCAAAGTCGGCATTGTTTCCTGTCACGACATAGCGGAGAGCGAAAAGGTTGCCACGGTTGTGATGGACAATGTCCCACAACCGCGCGCCCTTGCTGATTGCGGAAATTGTCTTGATGAAACAACCGTCGGCTTGGACTGCGTGCTCAGAGTCCCTGTTGTTCTCGTACAGGGAAAGGTATATCGAACCCAACTCCAAGTCCACGCTGGTTCGGAGGTGCGGATCACCGATGCTTGCGGAGAGCGGCAAAGCGGTGTCAAGCAGAAGTCTTTTGGCTTTTTCCAGCAGACTGGTATCCGGGCTAGTCTCGTAATATTCGCGATACGCGTCAGCGAGCATTAGGATGGCGGTCAGGCGAGATGTAGGATCAGCAAAGCCACGCGCATCGTTTGCGAGCTTCTCCCAGCCTTTGATAACAATCGGCCACTGAGACGCGGCTGCTTGTGTTTCAGAGTGACGCTGCCTCCACAAAGCAACGTCCTGTCGATAGCTTATTTGTTGCATGGGTGTGAGCCCCCATACATTCGGTGAGGGAAATGCGGAAGACCCCAAGAGGAGGCACTTTCCAGGTTACGACCGAAGCCAGGGGGTAGCAGATAATCAAGCGTCGATTCTTGATTGCTATTGCGACGCAAATGGCTTGCTCGGCCGAGTCGGGCAGCGCGCGGATGGGCCCTTAAACCATAGACCAGCTATCACACTGGAGCAAATGAAATCTACTGTTGCCCGCCGCCTTTTTTTGCTTTGGGGGGAGAAACAGACAAACAGCCAGTATTTTTCCGCCACGTTATCTGTGATATGGAGTGCACGTCGCGCGTGACGCATCTTATTCTCCCAGATAGCGGCTTCCTAATCTGGGCAGAAGCCTGCTGAGACTGTGGCGATCACCGTGATCGTGAAAGTATTCAGGTGGCTCTGGCGTTTTGACCAGTTTGCGGGTGTCACGAACCCTTGGTGGTCGTTGTGCCCGCCGAAATTGGGAGCTGCTTTGTGACACAGTCGATCTAAGCAGATGCTTGGGGACTTTCCCGTCGTGCTTGCCTTCGCTCCCGGCACGCACCCGCACGCGGTTTCCTATTGCCCTAGCCGGGGTAGAGATTCGTGACCTGCCACCGTTTCAGTGCGGTCCGCTGCCACGGTCCGAGGTTTAAAGCTGCCGGGCGTCCTGCGCTTGGACGAACTGTTCGTGCGTCAGATAGCCTCGCGAACTGTGACGCCGCTCGGCGTTGCAGTCGGGGATACGGCCGAAACTTGGCAACTCGCAACATTTTGACTCCACAGACGAGTTCACTGTTCTGAGTTACGCACCGGTTTCGCATCGAATGGTACGCCGCAGCTCTGCCTTAGTACGTATGGTCGATCATTGTGGCATGCAGCTCTAAGTATCCGTCAGCGCATCCCGTCTTGAACGAATGTAAGCGCGGTGCGAAGGTGTTGCCATCGTAACGATGGAGCAATGCGATGGACGACGCAACGGGGGAGACAGCTGTACCGACGGGCGTGCGACGCCCTCGGCACGGCGAGGCATTCTGGCGCGAAATGGTCATGGCATGGACAGCAAGCGGAGTCGGCGCGCGACGTTTCTGTCGTGAGCAGGGGCTCGCTGTCAGTGCCTTCATCCTGTGGCGCAAGAAGCTCTCGGGCGAGGAAAGAGCAGAGGCGCATCCGCTCGCGGTCACACCAGACGCTGCATTTATCGCCCCCCATCCGGACGCCGCGCCAGTCACTCCGACGCCGCCACCGGTGCTGGACGCTTGGTCGTCTTCACGTGATCGCGTGATGTTGTCGCTCGCCGGAGTTCGCATTGAACTGACCGGCGCTCACGCCGGGCGCATCGTGCGCTTCGTGCTGGGACAGCTCGGCGGTATACGGTGCTGATCGCAGCCGATGTTCGAGCCCACATCTGCCGCGATACGGTCGACCTGCGCAAAGCAATCGACGGCCTGTCGTACCTCGTCGAGCCTCTGCTTGCCCAGAACCCAGCCTCGGATAACCTGTTCGTGTTTGTCGGGCGCGATCGCTCGAAGGTTAAGGTTCTTTACTGGGATCGCACTGGCTTCGCGCTCTGGTACAACCGGCTCGAACGCGGCCGTTTTGTCTGGCCACACGCTCAGACATATAACCGAGCGAACTGTGAGTCCGCTCGATGTTGCGCTCTAATCGCCATGCTTCAATGAGTAAGCTTTGCGAGACGCTGTCCTGACCGCACTACGGACGAGGGTCAGTGCGGCTCGGTTTGCCACTCGAAAGCTTGAGTTCGTTGATGCGTGCGGCACTGACGGTTGACGAAGCCGGCTGACGATCGGCTGCAAGATGTTCGGCGGCGTCCCCTTGGCCTGCCGAGGCAAAATAATGCTCAAGATGCTTGGCGACTTGGGTTTGAACGAATTGTTTCGCCTGCATCGGATCGCGGATATCCCGAGTGCGCAAGTTGTTCCGGTTCTCCGGATGAGGGTCCAGATTCACTGCCCCTTCCAGAATTTCCTGCTGCGTCGGATCCATGGCTGGGGGCTGAACCGGCACGGTCACTGTCGGAGTTTGGGTGCGCCACTGTCTTCTGGCGCCGCCCAGCAGGTACTTTTGTGTTAGCTTCGCCGCGCCCTTGTCGCGCTTTGTCAGGAAGTCACCTAGTTGAAAAGCTTCGATTACTGATCCGGGAATCGTTGAGTGGCTGTACTCCGTCGAGTCAACCTGTGCTTCGAACCAGGGAGAAACCAATATACATGGCACGCGAAGACCGAGGCGCTGGAAGTCAAAAGGAACCAGGTAAGGCTTGTCAGTATGTCCAGGAATGTCATCCGGTGAGACAGTCGCTGGTGGTCTCACATGGTCGAAGTAGCCACCGCACTCGTCGAAAACTATGATCAGGAGAGCTTTCTTCCACACCTCCTCGTGAGCCTGTAAGGCCGTGTACACGTCTGCGACCAGCTTCTCGGCCGGCCGGACGTCCGCCGGCGCGTGCATGCTATTAACCGGCTGTTGCGGCGAGCTCATGAAAGCCGGCGTGATGAACGAGTAGCTCGCCAGTCTGTCACCGGCGACATCGCTCAAAAAGCTTTCGTCAAACAGCACATTGTTCCCGACCGTCTTTGCCAACCCCGGATACAGCTCCGTAACATCATTGTGGTCGTGATAGTAGACACGCCAACTCTTGCCGCTCGATTTCAACCGGTCGTAGATCGTGTCGCAGTTGAGCTCCGGCTTCCAACCCGCGTTATCTGTATAACCTTGCGACGTTGCGGCATGAACAAACGCGCGGTTAGGGACCGTTGGCCCGGGAACGTCTGAAAACCAGTGGTCACATAGAACAAATTCTTTGGCCAACGTAGAAAGGACAGGCAGTTGAACTGGATCGAAGCATGAACTTGACCCGTTTCGACGGACAGATTTGCAGTCAGAGATTGAATGTGATTTAGCCTCCATTGAGCGTTGAGCTGCGGGTTGTCCACGGGCGGGCGGCGGGTCGCTTCTCACGATCATGACGCTGCCCGCCGGTGGGCAACCCGCAAGGCGACACGGTCTGGTTTGTCGGGTTCAGGTCTTCGAATTCGAGCGGTGAACGGTAGCCCAGGCTGCTATGCAGGCGGCGTACGTTGTACCAGCTCTCCAGAAACCAGAAGAGGCGGCGCCTGGCCTGCTCATGGGTGTCGAAGTGCTCGCGCGTAAGCAACTCCGCTTCGAGCGTGCCGAAGAACGATTCACACATCGCGTTATCGAAGCAGTCTCCTGCGGTACCCATCGAGGGCTGCACGCCCGCCTCGCGGCAGCGTCGTCCGAAGGCGATAGAGGTATATTGGCACCCCTGATCGGAATGATGGATCACGCCTTCAGGGCGCCGCTGCAGCAACGCCATGTCCAGTGCACGCAGCATCAGTTCCGTGTACAAGTGACTGGACATCGCCCAGCCGACGATGCGCTGACTGAACACGTCAAGCACCACCGCCAGATACAGGAACCCTTCACCGGTCGGCACGTAGGTGGCGTCCGCCACCCACAGTACGTTGCGCGCTTCGGCACTGAAGTGCCGGCGCACCAGATCGGGCGCGCGCCGCGCTCCCGCGCGTTGACGCGTGGTGACCTTCCAGTGCCGCCGGCTTGCGCCACACAGACCCGCCATACGCATCAGGCGCGCCACGCGCTTGCGTCCCACATGCACACCAGCACGCGCGAGCTGCACATGAATGCGCGGCGCCCCGTAGGTGCCACGCGAACTCGCATGCAAGGTACGGATGCGTGCGAGCAGGTGCGCGTCACTGCATGCCTGCTTCGACGGTTTACGCACCAGCCACGCGTAGTAGCCGCCGGTGGAGACCTGCAGCAGCCGCGCCATCGTGGCAATGGGCCAGCGGGCCCGGTTCGCCTTCATGAATCCGTACCCTTCGGCGGTACGGCCCCGGTCTCGCGGGCGAACCAGGCGGCCGCGTGAGAGAGAATATCGCGCTCCGTCTTCAGTTGCCGGTTCTCGCGGCGCAGCCTCGTGAGTTCCTGCCGCTCGGCCGTGGTCAGCCCGTCCTGACGCACTCCCGCGTCACGATCGGCTTGCGCCACCCAATTGATGATCGTCTGCGCGGTGGGCTCGAACTCGCGCGAAAGCTCCTCAGGCGTGCGCCCCGCCTTCACAAGCTCCACCATTTGCGCGCGGAATTCCGCCGGGTACGGCGTGCGATGCTTTCTCATCACGGCACCTCCTTCTCAAAAGGATAGGTGTCCGTTTCGGCGGGTCAACTTCAGCAATTCATTACCTGCTGCAGTTCGCTTTCCGTTGGCTCACGCTTCAGGTCATGCGCCAGCGTGGCTCGGAAAGACGCCACAAAGCCGTCGAGTGTCGCGTCGGCCGCCTTCGCATTGACGCCTACGTCAGTCTTTCCGAATAGCTGTTCGTTTGTCTGTTTCAGGGAGTGCGAGGGGCCACCGCCCACAGCTGTGAAATCTCCGCCTTTACGCACGTGAAATGCGGTCGTGGTTGCTTTCCCCGGCTGAAGGTAGTTGGTCGTCGCCTCTGGAGAAAGGCCGCCGACACCCTCCCCCTTCCCGAGATAGCCGAACAGATGATCGAAGGATCGGTTCTCCAGCATAAGTACCACGACGTGGTCAAAAAGTAGGTCGCCCATGGCTCGCTCCTGTGTTTGAGATTGAGACTTGCTCATATGCGTGAGTCGCTACACCTGTACCCAACGGAACGCTTAAAGGCCGTGGTTCTGCTGTCGTGCCTGCCAGAGTTTTTTTAGCTACCGAGCGTGCGACCTCTGTCCTTGGCATAGAGGTGTTTCGTGACATTTTCAATATCTGGCGTTGGTTGATTGGCTGGCGTGCTTCACGCGCCCGCGTGCGCGTCGCTCACAAAATCGGCTCGGTCGTGTCTCCTGCCAGCAGAAGTTGCGGCATTTGGCTAAACGTCCACCCATCGGGGGTATTGTCGAATAGCCATGTCACGTCGAATCGATCGCCTGGCCATGATTCTGGTGTTTTCGGCCTGTTCGGAAGAAGAGAGATCAACGCTGGAATCTCCCTATGCTCCCATGCGACGAGCACCACCCCCTCACGCGAAAGCACATCATCGACCAGCGCCTGGTGGTCTGCCTTCAGATGTTGTGTAATCAGCTCGATCGGTCCCTGTGACTTTAAGAACTCGAAGAGAGGCGTTACAGTCTCAATCGGGCGTCGGCTGGGATCGCCCATATCAATCCCTGCTGCGAATATCGTGCTCGGTTTGATGGTGGCGACAGGCTCCGTTTCGCGAAGCGGGGAAAAGTACCGAACCAAGGCACCTGCCCTCTGCCATCCCCGGGGAGTCAAACTCTTCGGGTCAGCCATGCCGTTTGAGTCGACCCCTGATGCGACGCCGTGCCCCGGCTTCTCTGCGTGACGAATGAACATGATGCGGGTCGGGGCCATCGTAGCCTCCTTGTGGTAACAATTCTGTGCTCACAGCGAGCTCTGCGCTATTTCGAAAAGTACGCCCTTCGCAGTGCGCCTGCAGAACCCGACTCTGAATACCGATTGATCCACATCGAGTCGGTGGCCAAAAACTGAGGCTGGAACTCCTTGTTACCAGCACTTATTGCATCGAACACGGCATCGCGAAACGCGTAACTGGAGAACTGCCGCATAAATTCGGTCAGGTAAATGTCAGCTACTCGTTGACTCCCTCTAATCACCAGCATATTTTCATGATTGCTTTCAACACTGTCTGCGCTGAAATTTCCCGACCCCGTCACTACGATGGGATCATCAGATAAAGGGTCGACAAGCATGAACTTGGTATGCACCCAGCGCACAAATTCGCCGGATGGCAATCCATCGCGCTCTTTCAACCAGCGATCGAAGCGGTTCAACGTGACGTTTTGACCTATTGCTACAACTGTGCTTTTGACCGCACGAAGCGACTCGATATCTTGCTTGGCTTGATCGAGATTGCGGCCGGCACCTTCTTTATCCATCAGAGCGAACCGCAAGACCTCGCCATCCTGCTTGTATAATTTCAGGAAATCCTGATTCATTCCAAAGGCGAACGTCATAAATAGCGCACCATTCGCGGAACCGGCGATCTGGGAGTATCTTTGGAGCGTTGCGACACCCTTCTGTGGCGAAAAGACCTTTGAAACACCATCCTCCGGAGGGTTGCTCGGCGCTGGCGCGTTGTCATCATCCCATGAGCGCATAACGGCCGTATCCGGGTTTTCCGACAGTTGGGTCCAGTAATCGAGGTATGCCCGTGACACAGCTGGATCACTGACGACGTGAGCGCAATTGAGGTGGCCGAAGATCCCGTTTTCCGTCCAGTTGGTAGAGCCGGTCAACACTTCAACTGGCTTCTCATCTTTCAGTAACACAATGAACTTGTTGTGCATGATTCGGCCATTTGTGAACCCGCGACACAGCGCCCTGATGTTGGCTCCATCAATGGCCTCGTCATTCCTGCGGACCGGATCTTCTTTAGCGTTGTTGATCGCGTCGTAGACCACTTGAACGTTGGCGCCTCGATCAGCAGCCGACTTCAGCGCCTGAAGCACGCCGGCCCACTGAAACTCGTACATCGCTACCCGGATGCCGAACGTTCCGTCGGTTGCCTTCGCTATGAAACCGGTAATTGCCTCAAATAAGCCACGGGATAACCAGTCGTACGCAGCTTGACCAACCTCGTTTGGCGCCCTATCCTGGAAACGGCGCGCATATTCCTGAGAGGCAATCGCTCCTCGATTGAAGTAGACGCTGTGGACGCCGCTATCTTCAGGTTCAGTTTCGATCAGGATAGTCACCGACGCCCCGGGCGTCAGCGCTCCCGGCGAACCGTACATTGCAGTCAACGTGTACGTGTACTTGCGACCAGGCTTCGCGGAGTAATCCGCCCATTGAAAAGATTGAAACGGTTGCTCCAGGCTAGATGCAGTGCCTCCGGGAGGTAAAGGCTTTGCATCGGGAAAGATCTTCATCCCGCGAAGCCAATACGTTTCGTTCTCGGTTTCGTCGGTTCGCTGAATGGCGATCCCGAGCAGTCCGGCCTCATTGGCCTTCGCTACGTCCCATCCAAGAAGTACGACGTAAGTTCCAGAGATAGCCTTGACGACTAGGCCGCCGGATTCTTTCCTGTTCCGCATGATTGCCCTCTCTCTCATTTTTTCTCTTCGCCCGCCGTGGGCGGCGCGATACTATGCGGCGTCCGTCCGACGACAGCGCTCGCCGTTACTTCCTGCAATCCTCTGCACTATAACGACGTGCAGTAAATCAATTTCCTTTTGCTTAGAAAGTTAAGTGTTACCGCACTGGCGGGCGTCAAATTCCCGGCATTGCGGCATTGAACAACCTTTCTTTGTAAGCCATTAGTGACAGCGTGCCGTTCCCTTCGAGAGAAAGATCAGGCAGCGGCCACGACGGTTGTCGGTACGATGTGCACCTGCTTCTCGAAAGCCACAGCCAGCTTGGCGTAGCCGTGAAACGACGGGTGGATTTCGTTTCGCCAATCCCCGCTTTCGCCAGTAGACGCTGCCGGTGCCGGAGAAAGTGTTCCAATCAAATTTACTGGAACGACGTTCGGAGTTGATACAGCCCTATCCCGCATAAGGGTCGCATTCACGCCACCCAAAAACTGGGCCCATTGCTGAATTAGATGCCGCGTCAAAGGTAACCAGTCATCCTCCGGAATCTGATACTCCTTAAACGCACGTGCCAACCATGGTCCGATGCCCGGTCCAGCGGGAGCCCACCTGGGCTGTGGACAATCGTAGGTATGGACAAAAATCGGCACAAATCTCGATCGGCTGCCGGCGCTATCTCTTTTCGAAATCAACGCCGCAAAGCAGTCGACAAGCAGTCGAATAAGATTATTCCAACCGCTGTTTCGAACGTAGCGAGCCACATTGCCGATCGCAGAGCGCTCGGCTGGCGTCAAGAGAATTCGCCTCGACGCTTTGTCAGGATCGGGTTCGTCCGGAAGGAGAAGTATGGCGTCGAACAGGTCATTGCCGCCCGCCGATAGGAGTATTGCGTCCCATTGATATGCGAGATTGCCTCCAGCCAGGGCGGCTGCAAACGACGTCTCCCGGTGCCAGTCGACCATCTGGGCGAAGGTTTTTCCGGGAGAAGCGTATGAAACAGCGGCGCTTGACTCCGGAAATCTGAGGCTAAAAAGCAGGTTCCCGGTCAGCCATGGAGGTAGTTGGCCAATTGAGAACCATGAGTCGCCTTGGGCAAGTAGTCGCCATGTCGACGTCGTCAGGACGGACGCCTTATCCGAATGTAAATCGTTTGGACCCAGCAGTGCGATTGGAAATTCGGATGCCATCGTCGTCTCCTTTCAAATAGAAGACATTCCTGACTGCGGGTTGATTTATTCCGGGATGCGCACTCGTATGGAGCTAGTCAGAGACTGATCAAAGTGACCCGATTTGTACAATTGAGCCGTGCCTGCCGAAGTATAGGTATAACTTTTCCTATACCAAGCGAAAAAATGTTCACGATACGTGCGTTAGCGAACCGACACGCAAGACGGGCCGTGGTTTTAGGAATGGAAGATTAGGGGCGGCGGTCGATCGCCTTGTCCATTTTACAAATGCCACATCCCAGCGACTCTTCGTTTTCTGCGGCTCATCCGCCCTATCAACCCTGGACAAAAGTGGGAGAACGTGCCATGTGTTTTTCATACTTTTCGGATGCAACACGACGTTAGCGATTTCGATCCGCCTTTCCCTGCTGCTGGGTATACTGAAGGTGCATACCCAACTTTCCTTCAAGCTCAAAGTTTCTTTGGAAAAGTATGTGCGCTATCGCGCAATCCCGCACAAATCTCTCTCGGAGCAAGTACCAGCGATGCTATTGAACGCATCGCCCCCTTTTAAACTCGCATCAACAGAGATGTTGAACTATGGTTAACGGGTTCAGTGTCGCACCGAATATGGGCCCACCACTGCGAGCCAGCCATGATCGTTCAATTGGCATCACTCCCACTACCAGTTGGGTATTTTCCCTTACCTGGGCCCGCTTCAATTGCTCTGGAGAGTATCCCATCCCTGACTAGCCGGGGTCCCGGTTCGATTTTTGCCAACGTATCCATGCCTCTCCCTGGTACGAGTTATATGGACGCGATAGGATCCCCAGCTGGCTCATTTTTCGCTCGGATTATCATCCATGTTGCCTTGGATCAGGTGTCGATCAATGTAGGCCCGATTGACGAGTTCGATATCGTTTCGATTATGGGTGGGCTGGCCCCAATTCCCGGGAATCGGGATGGTCGCCTCGGCAATGTCTTTTCGGGCATGGTCGTCCATTCGCGCACCGCCCAAGATAGGAGATGTGACGTCACCTGTGCAGTAAGCGAACTGATTGCCGACGAATGCTGCGTAATCTGCACTCGAGGAAACACCACCGTCAAATTCTGCTGCTAGCGCCCCGGATATGACGCCCGAACAAGAGTTCAGACCTTTATACCTTGATGCCGTCAATCGTAACGGCGAATCGCTCACGGGCGTTGAATTTACGATAAGTACCGATGCAGGCGAAATCGTAGGATCGGTGGTCAAGCAATATATGGGGTTTATAAGACAGTTCGTCAGCCCCCCAACCGCCACGGTCTCGATAACGGCCAAGTTTAACAATGTCGAGTTGCCACCTGTTAAATTGACGCCGTCCCGATCTGACTGGACGTTTAAGTTCTCGAGTGTCGCTCCGCTTTCTGTACTAATAGTCTGTGCTTTGCCGCTCGAGACGCAGGCAGTCCTGAAAACCTTCGATGCAGTTGACGACAAGCGAATCAGTGGCGGACCTGGCGATCCTAACTCGTACCGAACCGGTTGCTACCGCTCGATCGATGGCTTCGAGCGTCGGGTATTACTTGCTACCTCTGGTATGGGGAACAGCAATGCAGCTATTTTAGCAATTCATGCATTGAGAAGCTTCCACAAGGAACTGAAGCACGTAATAATGGTCGGGATCGCCGGCGGGTGTCCGAGTCCAAAAAACCCATCTGAGCATGTTCGCCTCGGCGACGTTGTCGTGGCTGACGAACGCGGCATCATTCAATATGACTTTGTTAAACGCACAATCGCCGGCGACGAAAATCGCGCCCATCCACAGAAGCCCGACCGGAGGTTGGTGAATGCTGTACATGAACTCGAGGTCGACGATGCGAACTCAAGTTCATCGTGGAAAGCCTTGATCAAGAATGTTGCACAAAAGGACGCCGTCTTCAAGAGACCCTCCGCACGAAGCGATGTCTTGTATGAAGGCCGTCTCAAAATCCCTCATCCTCCCCAGTCGAACAGGCGGGCGGGTGAACCTTTGGTGCATCGAGGCGCAATCGGTAGCGCAAATATCTTGTTGAAAGATCCCTCCTCCCGGGACCGGATTAGAGACAAGTGGAATGTACGGGCAATTGAAATGGAAGGGAGTGGCGTGCAAGACGCAGCATGGTCCATGGAGCAGGACATAATGGTCGTTCGCGGAGTCTGCGATTATTGCGACAGCCACAAGAACGATACCTGGCAGCGCTACGCCGCCTTGGCGGCTGCGTCATATACAAGAGGCCTCCTGGAATCCTTGCCGGAAACCTTCTTCTCCTAGTCTATCCTGACATGGTCTGGTGGCCTTGCATTCATGCCGGCGATGAAAGGTGGCTTTCGCCAGCCATGCAGTGACAGTGTTCCAGAAGACGTGCAACCTCACTGGTTCTACCTGCTAGCTGCAGTCTCGCCCGTCACGACTGCGGAAGCACCGGAGTCTCAATCGACGCTTCGTAAGCGCACGGGCAACCCATCTTGAGTTGCATTGAAGATCTTGGGAGCATCGTATCCACTTAACGATAGGTGGACACGTGAACACTATCGCAGAAGAAGAGCACGGTCGAACGGCGGCGTCGTCGCCGCTACAGCCAGGAGTTCAAGGCCCAGGTGGTTGCGGCGTGCCAGTGTCCAGGGGTGTCGATGCGGCAAATGTCACTCAGGGACGCCGATTTTCTCGACCGCCCCGCCGAAGGATTCGGAGCGCTTGTGGAGGCTCTTCAGAGCGTCTGCGAGATATACATCTAGCGGTACGATAGAACTGAGGCCTTCGACGATCAAGGGTTTTTCTGTACCAATATCGACCTCTACGTCGCTCGAACCGAAATGTTGTTGCTCTATTGGCAACCACGACATCCCGGAAATCCACTGGGTGACCGACGCCAATGAGGCTGCAATATTCAGGCCTCGAGTGAAAAGTCCAATTGGCATTATGGGAAAGCGAGCGTCAGGACTTCGGGTCCCACCGTAACCTTCAATGAGAACGACACCGCTCACAGTCCAGAGGCAGCTCCCAGCGGCCACTGGCCCGGGCCCAAGCGCCCTTTGAGCAATAGCATCCGAGTTGTTTGCGATCCAATCGACCTTCCTTCGCACTTGCCGCACCTTCTTCAGACATTCGCTCTTGCGGTTGCGTACCTCTTTAGGGTCACCCGGTGGCAAAATCCAACGAAGTTCGCATACGAGAATATGGTGCGACCCCT
The DNA here is from genome assembly GCF_038050405.1 of Paraburkholderia sp. IMGN_8. NCBI lineage: Bacteria > Pseudomonadati > Pseudomonadota > Betaproteobacteria > Burkholderiales > Burkholderiaceae > Paraburkholderia > Paraburkholderia sp. IMGN_8. The sequence continues at coordinate 4,227,070 of NZ_CP150901.1, read as the reverse complement.
CGTCGATCAGAAGAACGTCGATTTCCTCCTCCGTCCCTCCGCCCCTGAACGTTCTATTGACTAGCATTGCGCAGTTGGCCGGCACCGACGCCGTCGCAGCCAGTCGACCTACCATCCCCTTTTCGAAGAGACTGCTCTGAGAATTGAACTGAACTGTTTCGGTGCGGGCCATCAGGCTGAGCACGTTGCGCTCAGCATGTGAAGATAGAAAATGAATGCACGGGATAGCAAGCATTTTCGCCCCAAGAGGCACAATCGGCTGCAATGCAGGGTCAGGCGATTGGGTCCGGTTTCCCAGCGTAAGTCGACTAACGAAATCTCTCGCGGTGTTTTTTGATACCCCGCTCAGTCGCTCAAGGTTCGCGACGAGCTCATCGTGAGAAATGACGAGAAGCAGGTTCGATGGACCGCCGCCACGAACTCCCTCGGCAGCGGCACCAAAGTGAATGGCGACCACATGGTATAAGCATCGAAGTCCGAGCGCTGCCAACAGCTCCGACGTATCGGCCTGACTTCCCCATGGGAATCGCCACGACTCGGGAATTATTCGCGGCGCCCTCGGATAGTATCGAGCAAGCTCCTTAGCCAGCACGCCACGAAAGGTGTAAAACAACAGTTCACGCTCGGAGTGGACACTTCCGGCGATTCTGCGCACGACGTCAGGAGCCAATGCGGGAGCACTTATCCACGTGAAGAGACGTGTCGCAGGGTCGGTTTCTTCGTTTTTCCCGATACCAAAGAATTCTAGCGCGACGTAGGACTTGTCGTGATGCTCGAAGTCGACGGTGAGTCGCCAACTGTCCGACGTCTCGACGGCAAACGCGGTCTTCGCGTGCAGTGCCGAACATAATTGTGCCACTGAAGAGTAGTCCACTCCCGCAACCATCAGCTTGCTGGCGGCTATGTAATGCTTGGGTAAGACTTTTCTGGGTACCGGTGCCCACGAGCCATCGGTCGACTCACGTGCGATACGCTGAAGCGCATACCTCATCGAATACTTGTATTTATCGATGTAAAAAACCAATTGCGCGCTTGGAAGCGGCGCAGCCATCCCAACGAAGAAGTTCCGCTGCATGTCTTCCGAGGCGGTGAGGCAGTACCACGTCGACAGCCCACTATTTGGGTGAGGGATCGGCCAGCGCAGATACGCCTGGTCGAGCAGCCGCTCAACGGTTTCAACGCTCATACTCTTTTTTGCACTATGTTTTGTTTACCTGCGCGAGCGTCAGCCCGGCTTCCCGCGCGTACAACGAGGCTGCGTCGGTATTGGGCCGCATGTCGGAGGAAAGTGCACGAGGGACGGCCGCAAACGGGACGCCCGCTCTTATAGAGCTATCCTAGGACTCCGTCCCTCCCGTGATCGCGCGATTGTAACAAGGGAACTGCCCGCGAATCACGGGGGTAGTCTTGCAACTATCTTATGCGACCGCCTGCTCGACCGGCGACTCCGACGTTGCAACAACGTCAGCCACGGTCGCCTTTGCCTTGCCTGTGACGCGCTTGCGGGCGACTGCCTTCTTGGTCGCGGCATTCTTGAGTCTCGGAGTGGGCAGCGCCTTTTTCGCAACAGCCTTCTTGCCCGTCGACTTCTTCGCTGCGACCGCCTTCTTTGCGACACCCTTCTTCGCCGCAACCGCATTCTTGCGCCCGATCTTCTGAGCCACCGCTTCTTTAGGAACAGATGGCGTTGACTCAGCGTCCGATTCAATCAGAAACTTCGTGCGATCTTTCGCACCTGCAAGCCACGCGGGCGCGGGACCCCGTCCGCTCCAAGTGGCGCCCGTCTTCCGGTTAATGTACTTCGCCGGCTGCTTGCCTTTCGGTTGTCCCGTATGTCCTGCGCCGTTCACAGCGGCCGCCGACTTCTTCGTAGACGATTTTTGAGTACTCGCAGTCGCGGATTCGTTCACACCATCAGCCAGGAACTTGCTACGGTCCTTTGCATTTGCAATCCAGGCAGGCGCACGTCCGTGACCGGTCCATGTCGCGCCGGTATGTGGGTCACGGTATTTCGCTATAGACACAGCCGTGGCACCTATAGCTTTGCGGCCCGGGGTCTTCGTTTCACGTCGAACCTTTGCACTCGGCTCAATGTCCGCCGTCGTCAAACCATACTTCAACATGAGTCCTCGAATCTGATCGACTGCCTCCTGCACTTTTTTCGCGATCAATGCGTCTGCTTGCGCCTGAAGCTTCTTCACCCGATTCTGGATTTGTTCTAGCGTCGCCATATTGAACTCCGTTTGGTTAAGAGAATGACCGCACTATGCCATGCTCATATCCGCTAGTGTTGGCATTTCCAGAACAATAGAACGGTTTGCACGGACTTTTCAAGAACAATGAGCGACTCGGCGTCTTCGGAAAGACCCTACGACATTCGTTTGAGCGTCCACTCCGCACTGCGATAGCTGCAGATCCCGCAGCTATTAACCTGGCGAATGTGAATTCCCTGCTCCCCTGACGTAGCGGCAGTAAAAAGTCGACTCGCCGCCCCTTTCAACGCATGCCGCTGCGTGCAATGCGCACAGGCTCATTCGAACGCCCTTTCAGGCGAAAGCGCCGTTGCCACATCCACGACGGTGACTGATCCTTCAATGAAACGCTTCCTTCCACAAAAAATGAGGGGGAAGGTCCGCCGCACAATTGCACTCGGAACACGACGGCAGTAACGTAGAATGCCTCTGCTGGACTTACGCTCGGCGGGGGCCGATAACGGCAAGAAATAACGAGAGACCATGTCAAACAGTCACGAAATCAAAAGCGAGAAGATCCTCGTCAAGGATATTTTCTCCAACATGTGGTTCCGCATCCCTGAATATCAGAGGCCTTACATCTGGTCGCGCGACGAAGTCAACGATCTGCTCGACGACCTTTCCTTCGCTCTCGCAGAAAAGCCGGATCAGGAGTACTTCCTCGGATCATTTGTATTTCAGTCGAAGCGCGCAAACCCAGGACTCGGCCAGGACTTTGACGAGAACGACCTTCTCGACGGCCAGCAGCGGATGACGACACTGTTTCTACTGTTCGCATGTTTGCGCGACCTTTCTACAAGTAGCAATGTGCGAGCGAGTTGTCAGCGCTCGATTTTCCAGCAGGGCGATGACATCGACGAGATCCCGGAGCGCACACGCATCGTCTTTGCTATCCGGAAGGACGTTCAGGATTTCGTCGACGAGTTTGTGAAGGTGGACGGAGGTACCAACCGTGAGACAGAGCTTGAACAGCTTGCGACCCGGTCCGAAGCCCCGTCCATCCGGAACATGGCTCGTGCAATTCTAGAAATTCGACGTTATCTCAGCGACCCAGAGCAGCCCGTGGTATTGGAGGAATTCCTTAAGTTCCTGCGCAACCGCGTTCTCCTCATCTACATCGCGACCGAGGACCTTGACGACGCATTCCGGCTCTTCACCGTTCTAAACGCCCGAGGCGTGCCTCTGCGCAACAGTGACATTTTGAAGTCAATGAATCTCGGAGCCGTTGCGCGGGAAATTGACAAGACACGGTGTGCCGAACTTTGGGAAGACGCGGAAAGCGAGCTCGGCGACGATTTCGACCGTTTCCTGAATTATCTACGCACCATTCTCCTGAAGGACAAGGCAAGGTTGAACCTGCTGCAGGAATTTGAGCAGAAAATTTACGATCCGAAGGAAAAGGACAGGGCTACTGGCCAGAAGAAGCCGGCATTGCTAACGAAAGGTAAGGAGACGTTTGAGTTCATTGAGCGCTATCTCGACCACTATGCTCGACTGCTAGGCGGAGAGAATTACGACGAGACGGACGCGAGCTTTGAATGCGACAACCTGATCAAAGTCATGCTAACAGGCCTTCCCTCCACGGACTGGATTCCCCCTGCCCTGCGCTTTTTCGACCGTTTCAAGCATCGTCGTCTCTTCGAATTTTTGACCCTATTGGACAATAAATTCTCTGCAGACTGGATTGCTCAGTATACGCCGACTGAACGGATCGACAACATGAACCAGATCATTCGGGTCGTCGAAAGTGCGCGTAGTCCAGATGACGTTCTCAACGACGCGTGTTTTGGCATTGACGCCGCCGGTGTCGATCGCGCTATCGAGGCTGCCGTCTATGGCCGCCGTTTCACCCGATATCTACTCATCAAGCTTGATTATCTCTACCACGACCACGCACACCGGATGGCGTTCGAGTCGCTTTCCGTCGAACATGTGTTACCTCAACACCCTGCACCCGAAAGTCAATGGCGCAGGGACTTCACAGACGAACAACGCGTGGAATGGACAAACCGGCTTGGCAATCTTGTACTCATCACCACGAAGAAGAACACTGCGCAAGGCAACGCAGACTACGATGTCAAGCTGAAGAAGTATTTCTCCAAGAAAATCAATACCTGCCCGAACTCCCTGCGTGTACTCAAAAATGCGCGGTGGACTCCTGCTGAATTGATGGAAAATCACCGGATTGTGCTTAACAGACTACGAACGCACTATCGCATCGCTTGATATTTGCCTAGGCGGACGGTGTCAGTCACCGTTCGCGTACACATCTCACTGCCTTCAGACCGCCCGCTGCGTCGACTCGCTGCCAATCTAAGGTCGATGCCGGAAACCACCGCACAATCAATGTGCGACTCAGATCGGTCTGTAATCGAGCAGTATCGAAACTCCGAGGTGGCTGCGGGCGCCGAACTCAATTTGCTCGGTGGCAGTCGACTTTCGCCGTGCGTCCCCCTAGCCCATCGAGCATATGGTCTCACTACAAACAGCAAAAATTCCACCTGATCGAAGTATCGCCAGACAATTCCCATTTGCACGCGACGGTGATGCAAGCAAGTCTCGCTGCATCACCATCCTGAAAAGCCTCACCCGTGCGGATTGACTCTTCAGGTGACGCAGACCCGAGAGAACTGTTCACCAATGAGACAAGCTTCTAGCGGGCGCGCGCTGGCTTACCCACCGCCTGGCTGCGTGCAGTTTCGCAATAATCACGGCCTTTGATAGGTTATTGTTATCCATCTCGATTCCTAACCAGCCAGAAACCCACTTGCGTTGGCACTGCGCGATTACTTCCGGTGATGCTGGACTGCCCGAAACATTCACCGTTCCTTCGGTCATTCGTTCTCCTGGAAGTCCTCACCTTTGCGATGGGTTGACCACCCTTCCACTGCTCTTGACTCCTGGAAAGGCTCACCATCCTGGAAGTCCTCACCATTCCCGACGCTCGATCTGCATTCTCCGGACGAGAAATTTTCGCGGTAAACTATCTCGTCACCTGAAGGAGTAGCGCATGTCGCAATACAGTGAGCTCTCAAAGCACCTTGAGGAGCTAGATCGTAGAATCGAGAAAGCGAAGCGAAACGAATATCCTGGCGAATCCACGAAGGACTACTCCTGGCCGAACCCCGTCCGACATTGATCAGGCGATGTGGCCCGTCGTTGATCGTCTTGCGATCAAACGGTGTTTGCCTCGAGCGGTGCCCGCAGACACATTGCCGCTGTTCGGACCAACGTCGCTACTCCGTCCCCGTTAAGAAGCGAACCGGCCTGAAACTGTTACCGTCGTCTCTCCTGGTGCTGGGCCGACGAGGGCCCTGGTTCGGCACGGTCTGTCAAGATGCGCACCGCCCCATCGAAGATATTGTGGCGAAAACACACACCGCATTTTTTGCTCTGAATACTCCGCAAACGATTGCTTATACTCTGGGCACCTCTTTCTCCGAGGCGCATCGTATGCGGCAGGAATGGCTTGAATATCTCCAGCGACTTGGCTGGAACACTCCGATGACACTGGCGTTGGCGTCAGCGGCAGCCGGCTCTGTCATAACGCTCGCGTGGATATCAGCAAGGGATGCCAGCGAGCGCAAGCGTCAGCGACGCGACGCTGCATTGGAACTTGCGCTATCGCTGGAAAGTTACGCTCGGACCTGTCGGACAATGATGCATAAGGCCGCTTGGGCAGCAGCGGAGCCCGCCGGCCCCATGTGCCGCGAAGCCAGCAAGGGCGTCTCCATCCCCGCCTTTGCCTATCCGGACAAGCTTCAGTGGCACGTCCTGAGCCGCAAAGTGATCTCCGAACTGCGCGAGTACCCGGCAACGGTGCACGCCGCTCGGGAGTATGTGGAAGCGTTCCGCGAATTCGCTGAGCCGATCGACCTTTGTGGCCAGGTTGAATACGAATGTGCGAAGGCTGCGATGGCAGCGTTAGCACTTGCCCGGACCACGCGCCGGCGGCATGGAGCCGCGACATGGAAGCCGGGCGCCAGAGACTCAGCCATGGAGCGCGAACTGTCCGACTTCATCGCGAACGCTGAAGAAAAGCGCAAGGCGTCGCTCGAGCGTCGAACGGAATCCACGATTGGTCGGCGAGCTGACGCGCAACAGTTCAAACAGGCCCTGAGCGCCTGAAACATTGAAAAAAGGACGGATATCAATCCGTAAGGCGTCTCACGGACCCAAAGCTACCAGATGATTAGACGGAGAACGGTCGCTCGGCGGTCGAGTTGATGGGCTACGCGCCGAGGATCCTTAGCCTCACTCCTCAAACCACCATTTATTGGTAGACAACAGAATGCCGCCTTTGACCGAACTGATAAGTTCGACGTCACACTAGGCCGAACCAATGCTCCCGCTACGTCGTATTTCCTTAAAAGTCGACGCAATGTCTCTCGACGAGCGCTTGCTGGTGTCCTACGGCGTACCGCAAGCGGTTTCGAAATACATCGGATCAAGGTCGATGAACTCATCACTTTGGGTGCGTAATCGACGGTCCAGTCCAGAGCAAAAAGCGCCAACGTAGACGCGTATCCCTTGGCGCATGACCTCACGAATCGTAGGGAGATAGGCACCGTCCCCAGAGAGGATGCAGACCTCGTCAACGGAAGAATTGTACGAATGGCGCAATAGAGATGCGTCGGCACACGGGCAATGGCCGCGTAAAACTGAAATTTGAAATTTACGCGGCCAAATCTTTAAAATCAAAGACTTCGGACATCCAGACGGTTCAGTGCCAAGCTGTAGCTTCCCGAGTGAGTGGGGTTGCCGTTTGCACAGGTGCAGACTGTCGTGGTGAGGTATCGTTGACAGTCAGTCGTCGTTTGGTGAACGTACGTAGCGGCGAGAGCGAAGGAACCCCTCATCCACAGACAAAACTACGACCCTGACCGACGTATATTCGACCCGCCCGCATTCGTCGGCCCCCGCTTGGTCTGGCTTGCCCGAATACAAGAACTCATCTACATGCCCGCCGTGATAACAGCGCTCAAGTGTCCAAGGCATTGCGAATACTTCAGCGACGCCCACGTCCTCCAGCCCGTCCTCATCGGCGCCGAAAGGCAAGAACATCACCCGGGCGTCCGGGTGAGCAGTATGTAGGCGCTCAATCAGTTCAGCAGCGGTCATCTCTACTCCTGTTTAGTACGTTGGATGAGGGGTCGCGCCATGCCCTGCATGCAGCCATCGGCAAGTGCTCGGGCAGTTACCCCTAGCAACGGCGGCCTTTCTGTGGCAACGAAGCGTTGCTTTCGGCAGGAGCGGCGACTGCTGGCGCGGCTATGACCTTATGTCACGGACTTTGAAATATGTCATCGTCGCTGCTAGAGCCGACCGGAAGGAGTGGTGCAGTCGATGGCAAGGAATATTTCGGGGAAGTCAAAAACGGGGCGCTCTTGCTGGATGGCGTTGAGTATAGTTCACCGTCTGCGGCAGACTGCAGCGTCACACAATCTCCAGTCAATGGTTGGACATTTTGGCAGTGCCTGCGTCCAGGAGACGCACAGTGGATTCCAATCAACACGCTGCGAGTGTGAGATGGGCGGCCGAATTGACGCAGTTCAACAAATGGCTCTTGTTTGTTGACCTCGCGCCTGTTAGCCGCGCACCTGTTTCACAAATGTCTTCAGTGCGGAAAGATACCTCATGATACGTGTCTGCCGTGTCTACTGGCTCTTCCTCGCGCGCTGGCAAGCCTCGAATGACCCGAAGCTTTCGACGCGCCCACGCTCGGCGCGCCGCGCGGGCGAATGCCCTTTCAGCTTCTCGCGATGTATCTGTGGTGATTTCGAATTCGTGGCCGTCAATGTACCCCGATAGCGAATAGCCTGATGGCCGTTGCGTGAGCCATGCAACATAGCCCCATGCAAAGACCTCAGTGGCCACTTTTCGTCTCCTGGCGTTTTTTAACGCGGGAAAGGGCCGCTACGACACGACGAACAACCTCGACAATGCTGTCTGCGCCAGCAACAGGAACTTCCTCCAGTTCCTGTCGGAGGTCGCGGGTATAAATGAGGACACGTGCCACTTCGTCGACAATGCTCACATCCAGCCGTGCCTCCTCGACGTGATTCAAATCTCCCGCTTCGCTGCGTATAACAAGTACGGTGGCCGCGTCAACACTCGGATAAGGGCCCGGCGGTGCAATGTATCCACCAGCTTCCATCGCCTCCAGCGCGCGTTTCCAAAGATTCGTCCTCGGGTCGACGTCGACGGCTGCCACGTACGTCGGCTCGAGTTCCTCTGGCCTGTAGTGGCCAGCCCAGATATTTACGACAGTTCGCGACCAATCGGCAGCGTAGGCGCGGGCCATCTGGCGCAGGTGACGATAGCTTTTGTACTCAGCCAGTGCTGCAAGCGGAGTGAGACCGCCTAAGTTGCCCTGCATCGAGGAAAGGTATCCCAACCGGCAGTCTGGAGGAGCAGGCACGAGAATGCGACAGACGGACTGCAAGCGCCTCCGATCGACTGACGGGTCTGTGAGGAGGGCTGGAAAATATTGGACATCATCTACGGCAATTGAGAAGACGCTTCCTGTCGATATCATCCTTGCAAGTCGTCTTTCACTCACACCCAGGCGCTCGCAGAACTCACTTGATGTCAATAATTCCTTGCTGCGCACCATCTCGCGACGCGCCATCAGCGCTTGTCTCTCAATTTCTTCGCGAAAGGTCATTGTGATCTCCTGTGCCGAATTCAGGACCACCAACGTCAGCCTGACCGGACGACTGGCGACGCATTGCCGGTACGTGCGCTACCAACCAAGTACCTGCTGAACTCGCACCATTACCCAGCGCTGTTCAGCCGCAGACAGATTCCAGAGACCGGCCGTCACCTTTTGTGCAACGCCTTCACCTACTCGGGCAACAGTATGCTCGCGGGTCCATGAAGGATTCTCCAACTCTTTGCGTACACAGTACGACGCAAGCTGCTGGGCCAAATCCTCACAGGCGCCATACCGTTCCTGCAGTTCCTCGTCTGTGAGACCAACACGATATGTACCGCCGATGCGTCTGACAGCGAGTTTAGGATGTGCGCCAGCTATGGATACTGTGCACGGCCCGCTGGGGAAATCCTCCGGGACCACCTGTTCTGTCGGCACGCTACCCTCCTATTCCGATGAAATCGATGGGTTTCGCCACCTGTTCTATCTACATCAATGAGAGCGGGCGCGCCAAAGTACCTGGAGATATCGGTGAGGTGCAAGTTCATCTGGTCCAGATAACGTCGGTGCACACCGGCCAAAACCACAGTGCATGCTTCTCACTGGCGTAACTCGAGATGGCGCGTCAGTACCATCACCTTCTACCTTCTAAAAAGGCGACCCAGTCCCACAGATATGCGCAATCCGTCGGATCGGGATCACTTGCAATAACTGGACAGGTGGACAGCTTCATGTTCTGCCTGAATAGTTTTCGAGCTGGCTCAGGAATTTCCCTGAACCGTACATAAGGTATCGGCCGCTCGTCGTCACTTTTATGGACTGGGACGTCGGGCAATACCGGTCGCTCAGGTAGTTCCTCCCGGCCCGTAAGCGCAACAGAAATCCCTCGGCCGACAAGGTCCCAAATGGTCGCGGACAGACAGCAATCGCGATTCATGCCTATTCGTACCATTTCTCATCCGGATCCGCCGAGATCCCGAGTCCTGACGCAGCACTAAGGTGTAGATGGACGCGCTCGCGAAAGTGTCGAAGGAGCGATTGTGCGCGGCCGCGAAGCGCCCCTAAATCTGTATTCTCGTCCGCTGTCGTCAGGTCCATCAGAAGTTCTCGTGCGCGCAATACCGCCTGGGTGCGCTCATATGGAGTCGTCATCGCTGGTTCCCTCTGTAATGTCAGTGGCCACACGCGGGCCGCTACTCATTGGCTAAATCATGCCGTCCTCTGGTTCACCGCTCTCAGCGTCTTCGTCACCATCCCCCGACGCAAGCAGAAGCCCCTGTCTCCAATTTGGCACCAGTTCGGCGGTGACGTCGGTCCATGACCCGATTCCCCATGCTCTTATTGCGATACGCCATACGTATTCCGCATCCGAATCATGGCCAGCTCGCCCAATCAATTGGTATCGGCTCCCGTTCTCTGTTTTCCCTGTGCGCGTTGCCGGGTCAAATTCATTGATTGGCGTACTAACCCGACCATCGCCTCGGCGGATATCGAAACCAACGAAATGACGAGTACCCCTGTCAGATTCGCGAATCGACCATCGCTCGAGGAAGACCTCCTCGCCATGAAGCACCGTGTACACTGACATATCGGTCTCCAAATTCGTGGCTGGGCGTTATAGCTCGATTGTGAGGGCCGGGTTAAACGCAGCGTTCTCGTATGGAATCTCAGGCGCAGTGCGATTACGACCAGGGCGACCACGGGGATTACACACAACGCGGCAATCACCGATCCGATAATCGCTGCTCCAGTGCCCGTGACCGTGCACCCACAGATCCGCTCGTAGAACAAGGAGTTCAACGTTTGTTGCGCGTGCCGCCGCAAGCACAAGCTCGCGGTTTTTCTGTGGAACTGACATTCCTGAAGGCATGTGATGTGTTACCACCACCGTTTTCCCGGCGAACGGCTCCTCAAGACGCGCGTTCAGCCACAGAAGGGTCCGCCGCTGATGCCCTATCGGATCCTCAGGTTTAAACACTTCGCTACTGTATGACCAGACTTTCCTGTCTTGAGCTGTTTTGCCCCACCTTGCTCTCAGTGCGTCGTCCAGGTTCAACGGAAAGCGGTGATAGTCCGTCCAAAGACTGGTGCCCAAAATTCGAACGCCGTCGTAGACCCATTCGTCGCTTTGCAGCACCCGGACTGAGGTGCCGTTTGCACGCACCTTCATCTCATGGACGAGTGCGGGATATTTGTGTCCCAGCGCTTCATGGTCCCCAAGCACGTATGCCACTGGCACGCGACAGTTTGCATAGAGCTCGACACCTTTGGTGCCAGTGTGGATGTCGCCAGCAAGAACAAGAAGATCAACATCCGAGACTATCGATAGCGGCGCCGCCAGATCGCTGCCCGGCGCAGCGATTTCGTGATGCAGGTCAGATGCGACTTGGATACGCACATCACCTCCGTGTTCTTGTGGCCTGCGTGTCCAACGTGGCGAGCTCAAACAAAAACAACCCAGTGTCAGATTCGACTTGCGAATCGTTTCAAGCCCGTTGTGGCAACAACAATTCCCCTCAAGGCACCACCCATCGCGTATCGCGTATCGCGTGCGGTGATGCACACCTTATGGAACGACGTGTATCGGCTGGAGCCGCCACCAGCGATCCGGCCGGATTGTCGACTGCTGTCGGCTCGTTCGCGCCGGACCTATGAACCGGTGTGAACTGGCCTCGCAGCGACACTTTCAGTATGGTGCACAACTAGCTAAGATTCAATCTAAGTTTAGATTTTATCAGTTTATATATTGTATTTCTTGCTGCACACTACGCCGTGCTTGGCATAGGCTCAAACGGGCATCGAACCGGTCGCAATGGTTGACGATCGCCCCGCGCGTGGCCGCTTGGTTGTCCGGGATGCGTAGAAATGTGGCGTAGCTTTGTCCGGAACGTGTCGAAATCTGGCCTACTTTTGTCCGGAACGTGTAGAAATCTCGATTTGGCGCGTCCCTGTTTATTCCCGGCGACACGACACGGAGATCCGCTCTGGCAGGTTGCCGACTGATGGAAGCCTTTTTGATGAGTCGGAACACAGTGCGCCGCTTTGTCACCAAGGCTGGGCGTTAATCGCGCAAACGAGATCTGCGGATCGGCGGTACGCGCCGTCCGCTACGCGTGTTTACGGGTGACGGTTGCGAGGCAAACGTGATTGAAAGGCGCAAAGCGAGTCAGCGCTCTCCTTGTGACTTTCGGTGCGCGTGCTATGCCTCTTTTCGTCCGATGAGTCGCGTTTGCTGCAGTTTTCAGGCTATCCACACGCACTAAACCCAGAGGCTATGCGGCCCGCTTTCGCTTGATTCGAGTCGTACGCGGCGGTGCGAGCGGTTTCTCAGCGGCGAGGAAAATGGCTGACAGCGGTTGACCAAGTCGCGCCGACAGCGCAACGAGGACATCCAGGGAAACATTGACTTCGCCAAGCTCCAGTAGTGACAGGAACTGGCTCGATATGCCGCACTCCCGCGCCAGTTGAACTTGCGTGAGGTCCAGCGCCCGGCGCAAGGAACGAATGACTCTACCTACGGGAGGACGTTCGACCATTACGATCCTTCGTTTGACGTTCGATAGGCATTATCAATATCTGATGTGCCTCGCACAGAACGCGCGCGACTTTGATAACAAAAGTTTCCACCGAAGCCACGATAGCAGTCTTCTTCACAGGTTTCGGTTTGGTTCTGTAATGTTATCAATTCGGTGCAGATAGGCAAGCGCGGTGGCTGTGGCCAGATGCAACCAGTCGCTAGCCAGGAGCGTGCACGCTTCGCTATCGGGTCACCCTAGATACTGTGCTTATCTTGTCAAACGAAGAAAACTCGATGACCGCGCGGAGATTATGCAAACGCGTTACCGACGGCACAGGCAGAGCGAACGCAACAAATGCAGGCTACAACAATCTACCGCAGTAAAAAGCAGTCATGTGAATGGGACTTCGGGTGCACGAAATCTCGAACGCGAAAGCCAACCTTTGTCGGTTCTCACGCGTCTTCGTCCGAGTCCAATTCAGAGTTCAGCCTCCTCGAAAATTCGTCGGCATCGTAATATCTGCCAGCCTCTTCGAAATTCTGCGACATAGCTATCTCCGGTGGTAGATTCACCATCGTATATAGTCCCAATTTCCTCTATTCCGTAACGCAGGGCGCCGTGCGCAACGCTCATGGGCGCAGCGACTTCGTTGCCGCCACCTCCCGCACCGTCGCTACATTCGTCGAGACTTGTATCTCGACAAAAGTCATCGAAAAATCGCGAGAAGCTCGCCTACGTTTCCACGCGAACCAGTAGCGGCACTAATGGAGCGTCGAGCCGGGAACGTGATGATTTCGGCGCCAGCGTACAACTCCCGTGCAGCACGACAATCGTGATTCGAGATTACGACCGGAACTCCTCTTGCAGCGAGTTCTCTCGACAACTCGGCTAGCTCACCTTGACGTGCTACTCCGAAGCCGTCTGCGCCGTAAGCGCGGAAGCTCGCGCTGTCATCACGGTCTAGATAAGGTGGATCGCAGTAAACAACGTCTCCAGGCGTGGCCAGCCGCATAAGCTCGGAGAAGTCACCGTGAACAAATGTTGCCCGTTGCGCTTTCTCCGCGAACGCGAGAATCTGCTTGACTGGAAAACCCGGGACTTGCCTGGGGTGGCCGTACGGTGTGTTGAATTGGCCGGCCCGGTTGTATCTGCAGAGACCATTGAAACCAAATCGATTCAAATATACGAATCGCGCGGAGCGGACCATGACGTCACGCTCATGGTTAAATGCATGTCGTACCTCCTGATACCGTTCGGGAGAACGGTAGCTCTCGTCAAAAAATGTTGACGCCAACGCGATGAACTCATGTCGATGTTCGACGACGCATGTGTATAGGTCGATTAGGTGTTTGTTGCTGTCGCCAAGCAAGTACTGGTCGAAGTTTTTCGCATTTAAAAATACGGCCCCCCCGCCAAGGAACGGCTCAACAAAGCGTCGTCCTGCCGGAATAGCTGGGATGATATGATTTAACAAACGGCTTTTCCCGCCCGCCCATTTGACGAAGGGCCGTGTGGTCTGAGTTGCCTGAGGCGTTGGATGAATGGTCATCCAACGTTAAGCGAGCGGCTTTTAGCCGTTCCCAGTTCTCAGCAACATCACCTAACCGAGTCCGATGACGACACTCGTCAGCCCTTCAGCGATGGTGATCGAGATTTCATCTGGATCGAGGTGATAGCTCGCGGTTGTGACCCGCGCTGCATGCCGGCGGACATGCGATTGCTCGTGTCGAGACGCCCAGACGCGCATGCGCATCGCGTCCCTACTCGAATATCGGAGACGCGACTGAACGTGAAGCTGGCTGCGTACCGCTAAAAACAGGTTTTGTCACTGCTACGGTTCGACGAACCAGCGCGACCATGCAGCCATGTTCCGCAGGAAGAGTTGCTGATTTAGGAACACGGTGCGATTCTGGCGATTGTGAATGCCGGCTCTATCGTGAGCGGCGTCGATTACTCATGCTGATGGGAGCATCTCATGGTGTGCATATCACGCAGACTTTGTTTATTCAGCGTCTCCCTCATCATCCGAATCGGTCGCTACCATCCCATACGCGCACGCCACCAGACGCCCGCGAGTCCTCACGACACCAGGGAAGAAACTACTTTTTGTTGAGGCTTCGTCCTACTGCTGCACCTCTCGGCAACAAGTGCGGCGCATACCTGAGCACTCGGTGATACAAAGCCACATCGTTCATCGCCAACAGTTTCAACTCACCGTGTTGCCGTAATGCGTCACGAAACTGCCGCTCAATATCCTCGACATCTTCTTTGCTCAGGCCTCGCTTTGATGTGTTTTGTTTACTTAGCCAAGCCCAGATCGAACGGCAGGGCGCCCCGGTCAGCTCAGCTATTTCCAGAACACTGCGACCTGCTGCAAATAGGCGTGCTACTTCCTCTTGAAAAAATCTGCCGTATCGGATGATTCGCACATTGCGTGCCTGACCATTCTCGACAGTGGAGTATGTAAAACTCATGCCACAACGGCAGGCAGCGAACCACTCGTCTTTCGCCCGTTCGATGTGATCCACCAGATACCTATTTCCGTGATCTGCTGCGTGATTCACGCAATACGGCCAATCGAAGCCAGCATGTGAGTCGGCAGTCGCCCTGAGGAATGTGCCAAGGAAAAATGCATTTGCACGTGAAGAAAACACAGAAAAATAGAAATCCTCCCGTGAAAGTTGTGTCGCGGTGTGAGTGAGATGTAATCTGTGCATCAACTGCAGGAAGTCTTCCCCGTAATATGCGATGTAGTCTCGCGCAAGCCTTCGGACGTCAATATTCTTTTTTGAACGAAAATACCCCGCCTGCACAGCGCTACGAGTCCAGTCAGATGTATGAACCGGGGGGTAATACTGAGTCGCATCGTGAAGGACACGATTGCCTGCTATAGCAAGATCAATGCAATGCTCTCGCTGAACGCTTGAGAAAACGAGACCTTTCGATATGTCACTGTCGCGTCGATTTCGAGGATCAAATCGATCTAGCCATTTTGACAAGCGCGGCATCTGCCCTAACGCACATCGGTGAATGTGACAAAACATTGTGCCTGGTAGCTGATGTGAGCGTCGCCAGTACTCAGGTCTTCCTGCATCTCGGTCTTCGGCAAAGCACATTTCGCAATATCTCAGCTCGTCAGGTACTATAAGCCCGCGTCTGCATCGCCTGTGTCTCGCTGTAGACAGTAACCTGGCTCGTTCAGCCGGGGGGGTCAACGCGTATAGGAACGGAAATAGCGTCAACTTATTCAAAACCTCCTCCCAACCGAACCCCCAGCATCGAGCAGTCTCTCGAGCGATAATTTCGGTTGCCCCAAAAGTGCCCCACCCTATCTGGTCGAACTGAAAACCGTAGCTCAGGTGTCGGAAGCGCGTTAGTTTGAACACCAGTGCGTACCGTGAAAATGACCCTTCGAGTAGCTCGTCGTCGAACGGGCTGAATAGATATAGCGCCATTGGCCAGTCTGCTCCCGTTTCTGTTCTGGCAGAACACATTTGTTCAAATTGCAGCAGCACACTGCCGGACACCGCTTCCAGCCATAGTTCGACACAATGCGCCGCACCGTCGACAGGTTCTTGCTGATTTTCGCAACTGCACGCTGCGGCCTCTTTAGAAACTTATATCCGGGCCGCGTGCACGTCGCACCGGCCTCCGGATCATTACGCGCACCAGATGCATCGCTACCCACCACCTTCGCTCATCGGCAGTTGCAGGCAAGGGGATCATCAAATAACCTCTTCAGAGGCAGGATGCCGGGACTCAGTGAACTGAGGCTCAGCCTTTTCCGCCGACGAGTCGCCCTTGTCGCGTGTTGTCCCCTCTGCTGAAGATGCCTTTTTGCGAGAACGAAAGCCTGCAACGTGCGAATGTTGCTGGGCTTCGGCCGTCTTCGTTTCCGGCGCCTGGTTCGGCCTCACGGAATCATTTGAACCCACAGAATCTCCCGTCGGTGTAGCCTCCGGTTTCGTGTCATTGCCTGCGTCTGCATCCGCCTCCGTTTTGGGGATCGTCACGCGACAGCGATCAATGGCCTTGCGCACGAGTTCGATGGCATCAAGTGCAGGTTCCTCACGCTGAATCGTCGCTACTTCCAGCTCAGCCGAGCCCTGACCTATTCCCAAGTTGACAAGTGTCCCCACGGCCCGATAGAAAGTGTTGAGGCGGCGGTATTCGTCGCGCGCCTCGTCATACTCAGTTCGACCGTCGTCGGTCACCAACTTTTCGATGTACTCTCGAACTTCGGTGATAGCGAGATCACTGACAGTGGCAAGCTTCTTGATATCGCGACTTTCGATCGCTGCGAGCAATCCGCTCACAATGCTGAAAGCCTGCTTGGTCGCTGCCACGATGAGCGAAGGGGTCACTTCCTGCGCTTTCGTGACGATACCTGCGTGCTGAGTTAATATCCACGCAAGTGTGATGAACGCCGGTACCCCGGCGCTGACCGCCATCAGCGCATCATGAACACCTTGTTTGTTCGTGAACGGTGTAGGCAAGAAATCCAGTCGCGTGACGCCGTTCAAGTACAAATCACGTTCGCCAGCAGTTTTAGACTTAGGTCCCTTGCGAAACGGCTCCATAGTCATGGTTCGACCCGCCATGCGTCTCGCAAGACGAAATGCTTTCGGGGCTAGAGTAGCCACTTCCGGAGTACCGATGGCGAGGACAGGGCACGAATTTTTGTTCAACATGTTAACCAACATATCGAAGACCTCGCGCTGATCCGTCGCGCGCATCGCATTTTGAATCTCGTCGATAATGAGAACACCGACCATGTGATGCAGGAGGACATTACCAACTTTCTCAACGTAGTCGGCGCTGTTTACTCCGTGCTTCAACATTTCCCGCTCGTAAAATGTCCCGAGAAGATCGTCAACCCATGCCAGAATCGACTTGCAAAGCGACTTGATCGAACCGTTATGTGGACAGGTTACGTGAATCCAGACTACCTGATCGCTAAGGAACGGTCGACCGTTGAATGACTCGTGACCAATGAACCTGGGAAACTGGCTGACACCCAGCTTGGCCGCTGTGGTTTTGCCCACACCCGATATGCCGATAACCAGCATGGAACCTGAGTGAGACTGAACCAACTGTCCGAGGACATGCGCCTCCCCATTCTGCAGTGCCGCATACCTCCGTTGGAGAAAATCAGGCTCTTCCATCGGCTGCAGCAAGTGGTAATGCGTGCGTATGGCTGCATGCAGCCAGTCGCTTATTCTTATCTGGATCGGCAAGGCGATCCCGTTGAGCGAGATTCGTTGCACGGAAAGGAGTTTGATTTCGTCACTCCACGTTCGGCACTCCTGGCTGTAAGGCATTTCAAACTGTCGAAGGGCTGCTGTGGCTACTTCAAGCCGTCGATGAAATGGCGGCAACGCAAGGATAAGCGGGTTATCTCTGTACTCTGTCGGTTCAAGCAACGGATCGTGATATACCGCCGTCACGCCGTGTTTCCGTCGGCGATCAAATGGCTCATCCGTCTTCGTCTTGTCGTCATCCATCTGATCATCCACTTTAGTCACGTTCTTTGCCATATCGCCTCCAGTCAAAAGAGAGCTTTTCTCGGCTCAGCTGTTGTGCAACACATCCAGCAAGCCGTCATTAATTTCGGTCGCGATGTCCCCCGATTCGGTTTCGGCATTCGACTCATCTATCGCCGGTTGTTGCACGCTACTAGTCTGCGCCGGTTTGCTCTTGTCAGCCCGAGCTGCAGCAGCATCAAGTAAACGTTGTTTGCGTCGATTCGCTCTCATGTCACTCGCGTCGGGGTGTGTCTTTCCAGCTGTCTTCAGTTGCTCCTGCTGCTCGTGCGCCGCAAACTCGTCATCGACCTGTGTGTTCTGCATTGACGCGTAACGCTCGGCCTGTTTCGCAAGACGATCTTTGCGACGATTGCGACGGTCACGGGCGTTAAGTAACAGCCATTCCGCAAGAGATACATCTGCTACCTTGTGCCGATTGCTCGGGTCTAGCGTACAAATTTCGTTATAACCGTACGACACAATCCGTATCTCGTTAAGGTCGGCAGGGTCATACTGAATGTCAATCGACTTACTTTTCTTTTTGCCCTTCATTTCAGGCGATTCCCAAAATTCATCTTTCAGGGACTCGCTTCTGTACCATAGTTTTTTCCACAAAATCCCTTTTGCGTATGCGCGAGCCCGGCTGTGCGGCCACACCGCGAGTCGCATTTCATCTGGCGTTGCCGACTTAAGCATGCCGCTCTCCGAGTTAATGCCGTAGATCCACCGATTAAGCGGAGTGTCAGTTTTCTCCAGATACACCATTTCGGACGGAGGCGGTTGCCCCCCCTCGGTCGGATTCCGGTGATAATCGTGAATGGCGCGAAGCAACATTGTTGTAACCTCCGACAGTGTGTATCGGGCATCCCAGGGATAGAAACGACCGGTACGAGTGTGAAAATCCTGTTCGACGACTCCGAACGCTGCCTTTTGGTAGCCACGAGTTACAGAACCAAAGCGGCGCTCGCCGACACTGCGAGCAACTGGTGTCCGTGGTGGCGGATTACTGATCCCACAACGCAACTTTTCGATCAAAGATTTCCACGGTTCTACGCTTTTGAACTCTGCTCCTCGGTCAGCCAGAAACGCGAACGGGAGGTATCGTGCTGGCCAATCCTCATCCGATATCTCGATCCCGAATTTTTTGCAAAATTCCGCTTTCGGTGTCACCACGTTTACGAGTGCCAACGCGCATGCTTCGAACGACGGGTTTTCGAGACCCAGGTACATGCCGCAGATCATGCCGCTATACAAGTCCACTACCAGGTACAATGTTGGCCGGCCTAGTACGATTTTGCGGTCCACCGGCGAAACGACATAAACATCCAGGACCGTTGAATCGATTATGTAGAACTGCCCTGGTCCTTTGACATGTTGACGAGCGTGGCCTCTTTCGGGCGACCGTTTACGTACCTTCTCTTCTTCTGGATGTCGTCGTCGCCGTCGGACAAAATTTGGTCTGGTGGTGAGCCAAAACCACTGAACCTGACGATCAGTAACAACAGCGTGATTACTAAACTCAAGCCTTCGAATCCGTCCTCTTTCGTCGTATACCTCAACCCGCCTTCGCAGGTGATAGTTGATGGAATCCGTGAGGTCTCGCTGCGACGGCCTGCCTCGTCGTCCTTTAACGGGCTTGTAGTTCGCCTTGGGCATCAATCCTTTTACAGCGGCTTTCGGCGCAATCTTCAGGAGCCCGCGCTCGTCTCGTTTGCGCTGACGCAATCTCTTTCCGAGTTTCCTGGCTTCCTCGGGAAGCGTCCAAACGCCCTGCTGCCATGTCGTATACAGATCCAGATGCATCCATAGCAACTTTTCCAGGACTGGCCCAGGTATGGCGTAATCATACTCATCCTCACTGGGCGCCGGACCCGGGCGTTTCGTGTACTCTTTTACTATCGGCACGCTTTGTACCGGACCGTCTTTTCCAACTCCATCTGTGTAAAGCAGATTGGTCCGTTTTGCACCGCAATTGACGTAGGCACTCGCAACCGCTCTTGCGTCCATACCTCTCTGGAAGTAACGTCGGATGAGTTTGTAGAGCAACGGCATGGAGAAGTCGTGCTCGTCCGCGTACTCCAGCAAACGTCGACGACGCGTTCGCGCATCTACTAGCTCCTCGACTGCCCATCGTCCGTTCGCGTCAAATGCATCGACGAGTCCTGAAGTGATTCTCCAGTTTTCACTGGTCTTCGCCGTTTGTCCGTCCGTTTGACCGACAGCTTGCCGTGTATGACAAAATGGATCCTCTCCCTTGAACTGGGTGAAGCGTCGCTCCGGATTATCTTCGTCACATAGATTCAAAAACTCTTCCGTCTCATAGCGTTTAACTGCAAGCTTCTCTCCGAGTATTTTGCAAAGATAGGTGTTGGGTTGACCGAAGCCGGTGTAGATGATGCGAAACAGTTCCTTGCTCTCAATCTCCTCGTAGAGGTCACGCAGGGCGAGCGTACGCAAGGCCTTTACATGCATCGCCATTTGATTCTCCTGAAATGACCTTTTGGAGGCTCTACCGCCGCAAACCGTTTCTGCTCACCAATCCCGATTGGTTGTAGCCGTCGTCAGGTCATTACCAGTTCAGGCGAGTTTCTCACTAGCGCGGACGGAGCTATCTGCATCAGGTCGTCCACATTCATGTCCGTCCAGAGCCGTTTTGTAGCGAGAAGCTCACGGTATGCTCGCGCTGCAACACCATTCCCGAGTTGTGAATCCTTTTGAAGGTTTCGGCACACGTCGCCAACAGTTACGTCCCCACGAGGGTTTCGCAATCGCCTGAGAAACATGTCCTGCGCTGTCAGTTGTGCATCGTTAAATCCTTCGAAAAAATACAGATCGGAGGTTGGATAGAGATAAAAAAAATTCCTTGCCCAGTTGGTGTTCAAGCCGCGACTTCGGACCAGATACCATTCACCGCCTCGCGACGTGTAGTACCGGGCCTCGATAGAACACAGGCGACCGAACGATGGTTTCTTCACGTCGAAGGTCCAATATTTCACGTTTAGGGCTTCGACCGATGACTCACCGTCTTTCGCCACAGTTGCCACGAGATCAGTGGAAATGACACGTGCCTCCCCATTACGTTTTCGTGGGTGACTGATGCGTAATTCATCAGCGATGCGTCCCGTCTCAAACGGTTCGCAATCCACCTGGGCAGCAATGTGCAACGCCGGCCGCATGTAGTACACCCACAAATAAGTCGCCAGTTCACAATCGGAAGCGAGATACATCGCATCGGTTTTGAATCTCGCCGTACCGATCCGATGAATGCGACCGCACGAAGGTCCCGCCCTAAGTCGCACACCTGGTTCAGGGAAGTCTTCCGACATTCAGGTTTCCTACGCGTAAAAGAAGATGTGACTATTGCAACGCTGTCTGCAATGTTTATCGGCGTGTTCGTGTCCGTCTGATACACAATTCGTCCGCGATCCGCACTGCATCGAAAGGCTCACAATCCCCTTGCACAACGACGGGCAACGCGTTGTACATCAACAGATATGTTGCAAGTTCGCAGTTGGACGTCAGGTACATGGTTTCGCTTTTAAATCGCGCCGCACCGCTCCGATGAACACGGTCGCTTGATCGTCCCACGCTCCAGCAGATACTAGACTCAAGAAGGTTTTCAGACATTTGCGCCCCTACGAGCAATCGAAGATGCGCTTACGCAACACCGCACGCGACGGCTCATCTGGCTACCGCGTTGATCCGTCACCGCGCTGGGCGTGCTCCGGTAACAGTGATTAATGACGATGCTGGGGTCCCGCTATGCAACCGATTCCTCGGGAGCGACTTCAGGCTCTGCCTCAGGTTGTATCGAAGCTGGCTCTTCTTGCAAAGCGGATCCGCTGTCAGGGAGCGTAAGAGTTTCGTCGAGGAAACTTTCATCCCCGCTGATCACTGCGTGAATTGCCTCAATGGCGTCCACCGAGAGCGTACGCACGAATGCCTTAACTTCGGTGAGTCGGTCGACTCCAGCAACATGAACGCTGGCTAATCCGAAGTACCGGGTTTTTCGAATTGCCTGATTCAATTCGCTTCGAATGTGGGATGCAAGCGCGTCATCAATGCCTTCTACGAAAGTGCCAACTAAGATTGAATCGTAGGTACCTATCGCCTCAAGCGGCAGCGTCTCGATCGCAAACTGGTGACCGATCAAGGTTGCGTATCTCGTCACGAGTAACACGACGTTGCACCATGCCAGCACATTCGACCGCAGGTGTGCGGTAACCGGTGCTTCGCTAGCGTTTCCCGGAAATCGTCTGGCTGTTGTATACAATGCGTCGCCAATGCAAAATTTTGTCAACCAGGTGGTTGGCTTTTCGAAAACCTGCTGACGTGCCCCAAGCAACGCTCGACCGGACACCACGTCCGGCAATAGTGGAGTTTTCGGTAACGTTATCGAGTGTTGATCAATGAGAATGGACGCATAGCTACCGACCCTTCGCAGGACTCGTTCATTTCGCGCCTTGAGCGTGGCGTCAACACGTAGACCACCTCTGAGGAGAGGCTGGATTCGACGTCCAATACTATGAAGGGTTTCTCGGACCCCTGTAGGTGTTTCCGGATTTTGCAACGACGATTGCCCTCCTCTGATTACGAGCACGTAGAGCCGCCCATCACCGGGGTGTCGTTCCTCGACGTCTGCAAGCCATTCCGCATCCGTACAGAAGGTCACCACCTCCTTGGTGGAAGGCGCCGTCGCACGACCGATTGCGGGGTCATGCGAGCCCGTTGGGGACAAAGTCAGCGAGGCGCCGCCCAGTCGGATTATTCCGAGGTCAATCTCGGAGCGATTGAGGACGTGAACGTTTTTAGGTAACAAACCAGCGTCATCGTCATTTGACGTGGGGTTCGATTCAACGCGACCGTCTCCGACGCAGATGAAGGAAACACCCGAGCAAGCCATGACGACTGGCTGCTGCGCGACGACTTCGGGTGATTCGTACGTCACCGCAACGTCGCAGTCAACCAGCAACGGTTGCAAGGCATCCCAGTCCGGTAGGCTGCCCAAAACCGCCATCGTCATGAGCTTCACACCACAAATATTGTTCGCAAATTCAGTTCTGTTCATGGCAATTCTCCTGACATTGATCGAGTGGTGGCAACGACTACGTCGATTCGCACTGCGAATTAATAACGAAACTCGAACATCCACTTTTGCAGACTGCGTGAGACGAATCCAGTGAAAGGGGGTGTCAAGCCATGAAACCAACTTTACTCGGCGCGACGGAGACAAATCAACTTTTTCGAACATTTTCCCCGCAAACGCCCGTCCAGTAAGGTTTTGCGCCCCGCACGACGCGATTCGTCAACCTTATGACGTTTTCCCGGCGTGGATGCTGAGCCTGTTGGCGAAGTAGAAGGCTTCGACTCTACGAGCCGAAGCCTTTGACCTCAGCAGGCGCGAGGTCTGGTGCTCAGGCATACTCCGTCTCTTGCGAGACTCTCGGAACGATTAGTTCGAACCTTCGTCTGCCGTGACGGGTTGATTCTCCTGGACTTCGGCCCAGTCCGAATAGCTCGCCAACAGGTTCGACTCCAGATGATGTGAAAGAGTAGAAGGGGAGAAGTCTGGGTAGCCAACCTCTTTCAGAAACGCTGCGGCCTCGTGCGCGAAGTATTCCAGCGCAAAGGTCGAATGGTTTGCCCAGTGGAGCACTCGTGCGACCGTGAATTCCGGAATACAAACCGGACACGCGTAGTGATGCTTTCCGCCCGAGGACGCATGAAGGCCGGCGCAGTCAACGATCTCGTCTCGCGCGTAACCGTCCATCGATTTGCCCGGCTCGCTATCGCTGAGATACTGATGGCTGAAATACCGGCGGCAGGCGATCTCGCCCAGAATTCGCGAGTCCTCCTCAAGATACATTCCAAACCGCAGGTGTTTCGTGCACTCCAGGGTCCTGTTTTTCGCCTCGGTTACCGCGCCAAATATCCGCCGGCTGGCGAACGAGTCTGAATTCCCCGTGACCAACAGAGACGCGTTGGAGAAATCGAAGCGATCGGCTCGACTCAATTCGTCGATGAACCGTGCCACTCCATGTAGATTCTCGATGCAGTGCACCAAAATCAGACATCTCTCGCCGGTAAATTGCGACTGCGCCAATAGAGACCGGATTCGCCGTGACAGTGCTCGATCGGTCATCCCCTTCGAGACGTAGATTGGCTTGGGAATCCACACCCCCGATTGGGGGAGTTCGGCGGCGAGGTGTGCAATCAAGATTCTCGCTACTCGGCTAGGCACGCCGACCAGATGCAACAGACAGGAGGTCACGTCAAATGGGCAATGCAATACGGCCAAAATCAACGCGAGGATAGACATGTCGAAACCGGGAAACCCCCATCCGACGTGGCCGCCTAGTGGTCTGCCCGGGGGGCGCGAGCATGCTGGGGCAGGTTCCGCGTCGATTGTGGAGAGCGGCGTGTGCTGCGTCGCGCCAGGCTGTTCAGAAAGGGCCGAAAAGTCAGACGAATTCATATTGCGCTCCAAAGAGACGTGCGTTGACCATCGCCGTTTCTCCGCTATACTGAGGAGCAACGGCGTTAATGCCGGGTGCGAAGACGATGGCGGCGATCCTTCGGTTACTAGGCCAGGCGGATCGCCGCGCGCGCTGTCTCGACACCTTTCGCGCTTGTACACTTTCCCTCTCATCCGTCCATATCGACCTCCGTCTGTGGGTGCTCGGCCGCGACCACCTCAAAGGGTCGGGTTTTTAACACTAGTTCAAACACAGCGGCTGTGCAATGAAATGAAATTTGACGGGAACGTACCCTCTCACGAGCAGTAATGGAGTGTTGTTTAGTCAGACAAACCGACTGGATAAACAGGGTCGCACTCTTATTTTTGCTGTTGTCTGAGGATAGTTACGTGCCGGATAGCTAAAACATTCAGCTGATAAATAGGCTAAGTCCTCCTGTGATCGGCGGTTATACGTGTTGTCATGCGCCGGCCGTTAGAGGATGATTGTTTGGTCGCCCATCCAGTTGTGCGATGTACGGGTTGGCACACTGGAAAGACCACCGGATCAACAACGTGTTATCGATGTTCAGAAAGACATCGAACGCTCGTGTTGACAAAATGAAATTTGACTTATCAAAGTGGAATATCTACATTTGATAATGATTTGATAACACGCCCGGATGAGCTTCGGCATAGTCCGCGCTGCGGGTTGTCCAGGCAACGCCGTCAACACTGCTCTTAGCCTTGTAACGATAACGGAGACCATCGCACCTATTCAGCGTCGTGCGCCGGACCATATGAGTGCTGCTACTTAGTCGTTTGCCATCAATGCGCGTTAGAAACCAACCTCTTCCTAGCCTGACGACCGCGCCTGACCTGCACGCGAACGTGGACTCGCTTCAACGTGGCTTGCAACTCCTCAGGCTCTTCGATTTAACAACGACATCCCTATCCATCGCTCAAGTTGCCTTGCGAACAGGCCTACCGCGTCCGACGGCGGTACGTCTCGTCAATACGCTCGTCGCGGAGCGATTTATCACCGCTATCGAGGGAACCGATCTTTATCGACCTGGTTTTGCTTGCCATCAACTCGGAAATGCCTTTCTTCAAAATGAGGCACTGGTCCGCGCAGCGTCACCTGTGCTCGGTGCGTTAGCTGAGAGAACTGGCTCGAGCGTGTGCGTGGGAGTTCGTGAAAGACTTGATATGCTGTTCGTTCTCCATCTGCCACGTCTGGGCGCGAACGATCGGCCATTGCAGGGCGCCACGGTTCCGATGGCCGCATCGCTGCTGGGCCGCGTCTGGCTCTGGGCACAGCCACCGCATCTGCAGGCGGATCTGATACAACAAATCCGGAGGGAGGTCGAACCGCAATATGGAAGAGTCGCCATTTCCGCCGTTTATCGCGCTTTCCACGACCTGGAAATCTGCGGATACTGCGCCGAGGTGAACGAGTCGTCGGCGAACGATTTCACAATTGCGATGCCGCTTCAGGTACGCGACACCGTCAACGCCGCAGTTTCGTGCACCGCAACCCTTTCCGACTTCAATACACCCGCAGCGCAGAGCAATTTGGCCAATCAGCTTACCGACGCTCTGGAAGCTATAAAAAAGGACATCGTACGCGTCGACACGACCGCTGCCGCTAACGCTCCCGCGATGGAGCGGCAAGCCTTGTTTCAATGAGGTCACTTGATACAACGTGAAAGGACGCTAACCAGTGCTGGCGTCCAGCTGCATCTCGATTCTGCGTTTGACCGCGATTAATTGCGGGCCAATCTCTGTGTGCAAGCGGTTGGCGGAGAATCTATTCGCTGGCCCCGCGCAACCGACCACGTACGTACTTGAATCCCTGGGGAAGTTCAGCGCGACACTCGCGCTATTCACTCCTTCGCCTTGCGGATCAATCGAAACGCAAAACCCATCTGTTTCGATCTGCAACAACGCGTCGCCCACTAATTTCTCGAGTTGCGTCTCACTTTCCGGATATAGGGCCTGGAGTTCACTAAGCGCCTTTTGACGCTGGCTCGCAGAAACGCTTCCGACCCAAGCGTGCCCAATCGATGACCAGGCTAGTGGTACTCGGGAGCCCGATTGCAACTTTAGAGTCACGAGATTCGGTCCGTGATGGACTTCGTGACAAACCATTTGTGATCCATCGCGAGTCGCGAGTATAACCAACGCATCGACGCTTTCAGCAAAAGATCGCAGAATCGGCCGTGCAACGGTAAAAACGTCAAGCGCGAGAAATGCCGCGTAGCCTAATGTAAGGACAGCACTCGCCAACCGGTATTGTGCGGTCGTATGCGAGTATTCGAGATATCCAGCTGACGTCAGATTCGCTGTTAGCCGAGATACCGTGGGACGTGGCAGTCCAACTTCCTCAGCAATTTCCTGGTTCGACAGCCAGGGCCCCCTGGGTGTCTCCGTGTTGTGGGTCGTGAACGCTCGCAAAATGGCGAGTCCGCGAGATAAAACCCGCACCTCTCCTGCGCTCGACTTACCCGAATCTTGCAAAGCTGTATCGTCCATCTTAGCCGGCTCCAACTTGACTCTAACCCTGCATCGATTAACGTGAAATGCGTCTGCGCGATTTTCTTTCGAAAATCTTAACATGGCACAGTAAGGCAGTGACAACCTGCACGGGTTCACCATGACGTCACTGTCGAGTGTCGTCTTACGTCTTGACTGCGAGCGAGTCGAGAGCGGGCGCTGTAATGTCCGCTCTCGTGAGATCATCAATCCTAGTCTCTCAAAAGTCTCGGTCCGCATTTGACCCAGGTCACCAAAACCAAAAATTGATGCAATAGTCGGCTGATCCTGATTTCTACGCCAAAGACGACGACCGAGTCTTGAGCGAGTTGTTGACTAGAGATACGCGAGCAACGCAACGATCACAGCCCATGCGTTTGCGTCCGCCTCCACGACCATGGGGTTTAGTTCGACCATCGCTGATCCCGATGGACTAATTCTCGCGTATGCAATCCCATTAGTGACATCGATGTCGAGATGAGCTACCACCGGCCCGCTGAGAGAATGCTCGTCGACGAGATTTTCGACGACGATACTCATCCCCGGAGACATCTGAGCCATCGACTTCGATCGATCGTGGTCCTTTTGCAGTTGCTCAAACAGCAGACGCATTGCTAGTAGGCACTGACTCGCGATGTCCTGCGGTGCTTCGCGATCCAGCCCGAAACGAGATTGCCCGCGACTAGCCCACAACAGCTCACCACGCATATCCTGTAAGACCTTTCTTTCGTACGCGCACGCGCGCCACGCCACCTGATTACGTGTATTCATTTTGCTATCCTTAATACATAACGTATAACTTGCCTTTCTTTCTGCTCATCTACAAAATAGCAACGTCCTCAGACTGGTGGACCACGTCGACGACATCCTCAACCCTTCCGGGTGTCTAGGGCTTCGTCACTGGTATATCAATCACGAATTCGGGCTCGAATTTTCGCCTGAAACTGTTTCTCTCCCACGGATAGCCTCGAGCATTGCAAACCACCGCAGTTTCGCCCACCGTGTACTCGTGCGTGTTATGAATATGTCCGTGAATCCACAGACTCGCCAGCGGAAGCAGGTTTCGCAAATCGGATGCGAGGCTCGGCGCGTACGGACTTGAAATCAGAGATTCTGGGATTGACCTCAAACAGGGTGCGTGATGAGTGACCACTACCGTTGGACTTGCAGTGATCTCGTGCAAGCGGTCCGTTAGCCAGGAACGCGCCTTCTGATTCTCACGCACAGCGTCCTGGGGGAGGAATTTCCTGGCCCCACGACGAATTCGCCGGTGATCGACCAGATACCTGTCCGCCTCGCTCATCGTCAACACTTTGTCGATCGATGACAGTTGATAGTCGGTCCATAGACAGCAGCCCAAGAACCGTACGCCCTCAATATATGTTTCGGCGCACTCGAGGAACGTGACGGACGTCGCCGCAGCACGTTTCCTCAATGCCTGTCTCGCGCGGTCGATGTCCAGTCCGTGTAGCTCCTGATTTCCATGGACATAGACAACCGGCACATGCATGTCCGCGTAAAGGGAAATGCCTTCTGCGCCTGAATGCACGTTCCCCGCCAGCACGAGGACGTCAGCTTCGGGACTTACGGTCAACCGGCGCGCCGTCGCCAAGCCGGAACCGATGTAGCCGTGATGCAGGTCAGACGCAACCTGAAGCCGCATGGCCTTCTCCAAAAGTGGGAATGCCAAATCAGGCTATGAGCATACGCGCGACAATGCAATGTATACATTACATTTATAGCGTAAACACCTGGATGCGTCATGAGCCGCATTATCTAGGACTGCTCCTGATCGCACCTTTCGGTATATCCCTCTACTCGCAAGAAAATGACTGGTGAGCAACGACGCGACAGCGCCCTCACCTTTTCAGGGTGGGTCATTGCGAATTCGCGTACTCGGCAATCTATGACACGCTTGCAAACGCGAATATTGGTGACGGCGGTCATCCGTGTGACCGCGCCGGTAATTCAAAAGGCGGTTTTACATGCAGGAGGGCGATGGCGTTGTCGCAGCGCTTCGACTGACCCGCACCTCGGTGCCGAATTGCGGCGAACCTTCCGTGCACTGATGACTTTGGACAATTGAATATCAGGACGGGTTGGGCGGCTTGGTCTGCGGTCGCAAATGAGTCCCGTCCGTCAAAGCGCAATCATTGTTCTCGGTCGCGTCACGTTCCGCAATTGTTGAGTCCGACGTTGTCTCTTCCTGTTCGACCATACTGAGAAGGATTGCTGGAGTCACGCTAAAAACGCGACATAACCGGAATAACACATCAAACCCGAGATTCGTTCGCCCCTGTTCCACGTGCGCGTAGAACTGTCGACTGAGTCCGACCTGCGCTGCGACATCACTCTGAGTCTTGCCACTTTTTGTGCGCAAGTTCCAGAGGACGTCGCCAAGCCGACGTCGATAATCGACGATCGCGAGTTCCGTAGAGTCGGTCAATTGCTAATGCTCGTGGTCAATCCGAAGCGAAGAGTCTCGGAACGATGAATTGATAATGCGCCAGGGTCGGCCTCGTAATGTTACCGCAGTTGGTTTGCGTCGAAACCACTTATCTTTCATTATTATTACGATTAGTCCGTCACTGTAAGAATTCAAACTTGACCTCGTTCGCCTGGCGGCACGTCGCCGAGCGCAGCCACTACACACTGCCCCGCCCGCAGTAACGCGACTTCACCACAGTCGCACTTGCAATGATGCATCGCAAAATAGCTAGACCATTGATTTAATTAACATTTATCTCGTGACGAGCCGAGCACAAAAACAGGAATTTTCCAAGCCTTTGTGTTCGCGCGTCTCCGGTCTCGCGCACAAGCCCGACGGGACGTCTTGTCACAACTATTGCTTTGGATAACTACTCATTAACTCGGACGTTTAGAGACCAACACGTCCCCGCTCCGCAGCATTTTCGGCGTACGCATCGCCTTGCTTGGCGCGCCTGCTTTGCCTCGCCAGCTTTCGTTTCACATTCCGAAAGCGGTGTCACATCTTAGATGCATAAAAATCGCCCTGAAAATTCGTCACGACTTAAATGTGTAGTGACACAAGCGCCGCCGCCATAGGGCTGGATCGCATGAATATTTACTTGACACCTAAACTATCGAGGCCTAAATTACCCCCCATAGCAGAGTCCACATTGGGGAACAAGCATGCGCATCGTCTGTATCGGCGGCGGTCCGGCCGGGTTGTACTTCGGCTTGTTGATGAAGGGCCGGAACCCGGCTTATGACGTCACAGTAGTCGAGCGCAACCGCCCGTACGACACCTTCGGCTGGGGCGTCGTATTCTCCGACCAGACCCTCGGCAACCTGCGCGCAGCGGACGCCCCAAGCGCCGATGCGATCCTCGACGCCTTCAACCACTGGGACGACATCGAGATCAATTTCCGCGGCAGGCAGATTCGCTCGTCGGGTCACGGCTTTTGCGGCATCGGCCGCAAACGTCTGCTGAATATCCTGCAAGCGCGCTGTGAAGAACTCGGCGTCAAGCTGGTCTTCGAAACCCAGGTGACGGACGACACCACCTACGAAGCCGACCTGATCGTCGCCTGCGACGGCGCCAACAGCGCCATCCGCCAAAAGCACGCGGCCACATACAAGCCCGGCATCGACATGCGCGATTGCCGCTTCGTCTGGCTCGGCACCAAAAAATTATTCGACGCCTTCACCTTCGCCTTCGAAGAAACCGAATTCGGCTGGTTTCAGGCGCACGCCTATCGTTTCGACGATCAGACCTCGACCTTCATCGTCGAAACACCCGAGCGCGTGTGGCGCGCCGCCGGTCTCGACGAGATGAGCAAGGAAGACAGCATCGCGTTCTGCGAAAAGCTCTTCGCGAAATATCTGGACGGCAACGCATTGCTATCGAACGCCGCGCATCTGCGCGGTTCGTCGCAATGGATCCGATTTCCGCGCGTCGTCAATGAGGAATGGGTGCATTGGCGCGACAACGCCGACGGCACCCAAACGCCGATCGTATTGATGGGCGACGCGGCGCACACAGCGCATTTCTCGATCGGCTCAGGCACCAAGCTCGCACTTGAAGATTCGATCGAACTCGCGAACAGCATGGGCGCGCACCCCGGCGATCTGCCCGCCGCGCTGAAGCATTACACGGACGTGCGCAGCATCGACGTACTGCGTATTCAGAACGCCGCACGCAATTCCACGGAATGGTTCGAGCACGTCGACCGCTATACGTCGTTCGAGCCTGAACAGTTCGCGTATTCGTTGCTCACACGCTCGCAGCGCATTTCGCACGAGAATCTGCGTGAGCGCGACGCGCACTACTTGTCTGAATTCGAAGACTGGCTCGCGCGGCGTTCGGGCGTAGAACGCGCACCGGAAAAGCATTCCGTCCCGCCGATGTTCACGCCGTTCAAGCTACGCGGCGTCACGCTGAAGAACCGCGTAATCGTCTCGCCAATGGCGCAATATTCCGCTGTCGACGGCATCGCCGGCGACTATCACCTCATGCATCTCGGCGCCCGCGCGATGGGCGGTGCCGCGCTGGTCATGACGGAAATGACCTGCGTGTCGCCGGAAGCGCGCATCACGCCCGCTTGTCCCGGCATGTATGCGCCGGAACATCTCACCGCGTGGAAACGCATCGTCGATCTCGTGCATCGCCAGTCGGACGCGAAGATCGGCATGCAACTCGGCCATTCCGGCGCCAAGGGTTCGACCCGCGTCGCGTGGGAAGGCATCGATCAGCCGCTCGCCGAAGGTAACTGGCCGCTTATATCCGCATCGCCACAGCAATATCTGCGCGGCATCAGCCAACGCTCGCACGAAGCGAGCCAGGATGATCTGCGCGAAATCGAAACGCAATTCGTCCGCGCCACGCAAATGGCAAACGAAGCCGGCTTCGACTGGCTCGAACTGCACTGCGCACACGGCTACTTTCTGTCGAGCTTCCTGTCACCGTTGACCAACCATCGCACCGACGAGTACGGCGGCTCGCTGGAAAACCGCTTACGCTACCCGTTGCAGGTCTTCAAAGCGATCCGCGCAGTCTGGCCGCAAGACAAGCCGATTTCGGTGCGCATTTCCGCCCACGATTGGGTCGACGGCGGCACGACGCCCGACGACGCGGTTGAAATCGCACGCGCGTTCAAAGCCGCGGGCGCGGACATGATCGACGTATCGTCGGGTCAGGTCAGCAAAGAAGAAAAACCCGTATTTGGCCGCATGTTTCAGACGCCGTTCGCGGATCGTGTCCGCAACGAAGCTGGCATCGCGACGATCGCGGTCGGTGCGATCTCCGAAGCCGATCACGTGAACAGCATCATCGCGGCGGGCCGTGCCGATCTATGTGCAATCGCGCGTCCGCATCTGGCGAATCCGTCGTGGACCTTGAACGAAGCCGCAAAAATCGGCTATTTCGACGTGATGTGGCCTAAGCCTTACATGGCGGCAAAGTCGCAGCTCGAACGCAATCTCGAACGTGAACGCGCGCAGGCTGCCGCCAATGCGGGCCTGTCGCCACAAGAACGCGCGCAACGCGCTGAAGGAACCACGTGAATACGAAGATCTCGACGCTGGCAGGACAGCACGCCGTCGTCACCGGCGGCGGCAGCGGCATCGGCGCGGCAGTAGCCGAAGCGCTGCTGCGAGCCGGCGCGCGCGTCACCTTGATGGGCCGCAACCCGCAACGTCTCGATACACAGCGGGAAAAATTCGAAGCGCTCGGCGAGGTCGCTTGCATCAGTGTGGATGTCACCAGCGAAGACTCGGTCGAAAAAGCATTCGCTCAAACCGGCGCAATCGACATCCTCGTCAACAACGCGGGCCAGGCACAAGCCGCCCCATTTACGCACACCGACATGGCGCTCTGGCAGCGCATGCTCGACGTCAACCTCACCGGCGTATTCCTCGGCACGCGCGCCGCCTTGCCGGGCATGCTCGAACGCGGCCACGGCCGCATCGTCAATGTCGCGAGCACGGCGGGACAGATCGGCTACGCGTACGTCGCTGCCTACTGCGCCGCGAAACACGGCGTGATCGGCCTGACGCGTTCGCTCGCCCTGGAAGTCGCGACGAAAGGTGTGACGGTCAACGCGGTGTGTCCAGGCTATACCGAGACCGAACTGCTGCACGCATCGCTCGAACAGATCACCAGCAAGACCTCGCGCACCGAACAGCAAGCACGCGACACGTTACTGCGCTCAAATCCGCAGCGTCGCTTTGTCAGTCCTGAACAGGTGGCCAACGCTGTGCTCTGGCTCTGCCAACCCGGCTCGGACGCGATCACGGGCCAATCCATTTCCATCTCCGGTGGAGAAGTAATGTGACCAAGTCATCGAATGTCAAAAAGCCCGTGACGGCTGAGACTAAATCGCCGCGCAAAGGCATCGCCAAACCTGCGGAGAACGTCGTGGATCTGGAAATGAGCACGGGTGCCGATAGTCACATGGGTTTGCGTTTGTGGCTGCGCATGCTGACCACGACCAATCTTGTGCAAGCCGAACTGCGCAAGCGTCTGCGTAACGAATTCGACACCACGTTGCCGCGTTTCGACCTGATGGCGCAACTTGAACGTCATCCAGAAGGCCTGAAGATGACCGAGTTGTCACGCCGCTTGATGGTGACGGGCGGCAACGTCACAGGCATTACGGATCAGCTCGAAAAAGAAGGGCTCGTTTCGCGGGATACCGATCCCAACGATCGCCGTTCGATCAGCGTTTGCCTGACGCCTGCGGGTCGCAAGGCGTTCGACAATATGGCGGTCGCGCACGAGCAATGGGTCGTCGAATTGTTCGGCGGCCTGAGCCTTGATGAAAAATCGCGTACCCATCAACGCCTCGGCAAGCTCAAGAAACATCTGCTCGACAGTCTGAAGGACTGATCTGCACCGAACCGGGCAACTATCTTGCATGGGACCAGAGTAAGTGCTCTGCATGGGACCAGAGTAGCGCGCTAAAGCGCGAACTCTGGTCGACACGCTAAAGCGTCAACCGAACAACTATCTTGCATGGGACCAGAGTAAGACGCTAAAGCGTCAACCGAACAACCATCTTGCATGGGACCAGAGTAAGACGCTAAAGCGTCAACTCTGGTCGACATAGGAGACATTCATGACACGATCCAACGCCGACGCATTGCTGGCCGGCAACCGTCTGACGCTCGCCGGTTACGAGGCGCAGCACTTCGGCTGGTCGGTCGCCGATAAGCTCGCGACGATCACGCTGAACCGGCCCGAGCGCAAGAATCCGCTCACCTTCGAATCGTATGCGGAGCTGCGCGACCTGTTCAGGCAACTCGCGTATGCGACCGACGTAAAAGCCGTGGTGATTCACGGCGCAGGCGAGAACTTCTGCTCCGGCGGCGACGTGCACGACATCATCGCGCCGCTGATCGATCTGCCGATGCCGGAACTGCTACTGTTCACACGCATGACCGGCGATCTCGTCAAAGCAATGCGGCATTGCCCGCAACCTGTGATTGCCGCGGTCGACGGCGTATGTGCCGGCGCAGGCGCGATTCTCGCAATGGCGTCCGACATGCGGCTCGGCACCGCGCGCAGCAAGCTTGCCTTTCTGTTCTCGCGAGTGGGTCTCGCAGGTTGCGATATGGGCGCCTGCGCGATCCTGCCGCGCATCATCGGCCAGGGTCGCGCCGCCGAATTACTCTTCACCGGCCGCTCGGCCAGTGGCGACGAAAGCTATGCATGGGGTTTCTACAATCGTTTGTGCGAACCGGCAGCGCTCCTTGAAGAAGCACACAAGCTCGCTTCAGACCTGGTCGCGGGCCCGACTTTCGCGCACGGCATCACGAAGAAGATGCTGCACCAGGAATGGAGCATGAGCATCGACGAAGCGATCGAATCCGAGGCGCAAGCGCAGGCGATCTGCATGAGCACGCGCGATTTCGAGCGTGCATATAGCGCATTTGCCGCGAAGTCGCGCCCAGTGTTCGAAGGAGATTGAGTTGAGCGCTCACGTAGATCTGCACAGCGCGCTGGCGTGGCCGTTTTTTGAACCGCGCCATCGCGAACTTGCCGAGGGTATCGAGGCATGGTCCCGCACGAATCTCACGCACGTCGAACACGATGACGTCGATGCCACCTGCCGCAAGCTCGTTCGTGAACTCGGCGCGGCAGGCTGGTTGAAATACGGCGTCGGCGGCGTCGCGTACGGCGGGCATGGCGACACTATCGACACCCGCGCCGTTTGCCTGCTGCGCGAAACGCTCGCCAAACATTCCGGCCTCGCCGATTTCGCTTTGGCAATGCAAGGGCTCGGTTCAGGCGCGATCTCGCTCGGTGGCACGCATGAGCAGAAGACGCGCTACTTGCCACGCGTGGCGAACGGCACGGCTATTGCCGCCTTCGCTTTGTCGGAGCCGGAAGCGGGATCGGACGTCGCCGCGATGGCGTTTTCCGCCCGCGAAGACGGCGACGCCTATGTGCTCGACGGCGACAAGACGTGGATTTCGAACGGCGGCATCGCCGATTTCTATGTAGTGTTCGCCAGAACCGGCGAAGCGCCCGGCGCACGCGGCATTAGCGCATTCATCGTCGACGCCGACACGCCGGGGCTCGAAATCGCCGAACGTATCGACGTGATCGCGCCGCATCCGCTCGCCCGTCTGCACTTTGCCGGCGCGCGCGTGCCACGCAGCCAGATGCTCGGCGCACCCGGCGAAGGTTTCAAGCTCGCGATGCGCACACTCGATATTTTTCGCACGTCAGTGGCGGCGGCGTCTTTAGGCTTCGCACGTCATGCGATGGCCGAGGGTCTCGCTCGCGCAGCGTCGCGCAAGATGTTTGGTCAGACGCTCGGCGATTTTCAACTGACACAGGCGAAGCTCGCGCAAATGGCGTTGACGATCGACAGCAGCGCGTTGCTGGTCTATCGCGCGGCATGGTTGCGCGATCAGGGCGAAAACGTCACGCGTGAAGCCGCCATGGCGAAGTGGCACGCGAGCGAAGGCGCACAGCAGGTGATCGACGCCGCCGTGCAACTGTTCGGTGGCATGGGTGTGCAGAGCGGCACGGCCGTCGAGATGCTGTATCGCGAGATCCGGGCGTTGCGAATCTATGAAGGCGCGACTGAAGTGCAGCAGTTGATTGTCGGCCGCGACTTGCTTAAGGCGCACGCTGCCGCGGCCCTCAAGGACAACAGTGAGGACAATACGAAATGAGCGCGAGCTTCGAAAGGCCCGTTCGCATCCGCTTCTCGCACTGCGATCCGGCGGGCATCGTGTTCTTTCCGCAATATCTGGTGATGACCAACTCCCTCGTTGAAGACTGGTTCAACGAAGGCTTGCATATCGACTACGCGCACATGATCGCGCAGCGCCGCGTCGGCCTGCCGATCGTCAAGCTCGATTGCGAGTTTTCGCGGCCGAGCCAGATGGGTGAAACGATCACGCTTTCGCTCGCCGTGCTTGCAATCGGACGCCGCTCGCTAAGCATCGACATCGTTGGCTATTGCGGCGACGAAACCCGCTTCCGCGCGAAGCAGGTGCTCGTGACGACCTCGCTCGAAAGCGGCACATCCATCGACATCCCCGCCGACATCGCGAGCGCGCTCGCGAAGTTTGCCCCACAGCCCGAACCCATCGAGGCGCAACGCTCATGAAAACAGCTCTCCTCCCCGCCGGTTGGGTCAAGCCGCGCGGTTATGCAAACGGCGTCGCGGCTACCGGCACGCAAGTGTTCATCGCCGGCCAGATCGGCTGGGACGAACAGGCGCGTTTCCAGACCACCGACTTTGCCGCCCAGGCCATTCAGGCGCTCAAAAACATTCTGGCCGTACTGCATGAAGCGGGCGGCTCGCCGCATCATCTGGTGCGCCTGACGTGGTACGTGACCGACAAACGCGAATATCTGGCATCGCTGAAAGACATCGGTCGCGCGTTTCGCGAATTGATCGGCGACTACGACATCGCGATGAGCGCGGTGCAAGTCGTCGCGTTGATCGAAGACGAGGCCAAAGTCGAGATCGAAGCGACAGCAGTGATCCCTCACTAAGACCGCCAAGCCGGCTCTACACCCGGGAGACCATGATGGAACCGTCAGCACACGTCGATACCTTCGCGCGCGATAATCTTCCGCCGCAGGATCAATGGCCTGTTTTTCTGCTCGACAATCCCGACGTTGCATACCCCGCTCGCTTCAATTGCGCGACGGAATTGCTGGACCGGACCATCGAAGCCGGCCATCGAGATCGTCCGGCAATCTGGTCCGAGGTGGACGGCAAGCCTCAAGCCACCACTTACGGCGAGCTCCTCGCGCTGGTGAACCGCAGCGCGCATGTGCTGGTCGACGAAATGGGTTTGCAACCGGGCAACCGCGTGCTGCTGCGCGGGCCGAACACGTTGCAAATGGCGGTGACCGCACTCGCCGCGCTGAAGGCGGGCCTCGTCGTGGTGCCGACCATGCCGTTGCTGCGCGCGAAAGAACTGAAGCAGATCATCGACAAGGCGCAAGTCGGCGCCGCGTTATGCGATGCCCGTCTAACCGAAGAACTCGCGCGCTGCAACGATCCTCAAGACGAGTTCTACTGTGCGGGCCTGAAGCAAACACGCCTGTTCCATGACGATGCCGCCGATTCACTCGAGACGCTCGCGATCAACAAGCCGGACCAGTTCACCGCGTGCGACACCGCCGCCGACGACGTCTGCCTGATCGCTTTCACCAGCGGCACGACCGGCGCGCCCAAGGGCTGCATGCACTTTCATCGCGACGTCCTGGCGATGTGCGATCTGTTTCCGCGTCACGTGTTGAAACCGACGTCGAGCGATATCTTTTGCGGCACGCCGCCGCTCGCCTTCACGTTCGGGCTCGGCGGCATGCTGTGCTTTCCGCTGCGCGTCGGCGCGTCGACGGTGCTGATCGAGCGGCTCACGCCCGAGACCTTGCTGCAGACCGTCGAGCGCTTCCACACAACCATCATGTTCACCGCGCCGACGTTTTACCGTCAGATGGCGCCGCTGGTTGCGCACCACGACGTTTCGAGCCTGCAAAAGACGGTGTCGGCGGGTGAAGCGTTGCCGGATTCGACGCGGCATCTATGGCGCGACGCCACCGGCATCGACATGATCGACGGAATCGGCGGCACTGAACTGATCCATATTTTCATTTCGGCGCAGGGCGATGAGATTCGTCCGCATGCAATCGGCCGCGCGGTGCCGGGCTACGTCGTACAAGCTGTGGACAACGCCATGCAACCGGTCCCGCCCGGCACGATCGGCAAACTCGCAGTGCGCGGACCGACCGGCTGCCGCTATCTGGCCGACGAGCGGCAAGCGAAGTTCGTCCGCGACGGCTGGAATCTGCCCGGCGACTCGGTCTATCTGGACGAAGACGGCTACGTGTTTTACCAGGCCCGCGCCGACGACATGATCGTCTCCGCCGGGTACAACATCTCCGGCCCGGAAGTGGAAAGCGTGCTGATGCAGCATGACGCGGTGGCCGAATGCGGCGTGGTCGGCGTACCGGACGAAACGCGCGGGCAGATCGTCAAGGCGTTCGTGGTACTGAACCCGGGCTACACGCCGGATGACAAACTGGTCGCACAACTGCAGGATTTCGTGAAAAATAGCGTGGCGCCGTATAAATATCCACGCGTCATCGCTTTCATCGACACGCTGCCGCGTACCGAAACCGGCAAGCTCAAACGCTTCGCGTTGCGTACGATGACGTAGTCGCTTCGAGAGCGCGCGCAAACTGCTCGACGAGACGCTACCGTCGAATCAGTTGATGGGCAACAAGTCACGCATGTGAGATACGACTAGAGTCACGCCTCTGCACAATGTCCCTATGATGTGACACTCCACAGGCCAACATCCCTCGACCCATGCTGACCGTCCATCATCTGAACAACTCCCGCTCGCAACGCGTGTTGTGGCTGCTCGAAGAACTCGGCGTTCCGTACGAGATCAAGCGCTACCAGCGCGACCCGAAAACGATGCTGGCGCCGCCGGCGTTGCGCGCGGTGCATCCGCTCGGCAAATCGCCCGTGATTACCGACGACGGCCAGACCCTCGCCGAATCGGGCGCAATCATCGAGTATCTGATCGACAAGTACGGTCAAGGCCGCCTCGCGCCTGCGGCGGGCACGCCGGAGCGGCTGCGCTACACCATCTGGATGCACTATGCGGAAGGCTCGGCGATGCCGCCGCTGCTGCTGAAGCTGATCGCGCTGCGCATTGCCGGCGCGCCGATGCCGTTCTTCGCCAAGCCGATCGCCCGCAAGATCGCAGCGACGCTGCAATCGAGCTTCATCGATCCGCAGTTGAAGTTGCACCTCGGTTATGTCAACAATGAATTGAGCGCGACTGGCTGGTTCGTCGGTAACGACTTCACGGCCGCCGACATTCAGATGAGCTTTCCACTCGAAGCCGCCACCGCGCGCGGCGGCATGGAAGGCCAGATTCCGACTGTAATCGAATTTCTCAAGCACATTCATGCGCGGCCGGCTTATCAGCGCGCGCTCGAACGCGGCGGCAAGTACGAACTTCTGAGCTGAGGCTGGCGGACGGCCTCAACTGGCGAGCCGATGCCGGGCGACCAGGAATTCGTAGTTGTAGTCCGGCATTACCGGGGCTAGACTCGAAAATCCCCATTGCCATCAACGAGTTGCCGACGTCTCGCGAAGCGGCGGCGCGTCCGGCATCCGACTGAGCGCGGCAAAGGAGTTCCCTGCATGACCCATTCCATCCATGGCAGCAAACGCTGGCTGGCGCTGATTGTTCTGTGCCTCGGCGTGCTCATGATTGTGCTCGATACGACGATCGTGAACGTTGCGCTGCCGTCGATCGCGGCGGATCTCGGCTTTAGCGAGACTTCGCTGGTGTGGGTGGTCAACGCCTACATGCTCACGTTCGGCGGCTGTTTGCTGTTGGGCGGCCGGCTCGGCGATCTGTACGGGCACCGTAAGCTGTTCCTCGGCGGTATCACACTGTTCACGCTCGCGTCGCTCGCATGCGGGATGGCGAACACGCAAGTGCTGCTGGTGTGCGCGCGCGCCGTTCAAGGTTTGGGCGGTGCGATCGTTTCCGCCGTTTCGTTGTCGCTCATCATGAATCTGTTCACCGAGCCCGGCGAACGCGCAAAAGCAATGGGCGTCTACGGTTTCGTCTGCGCGGGCGGCGGCAGCATCGGCGTATTGCTGGGCGGTCTGCTGACGAACCTGCTGAGCTGGCACTGGATCTTTCTCGTCAATCTGCCGATTGGTATCGCGGTCTACGCGCTATGCGTCGCGCTGTTGCCGTCGGCGCGCGGCCACGCGCACGGCGAACGGCTGGATGTAGCCGGCGCTGTGACGGTCACCGTTTCGCTGATGCTGGCCGTGTACGCGGTCGTGAACGGCAATGAAGCGGGCTGGACCTCACCGCAGACGCTCGGTCTGCTGTTCGCGGCGCTGGTGCTGCTCGCGGTGTTTCTCCTCATCGAAGCGCGCGTGCAGCATCCGCTGATGCCGCTCGGGCTGTTCCTCTTGCGCAACGTCGCGACCGCCAACGTGGTCGGCGTGCTGTGGGCAGCGGCGATGTTCGCGTGGTTCTTCATCTCCGCGTTGTATCTGCAACGCGTGCTGGGCTACCGGCCGTTGCAGGTTGGACTCGCGTTTCTGCCCGCGAATCTGATCATGGCGTTCTTCTCGCTGGGTCTGTCAGCGCGCGTGGTGATGCGCTTCGGGCTGCGGGTGCCGCTCGCCGTCGGTCTGCTGGTCGCGGCGGCGGGACTGGCGCTGTTCGCACGCGCGCCGGTCAACGGCAGCTTCGTGCTCGATGTGCTGCCCGGCATGATGCTGCTCGGCTTCGGCGCGGGCATTGCATTCAATCCCGTGCTGCTGGCCGCGATGAGCGACGTCGATCCGAGCGATTCGGGCCTCGCGTCGGGGATCGTCAATACGTCGTTCATGATGGGTGGTGCGCTCGGTCTCGCGGTGCTTGCGAGTCTCGCCGCCGCGCGCAGCAGCGTTGTGCAGGCTTCCGAAAACGCGGCGGCGACGCTCAACAGCGGTTATCACGTCGCGTTCCTGTTCGGGGCGATTTTCGCGGCAGCGGCAGGCATTTTAGGCGGGTTGCTGTTGCGCCCGGGTCAACAGGCAAGTGCGGACGCCCACGGCCAGGACACGTCGGCACCCGCACATTCACGGCCCACAGAGAATAAGGCGGCCACGCCAAACTACTGATTCGCGCGGGACGCATACGGCCAGATTGTTGAAGTGCAGGTCTATTTCGGCTCGTCGGCCGATGACGTTTCCCCCACCTGAACTCGCGGCGATCGCGAAAAATCGCAAAACCGCAAGCGCGATCAAATGCGCCAGTTCGCCGCCTGGTATGCATGGCTTCATGCTGACATGAGAGCCGATATGAGCCCCGTCGGAAGAGCACTCTGGTTTATCGAAAGCCACTTTGCCCGCGAACTGACGCTCGACGACATCGCCGGCTGTGGATGCGTGTCGCGCTTTCACATGGCGCGCGCGTTCGAAGCGGCGACTGGGGTTCCGGTCATGCGCTATGTCCGCGCGCGTCGATTGAGCGAAGCGGCGCGGCGCCTCGCCAACGGCGCGCCGGACATTCTGACGGTCGCACTCGACGCCGGATACGGTTCTCACGAGGCATTCACGCGCGCGTTTCGCGAGCAGTTCGGGCTCACGCCC
This sequence comes from Paraburkholderia sp. IMGN_8, assembly GCF_038050405.1. Classification (NCBI taxonomy): domain Bacteria; kingdom Pseudomonadati; phylum Pseudomonadota; class Betaproteobacteria; order Burkholderiales; family Burkholderiaceae; genus Paraburkholderia; species Paraburkholderia sp. IMGN_8. The sequence continues at coordinate 4,185,513 of NZ_CP150901.1, read as the reverse complement.
GAAGCGCTGCGCGCGCGTGGTCATCTCGACAATCTTGCCATCGTGGAGCCGATCAAAATGGACCAAACCCTTCTCGCCCATCTGGAACCGCCGCGTTTCGAAGACGGCAAACCGTTTCTCGTCGCCGGTCTGAACGAACGCTACACCTGCGACACCAGCCAGGCCATTCCCTCGCAATGGCAGCGCTTTGGCGCCTACTACGGCAAGGTGCCGGCCCAAGTAGGCGGCGTCGCCTACGGCGTAAGCTACAACGCCGACGACTCGGGCAATTTCGATTACCTGTGCGGCGTCGAAGTCAGCGACTTCTCCACGCTGCCGGCCGAGTTGAGCCGCGTACGCATTCCCGCACAGCGCTATGCGGTATTCAGCCATCGCGAGCATATCTCGGCGATCCGGCGCACCTGGAACACGATCTGGAATCAGTGGCTGCCGGCGTCGGGACATGTGCCCGCGGATGCGCCGAACTTCGAGCGCTATGACGAGAAGTTCGATCCCGTCAGCGGAATGGGTGGGCTCGAAATCTGGTTGCCTTTGAAGGCCTGATTTGCGCCTTTGCAGGCCACCAGTTCCATCACGGCGATGCACGAGCGCGGTGCGTCGCCGGTAAGCGCTGGTGACACCTTGCACCACGTCATTCGCCGCCAAACGTTTGCCGCGTGCATGGCAGCCTCCGCGGTGCCCTCTTCATCTGCCCGGCCCAATGCTTGCTTTTATGCAGGCACAATATTGCCAGGAACCGGGACCACGTCATGTCGAATCCGCTTGAAATTGTCGAACTGACGCATCACGTCAGGAAGCTCGCCACAGGCAAAATCTCCGATATCAACGACATCAATCGCGAAACCACTTTCCTTGCGCTCAACGCACTGATCGAGGCGGCGCGTGCGGGCAACGCGGGCCGCGGCTTCGCGGTGGTCGCGAATCAGGTCAAGCATGTGTCGGCACGCATCGGCGAAATCACTACCGTGCTCAACCGTGAACTCGCGGGTTCGCTGACCAGGCTGACCGACCTCGGCGACAGCATGATGGAACGGCTGCGCTCGCACGAAGGTCAGCGTTGCGCCGATCTCGCGCTGAACATGATCGACGTGATCGACCGCAATCTGTACGAGCGCTCATGCGACGTGCGCTGGTGGGCCACCGATTCCGCCGTGGTGAATTGCCTCGCCGACGCGAACGCCGGCACGCAGGCGTATGCGTCGCGCCGTCTATCGGTGATTCTCGACAGCTATACCGTGTACCGCGATTTATGGATCGTCGATGCGTCGGGCAACGTGGTCGCGAACGGGCGGCCCGATATGTACGCGGTGCACGGCCGCAACGTAGGCGAAGCGAGCTGGTTTCGCGACGCGATGAAAACGCCTTCTGGCGCGGATTTTGTTGCGGGCGATATCGAAGCGCTGCCGCTGCTGAAGCACGCGCAAGTCGCGACCTACGCCACAGCGATTCGCGAGAACGGCGCGGTCGACGGCAAGCCGCTCGGCGCGCTGGTGATCTTTTTCGACTGGGCGCCGCAGGCGTCGGCGGTCGTCAAAGGCGTGCGTCTCACGGACGAAGAATGGCGCCGCACGCGCTGCATGATCGTCAACGCATCGCATCGCGTGATTGCCAGCTCGGACGACCAAGGCGTGCTCGACGAACAGTTTCGCCTGACGACCGACGGCAAGCCGACCGGCTTCTATCGGTTGACGGACGGTCGCACCGTATCGTTCGCCGCCACGCCCGGCTACGAAAGCTATCGCGGGCTGGGGTGGTATGGCGTGGTGGTGCAGTCGCCGCCGGCTTAAGCCTTCGCTTTGGGCGAGGTATTACCCGTAGCACGCGCCTACGCGCCGTTCTCAAAATCGAATAGCGTATCGCGCAGGCGCTTGCCGGTCAGCTTGAACCTGGTTCGCCGGATCGAAACTGCAGCCCCTTCCGTCAGTCGGTACCGTACTTCGGAGAATGCGGTCCGTACAGAAGCCCATTTGGAGGCCCGGCGGACAGCAACCGTTGGCTAGTCAGGCCCGCTACCGCAAAGCTATCGTCCGACAGGTTGTGAGCCACCTGCTTGACGGCTGCCTGCACGAGCGCCCCGATGAGTCCGGCATTCACGCTGTAATTCCCGAGCTCCTTACCTGAAGCGCTCCCGGAGCCCTGCCAGAGCACATCACCCGTCGTGAGATCGATAAGCTTCGCCGAAGCAGTCACGACTGTATTGCTATCCACCACTGTGTAAACGGAGCCGTACTGGGTGACTTTCGAATACAACGCTGCGTCCGCGCCAAAAATGGAACGGAGTTTGGCCGTGGAGACCTGTTGAATATCTGCTGGGGTGGTCAAGCCATTCTGTTTGAAAGTCTCGTCCATCACAGCGACGGGCAAAACGTAATATCCGGCTTCCGCAATCGGCTTCGTCATCTGGGCCAACATTCCGGACGTGGCCTTCACATCCGACGTTTCATTCAAAGGCGGCAGTACCAGGATCGAACGCGGCTGGCTCTTCTTGAAGGCCGTGTAGTCGGCACGCTGGACGGGTGTCGTACACGCGGCAAGCAGAGCCAGGACCGAAATCGCTGCAGGCAGTTTGAGAAAGATGGATTTGAACATAGTTATCCTCTTATTGTTGTTTGGACTTTTTCAGCAAAAAGTCCATGTAGGTCGAAGACTCCGGGAACGACTGTTTTTCCGCCTGCAGTTCCTGTTGCGCCTGCTGGTCCTTGCCGACGCTCGCGTACAACATCCCGAGGTGCGCATGGAAGCCAGGAGGCGGCATGTTGCCTTTGGCCCGAATCTCCTGAAGTGCCTTTTCGAGCGCATCGATCTGCTCTGCAGGGCTCTTTTGCCCCTTGAAGTACTCATAGACCTGCGGCTGATATCCGTCCCACTGATACAGCGTCGGCGTTGACGTCGCGCATCCCGCCAGCAATGTTCCGGCTGCCATCACCGGCAACCAGATCGTCTTCGTTATGGTGCTGTTTCTCATGGCTTTCATGTTCAGGTGTTGGTCTGCCAAAGTGGTTCGAGTGGTGCTCATTTGCTCACCGTCAATGCTCCGGCATCAACCTGCTTAGCCAGATGATTCACTGCTTCCTGGATTGCCAGGTCGAGCACCTTGCCATTCAGTGTCGAGTCATAGCTGGCCGTGCCACCGAAACCAATGATTTCGCGATTGGACAGGCTGTATTCCCCAGCGCCCTGGCTCGACAGCACCACTTCGGATGTCGCTGCGTTGACGATGTTCAGGTTCACCTTCGCGTAGGCCACCTGGCTTTTACCGCGTCCCAGGATGCCGAACAGTTGCTGGTCGCCGACTTCCTTACGGCCAAATTCGGTCACGTCGCCTGTCACGACGAAGTTGGCGCCCTTGATGGTTTGCGCTTTTTTTGTGAATGTCGCTTCCTGCCTGATCTCGTCCAGATTGTCGCGATCCAGCACGTTGAAGCGGCGGCTCTGTTGCAGGTGGGTAATCAGGATGGTTTTGGCCTGACCGCCCAGGCGATCGATCCCATCCGAGAAAATCCCTCGCATATAGCTCGAGCGGTTGTCGAACTTGCCTACGGCGATCTCCACCGGTTTGCCCGTATACGGTGTCTGGGCACTGCTGACGACCGGAACCGGTAGTGATCTTGACGATTCGGTTGCGCATCCAGTGAGGGCAATAGTGATGGAAGCTGCGATCAGCACTCCATATTTTCTGGTTGACTTCAATTGCATCACTCCATGAAATGGATTAGTGGGGAAACGCGATAAATCAGTTAAATCATGTGGGTCGTGCCACGCGGCATAGGCGAGGCGGCCCGTACAAGTCGACGGGCTGTTTGGGTCAAAACTGGGCCATCATCTGGAAACCGAGCGTGACCCGTGCGGTGGGAAAATCGGATGGTTTATAGATCGGCGTGCCGGCAAACAGGTCGTAGGAGAGCCTTGCGATCCGCGCCGGCATACTGCCGCGAATGCCTATGACCGCACCCGCCAGTTGCGTACCCGCCAGAAACGCCGTGTTCGGGCCGAACACGCGCCCGTAGTCGATTCCCACATACAACGCCTGTCCGGTCTGTCCGACCGGCATCTGTAATTCGTTGCGCCAGTAGAAACCTTTTTCTGCGGCAAGCATCGTTTCGCCGTCGAAGCCGCGCACGGTGTAGCGGCTGCCAATGGTCAGGTCGTCGATATAGAACAGTGTCTTGTTCGTGAACTGGCCGTGGACGGTCGTCACGTAGCGCAGGTTTTGCCGCGCGATCTGGAACGGCACCGAGAGGTTTGCGTCGAGCACGGCCATGTGAAAGCGGTACGTCGGTCCACTCGGGTACGGATCAGGTGTCGCGCCGAATTCATTGATGCCCTGGCGATAGGCAAGCGTGCCGTCGAACTGGGCGTCGCCGAAGTAGTGACGGTCGGTCAACCCGGCCTCGACGAACGTGTTGTTGCGATGCTGCTGCGGTATCGTTGTGTCGTCGATGAAGCTCTCGCCGAAGCGCTTCGATAGCTGGAACTCGACGCCGAGCACGTCGTTCTGGCTACGGCTGATAACGCGCTGCAACTTCAAGCCGGCTGTCTGCGAATTACCGCTGGAGATGAACGTCTGGTTTGCGCCCGCTATCTGCTGATAGTAGGTGTTTGTGTTGCCCGACAGCGTCGCGGTCCAGTAGCCCCATGGAATTGAGTACGAGCTGTTAAAGCCGTGCGAGCCGAGACCCTTGTCGCCGAATTCAAGGTCCTGGTTCGCGCCGACAGTGAACACATCGTTCAATCCGAGCGGGTTGTCGATGCCGATGCTCACGTTGCCCTGCAGCTTGCCCGTCGCGCGGAAACCCGAGTTGTCGACCGACGCGACGACGGTCCACGGTTTTGCGCGCTTCACGGTGACGACGACGTCGCTTTCGCCCGGTGTATCGGTCGGCTCGATTTTCATGTCCACGTCCTGACTGCTGACGCGCTTCATCTGCTCCAACCCTTGCTCCAGATCACGCAAGTTCAGCATGTCGCCGCCGCGGACGGGGAATGCGGATTTCCATGTGCCGCGAGTCGATGGGTCGGCAAATCGTAGGTGGCGGACGATACCGGGGACGAGCGCGAATTTCAGCGCGCCGGTCGACAGGTCCTGTTCGGGTAACAGCACGCGCGTGGTGATGTAGCCGCGACTCAGGATCGTCTGCTGCAAGCCTTTCGTGAGTGTGTCCAGTCCATGTTTGCCAATGCACTGGCCCACGTAGTGATCGAGCCATTCGCGGGCGAACGTGAAGCGGTCGAGCGGTAAGGCTGATGTACCCTGTGCCCGCACCTCGTCTGAAAGAGTCGATGGCACGTCCAGCATGAACGAGCGGATCGGAAAGCAGGGAGTTTCTGCCGGTAGTTGAGGAAGGACCGCCGGCGGCACGGCAGCGGAGCGTATCGCCTGGGCGTTCACGGTCTGTTCGCGTTCGCGGGCTTCCTGCTGTTGCCGGGCACGTTGATCCTGTTCGGCTCCGATTCGGACAGCAGCCCGAGCAGCAGGCACCTGCTGGGCACGCAAATCAGAAGCGGTCAGCGACAAGAAAGCAACCGATAGTGGAAGGATCGATAGCGCCCTGCCCACCTGCATACGTTGCGGTCTAGTCATACCTGTCTCGTTACCAACCAGACACCAACAAAAATCACTGCCGCGCCGACTATCTGGGTCGGCTTTAACATTTGCTCGTGCAGCGCTGTGAACGCAAGTACTACGAGGACCGAGACGGCGACCATTAGCGGATAGGCGAGGCCCAGATTGGCTTTGCGAAGCGCAAGCGCATAGAGCACAAACCCGATGCTATAGGAGCCCATTGCGGCTGCGCGAAGCAGAAGCGGCACCCATTCAGCAGACGGTGCCGTGGCCCGGAGCGCGGCGAGCCGTAGCAGAACGCTCGCCAGTCCGCTCAACATACCGCTGGCAATCAACGCGATCAACGACATGATTAACCCGCCACGGCCGAGCGCTGGCGCGTTTCGACCTCCGCCTGATCGGCGTGCCCAGGCGAAAAAATCTGCCCAAAGCGGCTTGCCGCGTTCAGTGCAACGAGTACGATCGCAGGGAACGCCAGCGAGAAGTTGCGGGCTTCGTCGATATAGCCGAACAGCACAAACAGAATGGCAACCGGCAGGAAAGCTGCGAGGAAATACCGCTTGTAGCGCGCGCCAGTCTCCCGCCACGCCTGGCGAAAGAAAACGGCTGCAGGTATGAGGATCAGCGGATTCTGCAGACTCGGTGTGAAAATGCCCTTGGCAATGAGGTTATAGAATCGAACATATGACGCCGGGTTAAGCCAGAACAGCAGATTCTCCTTTGCGTGAAACTCGAAGAAGCCCCCGCCATTCAGTTCGTAGCCGCTCATGATGAAAAACCGACTCGCGAAACAGCACGCCAGTTGAACGATCAGCCATCCGATCCGATTGCGAATCGGAACCTCCTGCTGGTGCAAAAAAAACAAAGCGAACGGTACGAGGAAAAAAGTCTCCTTATTGAACGAAAAGAATGCAATGGCCAGCGTGCAGGGGATCATCCATCGCTTCAGCATGAAATAGCATGCGCTGAATACGCCGAGTATTTCGATGAAGTCGTAGTAATACCCACCCTGCTGGAACGTGAGCGGATAGATAAAGCTAAAGCCGGCCAGGAACCCCAATGCCTGCCCGAACGACAAGCCGTGCATTCTTGCGAGCGCGTAGACCAACCATAACGTCAGCGTCATCGACAACACCACGAAGAAATAGACGACGTGATAGCTGATCGCCACCGTCGTCGTCCAGAACACGTCCGGGACGCCGCTGAAATAGCTGTGGTGCAGCGAATCGTAGCGGGTAATGGATTTGAACAGCCTCTGCTGCAGGCTCGGGCTGAGCTTCTCTGACATCCGCTTCGCGACCTTGGCGAATGTAGAGCGATAGACGTACGGCCTGGGGGCAGTCCCCTCCATCATGCTGACCAGCGTAAGGCTTTGCGCGTAGCCATCGAGCTTGTGATCGTCGCGAAATCCGAACTTCAGCAATACACTATTGGTTACGTTTCCACTGCAGACCAGCAGCAATACGAATACGACCGAGAACCGGCAGAATGCAAGCATACTGTTTCTATTTTTTTGATTCATTTTGTTGATGACCTGTCAAAGCTGTACAAAGTGGGCCGTCATCATGATCGCGACCATAATCAGGATAGTGAGAAGACTGCCGTGATCTTCAATCAGATAGACGACCGGGTCGTCATCCATCGCACCGCGTACGGTCTTGATCCACAGCCGCGCGAACAGGGAGATCAAACCGAGCGCGACTAACCACAGCAGGTCAGGTAACGCATATCGAACGGCCGTGTCAGGCGCGTTAATGAAAAGACCGAAGACGACCACGGCCGCGAGTGATGCACCGATGCCAAGTGGCCACAGAACCTCGAGATCGGCGACGTGGTAATCGCGGCCCACCGTTGCGGTATCGCCGCTCGCACGCAGAGACACCAACTCCGAACAGCGTTTGACGAGGGCGAGGTTCAGGAATGTTAAAACAGAAAAGGCAAGCAACCAGCGGCTCGTATTGATTTGAACCGCTACTGATCCTGCTAAAATTCTCAGGGTGTACAGCAGCGACAGCGTGATCACGTCGATCATCACACGAGACTTCAAAAACCAGCTGTAGACTGTGGTCAGGACCAGGTACAGCACCAGCATCGCAGCGAACTCAACCGATACTGAGAACGCCAGGGCTACCGACGCAATGAGAAGTGCAACAATGGACAGAAGTCCGCTCGATATCGTCAGCGTTCCGCTTGCGAAAGGACGATACTGCTTGCGTGGATGCCGACGGTCGCTTTCCAGATCCCAGATATCGTTTGCGATGTAGGTTGCGGAAGCGCCCAGCGACATCGAAATGAACGCCATCGCGAGCGTGACCAGCTTGTCAGTATCGAAGAAGGAAAATGCCGTCAGCAGCGGCACGAACAGCAACAGGTTCTTGAGCCACTGATGAACGCGTAGCGCCTTCAGCCAAACGTGAAGACCGATTTTCCTGTTTGTGAATTCACGCTCGATCGGAACGTGTTCGCGGACTAAGGCGGCCAGACGCGGCGAAACACCAGCCAGAATGGCCGCCTGTGAGCCAAGCCATACCGGTAGATCGGCATAACTGTCGCCGACATAGACAAACGGCCCACCGACGCATTCGCGTACTTTCTCAAGTTTCGCCGATCCTTTCAGGTTGATGTCTCCCTTTGTAGCCAGCACTTCGTCGAACAGCCCTAGATGTGCAGACACACTGGAAGCAATCGAACCATGCGCGGCAGTGGCAAGAATGATTCTTCGGCCGCGTATTTTCTCGACGGTCAAAAAGTCGATCAATGCTTCGCGATACGGGAGGTATTCCGCCGAGAAATTGGAGCGTGCGGCAATCTTGTGCTTAATTGCCGAACGTCCTTGCAACAACCACATCGGCAAACGAATGATGTTCGACGGATTGCGCTTCACCAGCTGAATCACGGACTCGGTCAGCGTGTCGGTCAATGTCAGCGTTCCATCCAGATCCACGACCAGCGGCAAATCGTTTGTCTCTTGCACTTGTTCTTAATCGTCAAAATTGTTCAAGGGAACCGGATCTTGTTGCCGCTTGATGGCTTGTAGCGACGAGATCGCTCCGTTCAATTCGGTTGCTATTTCAATGCTGAATCGATGCGGGACTGCTCAGACTTGTTATCGTGAGAGGGAAGTTTGCCAGAAGATTCATTCTGGTCATCTCAATATGTTTGCATAACTAACCGAGCCGATAAACTTATATGCTGAAATCGTGCTGCGATAATCCGCGTACCGGAATGTTGGCGCATGACGAGCAGCTCGCTCGCACTGGTTTCACAGCGTTTCGCCTATGTTTCAGCGCAATGCTGCATCGCATACGGCGGCGACAGATCTTGTGTCTTTGTCACCATGTACCACACCAAGCCTGACTCATCGCGGCCAAGCAGTGCGACACATTCGTCGCCTTCTATATCGACGAGCGCGAGTCCTTCCCGTGCAATATGCAACGCATCGCCTTTCCCTGGGTGCAGGTCACCGATGCCATGCTCGAACATGCCGGCTTCCTGCCTGGGCGCCAGGTCCTGTTCAGCGTCGCCTACCGGCTCGGATACCTCACCATTACCCCGGACTCCGACTACAGGGTCGCTGGCAGGTATATGACCGGGCCAGAAGCCGAGGCCATGTTGCAAAGACGCAGCAAACGGAACTGAATAACCATCAAACAACAAACCCGGCAATCGCCGGGTTTATCGTTACGATGACTTGTCTTGCTCGTCGTCCCTCACTTCGTAGCTCTTGCGGGCCTTCTTGTAGCTTTTGTCGAACGGCTTTATTTTTAGCAGATGCGCTCTGCTCGCATAGCCTCCCATAGCTGCGATCACGAATCCAAGCAGCAGCAAGAAACCACCAAATGGCGCTGGTGGCACAAACTTGTAAGCGAGATACATGGTCAGCAAACCAATGACAAGCAAGCTCGTCCGAACCCATCTTTTAAAATTACCGTCTTCAATGACCTGGATCTTCACTGCTTCCCGCTCCAGTAGTTCACGAAATTGTTCCAATAGTTATTCAAAGAATCCTGGGTCTTCTGACCAGCCTTGCTGTTGTTGAATGTATTCGCAGTCTCATTAATAGCTGGCCCCAGTCCTGGAACTCGATCAGACAGCTCCCCGGATATCAACCCGGTCACGCCGGATACGGCGTACTGCCCAACATCCGGTTTAACTAGCTGTGCCACTACGTCAGCCCCAAATCCAGCAACCGCTGCCGCATAAGCTGCTCCTGCGAGTCCAGCAGAGTACGGCGATGGAATTTGTGCACCAGCGGCCGTTAGCGCACTGAACCGCCCCGCATTCGTAGAGATCATCGAAGCCGTATCAGCTGTCGTATTACGCATGTAGTCTGCATCCGACTGATCGAACTTCGTGAATGGCCCCGTCAGGTTGATCGATCCGCTGTTTCCTGTCAGCGCATACGTGAACTGGCTCGGCACCTGTCCCGACGAAGCGCTGTTGTAGTTCGCCAGAATGTAGCTCTGCAACTGTGGATCGCCCTGTGCCGTGACCTGCGTCAGGATCGGTTTGCCGTCCGCCGTTGTTCCCGCCGATATCCATTGTGCACCCGAGTCCGTGGGTGTCTGGCCAATCAGGGTCGTCGGTGCGCCGGATTCACTTGTTCCATTCACGCTTACGCCCATGATACGAAATTGGTCTTCGACCTGTGCCTGCGTGTACTTGCCACCGCTCTTGTCCGCGATCTGCTTTGCGAGCGTCTTCTCTTCAGGATGCAACTGCCGGTTGAACCGTTCATTGTCGATAGCCGCACCCGCTCCCGCCAGCGCGCCCGACGAACCGCCGCCTGTCAACGCGCCACCCGCTACACCACCCGCCGTCGCAACAATCTCATTCAGCGCATTACGTAACGCAGTCCGATTCTCGGGCGGGACCTGCGCGACGGCCTGCTCGATGATCGGATTTGCCAGCGACTGCAACACGTCGCCCGCCAGAGACCCGCCGACTGCCCCTGCAATGTTTCCGCCCGACAACGCCGCCCCGATGGCCGCGACCGCCGCGTGCATCGCGTCGCGCGCGACGCCGCCCTCCGCAAAGGCCGGGTTGCTGTTCTCAAGCTGGTCCGCAATCTGCCCAGCCGCAGTCGTTGCCACCTTGCCGAACGCCTGCGCAAAGGCCAGGTTGTTCTGCACCTGCTGCAGGTTAAACGTGTTCTGTACGGTCTGGTTTGCATTGGCCGTATCGCGCGACAGGCCCACCGTGCTGTCGGTGCCGTTCTGCTGGCCCGACTTCACCGTAATCGTTCCCGGACTGACAGCCGCCTGCGTGACCCCGCGCGCGCTGTCCCCCGTGTTCGCAAAGCTCGGGCCGTTCGACAGCGAGAAGCCTTCCGACGAACCCGAATACGACATCGAGTTCTGGATATCCGAGTATCCGAAGCTGCCGGTCGTCACGCTGTTGCTGCCAGCTGGAGCGGCGCTCGCAATCTCCGCGCCGTTGAGTTGCGTATGCCCAGCCACGTTCACGTCGAAACCGCCCGTGCCGGCCACGATGCCGGTCTGCTGGTTTACCGACGCATAGTTGGAGTCGATACTGGTATGACCAATCGACAGGTCCACGCCACCGCCGTAGCCAAACGTAAAGCTGCCGCTGATTCCGCTGCTGTGCTGGTTGTTCGCGTAGTCCGACGTGTCCTGGACACTCGTCATCGTCAGGTTGCCCCCGACATCGACCTTCGCCGTATTGCCTGATACCTGCGCACCCGCGAGCGTCGTGTCGCCGCCCGATTTCATCGTCAGCGTGTCGCTTGCCGCGACGGTCGTATCGTCCTGCGTAACGCTGCTGCCGTTGCCCTGGCCGTGTGCGTTCGACGCGTTCGCAAAGATGCTGAATCCGGTGTTTTTCCCGACACCCAGCGCCACCCCGGCGTTCCAGCCACCCGAACTGTTCGAACTGCTGTCCTGCTCCGTGCTCTGCGCGCTTTGCAGAGTGATCGCATTATTCGCGTCGAGCGTGACATTCTTCCCCATCACCGTCGCGCCGGTCATGGTGATGTCGCCCGTACCGGCTTGCGCGTTGCCGTTCGCCTCCGGCGTACCGGTTGCCGTCATCGTCACGTTGCCATTGCCGATGACAGACGAACCCTTCGCGCGCGTGATCGACGTACTGGCATTGCTGCTGGTGTGGCTCGACCCGATGCTGACCCGCACCTGAAGGCCCTGCGTCGCGTCGCTCGCATTGCCGTTCGTTACCGCGTCTGCCGCTCCCTCGATGGCTCCGCGATTCTGGTACGCCTGCTCGGCAGCGGCCACACCCTGCACGGCAGCCAAGCGCGAGTCGTCCGTCTGCACGCCCTGGCGCACGGTGCTCGCCATTCCCTGTCCCAGGCCCACCAGACCTCCACCCAGGCCGATGCTCAGGCCCGACTGGCTGAACTGCTGCGCCTGCGATTCGTTGTAGGTGTCGTAGGCCGAACCGACCGTGACGTTCTGGCCGGTCAGCGCCACATTACCGCCCGCTATGACATTGCTGCCCGTGACCCCGAGGTCATGGCCCGCCGTGATCGACACGTTGCCCGTTGACGAACCGATCACACTCGCGTTGTTCGTCACGCTCGTGGCGTGGTCGGTATCCGTCAGTGACGAATGACCGATGGTGACATTCAAGCCACCTGTCATCAGGCCTGATTGGGTCTGGTGGTAGTAGCTGTCTTGCGTGGCCGTGTTCTGCGAGGTGGTGATGTTCACGTTCCCGACCGCACCCAGCTTCACGTCGTTCGTGCCAACCACATTGCTGCCCCGAATTGTCAGGTCCTCACCGGCCTGCACGGTCACCGAATCCCCCGACACCAAGCTTGCCACACCAATATTCGCCTGCGTGTTCTGCGACGTATCGGTGGTCGAGCCGCCGATGAAACTACCGCGCTTCGACTCCACCGCACTCGCGCTGTCGTGTTCCTCACGACCTTCGTTGATCGTCACGTTGCCAGTGGCCGCGATCGTCGCCGCGCCCGTGCCGTTATCCGCGCCATCCGTCACACCCGCTGTCAGCGATGAGCCGGTCAGCGTCACATTGCCTTTGCTCGCATCCGTCGTATTGACTGCCGCCAGCGTCGCATTCCCACCCGCCGTAAAGCTCGTCCCAACCGCCTGCTCGTCATAGGCATGATCGACTTCCTTGCGCGTGCGGTCGTCCGTTGCGACGTTGTTGTAGGTCGCGGTATTCGTGACGGTCGTCGCAGTCAGGTTGCTGCCCGCCACGACAGCCATATCGCCGCCCGCGCTGACCGTCGCCCCCTTGAGCGTCATGTCGTTGCCGCTCTGCATCGCCAGGCTGCCGCCTGCCGATATCGCGCTGGTCTCGTTGGTGGTGCTGGCCGCTTCCCAATGGTGCTGGTCGTTCAGCGTCACCGATTGCGAGGTTGTGGACTGCACCGCATCAACCGTGATGTCGTGGCCCGCCGTGATCTGTCCATCGCCGCCCGCCGTGATGTTCGCGCCATGCACGCTCAGGTCGTTGCCCGCCGACACGATCATGTCGCCCGTCGATGCAATCGTGCCTTGCGTGCCGAGCAGCGTCTGACTGACCTTGCTGTTGCCCGCGACCGAACTGACGCCGACCGCGTCAACCAGCGTCGTGTTCACGATGTCATGACCGGCGAGCACGGCAACCCGATTGCCGGTGATCTGGCCTGACGCGTTGACCACGTCATTTGTCGCCGATACAACGGTCGCGCCATTGTCTATGCTGCTGCCGATCGAACCACCCCGGTTCAGGATGTTGGTCGCGCTGATAACCGTTTGTGTGCCACCCTTGATGACCCCCAAGTTGCTCGCGCTACCGGTAGCGTGAATCTCGACATCGTCGGCGGCGATCAGTGCGCCGGTCGGTTGCAGGTCATTCGCATGCGCATGCGCGAGATAGACAACTGGCGCCAGCACCTGCTGCGTGCTGCCGTCCGGCAGCGCGACGGTCTGACTGACCAGCCACACGATATCGCTGGTAAGCGCATCCATCTGCGCGGCAGTCAATGCCATACCCGGAACAAGATTGAACTCCTGCGCGGCATGCACGCCGCTGTTCATCAGCGCGCGGTACTCGTCCTCGTTGCTGGTGTACCCCTGGAGATAGACGCGGCCCGTCAGCTGCGTGATCTGGTTGCGCACCATCTGTTCTTCGTACACGCCGTCGCCCAGCCGCTTGATGGTCTTCGACGGGTCGAGCCCGAGTTGTCCAAGCATGTAGTCGCTTGAAATGAAATTCGTATAGCTGGTCAATCGGGGATCGGTGACGACCAGATACGAAGCGCCGGGTGCAGTGTTAAAGGTGTACAGGCCGCTCGACGGCAACGTGATATTGAGCGCGCCGGTCGGCCCCGCGACGGACTGCGGCGCGTTGATCGTCTGCGTCTGACCGGTTGCGAGGTTGACGGTCTGCGCGCCGCCGCCCGTGAGGCCACCCCCGGTCCCGTTCGCGCCGAGCGTGCCGCCGGTCGCGCCTGTCGCCGAGTTTGCCGCCGCCACGTTCGTATTGCTGATGTCCGTACCGCTGATCTGCACCGCGTTGTTCGCGATGATCGTGCCGCCGGTACCGCCGATGGCAACGGGCGAGAGCACAATCGACGGTTCGACCACCGTCCCCACGTCGCGCGTGATGTCTTCGTTCCACGCGTAAGTCGAGACGATGTCCTGCTTCTGATACTGGTAAAGCGTCTGGCCAGTGTTGTTGACGAGCGTACCGCCGTAGTTGCCACTGCCGTTGCCAATCGCGCCGTCCTGCTCGCTGCTACCGATCTGGATTGAGCCACCGGCCGCAATCGCGCTAAAGCTGTTGTTGAGCGTGCCGACGTTCGCCAGCGTCATATTTCCGCCCGCAAGCAGTTGCGCCTGCTGTGCCTGCGGCCCTGTTACCTGATCCTGCTGCGTGGTGGTCGTCGTGTCCCGTGCGATCTCGACGCGCTGGTAGCCTTTGTGTCCGTCGCTGCGCGTCGCGTACTCGGTAGCGGGGTCGTAGTTGACGTTCGGGTTGTAGTCGTCCCAGTAGTTGACCGTAACCGTACCGTCGGAATTGGCCGTGATCGCGTTGTACCAGATCGTCTGCGGCTGACCGTTGACGTTCACCACCAGCACGCGTTCGGTTGCGTTCGGCCCGCTCTGGCTCGATACGATATCGGCGCCGCTGTAGGTCGCCGTTGCCGGCGATTTGTAGCCGCTGTCCCACGCCGACTGCGAGCACCCGGCTTTCCCGTTGGCATTAGTCGTCGCGCAGCCGACGTATTTGTCGCGCTTGGTCTGATGAACCGTATCGACACCGGTCGTCACGGTCTCGACTGTGGGAGCGGGGCGCGTGTTCGTCAGCGTCTGCGCCGCGATTTCCAGATTTCCTTGTGCCTCGATCGTCGACTGATCGTTCGCGACGGAATTCGCGCGGTTCGCGAGCACGCCGTTGGCGTCGCGCGCTGCATCGGCCGCGATGTTGATGTCGCCGAGACTGAAGATATTTGCGCCGCCCGTATTCGTTATATCGCCGGGCGAATACAGGTTCAGCTGCGAAGCCGCTGCCATGGCCGCCGCCGCGCCCGTGTTTGCGATCGAGCCGGCGTTAAGCGTGACCGTGTTACCAACGATCATTGCAGTGTTGGTCAGCGACGCACTATGCATCGTCACTGAATCGCCTTCGATACGGCCTTCGTTCGTGATCGTGTTCGCGGCATTGACCGTCGTATTCGACGAATTGATGTCCGCACCGACCTGGTTATCCACGTTCGCAGCGTTCACAGTCAGCGCGTTCACCGCGCCGAGCGTGCCCTGATTCGCGAACGTGCCCGCGGTCGTGAAAGTCAGGTCGTGGTTCGCCTGAATCTGGTTGGTGCGGTTAAGTGCGTAGTCGCTGCCAATCGTGATCGCGCCGTCGTTCCCGGCGACGATCCGTCCGTCGCCCGTGAGCGTACCCGTCACCACGCTCAGGTCCTGGTCGCTACCGATCGCGCCGTTCTGGTTCGCAAGTGTGCCGGTATTGACGGACACCGAGCCGCCGCTACCCGTATCGTTGCCGACGCGGCCCGACGTGTTGTCGAACGAGGCCGTGTTCACCGCAATCGTGCCGTTACCGTGGACCGAGCCGCCCGCGTTGGTGACACCCGCGTTGGGGCCGTTGAGCGTGACATTGTTCGCACCCGAGAGCGTCGCGTTCGTGTTGTCCGCCAGTTGCGCGATGTTCAGCGTGAGGTCATGGCCCGACACGAGCTGCGCGCTGTTCGTGTTCGACAGCGTACCCGCGTTCACTGTCACGTCACCGTTGCCGCCGATGGTGCCCGCGCCAGCGACGCCGCCTGTATTGCTGTTTGTGATTCCAGCGGCGCTGACTGTCGTCGCGCCCGATCCTGTGTTCGCGATGCGCCCGTTCGTGTTGTCGAGCGATGCACCCGTGACGGCAAGCGTCGCGCCCGTGCCGTCCGCTTCGATCTGGCCGCCCGTGTTGTCGATCGCGCCTTGCGCCGCCGCCGACACATTGCCGCTGCCCTGGATCATGCCCGCCCGGTTGTCGAGCGTGCTGCCAGACTGCACGGTTGTCGCGCCGCCCGCCGTGATGGTGCCGCCTGCATTGCCAATGTTGCCGCCCGACACCGATACGTTTCCGTTACCGCCGATCAGACCATTCTGCGTGTTCGTGACCACGCCGCTGGCGCTCACCGTCGTCGTGCCCGTACCACTGTTCGCGATCGAGCCGCCGTCATTGGCAACCGACTGCGCGGATACTGAAAGCGCGTCGTCCGCCTGGATCGTTCCGCCCGCGTTGTTGAGTGCGCCCGTGTCAGTGATTGACACCGTCTGCGCGCCGACGTAGCCGCCCGCGCTGTTGTCGAGCGAGGAGACATTGAGCGTCGCGCCCGTCTGCGCCGCGAGCGTGCCGCCGCGATTCAATGCCGCGCCCGAGCGGACATCAAGGCCGCCGTTCGTCGCAATCGTCCCGCCGTTGTTCGAGAGCGTGCCTACATTGACCGACAGCGTTCCGGCACCGGAGCTGGCAATCGTGCCGTTGTCGTTGACGAGCGCGGCGGGGCCGAGTGCGAGGCTGTCGCCGTTGGTCTGAAGCGTGCCGCCCGAGTTGTCGAGCATGCCGGTCACGTCGATGGTCGTCGCGCCCATGCCCGTCTGCGTGATACTGCCGCCGTGATTGGCCAGGTTCGTCGCGTGCAACGTGAGCTGGTCGGCGTTCGTCGTGCCCTGGCTGTTGTCGAACGTGGCACCGGTAAGGGCTGCCGTTCGACCGGCGGCTATCGTGCTGGCGTTCGTCAGTGTCGTGCCAGCCGAAGCGTTGATGTTGCCATTCGCGGCCAGCGTGCCGCCGTTGAATAGCGTCTGCACGGCCGTCGCAATCAGGTTCTGGACGGCCGTAATCGACCCTGCGTTCGCGATCTGTCCGGCCTGTACGGTCACATTTCCGTTGCCGCCAATGATGCCGGCCCCGGTTTCACCCACTCCGTTGTTCAGCGAGCCGCCTGTGGTCAGCGTCAGGCCGTCCGCGTTCAGCGACGCAATATGACCGCCCGTGTTGTCGAGCGAACCGGCTGTAACGGACAGCGCGCCCGCCGCCTGCATCGTCCCACCCTGGTTCGCGACGGAGCCAGCAACATTTTCCGTCAGCGCGCCGCCCGAAACGATCTGGCCGTCGTGGTTCGACAGCCCGCCAGCCGTGATGGTCTGTCCACCGCCCGACGACAGCACACCACCGTCGTTCGTCAGCGTCCCGGCCGCGCGTGCGTCAAGCATGCCGCCCGCTGTCACCGTCGCGCCAGACAGGTTCAGGTCGCCGCTGTTCGCCGTGAGCTTGAGTGAACCATTAGCCGATGTACTGCTTCCTCCGAGATTGACCGCTGCACCGCTCAGGGTCGCATTGCGGCCCGCCGCACTGCGGCCGGTCGCCGCGAGTGTGCCGCCCGTCGTCACCGACAGGTCGCCGGATTGCGCAAGGCTGCCATTGCCGTTCACGCCCGCGCCGAGTATGCCCGTTGAAGCGACGCTGGCCGCGCCGATGGTCGCGTTCTGCTGCGCGGCGAGCACGCCGCTGTTTGTGAGCGCGCCCGACGTATTCGCGCTGACGTTCTGCTGGGAGTATGTCGTCCCGCTGTTGTCGATCCCGTCACGCGCGGACAGCGCGATATTGCCGCTCGCGTTAGTCTGTCCCGCGAGAATCAGCTTCCCCTGCGTGGTCAGTATCAGGTCGCCCGCCTGCGCCGCAAGCACGCCTTTAGTGGACACGCCAACACCGTTTTCGGTGCCCAGCAGCACGATACGGTTCGCGTACATGCCGCCGAGACTGCTCACGTCGATCGACACGCCAGGCGCAGGACCATCGCCTGCGATCGGCGTCGCGGCAAGCGTGTCGTGATCTACGCTGTTCGCGCCCGTCACTACACTCAGATTTTTCGCGTAGATCGCCGCATTGGCCTGCACCGCTCGCGCGATCAGATCGACCTGATCGACGTTCGCCGTATTCAGGCCCGCACCCTGTACGGCGATATTGCCGCGCGTAACTTTAAAGCCGTTCAGATTGCCGTCCGCGCCGATCAACGGCGTGCCGGTCGTGAGGATGCCTCTCGTCGTATTGATGAACCCGCCGCCGTCCACCAGGATGCCGTTCGGATTGGCGACCACCACTTCAGCCCGCTTACCTGCGACCTCAAGATAGCCGCGCAACTGCGACGGCGAATTGCTGTTGACCTGGTTGACGATGACCCGTGCCGACTGTCCTGGACCAAGGTTCGGATTGCCGTTCACATACCCCGCCTGCTGTGTCTGCACTAGCGTCGGCGAATTGTTCAGGATCGCACCATTCTTCTGAACGTCGAATTGCGAGTACGTGTTCATGGACACGCCAGCGCCCGACGGACGCTCAATGTTCACCTGCGGCAAACCGTTCTGCGTCTGGATGACGCCGGGCGCGTGCGCACCCGATGGCACAATCTGCGCGTCGGCGTGCAGAGGTGCCGTGCCGATCAGTATCAGCGCCGCAAAGGCAATATGCCTGAACGCGAACGACGATAGGCGCTGCGCACCAGATACGCCTCGCCCTGCTCCTATGGTTTCTCCCCGATTGCTCTTGCCGGTTCCCGCAGGGGTCTCCTCGACCGCGACCAGCATGCCTCCGAGTCGGCTGAAAACCAGCCGATAGGTCGCCTTATTCATTTTATTGATACGTTATACGGACTAAAGCCGCATAACGTATTCGAAAATGCCGACTGGAAACATCAACATTTGCAAAACTTCCACGCCAGTACAACACTTTGCACAAGTTCGGATTCGTCCGATTGCGCCCAAGGCGAAATGAAGGCCGACGAAACGGGCTAAAAAGAGGTGAAAGAGGCGGGGGGTGACGTGGCGAGCCGCAACCGCTCGACGCCCTCCGCCATCGCAAGCGTCGATTGCCGCCCGTCGCGCATGCGAATGCTGATCGTCCGATCGCGTTCATCGCGTGAACCTACCGCGACCAGAATCGGCACCTGCTTTTCGCGCGCATCGACGATCTTCTTTTCCAGCCGTTCCGGCCGCTTGTCGAGCAGCGCTCTGATACCGGCGGCGTCGAGCGCTTGCATGGTCTGTTGCGCGTACGCCGTATTTGCGTCGCTGATTGTCGCGACCACGACTTGTTCGGGTGCGAGCCACACAGGTAGCCATCCTTCGTGATGTTCCAGCAGCATTGCAATGAAGCGCTCCATGCTGCCAAGCACCGCATGATGGATCATCACGGGACGCTCGCGTTCATTCCGCTCGTTGACGAACTCCGCATCGAGCCGATCAGGCAGCACGAAGTCGAGTTGAATCGTGCCGCATTGCCAGCTGCGCGCGCGGCTATCCGTTAGATGAAACTCCAGTTTCGGCCCGTAAAAGGCGCCCTCTCCTTCGAGTACATCGAATTCGAGGCCCGCCGCGCGGGCCGCGTTTGTCAATGCGGCTTCCGCGCGATCCCACGTTTGATCGTTGCCTGCGCGCATCGCAGGCCGCGTGGCGAGCGCTACTTTGAAGGCGGGAAAGCCGAGGTCCGCATAGACCGTGCGCAACAATTCGCAGAAGCGGCCGACTTCGGTCTCGATATGCGCCTCCGTGCAGAACACATGCGCGTCGTCCTGCACGAAGGCACGCGTGCGCTTCAGACCTTCGAGCGAGCCCGAAGGCTCGTCGCGATGACAGGCGCCGAACTCGCTATAGCGGACCGGCAACTCGCGATACGACCGCACGCGCCGATTGAACACCTGCACATGGCACGGACAACTCATCGGTTTCAGGCACAGCGCGCGCCCTTCTTCCGCGTCGGCCAGCGAATACATCGCCGCGCCGAACTTCTCCCAATGGCCACTCTGCTCCCACAACGAGCGCGCCAGCAATTGCGGCGTACGAATCTCGCGAAAGCCGGCGCGCCGCATACGGGCGCGGATGTAGTCTTCGAGCACGCGGTAAAGCTCCCAGCCGCGCGGGTGCCAGAACACCATGCCGACGCCTTCTTCCTGCTGATGGAAGAGGTCGAGTTTATTGCCCAGTACACGATGATCGATGTCGTTCACAGTCACGCTCCGTTTGATTGATGCCGCAGATTGATGCCGCAAACGAAGGTCCAGAAACGCCAAAGGCCCCGTCCGTTTCCGGCGGGGCCTTTGGTGGTTTGCCACTGCTTCGTGCTTCTAGCGCGTGCAACCTCCAGACGACCCGCCTGTGAAGGTGGTCGTCGTGGTGGTGACGGCAGCGAAGGGAATCGAGTGGAAGTCCATGGATCGACAGTAAGCGATTTTGCGACGACGCGTCAATCGTAATCTCGACATACGCTTGCTTGCCCTGTCATATTGGGAGCCAGCGCATGCTGGTCAGGACAACACGATAAACGATACGATGCAGACTTGATTCGAAGCCGATGTGTACTCGCAAAACTTCGATCGACATTCAAAACCGACCGAGCACCTTACCTTGACCATCCACATCCGCCCCGCCCACACATCCGACGCCGCTCTGATTCTGCGCTTCATCACCGAACTCGCGGTGTATGAGAAAGCGGAGCACGAGGTTGTCGCTACCGTCCAAGATATCGAAGCGAGCCTGTTCTCGGCCGAATCCACCGCGAAGGCTTTGATCTGCGAGATGAACGGCGAGCCCGTTGGCTTCTGCGTCTACTTCTTTTCTTATTCGACGTGGCTCGGCATGCAAGGGCTTTATCTGGAAGACCTGTACGTGTCGCCGAAGTCGCGCGGCAGCGGCGCGGGCAAACAGATGCTGCGCCACCTCGCACGCATTGCGTGCGACACGGGCTGCGGCCGCTTCGAATGGAGCGTGCTCGACTGGAACGAGCCGGCCATCGGCTTCTACAAATCGATCGGTGCGAGCGCGCAAAGCGAGTGGGTCCGCTACCGGCTGGCGGGCGACGCGCTCAAGGCGTTTGCAGATGGCGATGCGTGAGGGTTTTGGTCGGGACACTAACGCGTCGCGCCGCCGCTAACTATTACGCCGTGCCGTTCGCCACTGCTGCGACTTCGAACGCGTCGCCGGTGGCAAAGAACGTCCCGCCCGCCACGTAGTGACACGTTCGCAGATCCGGATCGTCGCCGAAGTGCCAGCGGTTGTTCGAATACACGCGGCTGTCCGCGTACGCCGCCACGACTTCGCCAATGATCAGATCGTGCCGTTGGCTGTCGTCCGGAATCACCTTGCATTCCATCCACGTGATGCAGCCGGCCAGCATCGGTACGTCGATGTTTTGCGCGGGGAAAGTTTCGAGGTCGAAGGCGGCGAACTTGTCGAGTTCGGCGCCCGCGTTCGACCCCACCGCCAGCGTCTGCGCGGCAAAAGCGCGGCTCGGCAGTTGCAATCCGAACACGCCGCTCGCTTCGATCAGTTGCCGCGTCAGCGTGCGGCTGTCCACCACCACGACGACCTTCGGCGGGTTGAAATCGAGCGGCATCGCCCACGATGCCGCCATCACGTTCGAGCGCCCGTCGTGCGCGCTAGTGACGATCGTGACCGGTCCATGGTTCAGTAACTGCGTCGCCCGTGGCAATGCCACGGCTTCTCGAGTGCCTTTCATATGTCCTTTCCACGTCAATGAATGACGTCGATTGTAGCGGGGTACGCGCGGCGTTGTTGACGCCGCCATCGCGGACGACGCTCGAACGGGCTCCGCGCGCGGGCCATGACCGGCCGATCAGATTCGACATGCCTGAGCCGTTTCCAGGCGAGAATGCAACACCATCAAACGCGTTGGAGTGACCGTGCGCATCGTCTGCTTGCATACCGCTGACAGCAATATCGCCGTGTTCGACGCGGCGGCCCGCGCCGCCGGGTGGCAATCGCTCGACTTGCATCACGCGGTCCGCGCGGACCTGCTGGCAGCGGCCGAGCAAGCCGGCGGTTTGACCGATGCAATCGCGGCGCAAACCCGCGCAGCACTCCTCGCGCTCCGCCTCGACGCGCACTCCGTGTTGCTCACCTGCTCGACGCTCGGGCCGGCCGTCGACGACGCCCTCGCCGCCGCCGTTCAAGCGGCCGCGCTTGCGATCTGAACCGCGATGTTCGCCGAGTACATCGTCAAGTGGGATTTGCTGCCGGACGGCGAGCCGATCCGCACGCACAGCAGCCGGCTTCTGCCGGTACGCCGGCACGGCGTCGCAGCGATGCTGAAGGTCGCGCTGGAAGCCGAAGAGAAATCCGGCGTGCAGCTGATGGTGTGGTGGGACGGCGACGGCGCGGCCCGCGTGCTGGCGCACGATGCCGACGCGATACTGCTCGAGCGCGCACAAAACAGCCACGCGCTCGCGGACAAAGTCCGCACGGGTGACAGCGACGCCGACGACGCCGCCACCGAGATCCTCTGCGCAGCCGCTGCGCGACTGCACGCGCCCCGTAACAAGCCGCTACCCGAACTGATCGGATTGCCACGCTGGTTTCAAAGTCTCTGGCCGGCAGCACAACAATACGGCGGCTGGCTCACTGAAAGTGCCGCAGCGGCGCAAGCGCTGCTTGCCGCCCCGCAAGACCCGGTCGTGCTGCACGGCGACATCCATCACGGCAACGTGCTCGATTTCGGCCCGCGCGGCTGGCTGGCAATCGACCCGAAAGGCCTCTATGGCGAGCGCGGTTTCGACTATGCGAACATTTTCTGCAACCCCGACCGGCAGTCCGCATTGGCGCCCGGACGCTTCGAGCGGCGCGTCGAACATGTCGCGCAATTGGCCGGGCTAGATAGACGCCGTTTGCTGCAATGGATTCTGGCGTGGTCGGGACTGTCCGCGGCGTGGATTCTCGAGACAGGCGAGACCCCGGACATCGATATGGACATCGGCAAACTGGCTGCCGGAGCGTTGAAGCTGGACTGAGAACCCAGCGGATTCAGGACGGCAGCCGCCTGGCCGCCGCCCAGGTTCGCATCAATGCGTGGCTTTACCGTTGGGCATCGCATCCAACGGTTTGTGCTGTTCCTCGCCGAGCCCCGGGAAGAACACGTCCCAGGCGGCGCGCACACCTTGAGCCGCAGCGGCCTCCGCGCTGATCGATTCGGCCCCCTCGCCTGCGGGAACGTTCGCCGGATCGGCGGACAGGCCGCGCCAGTGCGTGAACACCAGCAACGGTTTTTCGGTCCATACGCCATCGCCGAATTTCGCAAATGCCGTGTCCCCGCTCGTCAACTGCACCTCGTACCAGCCTTCGCGGACGGGCGTATGGACGGCAAGCTCAAACCATGGGGTCGGTTCGATTTCCTTCATGTCTTCTCCGGTCTGATAAATCGTCATAGACAACCACAAAGGCATTCTTCATGCCCGAGCCCGGCAGCGGCCCGGCATGCGCGCACACATTTCACGCGATGGTGCAGTGCGGCGCGCTGAGCATGACCTGCGGGCGATTCGCCAACCTCGCACACCTGGAAAATCGCCGCGCATAGACGACACGATAGCGCGACATCGGCCGCGCGGACAAACGTAAAAACTTACACGACGCGTGCACCTGCCATCTCGCCCGCCAGGCTGGCCAACACGCCGATCGCGGGCGCCAGCTGCTCCGCGGGCGTGCTGCCGTAGCCGATCACGAGGCCGTTCGTTTCCTCGCGAGGCTGCAACGCGAAACCGGACAGCGCTCGGGGATTGAGCCGCTCTGCGAGCGCACGCTCAGCGAGCACCTGATCCGATAGGTGCGGCGGCAGGCGAAGCGTCAGATGCATGCCGCAATTGCCGCCGAGAATCTGCGACGGTTCGAAATGCGCGGTCAGCGCATCGCGCAGCGCCTGCTGCCGTTCCCGATAGAGGCGCCGCATACGGCCCAGATGGCGCCCGAACTCGCCGCTTTCGATGAAGTGCGCCAACGCCAGTTGTTCCAGACGGTGCCCGCCGCGCAGCATCTCCTGCAACGCGACTGCAGCGTGCCCGGCGATCGCGCCCGGCAGCACGACGAAGCCGATGCGCAGCGCCGGAAACATGGTTTTGCTGAACGAGCCGACGTACAACACGGGCGCGTCCGGCACCAGCCCCTGCAAGCTGGCGATCGGCTCGCCGGTGTGGCGGAATTCGCCGTCGTAGTCGTCCTCAATCAGCCACGCGCCGCTGCGGCGCGCCTGCGCGATCAACGCCAGCCGCCGCGCCACCGACAACACCGAACCGGTCGGATACTGATGCGCGGGCGACGTGTAGATCAGTTTCGGCGAATGCGTGCGCCACGCGTCTGGCGGCACCGCAATGCCTTCCAGATCGACCGGCATCGGCAGCGTGGTCAGATCGCCGAGATTGAACGCCGCCTTCGCGCCGCGATAGCCGGGATCTTCGACCCATGCGATGTCGCCCGGGTTGGTGAAAAGCCGCACGCACAGGTTCAACGCTTCCTGCGCGCCTTCGGTAATCACCACCTGCGAGCCGTCGCAGCGCACGCCGCGCGACATGCGCAGATGCGCGGCGATTGCGTCGCGCAGTGCCGGCTCGCCGGTCGGCGCGCCGTAGCCGAGCGCTAGCGGCAACGCGCGTTCCATCGAACGCTCGAGCGCGCGCCGCCACGCGCCGAGCGGAAAGCGATCCAGGGCGGGCGTGCCTGGCGTCAGCGGCAAGGTGTTGTCGGCGTGCGTGCGCGTGGCGGCGAATTGCTCGACGCGCGCGGCATAGACCGCCTCGGGCGTGGCGGGCGATGTCTGATGTTCGCCACGCGCGGCCGGGCTGGAGAGCGGGCTCACGCGCGTGCCTTTCTTGTCGGCGACCACGTAGCCGACTGCGGCGAGATGCTCGTAAGCGATCACTACCGTATTCCGCGAAACGCCCATCTCCGCCGCCAGCAAACGCGACGACGGCAGCAGCGAGCCCGCCGGCAAACGCCCGGCAAGAATCGCCTGCTGCAAGCGCTCAATCAGTTGCTTTTGCAGCGGCGCCGGTTTTTTGCCGACGGTGCCCGCACCGCTCGCGGTGGCCTGATTAGTGAGCGGACCAATGATTTCGATCATCGCTTCTGGACCTATCAAATGTTCTCGATCTGGATCTTTTTAACATGCCACGATTGCCGTATCGTACTCTCTGACAATCGACCGATTGAACCAAGGAGAGCAGACATGGAACCCAGACGTAACGCGTTCGACCAGCCTATCGGCGCACCGGTGCCGGGCTGGAACGGCGCCCGGGCGCCCGGCCGCGAGCCGCTGGTGGGCCGCTATTGCCGGATCGAACCGGTAGACGTCGAACGCCACGCCGAAGACCTCTACGACGCATACAGCTCGGCAGCCGATGGCCGCGACTGGACCTATCTGGCGGCCGGACCGTTCGAGAGCCTCGCCGCGTATCGCGAGCATTTGACACGCATGGCGGCGTCTGTCGATCCGCTGCACTACACGGTGATCGATCTGGCGACCGGCAAGGCTGTCGGCACCCTGGCGCTGATGCGGATCGACCGCGCGAACGGCGTGATCGAAGTCGGGCACGTCACGTATTCGCCGCACCTGAAGCGCACCCGCATCGCCACCGAAGCGATGTTCCTGCTGATGAGCCACGTGTTCGACGACCTCGGCTATCGCCGCTTCGAATGGAAGTGCGACTCGCTGAACGGTCCGTCACGGACGGCGGCACTGCGCTATGGGTTCACGTTCGAAGGCATCTTCCGCCAGGCGATCGTGTATCGCCAACGCAATCGCGATACCGCGTGGTTCTCGATGCTCGACGGCGAATGGCCCGCGCTGCGTCCGTGCTACGCGCGTTGGCTCGACGCCGGCAACTTCGACGCGCAGGGTCAGCAGATTGAACGGCTGGCGGATCTGATCGCGCAACAGCGGGCGGCGGCGAGTGAGTCTGGTCAATAAGCTGCGAGCTGGCAACGACATACAACCCGCACGGCGTGCGACGAATCAGGCACCGCCTGCCGCGCGCCGCAACACGATGGTCGGTTGGCCTTTGTACGTCGTGCGAAGCCGCTCGCGATAGCCGCACTTATGCGCGACGCGCAGCGACGGCAGATTTTCAGGCGCGATGATGCAGGCGGTTTCGGCGTCCGGCCACTGCTGGTCGGCCCAACTCAGCGCGGCGCGCACGGCTTCGGTCGCGTAGCCGCGGCCATGCACCGCCGGATCGAGAGCCCAACCGATCTCAGGGGTGCCCATCAACGAAGGCTCGATCTCGCGGTGGTAGTCGGCAAAGCCGACTTCGCCGAGGAACCGGCCGCTCTCCTTTTCTCGAACCACCCAGTAACCGTAACCCAACATCGCCCAATGCCCGGCGTAACGCAACAGGCGCGCCCAGACTTCTTCGCGCGTGAACGGCTTGCCGCCGATGTAGCGGATCACCTCGGGATCGGACCACATCGCATAGCTCTCGAGGAAATCGTCGCGCGTGTGCGGACGCATGATCAGACGGTCGGTGGTGAGGAGCGTGGGGGTGGACATTGAAAAGGGGCGAGTGGTTGGGTTTGGAGACTTTGAAGCGTTGAAGGAGTGCGTGGGATGATCGCAGATTAGGCCGACTCAGGAAACCGTGCCAAACACGGATTCCGATTCGCGCGGCACGCTGACCGAAGAGGCTTCGGCCGCGGTAGCCGAGCAGGTCAAAAGCGACGCATCCGCGGCCTGTTAAGCGATTGAGGCTTCGCATCGGAGTCCGTCGCGGGTTGCCCAGAATTCGAAATTCTTTGTCTTAACGCCATTGTGTCGGCCATCTAGACTACGCATCATCCGATGCACGACGCAGCGTAAGACCCAACAGGAGCGACACTCGATGAAAGCAATTCAGTTCAAGTCTTTTGGCGGCCCAGAGGTGCTCGACTACGTCGATCTGCCGACGCCGCAAGCCGACGCGGACAGCGTCGTCGTGCAGGTCAAGGCGGCCTCGGTGAACCCGAGCGACGCCAAGAACGTATCCGGCCATTTCGAACACACGGTACTGCCGCGCACGCCGGGCCGCGACTTCAGCGGCGTGGTGGTGGACGGCCCGCAGCCATGGCTCGGCGCCGAAGTGTGGGGCACCGGCGGCGACATCGGCTTCACGCGCGACGGCACGCACGCCGAGTTCATCAAGATTCCGCTCGGCGCACTGTCGCGCAAACCCACGACGCTCAGCCACGCACAGGCTTCGGCAATCGGCGTGAACTTTGTGGTCGCCTGGCTCGGCACGGTTGAATACGCGCGCTTGCAAGCCGGCGAAACCATCGCGGTAATCGGCGCGGGCGGCGGGGTCGGCGGCGCGGTGGTGCAGATCGCGAAAGCGCGCGGCGCGAGCGTGATCGCCGTCGACCGTCAGCCGCTTGCGGCTGATTCGCCGGCGGGCCGGCTGATCGACGAGTACGTGCCCTTCGACGAACACGTGACCGAGCGCGTCAAGGCGCTGACCGGCGGCGCGGACGTGGTGTACGACACGGTCGGCGGCGTGGCGTTCGAGACCGCACTGAGTCTCGTCAAACGCCGTGGCCGGGTGCTGGAAATCAGCGGAACCGGCAAGCGCCGCGTCGAGTTCGACCTGATCGATTTCTATCACAACGAAACGCAACTGCTCGGCGTCGACAGCGCGAAACTGGGCGTAGCCGAATCGGCACCGTTGATGACCGCATTGGTGGAAGGCTTCGAGAGCGGCAAGCTGCAAGCGCCGGCTATCGCTCAGCAGTTCACGCTGGAGCGGGCGCGCGAAGCGTACGAGGCGGTGGCCGCGGGCACGCGCGGCCGTGTCGTCATCACGATGCAGTAAACGGAACGGCCGGCGGGCGCGGCGGTGCGCGTCCGCGTTTCAAATGGGTTGAACAATCATGAAAGCGTATTTGATCTCGCTGGCCGTCGGCGTGGCGGTCGGCCTGCTCTACAACGTGGCACAGGTGAAATCGCCCGCGCCGCCGACTATCGCGCTGGTCGGATTGCTCGGCATGCTCGGCGGCGAACATCTGATTCCGTTCGTGCGGACGTGGTTGGGTTCCGGCATTCGTTGACCGAGACAGCGGGGCTTTCTTCGCCGCATCGGCGATACCTTTCCCATCGCCAGGCGCCTCACGCTAAGATTGAGGGCTCCGGAAGATCTCGCCGCACCGGCGTCGATGCCGGTGCCCGGTTCGCGTCAGCGAGCGCCGTCCGGAATACAAGAAAAGCTTTGCCTCGGAGAATGAGATGCCTGAAGAATATGAAGTGCATGGCCCGCACGACCATGCGGTCGAACACGCCGGCCACCACGACGCCGATCCTTTCGCGAGCCGCATGGCCGTGATGACGGCGATCCTCGCGACGATCGGCGCGCTGTGCGCGTACCAGAGCGGCAATAGCGAAAATCTGGCGCTCTACTACAAGAACGAAGCCGCCATCAAGAAGACCGAGGCGTCGAATCAATGGAGTTACTACCAAGCCAAGGGCGAGAAGCAAAATCTCGCTGAACTCGGCGCGGTGCTGTCGGCCGGCAATGCGCAGGCGCACGCCAAGTTCGTCGCCGACGTCGAGAAATACACGCAGCAGAAAGAGCCGATCCGCGCGAAGGCTGAAGCGATCGAAAAAGAAGTCGTGCAAAACGACGCTAAAAGCGAGGCGCTTCTGCATGGTCATCATCGCTGGGCGCAGGCCACCACGCTGATCCAGGTCGCCATCGCATTGAGCGCGATTACGTTGCTCACGCGCAAGACGTGGCTGCGCAATCTGTCGTTCGGCGTTGCGGCGGCAGGCGTGCTGACGGGCGCCTGGGCGTTTCTCTCGGCGTGATGCACGCGGCGGCGGGCAAGCGCATTGCTAGCAGCTGGTATGGATTCGTTGCGCTGACGTTGTCGCACTCGCGGATTGCGTCGGCGTACCGGCGCTGCAAGGCCTGGATCGATCGCGTGTGCGGCGGCTTGATCGTCGCATTGGGTGTGCGGCAGTTGATACGGTAAGGTCGGTACTTTTCGACCCGCCGCTCAATGCGCCATCTCACGCGCCCGCGCGAGCAACAACTCGCGCTCGCGCGCGTTGCGCGTCATCGCCGCGGCGCGTTCGAATTCGGCGCGCGCCTCGGCCACGCGCCCGAGCTTCGCCAGCAGATCGCCCCGCACGCTCGGCAACCAGTGGTAGTTCGCGAGCGTCGCATCGGCAGCGAGCGCATCGACGATTTCCAGACCCGCGGCCGGCCCGAACGCCATGCCCACGGCCACCGCGCGATTCAACTCGACCACCGGCGACGGCGCCACCTGCGCCAACGCGTCATACAACGCGACGATCTGCGCCCAGTCGGTGTCCTCAGCACGCCGGGCGCGTGCATGACACGCGGCCAGCGCCGCTTGCAGCGCATACGGTCCGCTCGCGCCGCCGAGCGCGTGCGAGCTGCCGAGCGCGGCCAGCCCGCGACGGATCAGGAGCGGATCCCAGCGGCTGCGGTCCTGCTCGAGCAACAGCACCGGACGGCCCTCGGCATCGGTACGCGCATGCGTGCGCGACGCCTGAATCTCCATCAACGCGACGAGCCCGTGCACTTCGCTTTCGTCCGGCACCAGACCGCTCAGCACGCGCCCAAGCCGTAGCGCTTCCTCGCAAAGCGCCGGACGCATCCAGTCGTCACCGGCGGTGGCCGAATAGCCTTCGTTGAAAATCAGATAGATCACTTCGAGCACCGACGCGAGCCGCGGCGCACGCGCGTCCGCTTGCGGCACCTCGAACGGCACCTTGGCCGCCGACAGCGTGCGCTTGGCCCGCACGATGCGCTGCGCGATGGTCGGCTCGGGCACGAGGAATGCGCGCGCGATTTCGTCCGTGGTGAGGCCGCCGAGCAGGCGCAGCGTCAGCGCGACGCGTGCATCGGTCGACAACACCGGGTGACACGCGGTGAACACCAGCCGCAACAGATCGTCGCCGATATCGTCGGCACGCGCGGCATCGAGGGCATCGACGAAATCCGGCACGAGGTGAGCCTCCTGCGCATCGAGATCGTGGCCGAGCTCTTCGCGCTTGCGGGCATGCAGCGCTTCCTGGCGCAGGCGGTCGAGTGCGCGGTTCTTCGCGGTCGCCATCAACCACGCTCCCGGGTTATCAGGCACGCCCGCGTCGGGCCAATGTTCGAGCGCCGCCACCAGCGCGTCCTGCGCCAACTCTTCAGCCAGCCCGACGTCGCGCACGATCCGCGCGACGTGGGCGATGACCTTGGCGGACTCGATCCGCCAGACCGCCTCGATGGCACGATGTGTGGCCGCCGTCGTCACGGCCTCAGCCCGCCGCCTTGACGTTCGGGTCCATATAGATCAGCTCCCAGATGTGCCCGTCGATATCTTCGAAGCCGTGTCCGTACATGAAGCCGTGGTCCTGCGGCGCGCGCGGCGCCGTGCCGCCGGCGGCAATCGCCTTCGCGACCAGCGCATCCACCTCTGCGCGGCTCTCGCACGACAGGCCCATCAGCGCCTCGGTGCTTTCTTGCGGATTGCAGAGCGCCTTGCGCGTGAAGGACTTGAACAGATCCTTGACCAGCAGCATCGCGTGGATGTTTTCGCCGAGGATCAGACACGCCGCCTGTTCGTTGGTGAATTGCGCGTTGAACGTAAATCCGAGCGCGCTGAAAAATACTTTCGACCGTTCGAGATTGCCGACGGCAAGGTTCACGTAGATCTGCTTATGCATGATGGAGTCCATTAATCGAGTGGTGTTCGGGCTGCGCGGGCGCTAAGGTGCGCCGAGTTTGGAGCGCCGTCAGCTCGCCTCGGCAAGCGCCTTCAGATTGCCCAGGCCGTCTTCGAAATCCTTGCCGACCATTTTGTCCATGCTGAAAAAAACCTGGATCAGCTTCGACAGAAACGGTGCCGGTCCGTGCATCGCCCAGGTGACCTGAGTCGCATCCGCATCGGGCTTCAACGTGAATTCGGCGATGTTGTGCGCCTCGAATGGCTTGAGGAAATCGAGGTTCATCGTCACGCTCGACGGCGCCGCCGTATCGGCGATCTCCATCTGCCCCACGCCGACCTTTTCGCTTCGCCACGCGTAACGCGCACCTTTGCCGCTCGTCGAGCCGCTGTACGTGCCTTGCGTCGTGGGATCTTTGCGCAGATACGGATTCCACAGGTTGAACTGATGCAGGTTGTCGATCAGCGCGTAAATCCGCTCGGGCGGCGCCTTGATGCGCACGCTGCGCTCGATGCGGAAGCTGTCGGGGCGCGTCGCCGCGTAGATCAGCAGCAGGCCCACGGCCGCGACGACGGCGATCAGAATAGTTTTGAGCATGACGATTCCTTTCGATGTAGCTGGATCGGCGCTTGAATCAGCGTTCCGATCAACGCTTGGCCGCGTTCAGTTCGCGGAAGCGCTCCACTTCGGGACTGGGCTCGAAGTCTTCGAGTTCATACAGTTGCCGGACTTCGATTTCGCCGTCGGCGTGCTCACCGAACGGCGCGGGAAAGCGCCGCGCCCATTCCATCGCTTCTTCGCGCGTGCGCACCTGGATCAGCGTGTAGCCGGCAATCAGTTCCTTGGTTTCCGCGAACGGGCCATCGAGCACCGTGCGCTTGCCGCCGCTGTAGCGAATGCGCCAGCCTTTGGAACTCGGTTG
Organism: Paraburkholderia sp. IMGN_8; assembly: GCF_038050405.1. Classification (NCBI taxonomy): domain Bacteria; kingdom Pseudomonadati; phylum Pseudomonadota; class Betaproteobacteria; order Burkholderiales; family Burkholderiaceae; genus Paraburkholderia; species Paraburkholderia sp. IMGN_8. The sequence continues at coordinate 4,154,050 of NZ_CP150901.1, read as the reverse complement.
CAGGCCGGTTGCGTCGAGCAGCACACCGGCCTTTGCCAGTTCCTCGTGGTACGTACCCATCGCGGCCATCAGGGATTCATCGGGCGGGCCGCCGGCTTCGCTGACGGCGGTCGCCTTCACTATGATCATGAATCGCATCGCACTTGCTCCTTTCGCTGTGAGTGGAAAGCCGCGGATTGTTTGCTGGCTCCTTACTCACACGACGAGCGATACGCGACCGGATCGACACCAATTTTCGAAGCCCAGGGAAAACCCTGGACTCATAGCGCCTACGCGTAGTATGTGTGCGGCTTACTCGAAACAAGGCCCGAGCTTGCGGACTTCGACCGTGCACCACGACGCCGCCGGGCAGGCTTGCGCGATCGCGACAGCTTCTTCGCGGGTTTCGCAATCGAGCAGGAAGAAGCCGCCGATCATTTCCTTGGCTTCGGCAAACGGGCCGTCGACGAGCCTCGCACGACCTTCGCGCACCTGCACGCGTACGGCGTCGCTGGTCGACGTCAGCGATTCGACTGCGAGCAGTTTGCCGCGTTCTTTCAGATCGGCGGCGAAGCGCACCATCTGGTCGTAGACTTCGCGCCCGGCACGCTCACCGCGTTCAATGCGTTGTTCCGAAGGTTCGACGATAAGCAGCATGTAAGACATAGCGTCTCCGATTGATCGTGCCGCAGACGTGAACGCCCGGTAGGCATATGACAGCAAAAAACGCGCTTGCGGATAGCTTGCGAGAGGCAGTCTAACAAGCGCGGATGACTCCAGCAAACCCGTTTCAGCGCTGGGGCCGCGGTTAATTGCACACCCTACGGACACTCGTAGCGCGGACGCGGCAACCTCGGTGAGCGGCACGGTGGCCGCCGGCAGCGCCGTAGCGGGTGCGACTGTCACGCTGACCGATCCTCGAACGCTCGAAAACTTCGAGCTGGAACACCAGGCATGGGATCAATCTGGACTGCTCGAAGCCGAAGCGCATTCGAAACCACACTCACCGATGACAGCGCCATTGCAGCAGCCGCAATGACGGGCGACAGCAGAATCCCGAAGATCGGGTAGAGCACGCCAGCCGCTATCGGCACACCAACCGCGTTGTAGATGAAGGCAAAAAACAGGTTCTGTTTGATATTGCTCATGGTTGCCTGCGAAGCTCGTCTCGCGCGTACGATGCCCATCAGATCCCCCTTAAGCAAGGTAATGCCGGCGCTTTCCATCGCAACGTCAGTCCCCGTCCCCATCGCGATACCCACGTTGGCCGCTGCAAGCGCGGGTGCGTCGTTGACACCGTCTCCGGCCATTGCCACTACCCGGCCCTGTGCCTGAAGGCGCTCAACAACAGCCCCTTTGTCGTGCGGCAACACTTCCGCGATGACTTCGTCAATGCCGAGTGTTCGTGCAACGGCCTGCGCGGTCACCTTGTTATCACCTGTCAGCATGATGATCCGGACGCCTTCACGATGGAGTGACCGGATTGCCTCCGGTGTCGATTCCTTCACCGGATCCTCGATTCCCACAAGGCCGGCATATTGCCCGTCGACACCGACATAGATCACGGTCGCGCCCTCAGACCGAAGCGTCTCGCCCGGTTCACCGGAAGGCATCGCGATGTTCTGATCGAGGAGGAATTTCGCGCTGCCGCAGACAATTTTCCTGCCTTCGACTGTCCCGAGAACACCCCTGCCAATGGGGGAATCGAAATCCGTTGCCGGCAGAATCTCCAGGCCTCTTTCCACTGCCGCCGAGACAATTGCCGCGGCCAGCGGGTGTTCACTGGCCCGCTCCACGCTCGCTAGCAGTTGCAAAAGCTCACCTTCATGCCGCGTCCCGTCTGGCTGAACCGCCACGACCTTGGGGCGGCCCTCAGTCAGCGTCCCGGTTTTGTCGACGACAAGCGTGTCCACCTTCTGCATCTGCTCAAGCGCTTCGGCATTCCGGATCAGCACGCCGAACTGTGCTGCGCGACCGACGCCGACCATGATGGACATGGGGGTCGCAAGGCCCAAAGCGCAAGGACACGCGATGATCAATACTGCAACGGCCGAAATGATCGCGTACGACAATGCGGGGCTTGGTCCCCACACAGCCCACGCGACAAACGTAGCGAGCGCAATGAGAATCACGCCAGGCACGAACCAGCCCGCCACCTGATCCGCCAGACGCTGGATGGGCGCCCGACTTCTCTGGGCCGACGCGACCATCTGGACAATCTGTGCAAGCAACGTATCGGCACCGACTCTTTCCGCACGCATGACGAAACTGCCAGTCTGGTTCAAGGTGCCGGCAGTGACCTTCGATCCAGGCGTCTTGGCTACAGGAATCGGTTCGCCTGTCACCATTGATTCGTCGACGGTGCATCGTCCTTCGGTGACAACGCCATCCACTGGGACTTTCTCACCTGGGCGTACGCGAAGCAGATCGCCAACCTGCACAGATTCCAAGGCTATCGTTTCGTCTGTCCCGTCAGGACCGACCCTGACACCTGTCTTGGGAGCGAGATTCAGCAGCGCCTTGATCGCGCCTGATGTCCGCTCCCGAGCACGCAATTCAAGTAGTTGGCCCAACAATACAAGCACGGTAATGACCGCAGCGGCCTCAAAGTACACGGCCACCGCGCCGCTTGTACGGAAGGTCATTGGAAACAGCTGTGGCGCCACTGTCGCCACGATACTGTATGCCCAAGCCACGCCGGTGCCGAGTGCAATCAGCGTGAACATGTTCAGGCTACGGTTCACGACCGACGTCACCGCTCTCAGAAAGAAAGGCCAGCCGGACCAGAGAACCACCGGGGTTGCCAGCACTAGCTGCAGCCAGTTCAACACCTGCGGCGCAATAACGCGGTCGAGTCTGAGCAGATGGGCGCCCATGTCAAGAATCACCACGGGCACGGTCAAGGCAACGCCAATCCAGAATCGTCTCGTGAAGTCGCGGAGTTCGTGGCTTTCCTGGGCGTCCGCCGTGACGGCGACTGGCTCCAGGGACATGCCGCAAATCGGGCAGTTTCCAGGCCCCAGTTGACGCACCTGCGGGTGCATCGGGCAGGTGTACTCGACACTGGCGGGATCAGCCTGCTGCTCTTGCCCCCGTACCCGGGACACAACGTGTGATCCGGCATCGTGGTGGTAGTGTTCCGATGCCGTATGCGAATCATGCACGTGGTTCACGCGGCGCGTTTCCGGTGTTTGCAAGTCGGACGATTCTTTCATGTTGCCCGCCTTAATCGAGAGATCCATCGCGACGGTGCAAGCCCTCCAATATCGCGCAGTCAGATCGACTGTCGCCCACGCATTGCTGCACCAGCTTGTCGAGTGAATCGCGCATGGCCAACAATTCGACTATCTGCATGTTCAACTCGGCGAGATGCTTCAGGGCGACCGCCTTGACATCGGAACTCGCGCGATCTTCATCACGCCACAGGGCCAGCAGCTTCCGGATTCGTTCGATCGAAAATCCCAACGTGCGTGCCTGCCGGATGAAGCGCAGAACCTGAACGTCGCTATCACTATAGATCCGATAGCCACTCGCAGCACGTCCGCGTGGCTGAATCAGGTCAACGCTTTCGTAGTATCGGATCATCTTGACCGACATACCGGTGGAACTGGCAACTTGCCCAATGTTCATCTTGTGACTTCCTCGTTGGACTGCCTGCAACGACTAGACATGAGTGCACGTTTCAATCGACGGCCGCCAGCGTAAGCAGGAGCGCGTTGCCCACACACTGATGCTGCCGGTCGCCACTGCGACGCGGACCGCGACAAGCACCCTTCTCAAGCATGCAATCAAAAAAGCATTCCTCGCAGCCGCTTTACCGGGCGAATGCGCACGATTGCGCATTCGCCCGACGTAACTGCTTTAGATGAAAACCATCAGGATCACTGTTTGCTGATCTGCGACTGAGGTTGCTGATCGCGTGATGTCTCGACCGTCGACGGACGATGATCGTCGTTGCTGGAATGCATACCTTTCATCATAAACAGCATGGACAGCGGACACAGCAGGAACAGCAGGTAGGGTCCGGCGCTGACTACAAGCGTCCGGAACTGAGGAAGCGCCGTATAGGCGAGCGCCAGGGCAGCCAGCAAGGCGACGCCCGTGACAACCATTGTTTTCGTGCATTTCATGGTATTGCTCCTTGATCGAAGTTCGGTGATTGCCTGAATCAACAGGCGCTACGTGTCATTTCGCGGCTGGGGCCTGAATCTTGTCGGCGTACTTGAGCATGATGTCGCCCATCGCCTTCATCATTTCCCCGTGCATCTGCATGGCCAGTTTTTCGTTTCCTGGCGGGAGTTGCCCCATCATCGGGCAGTTGCGCATCATCTCCCCACCCATCATTGCCCCGCCCATCATCGAGCTTCCACGATCGTGCATGGCCGATTGCGGTGTTCCAGCCGCCGCGCTCAAGCCACTCACTCCTAACAAAGCAACTGCGAGTACCGCAGCAGCCAGGTGCTTGGTATGCATAAAACCTCCCTTGTTAATGCGGAAATCGAGAATCGAAGATCGTCTGATCACCTTCCTGAGGCGCCGCATGAATATCACGGACTTAATCAATCAAGCCGGGATATCACCGTGCCGGCTCGAGACCGTACGCGCGCGTTGACGCCTGCGTACGGTCTTGACGCCTAATACCAGCGAAGGGAGTTACAGAAATTGAGGGGGGCGCTGCGGAAGGTCGGGGATGAACTGCGGAAGAAGCGTGACGTCGAATGACGTGTAGACGAGCATAGTCGGAGCGGCAACCACAACTACCAAGGCTGACGGTATCGCCGCAAGATTGCAGCCAGCGCCGCCGATACTGCCGTTGCAATCGGACTGGTGCATGATCGATACGGCGGTGGCCGCATGCGTCGCAGTCGTGGCGGCCGTATGCTGCGTTGCCGGTGAGTGCATCGTCTGTGACGATGCACTCATTGTGGTTGGCATGTGCGGACAAATTGATACCGACGCGGCAAACCCCGTCAGGGGCAGCCATGCGATCAGCAGATACAGTATCAATTTGACGGCGTGTTTCACGTGTCGGTTCAGATTCGGAATAACGAGTTCAATCAGGCAACGCTCGTGCGGGGACTCGCGTCATGATGCGAGCGCCACACGGCGGTCCGCGGTTTTGCAATCCTGGTCCTGCCGGGTATCAGCGCGGTCAATTCCCTCCAAGATCGGGCAGCGAGGCCGGCTGTCACCCGCGCAATGCTTCGCGAGGTAGGAGAGCGTGTCGCGCATCACAACGAGTTCGGCAATGCGGGCGTCCAGCTCGCCGATATGTCGTTTCGTAATTGCCTTGACTTCCGCGCTCGCACGATTCTGATCCTGCCATAACGAGAGCAGTTGCCTGATCTGCTCGATCGGGAATCCCAAGGTACGGGCTTGCCGGATGAAGCGAAGCAAGTGAACGTCGCTGTCGCCGTACGTCCGGTAACCACTATCGGATCGCGAGGCGACCTGTACCAGGTCGATACTTTCGTAGTAGCGGATCATCTTTGCCGAAACACCCGATGCGCTGGCTGCCTGTCCGATATTCATTCCACACCTCACCCACTACATTGCAGTGACTTGCCAACGGCCATGCCGCAGCGTCACAACGCTACGCTGCCCGCTCCGGAATGAGCGGCCCCGGCGAAAACCCGTAGCAGCAATTCCATCTATTGCCTCTAGCCCGATTTCACTCTAAACCTTCCAGTTGCGGGAATGTCAAGGTCTTTTTCGGGCGAACATTGGACGCCAAAATTTCATTGCCGCGCCCTTGACACTCCAGCGGTGGGAGTGCCTAGACTCCGCTTCATCGTTCGAATCCTCAGAGCACAGCCACGGCAAAACCGTGGACGCATGGAACGTGAAAGGCCTGAGTCGGAGCATTCCGGCGACGAGTGGCGTTGCACACTCCGGATTGAGAAACACGAATGATCGTGACGTTCCCCTCAGGGGCGAGATGCCGATTCGCGAACGAGATTCGGTCATCGCACCCAGCTGCGCTTTGGCCGCACTAGGAGCGGCAGCGGAAATGTCGAGCGCTGTGAAAGTTTGACAACGAAGGGCGAGTAGATGGTCCACGGCATTGATTCAACGCCGTCAATACCGCGATCACGGCCGCATGATCAGGCGCCGCGCCGACAAGCAGTTCGAGAGGGAGTAGTCGTTCCTTTCATGCAAAATCTGGGGATAAGTGGCCGGAAAGCCTTGTTGAGCAGGACCTTGCGGCAACCCTGCAGGCCCGGGGTCCACGCGTGCAAAATAATGATTTACGATCAACATCGTTACGTCATTAAAGCGCCAGATTCTGCGGGAGAAGAAGGCAGACCCCGGGACACGCAACCCGACGCGTCGCATTGGACAGTTCCGGGAGAACCAGGATGAAATCGACTCTCGCCCGCCAGGCCCTCGTTGCCGCAGCCCTCGCGAGTCTCGGCGCCGCAGGATCGGGCGTCGCGCATGCAGAGGACAACGTGAGGTGCTACGGCATCGCGAAGGCCGGTCAGAACGACTGCGGGAGCAAAACCGGCGTGGATGGCTGCGCCGGCGAATCGAAGGTCGACAACGACAAGGGCGACTTCAAGAACGTGCCGAAGGGAACGTGCCGCAAGCTCGGCGGTACGGTCGACACCTACTACGATCGCAGTGAGCCGCACGGGGCGGCCGAAATCGCCGCCATGGGCAAGGCGCTGGGCGGTGGCTCCGGCCGGGTGCTGTGCAGCTGGTCGCCACGCCTCGGCCGCCTCACGAACCAGTGGGCGTCCGACCACGCGCACACGCTCGCTGACGGAACGCCGATTCTCGCGCTGGACATGTACGAGCATTCATACCACATCGATTTCGGTGCGAAGGCTGCAGCGTATGTGGATGCCTTCATGCAAAACATCAACTGGACCCAGGTGGCGACGCGATTCGACGCACTGGGCCTCTGATCAAGGTCGCCAGTGCATCGCCATACGACCGGGAGCATGTCATGTCGGTTCGCATTCATCCGTTGGCTCTGGACGACCTCGTTCTGGCCGCAGGCCTCGCGCTAGCCGGGTGCAAAGAGAAGCCGTTCGAAGGGCGTTATCAGGAAGCGGTCGGCCTGTCGCAGCTACCGGCGCCCGTCAAGGCAACGATCGCGCAGCAGGCACAAGGCCGCAGTGTCGGCGAAATCGAAAAGCAGACCGCGAAGGGCACGACTCGCTATGCCGTCGCGCTGGGCTCTGGTAATTAGAAGCAGGAGCTCATCATCGACGAAGGCGGAAAGGTGGTCGCCACCGACGCAGGCGAAGACGACGATTGAGCGAGCGCCGCTCGCATATCACTGCGGCATGGAGAAACATCATGAAATGGGTCACGCGCGAACGTCCCAAGGTTGACCGGATCGCCTGTCCGTGGCTGATCGTCAGGTTCATCGACAAGGAGGCCGAGTTCCTTTACGTGCCGCGCGACGAGGTGCTGCGGGTGGCCCAGGAAACCGGTGCCATTCCCTATGACGTGCCGAACGTCGAACTGGGTCACCACGGCGAGCTGTGCAGTTTCGATGCGTTCCTGCAGAAGTACCAGCTGATCGACCCGGCGCTGCTGAAACTCGCGCAGATCGTGCGCGGGGCGGACACCAGCCGGCTTGATCTCGCGCCCGAAGCGAGCGGTCTCTATGCGATTTCCGTGGGGCTGTCGCGCCATTTCGACGACGATCATGAACAGCTGCGGTACGGCATGGTTGTCTACGACGCGCTCTATGCGTGGTGTCAGGGCGATGGGCGCACATAGGACCGCGGCCTCGGTCGCGCATCGCGGTGCAGTGTCACGCCTGATGCTGCCCGCCGGAGCTGACGCAACTGCCTTGCCCCTGCTCATCGGTCGCGGGTTGCGTGGCTTCTGTGATGGATTTGTCGCTGTGCTGCTGCCCGCGTATCTGCTCGCGCTCGGTTTCGGCCAACTGGACGTGGGACTGGTCAGTAGCGCCACGCTGATCGGCTCGGCGATGGCAACGATCCTGGTTGGAATGTTCGCCGGTCGCTATCCGCTGCGTCGCATGCTCACCCTGGCGGCATGCCTGATGGCCGCGACCGGTATGGGCTTTGCAGGACTGTCTGCGCTGTGGCCGCTGCTCATTGTCGCGTTCGTCGGGACGCTCAACCCCAGTTCGGGGGACGTCAGTCTGTTCCTGCCACTGGAACTGGCGCGTCTCGCTGGTTCAGCCGTCGGCGATGCCCGCACAGCGATATTCGCCCGTTACAGCCTGGTGGGCGCGGTGTCCGCCTCGGTAGGCGCTTTGGCGGCAGCGCTCCCGGGCTGGCTCGTCGCGCATGCGGGCCTGTCTTTGCTCGCATCCCTGCGTGCGATGTTCGGCGTTTATGCGCTAGTCGGTGTCGCACTGTGGTTCCTCTATCGCAGGTTGCCCGAACCTCAGGCGCACGACCGGTCGCGCAGCGCGCCGCTAGGTCCGTCGCGCGGGATTGTCACGCGCCTCGCGCTGCTTTTCAGTGTGGACGCATTTGCCGGCGGCCTGGTCGTGAACTCGTTGCTGTCGCTTTGGCTGATGCAGCGCTTTGGGCTTTCCCTCGGCGCGGCCGGGCAGTTTTTCTTCTGGGCGGGTCTGTTGACCGCGGGCTCGCAGCTCGCTGCGGTGCCACTGGCTCGCAAGATCGGTTTGCTGAACACGATGGTGTTCACCCATATCCCGTCCAGCCTCTGCCTGATCGCTGCTGCCTTCGCGCCGACTATGTTGATGACGCTGACGCTGCTGCTCGTGCGCAGCGCGCTGTCGCAAATGGACGTGCCAACCCGGACGGCCTATGTGATGGCGGTGGTGACACCGCCCGAGCGTCCGGCGGCGGCAAGCTTCACGTCGGTACCCAGAAGCCTCGCTTCGGCGCTTGGCCCCACGCTGGCCGGCGCGCTGCTGGCAATGGGCTGGGTCGGCGCCCCACTTGTCGCCTGCGGCCTGCTGAAGATTGCCTATGACCTCACGCTACTGGGGGCATTCCGACGGGTGAAGCTCACTGATTGAATTTCGCATCATGAATACACTTTGGTCTCGGCCTGCTGCTCGTTGGCTGCTTCCGGTCGCGTGCGCTATCGCTGCTGCGCTGGGGGCCGCTGTGTTCTCGGCGTCAGGCGCGGACGACGGTGTTGAAATGGGCGGTCTGCCGTTGAAACAGGTCGCCGACGTTCCGCTGGGCGGACGGCCGACCCGACTCGACTACGCAAGCTTTGACCCGGATCGTCACCTGCTGTTCATCGCCCATCTGGGCGACGGCGAGATCGTTGTGTTCGACACGCGCGCTGCGCGCGTGATCGCCAGGATTCCGGACGTGGCCTCGGTCCACGGCGTACTCGCCATTCCCGAGCTGTCCCGCGTGTATGCGTCGGCCACCGGCTCAGATGAGATCGTCGCGATCGACGAACCCACGCTAAAAATCACCGCGCGCATGCCGGGCGGCAGCTACCCGGACGGCATGGCCTACGCACCCGACGCACACAAGCTCTATGTCTCCGACGAAACGGGCGAGACTGCGACGGTGATCGACGTTCGCTCGAACACGCGGATTGCGACGATCCCGCTCGGCGGCGAGGTCGGCAATACCCAGTACGATCCGGTTTCCCGGCACATTTTTGTGAACGTGCAATCCCAAAGGAAGCTGGTCGAGATCGACCCGGCCAACGACCGGATCCTCGCGCAGATCAATCTGCCGGGCGCGCGGGGCAATCACGGCCTGCTGATCGATCCGCAGCAACGACTCGCTTTCATTGCCTGCGAAGGCAATGACAAGCTGCTGGTGCTCGACATGCACACGATGCACGTTACGTCGTCCTTCGACGTCGGTCAGAATCCGGACGTCCTGGCCTTCGACCCGCAATTGCATCTGCTTTACGTCGCTGGCGAAGCCGGCATCGTCTCGATGTTCAAAGTCAAAGCGGGCCAGGTGTCGAAGATCGGCGACGGCCGCATCGGGCCCAATGCGCATATCGTCGCGGTGGATGACTCGACGCATCATGCCTACTTCCCGCTCAAGAATGTTCAGGGACAGGCGACGTTGCGCATCATGGCGCCGCAAGGCTGAGGCCGTCGTGGCGCGGCCGAGCAGTCGAACACTTCGGCGAACGGCGAAATCGCTCCCTGCTCCCCGAGAAGACAGGCAACGTGTTAGAGGGAGGTATTTCAAATCCATTTGACGGGCGAGACTTCCAATTGACCGTACCGACCCCATTACGGCCTCAGGGTCGCTTAATCAGGGAGGGTATCGCCGCCGACGAGCCACACGCATCGGCGGCGTGGAGCCGTGATCCGGGGAGCGGCATCGCACGACGGTGAGTCGTTTGTTGAGGTGCTGGCGCGCGTTAGGACATGGCTTGATGCCTTGGGTGATACTGGCACCGTCGTCGCGATCACGCATGCTTCGATAATCCGTGCTGCGGTATTTCATGTGCTGAATGCGTCACCCGCAGCGTTTTCGCGAATCGAGGTCGCGCCGCTCCCGGTTGTCGAATTGCGGCGTTCGACTCGCGGATGGGCGTGGTGGCCGACGCAGTCGTGATGCCATGCCTTGATCCCGGCCGGCTGATGGGTGTCTGCTTCGGCGAGATCGACTGTCCCCTTCACGGCCTGGAATAGTCCGGCATGTTCCATCGTTTACCCATCGGGCAACCACGTCCCGAGCGGCAAGTCTCTACCGCCGCGGCGTGAATTTGCGCAAGCAAACCCATGTGCTGGATGACGCTGGTGACGCCGCGCGTCGAAACGTCGGGGATCCATTCAGGACCCCATCATGGACAAATTACTTCGTTTCGGGACATTAGCCATCTGTCTCGGCTTTACTGCGCCTGCACTCGCGCAAACCTACTACGATTCACCCGTCCCGGCCGACAGCTCCAATTGCCGCGCGGTCGCCGGGCAGGCAGAAATTGACGGCACGATGCGGCAGATCATCGGACGTGCGTGCCTGCAAAGTGACGGAACATGGCAGATCGTGCAAAACCCTGATGGCAGCGAGCTGTGGTACCCGGTCACGGCCTACCCGTATCCTGACCCCTGGTATTGGGGGCCGCCGCTTTTCATCGGCGGGGGCGTGAGCTTCATCTTTGTCGATCGTTTCCATCATTTCCGTCACTTCGATCATTTCCACCAGATGGATCACAATCACTTCGGTGTGCTAATGGGAGCCGGCTTTCACCGCAGACCATTCCCCGGCGGGGGCATACGCGGGTCCGGAGGCATGAGTCGCACGCCCGTGTCCGGTGGCATGCCCGTGTCGGGTGGTATGCGCGTGTCCGGTGGCATGCCCGTGTCGGGTGGTATGCGCGTGTCCGGTGGCATGCCCACGTCCGGTGGTATGCGCGTGTCCGGTGGCATGCCCATGTCCGGTGGTATGCGCATGTCCGGTGGCATGCCCACGTCCGGTGGTATGCGCGTGTCCGGCGGGATGCGACGGCACTAGCCCAACCTTTCCTGCTCCCACCTTGCATCCGGGATAGCCCAAAGGGGCCACTGAAGAACGAACTACGTAGGCCGCTCAAGAATTCTGCAGTGCTACCGGTCGCTGTTAGCCGGTGGCCAGGTTGGCGTCAAGCTGATGGCAAAAACGTCCAGTGAGGAGTTCGTCGTGAAAAGCTTGAAGATTTTCGTCACGATGGCGGTGCTGGCCGCCGGCTGCGCATCCGGGTCAGCAGATGCCGGGCACGCGCGGGTCTTTGTCGGCGTGGGCACCCCCTTCTTCTATCCGGTCGCTCCGCTCCCGTACTACTACTACCCGCCGGTCGTCGCCGTGCCGGCCGCTCCGGTGACCTACGTCGAACAGGGGCAGCCGTCAGCCGGCCCGAGGCAGTCCAGCGGCTCCTGGTATTACTGCGATGCGTCCAGGGCCTACTACCCGTATGTGAAGCAGTGCCCCGGCGGGTGGCGTGAAGTGCCTCCGCAGCCCGCATCTTCCCGTTGACGATCAACTGGCTGTTCAAAGCGCCATGAAGTATTCAAGACTTGCCCTGCTTGCCTCGCTGACCTGTGCCAGCGCATGCTCCGTCCTGCCGACCGCTCCGAGCGTTATGGCGTTGCCCGGCACCGGAAAGACGTTCGACCAGTTCCGCGCAGACGACGCCTCGTGCCGGCAATTTGCGTTCAATCAGGTGGGTGGAGTATCGGCCAATCAGGCGGCAACCGCGAGCGCGGTTGGCAGCGCCGCCATTGGAACGGGACTCGGCGCGGCTGCGGGTGCGGCATTCAATGGAGGCTCCGGCGCGGCCGTGGGCGCGGGTGTCGGCCTGCTTGTCGGAAGTGCGTTTGGCGCGGGCGCCGCGCAAGGCTCGGCCTACGGCGTGCAGCGCCGCTACGACTATGCTTACCTCCAGTGCATGTATGCCGTCGGTGATCGCATTCCGGTCCGCGGACGCATGATGATCGCGCCGGGCACACGGCCCTATGCACCGCCGCCCCCAGGCTTGCCGCCACCACCGCCTCCAGCGAGTTGAGGCTGAAGCTCGCCGTCAGTTGCAATGTAGTCCTTATTAACTCACAGCGCAACGTCGCCTCACATCGCACTCACGCTCGCCTCTACGCCCTTCCGTCGACAAAGCCACGGAAGCGGGCTCGCCGTGGCTAAGGGTAATCGCACCTTCCGCACAAAATAGGCGGTTTGATTCTGAAAATCCGTGTGGATCACAACAACTTGCAAGATCGCCCAATTCGGAAAAATTGCCGAGTCGCCGAGCCTTGCTGCAAGCAGCTCTTCGCGAAACGAACCTTCGTGCTCACGGAATAAAAAGCGAGCGCGAGTCGTTTAACCGTGAGTGGATGGCGCTGCGCCTGGTCATGCGGTGGCGTCGATCCAAAAAACAGTGACGGCGGTTGGAGGTTCGCGACATGAAAAACGTGACGCGATTCATATCGCTTGTGACGTTGCTTGCGGGGTCGGGTTGTCACGACCTGGAACGATCACGCGCGATCGACAACCCGGCGGTCGCCGGGAAGACAATTGCCCTGCAAGTTTGCTCGAACTGTCATGGCGCGAACGGCGTCTCGGTGTCACCGATGTTTCCCAAGCTGGCAGGTCAACAGCGGCAATACCTTATCGATCAATTAACGGACTTCAAGTCGCATAGCCGGGCTGATCCGAATGCCAAACGATTCATGTGGGGCTTTACTCACCTGACCGAGTCGCAAATCGAGGAGATCGCCACATATTTTTCGGATCAGCCTGCGGCTCGGGGTGAGTCTGGCGATCGCATGCTCATCGACCAGGGGAGGACGATATTCGCATCCGGCCTGCCGGACAGGAACGTCGCGGCATGCATTTCATGTCACGGACAGCACGGTGAGGGGGCGGGTCCAAATCCTCGCCTCGCTGGTCAACATGCGGATTATGTCGTGAAGCAGCTGCTGGTCTACCAGCGCACCGAAGACAGGCCCCGTGGTGCAACCATGAAGGCGATCTGCATCAACATGTCGGAGCAGGAATTTCGCGCAGTAGCTGCTTACGTGAAGGCGCTTCCATCCGAGATCGGGATGTCGACCGACATGCCCACCGATCGAAGAGCAGTCCATAACTAGGGGTGCCCAAAGGCGCCAGGCTGCCTCGTTACTTCAGTCCGTCTGTATAGGCCCGCCAGATCGTCTGGCCCGAACGATATCGTCGGCATGCGGTGCCGGCGCGCAGCGTCGTGTCTGTTCGGCATTGAATTCCGGCAGGAGCTGGCAAGCCGGAAGTTTGCCTCACAACCTTCCCGGATTCCGATTCGCGCACCAACGCCGTTGGCGACTCGCTGCAGGCGACCTATAGTGTTGGGGAATGCCGGATAGTCCACGGATGACGCCCCAGCAGATGACTTGACGAAGCCGGGAAAAGCCAGGTCTGATGCGTGCTCAGTCCGGTGTCAGGCGGGTGCAGACACCTCGAAAGGATCATCATGACTTTCGGAATGCGACGCGCGATCCACGCGGGACTTGTATTCGGGTATGGGTGTCTTTTTCCGGTCATCGCATTCGCGCATATCGGCCAAGGCGACATATCCGGCGGCCTGCTCGCCGGTTTCAGACACCCGATTTCCGGCCTGGATCACGTCGTCGCGATGGTTGCAGTTGGATTGTGGGGTGCCCAGCTTGGGAGACCGGCTATTTGGGTGCTGCCGGTCACGTTCCCGATCGTCATGGCCTTCGGCGCTGTTCTCGGCGGCCTAGGCGTCCCGATTCCGGGGATCGAGGTCGGCATTGCGCTATCGGCACTGGCACTCGGTGCGGCGGTGGCACTTGCGTTGACGCCGCCGCTCTGGATTGCGGGTCTGCTGGTTGCCCTGTTCGCCATCTGCCATGGACACGCACACGGGGCGGAACTACCCGGGTCCGCGAACGCAATGACCTACGCGATCGGCTTCGTCGCGGCCACCGGCACACTTCATGCGCTCGGCATCCTGATCGGCACAGTCAATCGCTGGAAGGCGGGCGGCTATGCACTGCGGGCAGGCGGAGCCCTCATCTCCGGCTGCGGTGTCTATTTCCTCACATATGCGATTCGGGGAGCGTGACGCATGCGCGCATTGCACCGGGTGGTCCGGCAAGCCGCTGCCGGTCTGAGTGCGCTGATGTTGCTTGCATCAGCCGAAGCACACGCGGTGTACCAGGGCGCGGGCGACTTTTACGCCGGGATGCTGCATCCGTTGACGTCGCCGGAACATGTATTGCCCATGCTGGTGCTCGGCGCGCTGGCAGGGCAGAACGGCCTGAAACGATGTGAATTCGTGCTTTGGGCATTTCCGGCCGCCATGGCAGCCGGCGCGTGCACTGCCCTTTCCGTTCCGGATCTGCGTGGTGTTCTCCTGCTCAACGTTGTCTCAGCCGTATTGCTGGGTTCCCTCCTTGCGGCGGCCTTGACGTTGCCGTCATGGCTGATCCTGATTCTGTCGGTCGGGTTCGGCCTGACCCACGGTTACGCAAACGGATCAGCCATCATCGGTCAAATCCGCCCAGGCGTTTTCATAGCGGGCATGGCGGTCGCGAGCTTCATCCTGATCGCCTACACGGTTGCGGCGACCTCGTTCCTGCTGCGGCTACGGCCCACCTGGATCGCCATTGCCGTGCGCGTCGCGGGCAGCTGGGCCGCAGCAATCGGGCTTCTCGTTCTCAGTCTCACTCAACGTGCGTTGCTTCTCTCCTAGGTCATCTCCACAGCCGTCAATCGCATCTAAAGTGCAAGCACTGTCAGCCCTGTCGTTCGTTCATAAATCCACAGGGTTGCGAAAACCGTGATGGCTGCTGATCCGCCGTAAAGGGTAGCCAGGCGAAACCAACGGCTCGACCGATAGATGTAAAGAATGGGCAATAGCAGCAGGACCAGCGAGATCTGCCCCAATTCCACACCGATGTTGAACCCGGCAAGGGCAGCCGCAAGCAGGGATGTCGGGAGGGCCATATCGGTCAGCACGCTTGCGAAGCCGAAGCCGTGGATCAAGCCAAAAGAAAACGCGACCAGCCAACGGCGCATGCGCACCAGCGGAACAATATTGTTGAGCGCGGAAAGCAGGATCGTCACAGCGATAGCGACTTCCACCCACCGCGACGGCAACGCCACGACGTGCAGCGTGGCAAGAGA
Source organism: Paraburkholderia sp. IMGN_8 (assembly GCF_038050405.1). NCBI lineage: Bacteria > Pseudomonadati > Pseudomonadota > Betaproteobacteria > Burkholderiales > Burkholderiaceae > Paraburkholderia > Paraburkholderia sp. IMGN_8. The sequence continues at coordinate 4,138,523 of NZ_CP150901.1, read as the reverse complement.
CAACGTGATTGCGTGTGCCGCCGTGAACGCAGTGACGAGCTTCAATACATCGATCGACACGGCCCTCGGGGAGTCGGCAGGAAACCACTTTTTCCCGTGCAACACGCAAGCTGCCGGCAACATCAGTGACAGGAGAAACAGGGCGTGGTCGAAGCCGCGCCAGATGTGCCACATGCCCTCCCCAACGAAATCGATGAAGGCGCGCCCGACTCCCTTCCCGCGTATGTCCAGGATCTCGGTCGGATGACTGAGCCCAAGAATAGCCGTCGTTGTAGCGCCGTTGCTCACGACGTGTATGAGTCCTTTGTGCAGCGTGTCGACGTCGGCAAACAAGCGGTAGTCGATGCCAAGCCGGGTCGGTCGAGTTGGACAGGCCACGTCGAATTCGAGCACCGCGTACGCGCCGTCGCTGTGGTGGTCGATCAGCAGGTCGCCTGGATGAATCGCGCACGCTCGCCCGTCACCCGTAAGCTTGATCCGCGTGAAGGCATACGACTTGATGTCCGCTTCGCGGACGCGGACCTCGCCCCATGTCAGCACGCCGTCCCCGTCCGCATCGAGGATAAGCGGATTGTCCAGGTCGCGAAGTGCGATATCCCATCGGCCCACAATCGTTTTGTCGCTGACTGTAAGCGTCAGGTAACTGTCGCTCGGCTTGTGCGCCTGCACCGCGGCAGCCCAGCACAACATGAAGACTGCCAGCCACCCGGGCGCTCGCCGTTTCATGCAGACGAGCCGCTGTGCGTTGCCCGCATCGCAGACCCGGCCCCAACGACAAGGCTTGCCAGCCGCGCCTCGAGTGTCGTCAAGACCGGATGGCGCAATCGCGCGGTCTTCAGCCACGTCATCGCGGGAGCGGCGCGGGCAGGCTGCCGGGCGGCGATCGCCGCCTCCATCAGGATCCGGCAATCCGCGACCTCTTTTTGCACCTGCCAATCGGCCTCGGCCAGGCTGAGCGCTTTTTCCGGGTCGTTAAGGAGTTTCAGGTTGAAAATGGCTTCCTCGCGCAGATGCACGCGATCACCCCGCTCGGCGGACGCCGCAAACCGACTTCGCAAGTCTTCGACATGAGGCGCCAGATCAGCATTCAGCCCCGCCTGTTTCTCTGCCAGCGCCAGGCGAAGGAGCAGGTTGTCGTTTCGGATGTCGGCCGCCAGCAGAGTGAGGACCTCTCTTGGCCGGTTCCGGTCGAGCAGGAAGTCAGCCCTGGCTGCTTTAAGGTATGCGTCGCGCGGATTGGCGGCCAGCGCCTTGCGGAAGAACTGTTCGGCGGCTTCCTGCTTGTCCATCCAGACCGCCGTTTCGGCTTGACTGACCATCAGCCAGGTGTAGAGCGAATCGGTCGGTGGTATCTGCGCGGCAAGCTGTTGCAAAAGGAAATAAGCCTGCTCGGGCCTGCCGCTGACCGCTGCCACATTGGCGAGGCATATCCCCGCGATGGCGGTATTCATCAGGATGAGCCGACCGCAACTCTGCCGGGCCTCCAGGTAGCGGCCTTGCACTTGCAGGATATTCGCACGGATCAGCCACGCATCCACGTTGTCCAGCTGGGCGTGAATTGCGTGATCGAGATCGTCGAGCGCGCTTGCAAAGAAGTGGTTGCTTTGCCGGACGCTCGCCCGCAACACCAATGCGCGCGGCGGTGGGTTTGGCTGCCGGAGCCACGGTTCGATTGCGGCTTCGGCCTGGCCCAGGTCGCGCGGGTCTTGATCGCGCCGAAAACGCTCCAGGTGGCGCTTCGCGAGCTCAGCCGCCAGGTCGAAGTTCTGACCGCCCGCAGCCAGGGCTGCGTGCATGCTCGCAATGGTCGAGTTAAGTGAGTCGTGCGCACGGGGCGGGAGCGTTTCCAGCACCTGTGAGTCCTGTTGCGGCCGCACGGGAGCCGCGTTCGCCAACGCGCCTGCCAGGCCAACGAAGAGGCACGATACGCACAGGATGCGCCGCACATTCGTTTCCCTTTTAACGACACGCGTCCGATTCGAACGATAGGCCCGTAGCACCTTGAGGGCGGTCGATCTTTTTAGCGCCATGGCCGCCTCGGTCTGTCATGCGGCGAGAGGGTGAACCCCGCGCCGCATCATGGTCTGCTGCGACTCATTCAGGTTGCGCTTGCCCGGTTGTCAATTCATCGCACCCGGGATCGGCGTGGTCAGATAAGGAAAGGAATTGTCAAATACGCTGTCGTCGATTGCTGCGCCATCTGTCAGAGGAGCCGCTCCGGCTGGAGCGTCGGACGGTGAGCAGCCGAAGATCCCAGGCTTGTTGAATGTACACAGCACCCCTATCACCACCCTGAGTGATGCCGTGACGACATCGTCCCCTGGCCGCCGTCCGTTTGGAAAGCCCGCGTTGTCGCCGGCGAGGACCCCCAGATTCTTCTGACTGCCTTTGGGTGTGGGTGGAATAGACGTATTCAGACGCAACATTTCGGATGGTGTGACCGTTCTCAGCTGATTGAGTCCCTGAAATCCTGTGAGGAATGTGAAAACCAGATCGAGGCGCGGGAAGTTTGTAGGCGCTTTGGCCCCGGGGAAAAGGCTCTCGATCAACGCAGGAAGCGTGGGATTCGTCACATAGTCCGCAAACTGCCCATCGTTCGCGGGCTTCGAATTGTTGAATTTGTCCTTGTCCTTCAAGCCGATCACGAGTTCGTTGACCAGTGGCATCCCGAGCCGGGAAACTTGCGTCCAGCCCCCCTCTGATATACCTGCCGCGTCGTTATCGCTCAGCCTCTCCTTGCGAATGCTTGACGTCGTCCAGCCACCGATAACCGACGTGCCGCGCTCGCCAACCAGGCACTGGGTCGGAACCTCGAGCGCGATCGAGGTGATGTTCTTGTCGGACAGATCGTTCGCGTTACCGTTTCGGGGACCCAGCGGATTAAGGTTGAGCAAGTCGAACGTCTTGCCGAGCGCCACCGCAAACGACTCCTTTCTTTGGCCCACAAAAACGCGCCCTGGGGCCCCGCACCCGGGAATGTTAATCGTGTACACATATTGCCGCGCGTAGCTGGCATAACCACTTACGCTGCCGAACGTCTTCGTCCCTATGAAGTCCGTTGGCTTGGTGAAGGTCGTGATGCCGCCCGGACCCGTGACCATCACTTCCTCAGAATCTTCATGAGAGGCACCACGCAATACCTTGAGCGTGTACGTTTCGTTAACGTTCAGCTTCGATGAGTCGCCTGCTGACACCGGGCCCGCCTGAACGAGAGGAATCGCCACCTGCTTGCCGCCGACGTTCAGTGCGACGTTACGCACTGTATTCTTGAAACGAAACTGAAACGTCAGATGCGCTTTGCCGTCGCCGACGTTGTCGATGTGAATTTCGTACAGCGCATTGGGGTCGAGGGCGAAGTAATTCGGGCCGCCGTAGGCGTCTTCCAATGGCGAGTAGTTCGCGATCAGCGTCACATAGCCGCGTCGGTTCGGCTCATAGCTGTTGAACATGTAGAAGTCGGTGCCATCCACCTTCGGCATCGTCGCAATCAGAGGCGCCTCGCGATGGCTCGACGCGTAAGCAACGCTCGCGGCGGCGCACAATAGAATTCCGGCGGCGAGTACCTGCTTCAACGCGAAGTAGACCGGCCGCAAATTAAATCCTGAAGTAAGCATGGCAACTCCTCAAAGATACGACGCCGGAACGGCGGTTCGTCACAGGAAGGAGGACACTGTCTCAATATAGGCAAGATTCGTTGCTGCGATATGGATTTCGCGCAGGCAAGTAGCGGGATGGTGTCGCGTGGCATGTGCATGTCGGCGGCTCATCGCGCCGCTCTCGTGGCACCGCGCTCAGTATTCGTGACGTCAGCTTGCTGGCCACACTATCGTCAGAACGAAGTACTGATCGACGCACCTCATCTCTCGACATACGGTCTGGCAAATCCGGTGAAGGGTGATGCCCCAGCGCAAATGTTCTTCGATGCGTGTCCAGAGGACCTGGTTCACAGGGTAGTTCGCGTGTCGCGAAGTGCGGCCATCGTTCGCACTGCCTGCCACCCCGGCACTCATCGCTGCGTGCCACGTGCGGCGTCACGTTGCGCGCGGCAATCCTTAACGAAGTCTCGCGTGTCGCACGCCTTGCCGGCACCGACCGTCTTGACAGGCGTTGGTGCACGGATGGGAATCTGAGAGGGTTGCGAGGCAAATTTCTGGCTTGCCAGTTCTGTGGGAATTCGATGCCCGACAAGCACAACGCCGCGCGCCGGCACCACATTCCGGAGATATCGTTCGGGATGGCGAACTGGCAGGAAGATGAAGACGGACTGAAGCAACGAGGCAGCCTGACGCCGTGGATCACTTCTGAGGTGCTGGAACAACGGACCGCGCCGTACCGGACGACGCCAGGCAGACAACGCGCTACCCGGGCCTGACCATCAGCACCTGCCTGATGTTGCGCACGGCATTCAGGATGCCGCTGCGTCAGGCCGAAGGCCTGCTGGAATCCGTGATCAGCCCGATGGGACTGACGCTCGACGGCAGTGCCCAGCGATGCGGCCGATGCAGCGCCCTCGCAGCGGGACGGCCATCTGGCCATGACCGGACACTCAGGGGCGGCTGGCTTGGCAGAACGCCACGGGTTATGGACGACGCGTTGGGTGAGACCACCCTGGGCCGATACAAGACGCTGGTCAGTGCGCAATTGCGGTCCGTGGCCTGGCGGCTCAACGCGCCGAGGGCCCCCGATCGGCGTGGCCGTGCTTAATCGCACGCGCGAAATCCGTGCGCCGTGAGCAGCAGCTCGCATAACGTACGGGAAAGGAAAAAGTTCGTCCTCGCTTCGCACCATGCAACAACGCTATCTTGCGATCATTAGCATCGTCGCAGGTCATCACTCGCCGGCTGAACTGCATGCAAATCTGCGGCCGTTTGCCACCGGGATCGCCGTAGCATTCCGGGACGCGCTCAAGGAACGCAAGGTGACTTCCGGGCACGCCCCAGTTCAGGTTTCGCAGTTCGCAACGAGCGTGAGCGACGATCGCTACATCTGCACGTCGATGCGTCCGTACACGCCATCCACTTCGCCGTTGGGTCCTGCGGCAAAGAACAGCGTGTTCGTGGGCTGGTTGTCGAGCCCGTTGCCGAAAGCGATCCCCCATAGCCCTGGCTCCACAATTACGGTTCCATCCTTCCTCTTGACGGTGCCGACGAATTGGCCGCTCACCGGATCGAAAGCGTTGATCGTGCCGTCGCCGAAGTTGCCGACCAGCATGTCGCCACTGAACGGACCGAAGTTGCCGGGCGCCTGCGCGACGCCCCAGGGCGCATTCAGCGGACCGGCCGATGCGAAGCGCTGCATGAGATTGCCCGCCGTATCGAATACGTCGACGAAGCCGAGGCCCGGGCCGTCGAGATTGTCATGCATCGCGGCATTCTGTTTCGCGTAGGTCACGAAGAGCTTCGATCCGATTGCCTGGATGCCGAACGGTGCGAACCCGGCCGGTAACGTCGGATCCTGAAACTTGCCGGGCGTCGCGACTTTCTTGAAGGTCCTGTCGAAGACGTCGATCTTGCTGTTGTGAAAATCGGCGGCATACAGGAAGTTCGCGCCGCCGTTGCTCGCGAGGGCGAGCCCCTTGTAGACCGCGCCGCCGCTGCCGTCGTCGAACATCGTGATCGCGGCCGTCAGACTGACCGCGGGCGACCAAGCAGTAACCGTGCCGCCCTCGCCCACGAAGATAAAAACACCCACGCCGGACTTGCCGCCCTGGCTGACGATGAAATCCGTGGTGCCGTTGAAAACGATGCCTGTCGGATTCGCCGGACCGGTGCTGCCGTCCGGAATGCTGACGACGAGCGATTGCGGCACGCCGTTGCCATCGTAGAGCGTGGCGACCGACGTTGCGTTGTCCGCGACCCAGAAGAAGCCCTTCGGATTGAACGCGATGCCCCAAGGGTTTTTCAGGTTCGCGTCGACGTGCAGCGCGGGGACGGCCCCATCCGAAACCAGCGCGGTCGCTGTGAACGATTGCACAGTGATCGATCCTGAACCGCCACACGCGACAAGACTCGCCAAAGCCGCACCGCCCGCCACGATGCTCAACACCTTAAGCAGAGATTTCATAACAGCACTCCTCACCTGACCGAGGGATGATCGAGGACCAACGCGAATACTGAACGTGCGGTGACGCGACTTTATTCCCTCGCCGGCGAACTATTTCGGGGTGCGCGATGGGTTTGCGTTCGGCGGTCAGTCGGCCGAACGGCACACAAGGGCCAACAGATCAAGGAACGCACAAAAGCTGAACTTGCGGTAGCCTCCAGCGCCGGGTCGTACTGACTGAGGCGTGCGGCGCCGTTCAATCGCGCGCGCTTTAGCAGCGCGTTCTGCGCGTCGCGGCCGTTGGGCGCTTGCCGCCGTTCCGCCCCCTTAAGGGGAGCCTGGGTGCAATCGGCACCCAGGTGACCATCGCGCAAGAGATCAAGCACCGCGGCGGTGACTGCTTATCCGTGGGCAAGGACCATCAACCCAGCGTGGATCGGTCCATGCCTACCGGCAAAGCCCAGGTTTGGGCGCCCAAGGTCATGCACACAATCAGGAAAGGCCAGCTCATAGCGGCTCGGGGTACAACGCCATCCGCTGCCCGGCAGTCGTTTCACTCGCCGCGTAACGCCGCCTTACGTGGACTCAACGTTCTTCCCGCGACAAACCCACCGAAGCAGGCTTGCCTTGGCTACGGGTCTTCCGTCGCATTCACCCAGTCCTTCCATTTGAACCAACTCGCGCCTGAACCCGTTTGCGTCCACAGCCTCCGACCGACCCCAAGCCATCGGCGATAAGTGAACCGTGGCGCGTCAAAGAACGCGTGGAGCAGGCCGCGTCACGGCATGACGACCAGAGACGTATGCATCCCCATAGCGTAGTGACCGGGCTTGTTGCAGATCAGCACGTAGCGGCCTGGTGCCAACTTGAGCGTCATACGCTTGCCCTTGCCGGGCGCCATGTCCTCCACCTCTCCCATTTTTTTGAACTGGCTCTCTGGTACTTTCCCGTTTTTAACTGGCAGCTTGTCGGCGGCCAGGTCAGTTTTTAGCACGACCAGTTCGTGTGTCTGAGCGCTGTCCGGTGCGTTGCTTACCTCGAACATGACTGTGCCTGCCTTGACGCGACTCATATCAAGCTGGATCGCATTGCTAAGCAATGTGGCTTTTATCGTCTCTTTTGCGTAAACAGGGCTGCAAACGAGACCGAGCGCGGCCACGCCAAGGAAGACCGCGATGTGTGGACTGGAGATCATGACGTTTTCCTCTGCAAATCGCCGCGGGCTTCCGCATGCGGCAGGTTGCCCACGCGTCATGCCATGGCCGGGCGCTTCGTTGAGAAGGGTCGGACGAAGCGCAAAGAAACGACGTGCGGTCCATCGACCGCAGCACGAGTCAATAGCTAACGGCAGAGCGTTGCTCACGCCGCCGTCCGGGTCGTAGTCGTCGCAAGAGGCAATGAATTTCAGGCGCGGGTGCGCTTCGAGGACTGACCATTGCGCCCGCCTGCTCACTACGGTACTAAAACGTCCAGCGCAACGCGGTTATTCCTATGACCAGGAATTATTTTCATGTCGGTCACTGTCCAATGAAGACGCATGGCGGACAATGACGCACCCCAGTGCATCGGAACTGTACGCGCCCGTTTCGTGCAACGCCAATGACCACCGCGGACACTGACGCGGGCGTCGACAGCCGGCCGGGCCACACGCCGATTCGCGGCAGGGCAGGGCCCACGATGGGCGTTGCCGCTGCAGGCGTACGCGAGCCGTTGCCACCGGCGACACACCGAGGCAGATCATTGGCACGCTGACGCTGTAGCGCGCAACCAGTCCGATGAACCTGAACTCAATTCATTCGAGTGCCTGTTAAACGCAGAGGTCAAGTACGACGTGTGCGGCACGGATGCGAAGCGCGAATTCGACTGCGCCGATGTCGGCATGAACTGATGCAAACAATACGGCTTGAAGGCGCTGGTTGGACCGGAGGTACAGGTGAAAGCGTCAAACAGAACCGACGTGCGTCAGGTGCGTCAGCGCAAGGCGGCCTGCGGCCCGCTTTTGTCGGTTGGTGCGCCCGGAAGAAGTCTGAACCCTGGCCGATCAACGACGGTTCGAGCCCGACCACAAGGTGGACCTTTGTGCCGAAAACAATATCGACTTCGTCACACCGTGAGTTCACCCCATCCGACTGGAATATATCGGTCACGCCGCACGTTTATTAACAGTAGTGGCGTGCGATGCTCTGAGTCCGCTCCGTCCCGGGATGCCGTTCCTGACCGGGAAGAAGACGACATGCCAGGAACCCTGATCGTGCTGGCCGCGTGCGCGAGCCTTGCCGCTCCCCCTGGCCGACGTGCTCAGGACCGACGTCGGTAAATGGGTCGACGAAGGACGGTAGGACCCGTTACACCATCGACAAGGACACGCGTGCCCGGCAAGGGTGCGTGCGAGTGCGCTTGTGCCGCGAACTGGCTGCCGACGCATCGCGGATGTGTATGACGAGGCGACCCGGCATACAAAGGACACCGCCTGTACCGGTTTGCAATGGACAGGAAGTCCGGTGAGATGAACGGCGACGGCTTCAAAGGCATGCGGCACATGGCGAAACCGTAGGTCAGACAGTGAGCGCGCTGGTCGCGCTCACAGGAGATGACGATGAAAGCGACTCGACTATTTGCAGCATTCCTGATGGTTTTCGCGGTCGCCGTGGCGGGGTGCTCATCAGACGGGAGCATGCATGGCGACGGCGCGACGTCCAGCGGTGGTAGCAGCAGTAGTGGTGGTCGCGGATATTGATGTTGCTGACGACGTCGTAGGGGCGGGATTGCCTCCATGCGTTTCGAGACCGACCTGGCAGCCCCGGGCGGGGCGACGAGCGGGTCCTGCGCGACGGATCGGCGGAACCCCGAATACGGCTTCCAGTGACACCGAGTACGGCGAAATGTTCGCGCAACGGTCTATCAACTCGAAACGTATAAGTCCAATCGCGGTCACGCCACGCTGATTGCAATCCTGCCCGGCACCGCGGCGACCCCGAACGACGTGATTCTCAACCTCAATGACTGGCTGAGCGGTTCGTTCTTTACCAAGGCCAGGCACAAGTACGAGACGCGCCTTACCGCAGAGGGCAAGGCGGTCAACGACAAGGTTCGTATTGCTTAGCGGACATCCGGATTCACTGTTCGACGTCAGGCGGCTCCGTCGGGACATTTCAGGGCCTTCGCAAAGAAATCCGACGTGCCGACATTGCCGGACTTCGATGCAGACGCGAGCGGCATGTCGCCCATCGATTGCGTCGCCGATACGCCAGGATCGATATGCCAGCCGGTGCGCGTTTCGCTTTTCAGCTAGCCGGCACTCCGTTTCAACCGCTGGTCGAGAATTGCCACGGCGAGACCGACACCGCTTCCAGCGGTAGAACAGCCCAGCGACTATGCGGGCCGACACCGTGCCCGGCAGAGTCCTGGCGAGCGGTGTCGTCGTGCGCCTGACAGCGCAGGCGCGGGGAGCGCCGTGGAGGCAGCGTTGAAACGCGTATCCATAGAAGTGTGTACGCGGTGTCGGGCGATTACCGCGTCAGTGTGAGGAAAAGGTAGCCCAGATAGAGTAATCCATTCATCAGCAACGCCCGGACCGCCAGGCCGCCCGCTCGCGCGTTAATGCGCAACCAGGCAGCAGCAATCAGCGTGATGATGACGCCCGTTAGCACCTCCACACGCGGTTCCCATGGCGTCAGCATGATGCCGATGGCGGGTAGCAGCGTGCCCTGAAATACCATCGCTCCGGTGATGTTGCCGAATGCCAGCGTGTCCTTTTTGCGTCGAATCCACAGAATGCTGTTCACCTTCTCGGGCAGTTCCGTCGCAATGGGAATGATGATGAGCGACAGCAAGAGTGCCGATATACCAAGCGCATGCGACACACCTTCCACGCCGTGAATGAAGCCTTTGGCTCCACCGACAAGCAGCGCCACACCGACCGCCAGTTGCACGAGGATTGTCAGGAGGTTGGTCGGAACCCCAAGTCGCGCCAGAAACATGGTGCCCGGCGCCTCCGTGCCGTGTCCGCTTTCGACAAGCTTCTCCGATGCGCGGAATGTCATCACGACATACAGCACGTAGATACCGACCAGCCCGACGCTGAATAGCGCGCGCACGTACCACTCGTCATGCGGTACGAACATCGCCACAGCAGCGAGCCCGAACGCAGCAAGAAAATAGTTCATGTCGCGCACGAATCCGCTTCGCTCCGGCACGACGGACCCGCGCAAACCGCGCGTACGAACGATGGCCAGCGTCATCAGGAACGTGGTCAGTGTGGCCAACATCAGCGGCGCGCCCAGGATGGCGCCGACACCGATTTCTTCATTGACGCTCTTGCTCGATGTGCCGCCGGCCAGCGCGAGCAGCGGCACCATCGTCTCGGGCAGCGCGGTCCCCACAGCGGCAAACAGTGAGCCGGTCACGCCTTCAGAAATCTTGAGGCGCTCGCCCAGATGTTCCAGCGCGTTCGTGAATACCTCGGCTGCGACCAGGATGACGGCCAGCATGAGAACCAGTTCAAGGAACAGCTGCGTCATGCTGCACCTCCGCCTGAGCGAGTAGGCGCGAGCGCAAGACGAGTGGGGTTGAAGCGGGAAGTTGGGAAGCACATGGGCCCTCCGGGGTCGGACGTCGACAAACCATGGCGCATCCGCCGCCGTCCGACCAGGAACGACGCAATGCACCCATGGTCTCGCCAAACCGAACCGGCCGAGTGCGCCACGACCAAAGGCCGAGTATGTTGACGCGCTCTCCTTCCGGGGCGGAAGGAAGGCTACTCCCCAAAAGATGAAGCAGAGTCTAACGCAACCGCATTCTTTCAACAAGCTTTCCGTTGCGATGAATTGATATACCCCCCTACCCTATCCGATATATACTCCCCCACGGTATATCGGAGGTCATCAATGAGCCACACCATTCGCGAGAAACAGAAACTGCTCAACCGCGTCCGCCGCATCAAGGGACAGGTTGAAGCCATCGAACGAGCGCTGGAAGAGGAGCGCGGATGTGTCGACGTGCTGCAGCAAATCACGAGCTGTCGTGGGGCGATGAACGGCCTGCTGGCGGTCGTGCTCGAAGACCATATCCGCACCCATCTCGTGGACGCTGATACCAACGAAGAACCGGCCGGCAGTGCGACCGACCAGCTCATCGAAGTCGTCCATAGCTATTTCAAGTAGAGTCAAAAATGAGTGATTTCAAAGACGCCGCGTTCGGCGCGGGACATGACCACATCTTTCTGGGTGCTGGCCATGAGAAGAACGAGCGCAAGACGTGGGCGGTGATCGCGCTGTGCAGCGCGATGATGCTGATCGAAATCGTCGGTGGGAGTATGTTCGGGTCGCTTGCGCTCGTGGCCGACGGTCTCCATATGTCGACGCACGCAGGCGCCATGCTGATTGCCGCGCTCGCTTACACGTATGCACGCAGGCACGCCACCGATTCCCGCTTCGTGTTCGGTACCGGCAAGCTTGGCGATCTCGCCGGATTTACGAGCGCCATCGTGCTGGCAATGATTGCCGTGCTCATTGGCTACGAGGCGGTTGCGCGTTTTCTGTCACCCGTACCGATCCACTTCGGCGAAGCGATTCCCATCGCGGTGGTCGGCCTGCTGGTTAACCTGGCAAGCGTGTGGCTGCTGAGCGGCGGCGACCACGGACACAGCCATGGGCATAGCCACGAACACGGTCATGGTCACGACGACCATGCTCACGAAGACGAGGCGCAGAAGATTTTCGCGCCGCCCGGTGTGTTTGCCATCTCCATCTTCGAGGACGGCGTACCGCCCGTTTTCCGGATTACGCCGGCGACGGAGGGTTCACGACTGGACGCATCGGCAGTGTCCGTGACTACGGTGCGACCCGATGGCACGCAACAGGTATTCGCGCTGGCGGACCGTGGTGGCTATCTGGAATCGAAGGAAGACATTCCTGAGCCGCACGCCTTCAAAGCCATCGTGCGGATGCCGGACGGCGAGCACGAAGTCGAATTCGAAGAACATGAGCACGGCCACGACGCGCATGAGGCAGCGACCCGCGACCACAACATCCGGTCGGCCTACATTCACGTCATGGCCGATGCCGCGGTTTCCGTGCTGGCAATCATCGGTCTGGTGCTGGCGCGCGCGTTCGGCTGGCTGTGGATGGACCCGCTGGCGGGTGTCATCGGTGCACTCGTAATTGCAAACTGGTCCTACGGCTTGATGCGCGACACCGGCGCGATTCTGCTCGACATGAACTCCGACCGACGTATCGCGGAGAACGTGCGTCATGCTATCGAGGACCGTGGCGACAAGGTCGTCGACCTGCACGTATGGCGGGTGGGTCCGGGTCACATGAGCGCCGTGGTGTCGGTGGCAACAGGTGAACCCCAGCGGGACTCGCGCTTCTATCATGCCGTGCTCGAGCGCTTCAAGGGGCTCTCGCATGTCACTGTTGAAGTGCAACCTTCACAAGCGGCGGCCTGAACCATGGCAGTCAAGTCGCCGTGCATCGATGTGTGTGCCTTCGATGGCAAGAGCAAATTGTGCGTCGGGTGCTTTCGTACTCTCGATGAAATTCGAGGGTGGAAGAAGATGACCGACCACCGGCGCCATCAGGTGATTAACGACCGGGCGCGACGACAGGCCAAGCTGCAGCGAGAATCTCCAGTGTTATCGTCCGAACAACAGCGAACGCAGGACACCTGAATCGATGTGGAGCGCCGCCACCGCTTCATTCTGACGACTTACTTCTGTAACACCCTGCGCGATAGAATCGCACCCGCTCATTGGGGAGTAGCCGCCTCGAACGCAATGTTCGAGGGCGCACGTCAACATACTTGGCGAGTCGAAAGACCCGCTATGGCGTGCGCAGCTAGATGCCTGGCAAGACCGATGACACGCATTCCGACCTGACCGGGTCGCCGGAATGCGCGTCATCGCGTTCTTACAGCGCGGCCCGGGTACAAACAACCCATGCAATCCTTCATAGTCTCGACCAGTGTGGTCGGTCTCGCCGAAATTGGCGACAAAACTCAATTGCTATCCCTCGTGCTTGCTGCACGATATCGCAGGCCATGTTCACGGATCCGCACGGCTCGCCGGCGCAAACGGGCCGACTCGATCGCGCCTGTCAGATCTGAAGCGCATCGCCACCAACGCAACGCGATCCACCGCCGTCGATACGGTGAATCGCGCACGCCGCTCACGCTGACGCACAGCTGCGCACGTCTATCCGAGGTAGTCTTGCATCGCGCGAAAATGTGGACGCCGACGTGCAGCCGCCGTGACGACAGACGTCAGCACGTTGGCGAATCTTCACACTTCGCGCTGGTCGCCTATCCTTTGCCTTCAAGACGCTTGACTTCCTGTTGAGCGACATGCGCCACCATGGCCATGGCCGCTCTCTGAATGCCGATACCCCCGGGGCTGGCGACAAGCGTGGCGATCCGCTGGATCGCGACACCCAGCAGAATATCCAGTTCGGGTCCCCAGGGCGGAATATGTACGATATGCCCGCCCACGATTTCGTCGCCACCGCCGTCCTGAATGATGCCGTCCAGAATCTGGGCGACCTGCCCATACAGGCCGGGCGGAATCCTGACCTGTACACGGGCCGGCACGATGTCGGTCCAGAGTTCCTGGATACCGGTCCGAGTGTCCGTCCAGAGCGGATAGAATCCCCGCGTGCTGGCGTCCAGCCCGAAGTAGTCACCGATGAAGGTGACGTTGGAATCTCCATGCGACCACGGTGCGTCGATGGCCGGATCCCACGGCTGGTCTGTCACGGTGGCACGATCGAACGAGATCCCGCCATCAACCGACTGGGCGATGATCACATCGATGAGCGGTGTCGACGGCTTGGGTCCGAACTCGTAGAAGGCGCACCCGATCACGCCGCTGGGATCGATGACGATCTGCGGGTGAAAGTGCTGCAAATTCGAGGGTAGCGGTCCTGCCAGCAGCGGCGTTCCTGAGAGACCGGTGGGCCAGCTGGCGCCACCGTCTGGCGACACTGCGCAATAGATACGGGACACGCCCTGGCGGAAGTCCGCCCATGCCACGGCGACCGTGCTCCCGAAGACGCTGGCCGATGGGATCGTGAGCACGCGAAAGTTTCCGCCGGGAAACACCGGCCACCCATGAGGGGCAGGCAATCCGGCATTGAGTGTCGTCACGCCCGTGGCCGGCGATACCGCCGGCGCAAAACTGTCGCCTCCGTTCGTCGACACGATCATCTTGATCTCGCTTCCCGCGATCCAGACGATATAGATGTCACCGTTGGCCGCGACTCTTATGTCCGGTGAAAACGAATCATTGACGAGCACCGTGCCGGCGGGAGTCACGCCAGGTCCCGCACCGATCCAGGTCGCGCCATGGTCTGTGGTGCGAGCGAACCGCATGTCGGATCCGTCGTCCCAGACTGCATAGACACGGCCGCGAAACGGACTCGACGGATTCGTGTCTCCTGCCGCCCACTGCTTGTCATCGCCAACGCTGTTGTGGATCGGCAGCGGAGCGCTCCAGGTCTGTCCACCATCCGACGACTGGTAGATCACGATACCGACCGTGTCGAAGGTCGGCGGATTGTTGCCCGACAGACCGACCAGATAAACGTTTCCCACATCGTCCCAGGCAAGCGCAGGGTCGGTGAGAAGCGTAAAACCGGATAGCGTCAAGGCGGCCGAATCACGCCATGAGAGGCCACCATCCGTGGAGTATTCGGTGGCCAGAATGAAGTCGTAGTTGTGAATGTCCCGGAACTTCTTGGATCCCGCCACAATCTGTTTCGGGTTATTGGGATTGACGACGATATTGCTTTCGCTTCTCGCGTTGTTCACGCTCGAATCGTGCGTGACCTGGATATTCGACATGATCCCCCCTTATCGATAATTCGAAAGGTCGAGTGATTGTCCGCCGCGAAACCTCCATTCATGGTTCTGGTCACGAAGACGTGACCAGAACCATAACAAGGCCCCGGACGGTAACGACTGGCCAGTCGAGCCCGACAGCCCGGCTCGATCAACCCAGCTCGGAAAAGGTGCCTCGCAAAATCACGTGTAGTCAACGATGCAGGCAGGCCGATTTTGTAACGTGCACGTAGTAAGAGCGGGAGGCCGATGGTACGCGGCGTCATCACCCCTTTTTGCGCGCCGAAGAAGCACGTTGTTTCGGTTCGTGGCTCGCGTGCTCGACATGACCGCGAACGAGTTCCAGGGTAGCGCTGCCGGTGGTGACATGGCCGTCATTGCGCTGGAAGATCGTCAGCTTTGTCGGCGCGTCGAGATCGAATGCCGTGGGAAGCTTGACCGACAGCTTCAAGCGAACCGTCTGCCCTGGTTCAACCGCAAAGCCGACTCCTGCCACTCGATGGGTCAGGTTCCAATGCTTGCCAGTAAGCTTCGCGCCGTGCATGTGATTCCTGTCCGGTACAGGCGGCTTCTCTCCCTTCCTGGGCGGAAGCACTTCGAGAATCATCGGAACGTCGTCGAGCCTGTGGCCCTTTTGGACGATGACCTCGATGAGCTTTGCGTGACTGTACGGGCTGCCGATGATGAAGGGCAACTCGATCAGGCTCTCGGCGTCGGCGAAGACATGCGCATAGGACAGGTTGCGCTGACAGACGTTGTTGTCGCCCCAGAAGTAGCTGCCGTAGTCGCACGTACCGGGCGAGACCAGCAGTGGCGCACCATCAAGCCCGCCTGCGGAGTCGTTGTTGTCCCCGCGCGCCTCGGCCAGGAGGCATGGGTGCCAGGTGCCCTCCTGAGGAATCTGGGCGGCAGGCCAGCGAATGGGTCCGAAGATACGGGTGGCGCCCACCGCCAGATTCATCGGCGCACTCTCACCGAGGTACAGGTGCCTCTGCTGGACCGCAGCCGTCTGCCAGTCGCCCGGATACCAGTCCTGCGGATAACGAAACTCCAGCCCGGGCAGCGCATCGAGCGCGGGATAGTTGCCCACGGTGACCGCGAGCGTGACGTTCTCCGCCGGATTGGGCCCGAGGTTGGTGATCTTGCCGTAGATGAAATGATCCGTCACACCGTCGCGCAGCAGATCCTGATCGACCCAGACAGCGTTGCCGTCCTGCTGCCGGCGCACGATTAGATCCGGAGCCTCCCAATGATTGCCGGGTGACGGTACCGTACCAGTGTCGCTTGAGGAGTCTCGAATGTAGACGTTCGCGGGCCGGACCGCGACGCGCGCGGTGAACATTTCCTGGGTTCCGGTGCGAGTGTCCATCCAGAACGGGAAGAACCCGAGCGGGCTCGCGGCCAGACCGAAGTAATCGCCAATGAAGGTGACGTTAGGATCTCCGTGCGCCCAGACGGCATCCACTGTGGGGTCCCACGGCATCTCGGTCACGGTGGCCCGATCCACAAAGGTCGCCGCGTTGTCGGCCGACGCTGTCAGGACAACGTCGATCAGCGGTGTCGTGCCGCCTCCCTTCGGTCCGAAGAGATAGAAATCGCAGCCGACGTCTCCCTGGGGCGTGCAGGCAAGCTGCGGCTGGAACTCATGTTGATCGGGGGCAGAGACAGCGCCGCCGCTCATCAGCGGCATGCCGGAGCCACTGCCCGCCTGCCAGACGGCGCCGCCATTGTTGGAGCGCGCATAGTAGATGCGGGCGACTCCCTGTCGATAGTCGGCCCAGGCAACAACCAGGTCCGTCGCATTGACCCCAACACACGCCGTCGCGACCGTGGGCGTCCGGAACGACCCACCGGGTAGCTGGCCGGGCAAGCCCGTGATTCCGCTCGCAACGGTGGCCGGGTTCGAGAACGAATCCCCGCCATCGGTGGATTTGACGAACTGAATGTCGGTGCCGGCGATGAAGAAGATGTAGACGCTACTGTCCGCGGCCACGACGACCTGGGGTCCGAACGAGGCCGGCGCAAGCGACGTTCCGACCGGGTTCGCTCCGGTCCCGCGCCAGCTGGCCCCATAGTCGATCGTGCGCCCGAAGAGCATGCCACCCGGACCGTCCCAGGCGGCGTAAACACGGCCATGATACGGGCTGCCGGGATTGGTATCGCCTGCGGCCGACTGCTTGTCATCGCCAGGCGCTGAGTGAATGAGGTTCGGTGCAGACCAGGTCAAACCGCCGTCCGTAGACTTGTACACCGCTATGGCCATCGGCTCGGGTCCCTGAAACGGCAGAGCGACGAGATATGCGCCGCCGACATCATCGAAGGCGACCGTCGGATCCGAAACGCCGTCCCAGCCCGCGAGGAGCCCGAGGGGCGCAGCCTCCTGCCACGATCGGCCCGAGTCGAATGTCGAATACGCGGCGAGCGAGAACGCATAGGTGTGCGGGTCGGTGAATCGTTTGGACGACCCGACCATGTTGTACGGATTGGTCGGATTGACTTCTATCGTCGATTCACTTCGGTCATTGCTGGGGCTGGCATCGCAGGTGACGCGGATGTTGTATCTTGGTCCAAGAATCAGCGGGAGCATCGTTCCTCCTGGGTAACGCCATTGGCAGTAGCCTCTCCGTTCTCTTATCCACCTCGGGAAATGGTCTTGCATCCGTGGTCGACTCTCGGAGAGGGATCGGACTACGAATCCCCGTTGTTGTTAGCTCCAAGACGAACTGACCCGGCCAGATTCGCAGTCGACTACCTCAAATTTTTCGATGGCCCGGACGACCCTGATAGGGGAGCGGTGGTCAGTGGGCATCAAGCATGGTGCGGGCGTACTCGCGTACCATGTATAGCGTTTCGCGCCGGGCCAGCATGCGGCAGTCAACGGAGGGGCGACAACTGCAGTTCGGCCGTGGGTTTTCGAGACATGGCTGTCAGCGCTGAAACAGGGCTTTCGCGGTCAGGGCGGCTGCAGACACGTGAATGACTTGCATCGCCACCATTGTTCACTCCTTCAGCAGAAGCCCAACATCGGCCGCCATCGCATCGATGCTCGTCCCGGGGCTCATCAATAGACGCAAGTGGCCTGCCGAATCGAATACGTAGATCGCGCTACCGTGATCGACGCTGTAGTTGCCCTGCGCGTCGGCCTGCTGCGCGCGGTAGTAGAACTTGAACTCGCTGGCCAGGGCCACCGTGGTGTTCTCGTCGCCGTAGAGACCGAGAAAGCTCGGGTCGAACGCGGAAACGTATTGCGCCAGCACCTGCGGGGTATCACGCCTGGGATCGACAGTGATGAACAGGCCCTGCACCCGGCGGCCGTTTTCCCCCAGCTTGCTGCGCACCCCCGCCATCTCGGCCATGGTGGTCGGACACTGGTCAGGGCAATGGGTGTAGCCGAAGAAGAGCATTACTACTTTCCCCTTGAAGTCGGCGAGGCTCCGCGGTTTGCCAGTGTGATCGATCAAATGAAAATCGCGCCCCCAGCGGACGCCGGTGATGTCGGAGGACACGAATCGTGGCGATGTCGTTGAAGAGCCGGCGTGGTCGTCGCAGGCGACCAGTGCCAACGCCAGTACGACGGAAAGGACGCCCCGGGCGATATACAGGCGTCGGTCTGTCGGCAACTTACTCATGGGCTTTCGTCTCCTCTCCTGCGGTCCACGCCGGCAAGTAGCCTCGTATCAGCTGTAGCATTCGCGGGTCGTCCCACGTTGCGGGCCCCAGCTTGCGGCCCGCCTCGCGGCCGTTACGGTCGACCAGCAGGGTGATCGGAATGCCGGTCGTGATCAAGGCCGCCGCGTCGTGGAAGGTGTCCAGATACGGGTGCAGGTGATTAACGCGGGTCTCGCGAAAGAACGCTTGAACCACCGGCAAGCCGCCCGCGTCAACGGACACCGCGACGACTGCGAAGTGCGGTCCGCCCAGCGCTGCCTGTAGGCGGTCCAGCGTTGGCATCTCCTCAGCCCAGGTCCCGGCAGGCGGCCCAGCCTCGCGTCTTTACCGCGCTCTCCTTACGTCGACTCCGAGAGCGCTTCGCCAATCATCCGGTTCAGTTCGGGAAAATCGGCCTCTCCAAGAATGCGCTTGAGGACTCTGCCTTTCCCGTCGACGACGTACGTTGTTGGAGTGAGTTGCACGTTATGAAACTGCTGTGCAAGGCTGCCGTCCGCGTCCATCACTATCCTGAACGGCAGATGATGGGTCTCTGCGTAATTCCTGACATACAACGGCGGGTCATAGCTCATCGCCACTGCGACGAAGTCAAAGTGTTCGCCCCTGAACCGGTTGTAGGTCTGAATCATCTGCGGCATTTCCTTGATACAGGTTGCGCAACTCGTGGCCCAGAAATGGACCAGGTACACCTTGCCGCGCAGGTCAGCGGTACTCAGCTTTTGCCCCGACATCAACGTGAACGTCGCGTCGGGAACGGTTTCTGTCCTGCCCAGAGTCATATACGCCGCCGCGGCAAGGACGGCGATCGCGAGAGCCGCGAGGATCCCGCTAACTGAAAACCTGAACCTGCGAAGGCCAGCCATGATAAAACTCCCCACCAACAACCTGCCGGTCAACGTTTCGGGCTCCAGATGCCGGCAAACCGTACAGACCATCGCTGCGCAATGCATCTGGCACCGGATGACCGATGTTGCTGCTTACGCAGCCGGCGTTGCAGCGACCACGACTTGAGATCGAGCCCGCACCTGGACCGCCAATCGGGACTGCCGGCGCCCAGACCGTATTGCTGATCGTAATCGCCTCACGTCTTCTTTAAGTACGCGCTGCACCACCCTTTCGCGTTCACCAGCTTGCCCGCAAAAATCGTACAGGGCGCCGTTGCATTACCGGCCTTGCCCTGGAAGAACTGGCAGTTCGCACACGCCTGCCCTACCTGAAACTTCGGGTACTTCGCACGGTCGACCTTCCCTGCATCGGTTCTGTACCCGAGCGCCTGTGCATTCGCATCGGTCTCGAGGACTGGCGCGACCTCGGCCCATGCTTCGTGCGAGAGCACGAGCGACGACGCAACGCCCACTACACTGAGGATGAAACTACGGCGGGACGATTTCATGGTTTCACTCCAGATTACCTTCCACTGTTTTCGCTTCGCGACCGGATAGCGCAGTCGCGGAAGCGGGCGCCACCTCGTTACGTCTCGATCAGATAGTTGCGCATCAAACCGGTATCCTCGTGCTCCAGCATGTGGCAATGGTAGAGAAACATGCCTGCATAGTGCTCGAACCGGAGCAGCAACCGGACGCGCTCGCCGGGCATCAGCAGCACGGTGTCTTTCCACCCGTCGTCGACCAGTCCCGCAGCCACGGTGCGGTGCGCGGAAACGAAGTCCGGCAGTACGGTACGGCCGAGCACGCGGAACTGCAGGCCGTGGACATGCATCGAATGAGCCATCAGCATCATCGACTTCTCGTTACGGAATTCCCAGAGTTCCGCGCTGTTGCGCCTCACGGTTTCTGTCTTCGTCACGTTGTCCATGTCGAAGCTGCGCCCGTTGATCCCCCAGACCATCATCCCCATTGTGATGTTGAACACTTTCGGAGCTCGTGCATTGACCGCGTCCCGAGGCAAAGCCACCGGTAGCGACGCGAGCCGCTTTGGAAGTTCGGCCTTTGTATTCACGCGCTGTTCGACCCGGACCTTCAGGACGGGGAACGACGCACCGTTCGGTAGTGATGCATTACCCATCATGCCGCCCATTGCCATCTCGCCATCGAACGCCAGGCTTTGCAGCGTGAGTTCAGTTCCAATCGATCGCTGACTGAAATCCACCCAGATGTCCGCGCGTTCCGCGGGTGACAGCGTGACGTACGGACGCATCACCGGCCTCTCCAGCAGTCCACCGTCGGTACCGATAATCGCGAGAGGCGAGCGGTCGCTCCAGCCCAGCTTGTAGATGCGCGTGTTCGAGGCATTCAGCAGCCTCAGGCGATACGCGCGGGTCGCTACTGGCAACACGAAATCGGGCTTCCCGTTGACCAGAATCCGGTCGCCCAGGAAACCCATCATCCGCGCCATCATCTGCCCCATGCCATCACCACCCATCATGCCTCGACCCATCATCCCGCCGCCGCCCATCATCCCCGGCCCCATCATGCCGCCACCGCCCATCATGCCGCGTCCCATCATTCCGCCATCGCTGTCGGACAGGTACGTGAACTGGTTCTGGCCGTCCAGCACGCGGTCCTGAATCACCAGCGGTACATCGTACGCACCACTGGGCAAGCCGAGGGCTGCCTCCTCGTCATCTGCGACGATCAGGAGCCCGGCCTGGCCGAAGTAGATCTGCGCGCCGGCACGCCCGTCCGGGTGCGCATGGAACCAGTACGTCCCCGCCCGGTTGAGCACCTCAAACTCGTAGACGTAATGCTGGCCGGTCGCAATAGCATTGCGCGGATGCCCATCCATGGCTGCCGGCACGTACAGGCCGTGCCAGTGGATGATGGTCGGTTCGGGCAATTCGTTGACGAGGTCGATCCTCACTTTCTGACCGCGTTGCACGCGCAACACCGGCAGGTAACCGTTCGACAGGAAACCGAGACCGCCCGGATCGCCCTTCAAGACCTTGCCGTCGTAACGCCAGACGCGGGTGGGTTCTCCATGCAGGATCTGCACGTGGTCTTCCCTGGCGCGCAACTGGATCTCGAGGTCCGGAACGAACTGCGGATTCCTGGCACGTGGTTGCGCCCGGACGTCGCGCAGAGTCAGAAGCCCGGACGCACCGGCAGCAACAAGACAGGACAGAGCGGACGCCCGCAGAAAGGCACGCCGCGTTGCATCCTCCATTCGTAACATGTCGGTCTCCGTGCCCGCAAGGCTTCAGACTCGTTGATTGAACGTTCTACCCAGTCCGTCATTGACGGCAAGTCCTCCTTGCGGCTCAAGGCATCGCTTCAGACGAGGTGCTGATACGGAAGAACCTTTCGACGGGGAAAACTGCGACGACTCCGTCCCCGCCCGCGCCTGCGTGCGCGATGGCCGTGATCTCCCTGGCAAGGGCGTCGACATTCGTCTCCTGAGTGAAGATCTCGATCTTGATGTGCTCGGTCGTCCAGTCATTGGAAAACAGGTTCGGGTGTGCGCCGAATCCTTTGACCTTGCTGACCGTGACACCGTGGATGTGAATCGCGCCGAGCCGCCTTTCGAGCGTCTCCAGGATGTCAGACCTGAGGATGGCGACAACGCATCTGATTTCCATGATCTCCTCCTGAATAGCGGATGAATGAAGCGTTATTCATACTGCCTGGGCCAGCTTTGGTGGTCACCCTTTTGGTGCCCATTTGGCATCGACCGCGGCCTGAATTTTCCCGGCGTCCCGAACCCCGTTCCGCGTCATCTGATAGGCGATTTCCGCGGTGCCCTGGCACACCGCGCAGTCGACCGCCATCTTGTCTTCGAAGCATTGCAGGTTGGAGCGATGCACGCCGCGGTTTTCACAGCCACACCAGCAGTAGAGCTGGTTCAGTACCGCGGGTATCTGTGTCGCCACCCAGTAGGAGTGCCTGATGTCCTTGTCGGAAAACTGGTTCGGATCAAGAACGTGAGATGCGTCCGATCGTCCGCTTGGAATGATGCGCAATCCGTCCGGGCGCAGCATGCCAACCTGCCACGCTGGTTGACGACCGGGCGCTGCGGGCAAATCCGGTTTCGCGGTGACAAGCCGGAGCAGCCGGCGCCTCGTGATGAGAGGCAACAATGCGTACACGGCAGGCAAGACGGCGAGCGCGAGGATGAGCAGTGCCAGCAGACGCCATCTCCTGCCATCGGGGCGGTGTGTGGCGATGGGCGCCGAAGTTCCATGCGTGTTCGCCGTTTTCCTGCTGTGGTCTCGATGTTTCATGACAGCCTCTCCTCGGTCGACAGACCGCTATTGCGGCCTGACATGCATGGCCGCACCGCAGAACCGCATGCCATGCATCATGCTTACGTGTAAAACGGCCATGCCCGCCACGCCAAGCACAGCGATAAGGCCGATGACGGCGAAGATCACAATCACGACGTTCAGGAATCCAGATCTGCTAATCATGACTGCCTCCGCTACAGCCCCGGCGCGGGATAGCTTGACAAAGCGCCGTGGCACGCTATCCCGCCCATCCCGGAGCCTCCCTTGCGCTGCATTTCCGGCTGGGCTTTGGGGTGGGCGTCACTGCCTCCTGTCGCAGCCATGCTCAATCCGCTCGCACTCAACAGGAGCGCCGATAGCGGGGCGATGAGTAGAAATTTCGCGTTCATTTAATTCTCCAGACGTGGTGCGTTGGTTCGAATTGCGTCTTTCGGACGTGTCTATCTGATTGCGTGCGCGAACAGGACCCGCCTCACCGCAAGCGTGATAGAGGATGTACATGCGAGTCTCTGCTTCGGGCCGCCTGCGGCATGCACGTGCGCGAACCACCGCTCGAGTAGCGGGATCGTGACTCGACGATGGAGGATTACAGGGTCCGGGGGGGAGGCTGAAGCGGTTCTGGGATGAACTGCTCGGCGAGAAGAGGAATCGTTGCGCGGAACAAAGACGATGACGGAATGTCGAGCATCGCGCGCGTGGTCGGGAGGGCAGCCATACCGCACGAAAGACTGCCAGGATGACCATGGCACCCGAGCACCGCCCGGGCGGCATGCGCGGCAGCCTTCTGTGCACTGGCCGCCGTGCCGGTCATGGGCGAGGCGCTCATTGGTCGTTGCATGGCGGACGACGACATCTCTGGGCACACGGTCGCCTGCGAGGCATAACCGGCGAGTGGCAACCACGCGACGAGAAAGCAGGCGACGAATCGGGTCCAGAATTTCATGGATTCAGTATAGGCGCTGTGGCTGCACGTTGCCACGACGCGGCGACGGTCTCAACAGCGGTTTCATGAGCTACCGGTCCCATCGTTTGAGGTGCGTCAGGAACGCGTCGGCACCGACAAACCCTACCAACTGCGCGTCATCTTGCTCCTCACCGTTGCGGTCATAGAAAATCAGTGCGGGCGGCCCGAACAGGCCATAGTGCCGCAGCATCAGGATGTCCTCGGTGGTGCCCTTTGTCACATCAATCTTCAGCAGTTTCCAGTGCGCAAATTCATTCACCACTCGCGGGTCAGCGAAGGTGAAGCGTTCGAGTTCTTTGCAGGTGACGCACCAGTCCGCATAGAAATCCAGCATGACTGGCTGGCCACGCGCTGCCTTGAGCGCCTGGTCTAACTCGGCACTCGTCCGTACCATTTCAAACCGCGCCGTTGCACTTGCGTCCGCGTTTGCGCTCACCGGTGACGATACGCGCACCACGCCGCCGAGCGGTTTCAGAACGTCGAAGTTGCCCGATGCAACACCAATGAATTCAGCGACTCCGGCAACCAGCAACAATAGCCCGACTGCCTTGCCTATACGAACAACACCAGCCGCATCTGGCGGCAACGGGTCGATGGCGCGCAGCATCATGCCGCAGCCGGCCAGCAGCAACGCGATCAGTACCATCAGCAGCCAGTCTGGCAGTAGCGAATAAACGAACCACAGGGCTGCAGCCAGCAGCATGACACCTAGCGTGTCCTGCACCGCGACCATCCAGTGGCCCGACCTGGGCAGAACGTGCGCCCCGAACGTGCCAACCAGCAACAGCGGAAGACCGATTCCGACGCCCATCACATAGAGGGCCAGCGCTCCGCCGATCACGTCACGGCTATTGGCGATATACAGTAGCGCGCCCGCCAGTGCCGGTGTGGAGCACGGCCCGACAATCAGCGCGGAGAGCATGCCCATCACGAACACCGGAACAATCCGGCCCCGGGGCAGACGATTGCTCCATTCGGTCAGGCGAGTCTGCGCGCTTGCGGGTAACTGCAGTCGGAACACCCCGAACATGGCAAGTGCAAAGAGCACCATGAGCACGCCGAAGCCGGCCAGTACCCAGGGTTTCTGCGTCAGTGTCACCAACGGAATGCCGGCAAGCGCCGCAACGGTGCCTGCCAGCGCATAGGTCAGCGCGAGTCCTTGCACATAGGTGAACGACAACGCGAAGCCACGCCACCGGTGCGGTAGGTCCCGGGTGCCACCGATAACGGCGGTCACGATCGGGATCAGCGGATACATGCACACCGTGCCCGCCATCAACAGGCCGGCCAGGAGGAAGCCCAGTAATTCAGGTACACCAAGACCGTTCGCCGGTCGCAGATTCAGACCGAAAACAGTAAGCCTCCGATTTTCACCGGCAACTGTGGTTTCACCCGAGCCTGTCGTTGTCGTTGCCGTTGCGGTCCCGTCCTGCACGATGGCGGTGACGGTCCCGTCGGCCGCGATCCGGTAGGTCCGCGCCAGCGGGGGATAACACACGCCAAGGTCCGAGCAGCCCTGCGACGTGACGGAAAGCACGATGCCCGATGCGATGACATGAGGAAGAGGAAGCTGTAGTTGCACTGGCCGGTGATAAACCTGCACCACCCCGAACGTCGGGTCATTCTTCGATTCTGACGCCGGCATCCCGGCCGGCTTCACGGGCACGCCATCCACCGCGAAGCTGAAGCGGTCGCGATACAGGTAGTACCCCGGTTTTGTACCGAAATCGAGCGTCACCTGCTGCGGCCCGCTGAGGCTGACCTTCAGTGGGAAGGCATCACGGGGTGGCAGCAGATCGGACTCGCTCACTGCATGCGCAGCGAATGGAGCGAGCACAAGCAGAAAGGCGAACACCATGCGCAACGCCCGATTCAGCGTTTCCGCGAGACAGCGAGTGCCGCGGCTTGTACTGGATGATGTCATTCGCATGGCAATGCTCCTACGCAAGACGTGAGCGAAAACGCGACCCCAGGCCCGCCGTTACGAGACGGACCTGGGGTGATGGCGTCAGCGCCCTATCACTGCTGTTTTTCCAGTTTCACGATGGTCAGCGTGCCATTGACGCTTTCAACGCGGACCTTGACCTTCTCACCTTCCTTGACCTGCTTGACCATCGCAGCGTCCTTCGCCTTGAATGCCATCGTCATCGGCGGCATGCCAACGTTGTTCAACGCGCCGTGCTTCAGCGTCACCATGCCGGTCGACGGGTCGACCTTCTTGACCACCGCGTCAGTGAGTGCGGTGTCTGTCGATGAAGCTGTGTCCATGGCACCTGTCTTCATTTTCATACCCGCCATATCGTCGGCTGCCAGCGCGGTGCCGGCAAACGCAGTAGCTGTACAGACCATAGCGGATACGATAATCAACTTCTTCATTGGTTTTCTCCAGGGAGGGTTTGCGGCACGGACGTGCCAATTGGTACTGCATGAGGTTGAGACGCTTTTTTGGTACGGATAACGCGACGGCGTTGCAGCAGCAGCCAGGCTGCCGGAATGATGAGCATCGACAGGAGCGGCGCGGTCACCATCCCACCCACCATCGGCGCGGCGATACGCTGCATGACTTCGGACCCGGCACCATGGCCCAGCATGATCGGAATGAGGCCCGCCAGCACCACCGCGACCGTCATGGCCTTCGGTCTGACCCGCAGCACGGCGCCCTCACGAATAGCGTCCACGAGTGTCGCCTCCGTGAATGGCTCGCCTCGCTCAAGCCGACTGTTGAGCGCCCCCTTCAGGTACAGGAGCATCACGACCCCAAACTCGGCCGCGACCCCTGAGAGTGCGATGAATCCTACGGCCGTCGCGACAGACACGGCGTGACCGAGAATCCAGATCAGCCAGAAGCCGCCGACCAGCGCGAAGGGCACGGTCGACATCAGCAGGAGCGCGTCGGCCGCCGAGTTGAAGGTCAGGAAGAGCAGCACGAAGATGACCACGAGCGTGACCGGAATCACGGTACGCAACTTGGCTGCCGCGCGTTCGAGGTACTCGAACTGGCCGGACCAGGCGATCGAATAGCCAGGCGGCAATACGACGTTCTGCGATACGGCCTGCTGCATCGCCTTCACTGCCGATTGCAGGTCTGTATCGCGAATGTCGACGTAGACATAGCCCGACAGCCGCGCATTTTCACTACGGATCATGGGTGGGCCATCGGCAATCCTGATGACAGCTACGTCGCCCAGCGTGATCTGCGCGCCCCGGTCCGTGACCACCGGCAACTGGCGCAGATTGTCGACCGAGTCCCGGACCTCGCGTGGATAGCGGATATTGATCGGAAAACGCTCGCGACCCGCGATGACCTCGCCGACGTTGTCGCCGCCGACCGCCGACGACACGACCGACTGGATGTCAGCAACCGACATCCCGTAGCGGGCGGCCGCCAGCCGGTCGATGTCGACGTCGACGTAGTGCCCGCCGTTCAGGCGTTCCGCAAGCGCCGACGTGACGCCTGGAACGTTCTTCACCGCAGCCTCCACCTGTGTGGCGATCCTGTCGATCTGTCCGAGATCCGCGCCGGAAATCTTGACCCCCACGGGCGTCTTGATGCCGGTCGACAGCATGTCCAGCCGGTTGCGGATCGGCGGCACCCAGACGTTCGACAGACCTGGAATTTTCACCCGTGCATCGAGTTCATCGACCAGCTTCTCAGGCGTCATGCCTGGGCGCCATTCACTACGTGGCTTGAACTGGATAGTGGTCTCGAACATCTCGAAC
Source organism: Paraburkholderia sp. IMGN_8 (assembly GCF_038050405.1). Classification (NCBI taxonomy): domain Bacteria; kingdom Pseudomonadati; phylum Pseudomonadota; class Betaproteobacteria; order Burkholderiales; family Burkholderiaceae; genus Paraburkholderia; species Paraburkholderia sp. IMGN_8. The sequence continues at coordinate 4,111,116 of NZ_CP150901.1, read as the reverse complement.
GGCGCCGGGTCGGTCGCCGTGTCCGCGCGGCCTGACTTGCCGAATACGGTTGCCACTTCCGGCACGGTCTTGATCAGGCGGTCCGTCTGCTGCAGCAGTTCGGCCGCCTTGTCTGCCGAGATACCCGGTAGCGCCGTCGGCATGTAGAGCAGGTCGCCCTCGTCGAGCGGCGGCATGAACTCGCCACCGAGCCGCGACACGGGAATCAGCGTGATGGCAAGCGCGACGACCGCCAGCCCAATCGCGACCCACGGCCGGCGCAGCGTCGCTTCGAGCAGCGGTCTGTACAGTCGAATCAGTACGCGGTTGATCGGATTGGCGTTCTCGTGTGGGATCCGGCCGCGAATGAGGTAGCCCATCAGCACCGGCACAAGCGTCACCGACAGGCCAGCCGCAGCGGCAATCGTGTACGTCTTGGTAAATGCCAGTGGCGAAAAGAGCTTCCCTTCCTGTCCTTCCAGCGAGAACACCGGGATGAACGACAGCGTGATGATGAGCAGCGAGAAGAACAATGCCGGCCCTACCTCTGCCGCCGATGTCGCGATGAGCTCCCAGCGCTGTGTCGTCGTGATAGGTTCGCCCGGATGGTCGTGGTCGTACGCTTCAAGGTGCTTGTGAGCGTTCTCAATCATCACGATGGCGGCGTCGATCATCGCGCCTATGGCAATCGCAATGCCGCCCAGTGACATAAGGTTCGCGTTGACGCCCTGATAGCGCATCACGATGAACGCAGCCAGCACGCCCAACGGCAGCGACAGGATCGCAACGAAAGCACTGCGCAAGTGGAACAGGAACACCGCGCACACGAGCCCGACGATGATGAACTCCTCGATGAGCTTGTCCTTGAGGTTGTCGACCGCGCGTTCGATGAGCTGGGAGCGGTCGTAAGTCGTCACAACTTCCACGCCAGCCGGCAATGACCGCTTCAGGTCAGCCAGTTTCGCTTTCACCGCGTCGATAGTCGTCAGCGCGTTCTTGCCGGAACGCATCACGATCACGCCACCCGCGACTTCGCCTTCGCCGTTCAGCTCGGCGATGCCGCGGCGCATCTCTGGCCCGATCTGGATGCGAGCAACATCCCCCAGCAGCACCGGCGTGCCCGTGTCGTTGGTGCGCAGCACGATGTTGCGGAAGTCATCTAGTGAACGGAGATACCCGGACGACCGAACCATGTACTCGGACTCGGCCAGTTCCACCACCGAGCCACCCGACTCCTGGTTGGCCTTGCCGAGCGCGTCCGCGACGGCGGCTTGCGTCAGGTTGTAGGCTCGCAGCTTGTCCGGGTCAAGGACGACCTGGTATTGCCGCACCATGCCGCCGATACTTGCGACTTCGGAGACGTCCGGCACTGACTTCAGTTCGAACTTCAGGAACCAGTCATTCAGTGCACGCAGTTGTCCGAGGTCGTGCTGTCCGGTCCTGTCGACAAGTGCATACTCGTACACCCAGCCCACACCGGTCGCGTCGGGCCCAAGCGAAACGGTCGCGCCCTGCGGCAGGCGGCTCTGCACCTGGTTCAGGTATTCGAGTACCCGCGAGCGTGCCCAGTACTGGTCCGTCTTGTCGTCGAACAGCACGTAGACAAATGCATCGCCGAACGACGAATACGCGCGGATCGTTTTCGCGCCCGGCACACCGAGCAGTGTCGTCGTGAGCGGATAGGTCACCTGATCTTCAATGACCTGCGGCGCCTTGCCGGGATACGACGCCTTGATAATGACCTGCGTGTCCGACAGGTCGGGCAGCGCATCGAGCGGTGTCTGCGTCACGGAATACACGCCCCAGGCGGTAACGAGCAGGGTCGCGAGCAGCACCAGAAACCGGTTGTGGATCGACCAGCGAATCAGGCGGGCAATCATTTGGCACCTCCCGCTGGTTCGACCTTCGTCAACTGGTATCCGTCATCCGATTGCCTGAAGACGAAGTGCACGACCTCGCCCGGCTTCACGTCCGGGAAGGCAGTCGGCGATGGCTTGCCAAACGTCATCGTCATCGCGCCCCAGCCCAGTGCCGGCACGGGTTGGTGCGAGAACGTGATGTCACCGGGCGTAACCTTTTCAACCTTGCCGGTCGTTTCGTAGGTTTGAGCAGCGGTCGCGGCAGCGCCGGCGGCGGGCACCGCGGCGGACGTTGCAGACGCTGCGCCGCTGGGCGCGGCGGCGCCTTCCAGTTTCGGCAGCACGGACTTCAAGCTCGCTTCGGAGTCGATCAGGAACTGACCCGATGCGACGACCTGCTGGCCTTCCGTCAGACCGCCAGTCACTTCCGTGCTGTCTCCGGCATCGTTGCCGATCGTGACTGCAACGGGTTGCAGCCGACCGTCGCTGTTCCTGGCGATCACGACGGACCGCTTGCCGGTGGTAATTACCGCTTCCGAAGGTACGAGAAGGCGCGACACAGGTTTCGCTGCTCCGATACGCGCGCGCATCAGCATCCCCGGCGTCAGCTTCAGCCCGGCATTGTCGATTTCGAGACGCGCCTGCAGCGTTCGGCTGCTCGTGCTGATGCCCGGCAGGATTTCGCGGATGTGTCCCGTGAAATGTTGTGCCGGGTCACCGGCAAACACCGCGTCCACAGTCATCCCGGGCCGCACTTGAAGGGCCAGCGCCTCGGGTACTTCGACGATGAGCCATAGTCTGCTCAGCCCAGATACCTTGGCCAGCGTCTGGCCGGGCGACACCATCGCGCCATCGCGCACATTGAGTTCGGTCAGCACGCCGGTTTCCGGCGCGGACAGCGTGACGTGCGTCTGCGCCTTGCCGGTCCGGTCGAGACTGGCAATGACGCCCTCCGGAATCGACATTGCCCGCATCCGCGCCCGGGAAGCGGCCAGCATGCTGTCATCCATGCCGCCGTGCTTCAGCGCCAGATATTCCTCCTGCGGCGCCAGCCAGTCGGGAACGAAGAGCGACGCGATGGGCGCGCCCTTCGCCACGCGCTGCATCGGGGCGCTCGCGTACAGACGGTCGATGTAGCCCGTCACCCGCGACTGGACGACGTCCGCCATAGACTCATCGAACTGCGTCGTACCCACCGCATCGAAACTTTCTGCCGTGTCCTGCCGCCGTACCGTCGCGTATCGAATGCCCAGATTCTGCTGCAATCCCGCGTCAATCCTGATGCCGCTCGACCCGCCTTCGTCCGCATAGACCGGCTCGAGCTGCATGTTCATGAAAGGCGACTTGCCCGGCTTGTCGAAATGCTGGTTCGGCACCATCGGATCGTGCCAGTACAGCACCTTCCGGCCACTCTTCGGATCGATTTTGTCGCTGGACGATGTAGCCGCAACAGCGCTTGCGCCACCCATCGCCTCGCGATGCGTGCCTGCAACATAACCTGCACCCACGAGCACGGCAGCGGCAAACACAGCCAGAACCGCGCGCGCCAGTTGTTTCTTTTCCATAGCGTTCTCCTTCACTGAGCGGCGGACATGGTGGCGGGCACGACCTGGTATTCCAGCTGCGCCCACGTCAGGGATACATCACGCTGGAGGTCGAGCACCTGCAATTGCGCATCGAGTTGCGCACGTCTGGCAGCGAATGTGTCGGCGAGTGAGCCCGTGCCGGCCTTGTACGCCGCCGTCGCCAGTTGTACGCGCTGGCCGGCCGCCGGCAGCAAGGCCTGATTGAGACTGGCAATGCGCTCGCGGCCGTTGGCCAGGGTGGCTGACAGCGTCCGCACATCTGCTTCGACCTGCCGCTGGGTGTCCTCATACATCAGGCGTGCCTTGGTCCCGAGTTCCGCTTTTCCGGCAGCGTCCCGGTCCTGGTAGTTCTTGCGATGGATGGGCAGCGGGATGCTGACGCCAACCGACACCATGTTCGAGTACGCCCCGCCGCGCTGCTGGTATGAGACTTCCCACGTCCAGTTGGGGCTGCGGTTGCTGTTCGCAACGGCGGTGTCGGCATCAGCGACGGCAATCTCTGCAGAAGCCGCGATGAGCGCCGGCTCCACGTGCCGCAGTTCCTCGGGCGGCAGGGACGTGACGAACGACTGGGGTGCCGGCGGTTCGCCGGCTACGTCAGTGACCGGTGCGGCAGTCCATCGCGACAGCGCAATCAGTGCGGTCTGCAATGTCTGTTGTGCCTTGAGCAGCTGGTCCTGCGTCTGCGCCAGCATGAGCTGGGCTTGCGTGACGTCGGCCGCCGACGCTTTTGCACCCCGATAGGAGGCTTGCGTGGCTGTAAGCTCATGCGTCATGTGCATGATCAGCTCCTGCTGCAACGACACCGTTTTTTTTGCGTAGGCTGCGTTCAGCCACGCGGTCGCGGTTTGCTGACGCACGTTAGTGAATTGCGTGAGATAGCCCGACCGTTCGCGGTCGACGACCTGGTTCGCCAGCGCCGACCGTAGCCGGCGCTTTTCAGGCGAGACCCATTCCTGTTCGATTCCGATGCGCCGCATCGTCATGAAATCCTGGCCGATGGTGAACCGTTGCGGTCCGTTCACCGGCAGGTTGTCGACGCCAGCCTTGAGCATCGGGTCCGGCAACTGGCCAGCACTGGTGACCGCCTCTGAGCTGGCTCGCACGGACGCTTGCGCCGCCCCCATGGCGGCAGAGCGGTCGGTGGCGGACTGGAGCGCCGCATCGAGCGTGACGGGCATTTCCTGAGCGCGCGCGGCAACGCTCACGAGAATCAGCGCGGCAAAAAACGAACGCGCGCGCAGTGGTACACGCCGGCATGACGGCGTGCCAATAGTTAAAAGCATGGTCTAACCCCAACGGCGGACTCTCAAAGGGAGTCCACGTCCTGAACGCAGGACGACCTCACCGCAAATGCGGTGAACCTGTCAGCAAGGGATTAGATGGCGCGAGGAGGTCGCCAGAGTCCGGCCGGTTCACGGACGGAGAGCGACTGCGCGTAGTGGAATACAACTGGACTGGCCAGTCCCGCCGGGCGGGTTACCTCAGTGGCGGAGACGGGATGATACAAACTGCCGACCTGGCATTGCGCCGTTACCTTGCAGGAAAACCCTTTGGTCTTCCCGGCTGGTACGGGCTTCATATTTTCGCAGCCGGACATATCCGGTGACATGGCGCTGCTTTCATCTGCGCCCATACTCATCTGCATCGGACACGCTCCCGTCAAGCCGCTGGCTGCCAGCCCACTGATGGGCAGCGCAGCGCAGAGCAACAGAAGGAGCAATGTCCGGAGGAATTTCATGGCGGGAATTATAGCGTGAAAAATATGGTCAGTTTGTAGCGACGTCTACCCGATTGCCCCCTCACGGTTTGGTAAAGGGTGGGCGCATGATTGCCCGGCGAAAAACCGTGTCGGCATCGATACCGCGCCGCCTGACGTTTAAAGACATCGACGCTGGCACGTTCGTGGTCACCTGCCACGCGCACGCCTGCGTCGTGGGGTATTGCCCACCTGTGTGTTTGGGGTAATGCACTGCGGTGTCTTTGGGTAAATGCACTCATGCGGCAACCTGGAGCATCGTCCGGTGACAGGTTGCGGTTCGGCAAGGACAACGGCAACGGCAACGGCAAACATACTGCTTTCGAACTTCTTCGTCGTACGGACCATCGAGCGCCAGCCGGCACTCATTCATAGACAGGAGGGTACGCAGATGTACGCCCTTCAGTACGCCTTCGCACGTGTCTCCACGAAGTCCTTCAATAAGCTTGAGATCGCACCAGCAACGTAATAGCCGGGTAAGCAAAGCGCCATTTCACGGTAACGACGAGATGCTCCAATGTACGTGGGTTTTCAAACGGTCCCCACGCGCCCGCTGAGTTCGCCACGAACCGCGGTCGAAAAATAACGAGCAAAAATAATACCCGGAGTTAAAACGTATGCTTTCCCGAGCCTTCCTTTTTGGCGTATCAGGCATAGCAATGGCGGTCGCGCTGTATGCGTGCGGTGGCAACAACGGCAATTCGCTTACCACCGTTTCAGCGCAGAATCAGTTGACCACGTCGACGCCCATCAAGCATGTGGTCGTGATCTATAACGAGAACGTCTCGTTCGACCACTACTTCGCCACCTATCCGAATGCGGCGAACCCGGCTGGCGAACCTGCGTTCACGGCTGCGGCCGGCACGCCGACGGTGAACGGCCTGAGCGGCACGTTGCTGACCGCCAACCCGAACTTCACGAACACCGCGAACGGCACGGGCGCTGCCAATCCGTTCCGGCTGGACCGCACTCAGGCCGCGACGGCCGACCAGAACCACGCGTACACGGCGGAGCAGCAAGCGTACGACAACGGCGCTGCCGACCTTTTCCCGAAGTTCACGGGTAAGGGTTCGAGCGGCGGCGCCGGCGCCTTCGGTACGACTGGCCAGGTCATGGGCTACTACGACGGCAACACCGTGTCGGCGATGTGGAACTGGGCGCAGCACTTTGCGATGAGCGACAACGCTTATACGGATACGTATGGCCCATCGACTCCGGGCGCACTTGAAGTGATCTCCGGTCAGAACAACGGCGTGCAGCTCGTCAAGACCAGCCAGCAACCGTTCAATCTGTCGACGGCATCGCACTCGTATTACGTCAACGACGGTCAAGGCGGCATCACGCTGATCAACGACGCCGACCCGGCTGCGGACTTGTGCTCCAGCACGACTGACCAGATCCTGATGTCCGGCAAGAACATCGGCGACCTGCTCAACGCGAAGAGCATCACTTGGGGCGGCTTCATGGGCGGCTTCAACCTCGCGACCACCAACAGCAACGGCACGACGGGCTGCAAGCGCAGCACGGTGTCGCCGGTGGTCGGACAGGCAACGGCCGACTACATCCCGCACCACAACTGGTTCCAGTACTACGCATCGACGGCGAACCCGCAGCACTTGCGCCCGAGCGCGACTGCAGCCATCGGCTACACGCTACAGTCGGATGGCAAGACGGCTGACCCGGCCAATCACCAGTACGACACCGACGACTTCTTTGCATCCGTGAAGGCAGGCAACTATCCGTCGGTCAGCTTCATCAAGGCGCCGGCGTTCCAGGACGGCCATGCAGGCTACTCCGACCCGCTCGACGAACAGGCGTTCACGGCCAAGATCGTCAACTTCCTCCAACAACAGCCTGACTGGAAGAGCACGGCCGTGATTGTCGCGTGGGACGATTCGGATGGCTGGTACGACCATGCCTTTGCGAACCCGACGTCTTCGTCATTCGATGCTCAGGCGGACCAGTTGAACGGCGCCGGCAAGTGCGGCACGGGAACGGCTCCGGTCGGTGTGAGCGGCGCTGCGGTCAACGGTCGTTGCGGCCCTGGCACGCGCATCCCGTTCCTCGTAATTTCGCCGTGGGCGAAGGCCAATTATGTCGACCATACCCTGATTAGCCAGGCGTCCGTGGTTCGCTTCATCGAAGATAACTGGCTGGGCAGCCAGCGGATCGGCGGCGGCTCCTTCGATGCGACGGCAGGCAGCATCATGGGCCTGTTCAACTTCAACGGCGGCGGCAACAACCCGACTTTGTTCGTCGACCCGAACCTGGGCACGCCGGTCGCGTCGGTCCCTGCTATCTAAGTTCCGCGCTACGCGTCGACGCGTAGCTAGACGGTATCTCCGTGTTGCCAACCTTTTCGGGGTTGGCAACATTTTTCGTTTTTAGCTTCCTTGCCGTTGCCCCTATGCCCGCTTCCGCAGCTCGTCCCGTCGAATCACGTCCTCCTCAGCATCCGTCGCGGTACAGCGCCCGGCGCATTCTGGCGTTGCTCGTCGCCGCCGTGCTTATCGCGTCGATCGGTTTTTGTGTCTGGGCGTTGGCGTACCCGTCGCGGGGTCCAGCCGCAGTCGGCGCGCTTGTCGAAGACCTCACGGGGGCGAATGCAAACCCCATCGCGCTCCAGCGCCCGGTTGCACCGGCTCAGCTCAGCGCCGTGGCGCAACTCGGCAAGAAGATATTTTTCGACCCGACGCTCTCCGCGTCCGGTCGCCAGTCATGTGCGTCGTGTCATAGCCCGGAGCACTCGTACGGGCCAGCGAACAATCTGGCTGTTCAGTTAGGCGGGCCCGCTCTGTCGCAGCAAGGCTACCGGCCGCCGCAGTCACTCATGTACCTCTACCGGCAACCGAATTTCAGCATCGGCCCGGATAGCGGCGACGCGGACAATGCGCCCGATCTGGCGCAGATTGCGAGTCAGGCGGCGGGCGTGGAAAAGGCTCAGAAAAACGCGGGGGTTGCACCTGCCGCGCCTGCGCTGGTGCCGCAAGGCGGCATGTTCTGGGACGGCCGCGCCGACACGCTCCAGGCACAGGCATCCGGTCCGATGTTGAACCCGGTCGAAATGGCGAATGCGAGCATGGCCGACGTCCTGGCGAAGCTTCAGCGCACGCCGTACAGGAACGACTTCATTCAGCTATTCGGTCCGAACGTTTTCGAAAACACGGACCTCGCCATGTCAGAGGCCATGTTTGCCATTGCGCGCTACCAGGTGGAAGAGCAATCGTTTCATCCTTACACCAGCAAATACGACTATTGGCTTGAAGGAAAAGCACGGCTCAGTCAGGCGGAACTGCACGGGTTGCGTCTGTTCAACGACCCGAACAAGGCGAACTGTGCGGGCTGCCATCTTTCGAAGCCGGGTTCCGACGGCCTGCCGCCGATGTTCACGGATTATCAGTACGAGGCGCTCGGCGTGCCACGGAATGCCAGCCTTGCCGCCAACCGGGACCACGGCTTCTTCGACATGGGCATCTGCGGGCCCTTCCGTACCGACCTGAAGGACCAGACGCAGTATTGCGGGATGTTCCTCACGCCGACGCTGCGCAACGTCGCCACACGCCAGGTGTTCTTCCATAACGGCGTTTATCGTTCGCTCGAGGACGTCATGGCGTTTTACAACGAACGCAATACCGCGCCGCAGAAGTTCTACCCGCGCGGCCCTGATGGAAAGATTCAGAAGTACGATGATCTGCCAGCGAAGTACCAGGCAAACATCGACGACAAAGACGCGCCGTTCGACCGCAAATTCGGCGACAAGCCCGCGATGAGCGATGAAGACATTCGCGACATCATCGCGTTCCTGAAGACGCTCAACGATGGGTACAAGGTTAGCGCGCGCTGAGCGATCGTGATAACGGTTGACTCCGGAGTCAAAAAAACGCCCTACGTAGGGCGTTTTTCGTTTCCGGGTTATGCAGAGCGAAGAACGGCGCGGTTAGACCGTCGCTACGGCAGCCGCCTGTTTCTGGGCCGATCTCATCAGTCCTTCGAGCATTTTCGCTTCGGCGTTCGCGATGTCGCTCAGCGAGGCGATGGACAGTTGTCCGTCCAGAATGGCCAGCGCAGTGCAAAGGCGGGAATATTCGCTGTCCTCGAGTGTCCAGATGCCATCGCGATGCTCGCGGACGTCGAGCTGAACCATCGCTGCGTGTGCGCTTTCAATGTCGGCAAGCACGTCCGCCCCGAGCCCGAGACGCGAAAGTTCTTGCGACACCAGCAAATGCCGGCTCAGCGTCATGTGCAAATTCCGCGAGCCGTGGCCGTGCCGGAATGCATCGAGAGCGGTGTAGCTCTGCAAAAGCATCGCCTCGGTGACTGGCTCGTGTGCGGTGCGGCTATAGGTAAGCGCGCGCAACAGCGGCGACATTGCTGGCTGACTGTGCTTGCGGCTTCGCGATTTACTGGACATATCGGTTCAACCTCCTTCGCTAACTCTCGGCTTTGCCACCGGAATTTTGTTGTCCGGTGACAAACGCCGCCGATGCGCCGGCGGCCTGACAGACTCTGAATGTGAATCTGTGTCGCCATCATGGCAAGCAACTATTAAGACAGACTTAAGCGAATGCAAGTCGCAATGTGCTGCACCGACGAAAAAAAACCCTGTTCCGCAAGGGAACAGGGTCGGACAGGATGGAGGAGTCGCGCAGGCGCGTGGATGCTTGCCGACCTATACCCACCACTCACTAACAACGCTGCTGCTACTTCAACTGCTACTTGAACTGCAACTTCAATTGCTACTACATCACAGCTCGGTCCTTCGTTTCACTGCACCTCGCTGCAATCCCCTGCTGTTTCCAGCGCTTATTGAATCGACTGCGCGCTGTTCCGATTGCTTCTACTTCCTACTGCTTTCCTGCCCTGCCGCTTTCGACAACCGCGGCAAACTGCTATCAACGGTACGGTTCAAAACAACGCGGGGGAAGACCGCGTCGATGGGCTCGATGACCTGTCGCTCCATGGAAACCAGTTTATGCGAGAGAGCGCGAATGCAATTGCGCGAAACGAGGGGAAATGGCGGCCCAATTTGGCGAATCGCCGGCGCTCGGCGATTTCGGTCAATAGGCGCTGAAAAGATCGGATTGTTTCAGCTGCGCCGCCAAATAGTGCTTGAAGCGGCACGCTTGCCGGCATCGACGCGGATCATCCGTAGCAGAATCGACGCGGCCGCCGAGCCATGAAGTTGATCGGCCGAAACATGACCGCGTGGTAAAAAAGCGCTGATGGCGCGACAATTCTTACGAGCCGCCTGCGCACCGGGAACGTTTCCAGCATGCCCACACCAGAACCTGTCCTCACCTTGCGTCCAGCGTTGAACGCCGACGAAGGCTTTCTCTTCGAACTGCGCAAGGCGACCATGACCGAGCATCTGGCGCGCGTCGGTGAACCTGCGGACGACGCCGGGCATCGCGCGCGGCTGCTGCATCGCTACGACACGGCGCGGGTGATTTGCGTCGACGGCGCGCCGGCCGGTTTGCTGAAAGCACATCGCAACGATACCGAATGGGTCGTCGTGCAATTGCAGATCGCGCCGGAGCATCAAGGCCGCGGCATCGGCGAGCGCGCATTGCAAACGGTCCTGCAGGCCGCACAAGCCGACGCGTTGCCGGTCACGCTCAAGGTGCTCAAGGGCAATCCGGCGAAACGCCTGTACGAACGCCTGGGCTTCGAGACAGTCGATGAAGATGAAAGACAGTTTCACATGAGGCGCTTACCGCACGCGTCGACGGAAACTCAAGCAGAATGAAAGTCTGATAAAGACTGATATGCAACTGACCCTCTTATGACCTTTCGCGACACCTCGGCCATTGCAAGCTGGCACGCCCACATCTACTTCGACTCAAGCAGCCGCGACGCCGCGTGGGCCTTTCGCGAGCAGATCGATGCGCATTGGAACGGCAAGCTGCAATTGGGCCGCTTTCACGAGCGTCCGGTCGGGCCGCATCCGATGTGGTCGTATCAGCTCGCATTCAGCCAGGAGCAGTTCGCCGAGATTGTCGGCTGGCTCACGCTGAATCATGGCTCGCTCGATATTTTTCTCCACCCGAACACCGGCGACGCCCTGCGCGACCATCGCGACGCGGCCGTGTGGATCGGCCATTCGCATCCACTGCTGCTGGACGCATTGCGCTGACATGCGTGCGGGCGGCGCGCGTTCGTTCACATCAGATGTTTGAATACGAACTGCACCAGCCGCGCGCGGCGACCTGCTTGTCGCCGAACAGCGTGCAGCCGCCATAGGCGTCCGTGGCTTTACCCTGGAACAGCGAGCAGTTGCCGCAAGTTTGTCCGGCGGTGTAGTCAGGGAATTTCGCCTTGTCGACCTTGGAAGCGTCCTCTTTATAGCCGACGGCTTGTGCCTTCGGATCCGCTTCGCTGAGCTTGCCGCCTGTGTCAGCGAACGCGGCACGCGAGAGCACCAGCGTCGAGCCGACGCCCACGCTCAGCATCAGAAAGTTTCGGCGCGATGTTTTCATGGTGGTCCGGTGGAAAGTAGTAGTGGATGATGGCAAGCGACGACACGCGGCAACGTTCTTCAATCGAGGAACAGGGAAAACGTTCGACCGGTTCACGCTCGGTGCGCAACAGGTTGACCCGCGCGCTTTCGTCGGCGAAACCGAGCGACATGCCGCACACCAGTTGCTCTTCGTCCGGCAAGCCGAGATGCGCGGCGATGACCCGATGAAACGGCGTGAATGCGGCCTGCGATGATTCTAGCGCGAGGGGCTGGTTTCTCGCTTGCAGGCGTGCAGACTTACCTGCGGCGTTGGGTTTTTCTTTGTCCTTTTTGCCTTTTGCGGCGGCATTATTCTGTGTGCCTACGGCGGTGGGTTTTTCTTTTCTTTTTGGTTTATTAGCGTTCCCCCTGTGCGGGGGGGCACCTACTTTTCTTTGCCGGCCGCAAAGAAAAGTAGGCAAAAGAAAGCGGCTCAAACCGCTAGCTCTTAAGCGGGTCCCCTGGCTTGGAGGTGGCAGTGGAGCATCTGGAATCAGTGTTCTCGCACATTCGGCGTGAGTGACAAGGCAGTCATTCTTCCGGCGGCGCTGCGCGCGCCGAAACGGTACTTCATCAAACCACTCGCCAGTTCCGACGCTCTGCGGTACTTCACAAAATCGACGGGCTCGTCAGCCGCTTCCGGTGCCTGCGGTTGTTCAACCGTAGTGGCTTGCCTTTGCTGCGCTAGCGCAACTTGCGGCTACGTTTCGTTCGGCGAAGTGGCCCGCACTTCCACAGTTCAGCGCCTCGCCGGGGCAAAGCCAATGACCCCCACGAACCAAAGCGAAGTCACTGGTTTCCCTTGCAGACCGTTCCGGCGAGCACGCAGTGCGAGGCGGGAAGGATGACTGCCTTGTCACAAGCGCGGAATGTGCGAGAGCACCGATTCCAGATGCTCCACTGCCTCCTCCAAGCCAGGGGACCCGCTTAAGAATTAGCGGTGTGAAGCCGCTTTCTTTGCTTACTTTCTTTGCGGCGGCAAAGAAAGTAAGTGCCTGCCCCGCACAGGGGCGAAGCTAATAGACCACTAACAAATCAAGGAAAGGCCAACACCGCAGGCACACAGAGATAAGCGCCGCGCAGGCAAAAAACGAAAGCAAAGACCAACGCCGTAGGCAACCAACCAACCCCGCTGCGCAGCAAAAAAACCATCATTTGAACAGACCAACCCGCTGATTAGCCTCCGGCAACTGCCGCGTCTCCCGAACAGACTTCGGGTGCCACAACCGCGTCCCACCCTCGATACCTGCATCGTTCGATACAGTCGCGACATTCGCCGGCAACTCAATCGTCAGCCGCGCAGCATTCCCACCACCAATCCAAAGCTTGTCGTAATTCACCAGCGAAGCAAGAATCCCAATCACCTTTTCGACACGGCGATTCCAACGCTTATTCCCCACCTTCTCGCGCGCCGCCTCGCCGATATACTCGTCGTACGCCACACCCTTCTTGCTGACCGGATGATGCGCAAGCTCCAGATGAGGCATCAACTCGCCGTCGCGAAAGAGCGCCGTTCCCGCGCCAGTGCCCAGCGTCAGCACAAACTCAATGCCGTGGCCTTCAATCGCGGCAAGGCCTTGCATCTCGGCATCGTTGATCATCCGCACCGGCAATCCACCCAGGCGCTGCGCCAGCGAATCGGCCAGCGGAATGTCGTGCCAGCCCTCAACGCCGAAGTGCGGCGCGGTCAGAATACGGTTGTCGCGCACGACGCCCGGAAAACCGATCGACATCAGCGTCGGCCGCTCCTTCTCGACGAGCGGCTCCACCAGCATCACCAACGCATCCACCAGTTGATCCGGCGTGCACGGATGCGGCGTCGCTACCCGCAAACGCTCGGTTTTCATCTGCCCGTCAGCATCGATGATCGCGGCTTTCAACCCCGTTCCGCCGACGTCGATTGCCAGAATCCGCTCGTCGCTGCCTGTCGCTTTCTTCTTACGTGTTGCCATGGTGTCCCCCGATTGTGTCGCTGCGTCTCATGGAATTACTTCTTCTCGACTGCGTTCCTTTGCAAAGGCCGCCACGCATGTCCGTTGCGCTCGAGCAGCGCGTCTGCTTCCGCGGGGCCTTCGCTGCCGGCCGCATAACCGTGCACCGGTATTGCGCCGCCGGTCTTCGGATGCAGCACGTCGTCCACCGCGGCCCAACTCGTTTCGATGCTGTCGGCGCGCTGGAATAGCGTCTCGTCGCCAAGCATGCAGTCATACAGCAACGTCTCATAGCCGACGTTAGCCCGCTCGGCAAAAAAATCGCCATAGTCGAACGACGACTGCACCGCGCCCACCTGCATCACCGGCCCGGGCGTTTTTACGTTGAAGTCGAAACTCGTGCCATGCGCGGGATCGATGCGCAACGTCAGCACGTTCGGCGTCAGCGCATCGACCGGCGTGTCGCGGAACAGACGGAACGGCACGGGCTTCAGTTGCACCGCGATCTCCGTGCGACGTGCGGCGAGCCGCTTGCCCGTACGCAGATAGAAAGGCACCCCCGCCCACCGCCAATTCTCGACGAACACGCGCGCGGCGGCATACGTTTCCGTCGTACTGTCCGACCCGACATCCGGTTCCTCGCGATACCCGACGCCTGCCGGACCCTTTTCGTATTGACCAAATACGACGTCATCGGCAGTCAGCGGCAGGATCGCGTCGAAGATGTCGGCCTTCTTGTCGCGCACGGCTTCGGCATCGAACGAATTGGGCGGCTCCATCGCGACCATGCCGAGCAGTTGGAACAGATGGTTCGGCAGCATGTCGCGAAACGCGCCAGTCTGTTCGTAGAATTTGCCGCGCCCTTCAACGCCGATCGTTTCGGCCGCGGTGATCTGCACGCTGTCGATATACTCGCGCCGCCAGACCGGCTCGAACAGCGCATTCGCAAATCGCACTGCGAGAATGCTCTGCACGGTGTCCTTGCCGAGAAAGTGATCGATGCGATACACCTGCGATTCTTGCGCGTATGACAGGATGTGTTCGTTCAGATCCCGTGCCGACGCGAGATCGGTGCCGAACGGTTTCTCGATCACAATGCGGCGGAAACCGTCGCTTCCGCCATCGCCTTCTTTCAGCAAACCCGCTTTGCCGAGATGTTCGACGATCGGTTTGAAAAAGCGCGAACTGACTGCCAGATAAAAAATCACGTTGCCGCCCGGCGACTGATCGATCTTCTGCTTGAGCTTCGCGAACGTGTCGTCGGTTTCGAATTCGCCGGCCATGTATTCGAGCCGTTGCGCAATCCAGTCCCACGCTTTGTCGTCGAGCTTGCCGGCGTGGAAGGTGCTGGCTTTGTCGGCGGCGAACTGTTGCAGCGATTTGTGCAAATCGTCGCGCCATGCGCTCGTCTCGCGCTCGCCGTGATTCACGCCAATGATCTGCGTACCGCCGTCGAGCAGGCCATCCACGGCCAGGTTGTACAGCGCGGGCATCAGCAGCCGTTTGGTGAGGTCGCCGCCCGCGCCGAAGATGACGAGCGTGCAAGAAGGCGCAGGCCGCTTGCCGGCCGGCGACGGCGGCGCATCATGCGGACTCGCGCTGACTTTGCAGCTGGCTTCGGGGTTCGCTCCGGCGCTGGAAGCAGGTTGAGCGGATAGTGATGCGTTCGGAGTAGTCGACATGGGATTCGCTTAAGGCAGCCAATGAATCGGACGTGGCGGTACATAAAAAACCACGCTTGAACCCGCACAGTTCAAATCAACCGCTAAACCCGCATACCACGCGTGTTGTATGGCTTGTGTAACTTCGTATGCCTGTTTAACTACTTCGCCGCCGCGGTTGCCAGCGCAGGCTCAGGCGTGCGTGCCGGTGCAGGAGCCGGTTCCGGTTCGCCGGTCAACGGCACATTGCCCGATCCGGCCATCGCTCTCGGTTGCAGCAGCAACGCAACCAGCCCGCTCCAGCCGGTTTGATGCGAAGCACCCACGCCGCGCCCGTTGTCGCCATGGAAATATTCGTGGAACAACACGAGATCGCGCGAACGCGGGTCCGCTTGCAACAGCGGATACGCGCCCATCACCGGCCGCTCGCCGTACTTGTCCTTGAGAAATAGTGTGGTTGCGCGACGTGCCAGTTCGTCGGCGATTTCGCACAACGAAAACTTTTGCCCTGAGCCGGTCGGATACTCGACGCGGAAATCGTCGCCGTAGTAGCGATGAAATTCATACAGCGATTCGATCAGCAGGTAGTTCACCGGCATCCACACCGGCCCGCGCCAGTTCGAATTGCCGCCGAATACGCGTGAGTCCGACTCGGCCGGCAGATACTTGATGCAGAAACTGTGGCCGTTGAGGTCGAGCTCAAACGGCTTGTCGCGATGCACGCGCGACAGTGCGCGCACACCGTGATCGGAGAGGAATTCGCTTTCGTCGAGTGCTCGGCGCAACAATGCTTTCATCCGGTGCCCGCGCAACACCGACAGCAGGAGGGTATTGCCCTTGCCGGGCTCATTCCAGCGCGACACCAGCCTCGCCAGATCGGGCCGATGCTGGAGGAACCAGACGAGTCGCTCACGCAAGCCCGGCAAGCCGCCATGCAGACGTTCTTCGAGTACGTGTACAGCGAACAGCGGAATAAGGCCGACAATCGAGCGCACCCGCATCGGTATGTTGCCGCCGTCCGGCAGGCGCAGTTTGTCGTAGAAGAATTCGTCTTCGCTGTCCCACAGACCGGTATCGCAGCCGTCGTCGCAACTGACGGCTTGGGCGATATACAGGAAGTGCTCGAAAAACTTCACACCGATATCGACGAACACATGGTTCGCATACGCCAATTCGAGTGCAATGCGCATCAGGTCGAGCGCGTACGCGGCCATCCATGCGGTGCCGTCGGCCTGATCGATGTGGCCGCCGGTCGGCAGCGGCGACGAGCGATCGAAGATGCCGATGTTGTCGAGGCCGAGAAAACCGCCCTGAAAAATATTGCGGTCGTCGGCGTCCTTCCGGTTCACCCACCAGGAGAAATTCAGCAACAGCTTGTGAAACACGAGTTCGAGAAAATCGCGATCCGCCTTACCGGTCAGCGCGCGATCGATTTCATAGACGCGCCATGCGGCCCATGCATGCACCGGCGGATTCGCATCGCCGAACGCCCATTCGTACGCGGGTAACTGGCCGTTCGGATGCTGGTAGCGATCCTTCACGAGCAGCAGCAACTGACGCTTCGCAAACGCCGGATCGATCAGCGCGAAAGCGGCTGCATGAAACGCCAGATCCCACGACGCGTACCACGGGTATTCCCACTTGTCGGGCATCGACACGATGTCCGCGTTGCACAAATGCTGCCACTCCGAGTCGCGGCCGCGCTTGCGGCTCTCGGGCGGCGCGGGTTGCAGCGGATCGCCTTCGAGCCAGCGATGCACGTCGAACTGGTAGTACTGCTTGGACCACAGCATGCCGGCGAGCGCCTGACGCTGCACGAGGCGCGCATCGGGATCGTCGATCTCATGCTGCAACGCGCCATAGAATTCGTCTGCCTCGGCGATGCGGTGAGCGAATACCGCGTCGGCGTCGAGCAAGACATCATCCGGACTCGACTCCGGACGCCAGCGCAGGTACACCACGGCGCGGCCATGCGGCGCGAGTTCGAGCGGTGCGTGCGCGGCCGCCTTGGTGCCGGCGTCGTGGCGTACCGCTTGCGCGTCACCGTGCACGAGGTAATCGTTGAAACCGTCTTTGAACGGGCCCGCGCCGTCCATGTTGAACAGGCGCTTGACGTTGGTGTCGTTCTCGCAGAACAGCCACGTCAGGTGAGGCGCATCTTTCGACCATGCAGTCACGACGATCGGCTCATGACCATGCTGACGGCCGACCACATGCATCTCGCCGCTGTGGTCTTCGCCGGCGACCAGCGTTGGTTTGTCCTTGTTTTCCTTCCATGACCACGAATTGCGCGCCCAGATCTGCGGCAGCACATCGAGCGACGCCGCCCGGTCCGCGCGATTCTCGATCGTCACGCGCATCAGGATGTCGTCGGGGGCATGTTTCGCGTACTCGACCTGCACGTCGAAATAGCGCGAATCGTCGAACACGCCGGTATCGAGGATTTCGTACTCCGGCATGTCGGCACCGCGCCGCGCGTTTTCCTGAATCAGATCGTCGTACGGAAAGGCCGCTTGCGGGTACTTGTAGAGCATTCGCATGTACGAATGCGTGGGCGTGCCGTCGACGTAGAAGTACAACTCCTTCACGTCCTCGCCGTGATTGCCCTGCGCGTTCGTGAGGCCGAACAGGCGTTCCTTGATAATCGGATCGTTGCGGTTCCACAGCGCAAGCGAGACGCACCAGCTGAGCTTGTCGTCGCCGAAACCGGCGATGCCGTCTTCTCCCCAGCGATACGCGCGGCTGCGCGCGTGGTCGTGCGGGAAGTAGTCCCATGCGGTGCCGTTCGCACTGTAATCCTCACGCACCGTTCCCCATTGACGCTCGCTGAGATAGGGCCCCCAGCGTTGCCAGTGGTCACACTCGGCCGAATGCAGGCGTGAACCTTCAGTAGTGGCGAGCAAATTGGCAGCGCGCAGCGGTGGCATGAATACGTCCTTGCGTCGAGCTTGGCGGCGGGACTCATATCGTAGCGCGGTTTACGCGGCGATGCGCTCCATCCGGGCAAGCAGATTTTCAATGCGTAGCAGCTCGCCGAGCGACCACGCCTGAAACGGCGTGCCGGCGGGTCTGTGCGGCGCGTCGCCGTCGGCGATTTCGGAGAGGTGGTCGAGACCGGCGTGGTCGAGATGTGCGTACAGCGGCTCGAGAAAGCGCGCTTTGGCTTGCATGCAGACATCGTGCCCGGTCGCGTGAACCCGTAGCCACGCTTCTATAAACGGACCTAGTAACCACGGCCAGACTGTGCCTTGATGATAGGCGCCATCTCGTTCCAACGGAGTACCGGCGTAGTGGCCCCGATAGCCAGGATCGGACGGCGCGAGCGTTCTTAAACCTAGCGGCGTAAGCAGCTCCGCTTCGACCTGATCGACTACCGCACGCGCCGCCGCGCCGTCGAGTAATTGAAACGGCAAGCCACCCACGGCGAAAATCTGATTCGGCCGGATCGAGCGATCGACAGCGCCATTTACGTGATCGACGTCGATGTTGTCGAAAAGCGCTTGCGTCGACGGATCGATAAAGCGTTCATGAAACGCTTGCAACGCTCGCTCGGCCGGTTGCTGCCACCGCGGATTCCACATTGCTGCAATGCGCAATGCGTTGATCCAGAGTGCTTGTACTTCCACTGGTTTGCCGATGCGCGGCGTGACCACCCAGTCGCCGACCTTTGCGTCCATCCACGTCAGTTGCACGCCGGACACGCCCGCGCTCAAAAGTCCATCGTCAGCGGACGCTTTGATTCCGAAGCGCGTGCCGTTCGTATAGCCCGTGAGGATGGTTTCTATTGCCTGCTGCAAGCACGTGCGCGTGGCGGCGGTGGCGTGATGGGTCGCGAGATAGTCGTGCACTGCGACGACGAACCACAACGACGCATCGACGGAGTTGTATTCCGGTGTATCGCCATAGTCAGGGAAGCGATTCGGCAGCATGCCTTCAGACAGTGTGCCGGCCCATTCGAGCAGGATCGCTTCGGCGTCGCTATATCGGCCCGATGCAATCAGTAAGCCGCGCATGGCGATGAACGTATCGCGGCCCCAATCGGTGAACCACGGAAAACCCGCGATGATCGTACGGCCTTCGTTACGCGTGACGACATAGGCATCGGCGGAGCGCTGGAGGCGAGAGCCTGGCGCGGCGCGGCGTTGTTGTTCGATGGTGGCGAGTTGCGTGGCATGGGCGGTGGCTGGTTCAATGTTTGCAGTCCTAGCCGCAGCCGCTATGGATGCACTCAGGATCATCACCGCTTCGCCCTCGGCGAGATTGAAGCTGAACACGCCGGGCGTCGCGAGATCTTCGCTGAAATCGAGGCCACGCTCACGCTCGCGGACGTAGTAGAAGTTTCGATACCAGTCGGGTGCGTGCGTGTAGACACCGTTCGTCACCGCTTGAATAGCTGGTAAGTCACCGTATGGCTGCCAACTGACGCGCGCTTGCTCGTCACTCGTTTGCGCGTTGAAGTTGAACGCGGGATTTTCGTGGTGCAGCGCATGATAGTCGCGGCCGGAAAGCAACGGCCTGACCTTCAACGTGAACGCGTTCGAGTTGGCGCTTGGTTCGGAAGCTTCCGCGCGCCAACGCAAAACCGTTTCGCACGTTGCCTTGCTGACGAACACTTCGGCCGTCAGCAGCGTTTGCGCGTCGAGTTGAAAGCGCCATGTCGGCCACGGCTGAGTGTCGAAGTCCAACAGGCTCGCCGTCACGTCCGGATAGATCACGTCCGGCACATAGCGCTGCATGCTTAGCGGATAGCGTTTGCCGTTGGCCTCGAGCCACGCCTCGACACCGTTGACGAGAACGATGCGCCCGCCCGGGGCACGTGTAGCGGTCAGCAGCAACGCGTGATAGCGGCGCGTGCGTAACGTGCCGGCGGTGCCCGATGCGAAACCGCCGAAGCCGTCTGCTTCGAGCCACTCGTCTTCGAGACGCGAAATGTCGAAGGGTCTGCCGATGCGTGTCATGGATTTACCTGGGTTATGCAAACCGCAGATCTTTCGGTATGCCTGGACTTCAGGCGCGTGGCGCTATCGTGAACATTCGCCAGCTTATCGCTTTCCGTTGCCTGTCGAGAAATCGACGCGAATTGTTAAGTTTTGTTCGCTCGCAGGTGTTCGATCACACATCGGTGATTCGCTTCATCGAAACGCGGTTTGGCGTGTATGAGCCGAACATCACGGCGTGGCGCCGCGCAGTGTGCGGCGACCTGACCACTGCGTTCGACTTCCGCACACCCGACTCGAGGATTCCGCCGTTGCCGGACACGAGCAACTACAAGAGTCGGCTTTTCAGAAATCTCAGTAGGCAAGCGCAGCAAGGATTCACTGGGGCTTAGTGAATTGGCGAACTCCCAGAAACGATATTGATCTGCATTTCTTTCTGGAAGTTTGTGAGCGACGCCGATGACCACCCCCGACTTTTTCCGCAGCCGCCTGGACGCGTGATCGATCTTCGTCACGCGCTGGCCGTGCTGGCCACGCGGATGCCGTGGGCGTCGATCGGAGCAACGCTGGGTCCGGTGTTCGAGCGGCGCGCGCGAAGGCCAGGTCAGTGAAGGCATCGATCTGTTCGGCGTGACGCCTGTGCTGGCAGGAGCTAGTCCGAGCGCGGCCGGTCGGCCACGGTTGCCAGTTCGGCTGATGGTCGGTCTGCTCTACGTGAAGCACGCGTACAACGAAAGCGATGAGTCGGTGTGCGAGCGTTGGGCGCAGGACGTGTACTTCCAGTTCTTCTGCGGCGAGGAGTACTTCCAGCCGCGCCTGCCGTGCGACCCGACCAATCTGGTGCGCTTCCGGCAAGCGCTGGGCGAAACCGGTGTCGAAGAACTGCTGGCCAGGTCGTGCATCGCGGCAAGAGCAAAAACCTTGTCGGGCGTTCAGCGGCGCTGGCTGAAACGGCGACAGGCCATCGAGCCAATCATCGGGCACGTGAAGCAGGACCACGGCACGCGGCGCTGCTGGCTCAAAGGACAAACTGGCGATGCGCTGCATGCCGTGCTATGCGCCGCCGGCTACAACCTGCGCTGGCTGCTGCGCGCCATCGTCCGCCTGGGCATCGAGCCCATGCTTTTTGCGCTTATGCTCTCGCGTCTGCTCGCCGGCTTTGTGCGGGCAAAGCGGCCCTCACATCCCTTGCCCGGCTCACCTCAATTCGCAATTTGAATTGCAGGGCCAACTTGTTATCCCTGTCCGGAAACGGATAGCGCCACGTCAGCGGTGTGACCGCCGGGGTCGTGTAGAAATCACACCCTAGGATTTCTGGATCGCCGCAATCACGCACAAAAAGACAACCGCTCGCGCGGGCGTGAAGCACTGCGGTTTTCCGGGGCATCACAGCAACGGTGGTCTGCTATCTACTCATTGAGCGGTTCTGCGACGCGATCAGTAGCGGTTCTTTTTCGCACTTGCACATGCACCAGTCATAGCTCAATGCCTCCTGACGACCATTCACGCCTCTGCTGGAAACACGATCGCCCACACAAACGATATACCCGGTCGTGTTGCATGCCGGACACACGACCGGATCACCTTCGTACGCTATCGAACGGCCGTACAGCATGTCGGCGCGATGTGCTATCACAGTCCCCCCTGCCGTGGTCTTATCACCATCGCGAATGGTGTAGCGTTGACTCATTGTTATTTCCTTGAAAGCGGTCTGATGGATATCTGGGCGGCCGCGTCATCGCCGCTGCGGTATTTCTGTGAAGGGGACGAAATGCCACTGCCCAAACTCGGGATCGAACAGGGCAACCTGTTTGCAACCCGTAGCGTTCCGTCGCAATAGCTCAATCGAGCCAAAGGCACGCTCGGCAACCTGATACAGGCGATGACTGTCCCAGTTCAAAACCTCCCTGTGAGTCTCCTCCCAGGCGAATAGACCGGCAAGCTCGCGAATCCGGGAATACTCCGCGAGGATAATCGGGTCCACTTCGAACATCAGCGGGTCACGCGCCCAGTGGTGCATCAACCTGCAAACCCCGCCGAGCCTGCCCGAGGGGCGCAGGAGAATATTGCCGTCAATCGAAGGCCATCCCAGGTGGATGTCGGCAATGAATCCGAGTTGGTCAGCATCGCGAAATACTCTCCAGTCGACCTCAGACGCGGGCAGCACATGATAGAACCTGCCGCGTGTTACAGCGTGAGCCGCCTCGAACACCGCATCGAAAGGGGAGAGAAAGCACACGACTGCCTGGCCCTGCTCAGTTCTTTCGGTGACAAAACAGGGGTCGCCATCCTCATCTTCAAAAAAGAGAACGTAGACAGGCAGCACCCTGAAGAACGAAATCCCGTTGTGGTCATACCGGATACTGGGAGTCAGCAACGTCATCCTCCGTTATTCCCGCGTCTCGTTATAGCAGCGCTGTTCATTCGGCATTGTGAGGCTACCAGTTTTTGTAAAAATTCATCCTCGCCACACAAACGTCGTGCTCCTCTCGAAGCTTGGTGTGAGTCATTTGACAATTAGCTTCGACGTACCGCAACCAGTCCTGATTCTTTCCATCTGGCATATCACGAGCCAATTTATTGAGCACCTGCCCCTCATTGCCATTTTCATACTCGTTCGCCATGAAAGTTAAAGCTCGCTTAAAATCCTTCATGCTATACGAGTTATCAAGGAAAAGGAGTTCGCGCGTCCTCGTGAACGTTACCGATTCTAAACAAGCCCATTTATCGATACCCGCTTCCTGACCTGGGCTGGTTTCGTCAAATGCTGCTTGACAGTACTTAGTCTTGTACTGAATCCAATAGCGTTGCGCCTGCTGCAACTGCTTGCGATCTCCTTCCACCCATTTTTTTCCCAGCGCCTGATAAACACGATTTAATTCAGCATCAGCTTCCTTGAAATTTGATTCAGCACAAGTCTCAATCTCGCGCGTTACCGGACTGCCACATACCGGCCGAGAATGAGCAGCATTAGAAATCAAAAATAGCCCCGCCAATACCATACCAATTATCTTCATTTATTTCAAAACCCTACCCTGGCTCACACTCTTCCGAATGGAGGCAGTATCCTTAAATCGAAAATTCACCATTTCACCCTCCCGCTTTCCGTCAGATCCAGAACCAAAAAAAACCGATATTTTTTTGTTTTCCGAGAAAGCAATTCCGCCGCTTTCACTTTTTTTGAGTCTCACACGCATGCACTTCATAGCAATCACCTTCCGCATCGACTCCAGATAGGTAATATCGCCACTTGACAATTGCAAATAGCACTCCCCCCACCGGCTGAATTCTTGAAAGTGCCAACCAATTCCGGGTAGGCAGGCCGTCTTGATTAAATGTCGCAATCGGAATCACCACCCCGTCTTTACGCACAAGCCGAACCACAAGTTTTTCAGGTTCTTCTTCGATACGCTTTATCTCGATCCAATCTGGAACGGAAATAAAATCGATGCGTAGCCTTTCAATACCCGACGCACCAGAGGATGGTTCTGAGAATGCCGCAATCGACGAAAATATCAATGCGGCAACTATATTGAGCCTTACAAAAAAATAGAGAACGCTCTTCATACTCGGGCATCGTAAATACTTAATTTACCATGAGCGGTTCCTTTGGAGGAACTGCAACCCACACACCCCGAGCGCCGCCATCCAGTCGATTGAGTATAAAAAGGCCACTCGAGATCTTATGCGATACCATTTCCAGCAAATAAAATATCCCATTGTCCTTATAACCTTTTAGCACAATATCTCCATTTCTCCCAGCATACGAATAATGACCAGAAATACACGCATTAGTCTCGTTGAGCGTGTAATTAATAGCAAGTCCATTTGCAATTTTGGCCACACCAGATGAAGGATTCGAATTGACCATCTCTTTCGATAGACACCGAGCATCCCCACTGAAAACAATCGCCTGGCTTTGAAGACCAGCGATTATTGCGAACCCAAATCCGTCCACCTTTGGAATCAACTCATAACCAACAAGAGTAGCAAGGGATTTCCCGCCTTTGTCGAGAATTATAATTTTTTGGTTCTTTGTATCCGAGGCCCCATCGGCACTACATCTAACAAAACGAAAATCCCCATATTCCAATCCAGTCGGGTTAGTACAAGCTGCGCGTTGTATGTTTTTCAGCCAATCCTTTCCGTCACTGTAAGCAATCATGCCGTCTTCACTAATCGCAGCAGCAACGTCGAAACTGCCTAACTCTACCCTCTTGCAGGAAGAGCCAACTGAACGTGTCTCGTCAACGGAATCATAGAACGTTCTGTATATGCAATCGACATAGAGGCGACCTCCGATTCTATTTATCGGCGCGACGATATGAAACTTATTTCTCGATCCTTCTGAATCAATTTCAATGGCGAGCCCTCCGTCTACAAGCGGCACTAGATTTGAAGAAAGCGAAGATGCGTTGACGATTAAATTTTCATATTTTCCTAGCGATTTGCCACCTTCATAAATTTCGACCTCACCCGCTTTATTTACTTTCTCAATCAATATCTTGTCCGCATGACCATCTCGCCCCAAGTCAGACGCAATAGTTTTTTCAGAAATCAACAATGGCACTGAAATAACAAATGCACAGAATACTGATTTTAGCATTTTGCCGCCTCAAGAATTATTTTAAACCTAACCGCAAAACCAGCGATCTTATCGGCCTGATCCAAGCCGTTTATTATCCGCCGAGCGTTAACGTAATCCTGCGTCGTTGCACTGATATAGTTTGAGAGTTTTTTCCCAGTAAAAATTCCATTTTCCATGCCATAGACAGTCGCCCATGCTGCGATTTCCGGTTCCAACATTCGATCGGGACTATTCGCCAAGTCGACACCAATTAGTTGCCCGATCGCTTGATAGTTACTCTTCCAGGTCACCTGGACGTACCCACGACCACGATATTTGTAACCATCTCCTTGATGTGTGTTTCCGTCGTCAAGCGCGCGTTGTCGATGGGCTGCCGTATCCGCTAAAACTGGGTCGTATTTATTAAAATAGGACATGGGACCGCCTTCCGTAGTTGGTTCGAAATAAATAGTTTTATGTTGATCTGCATGATATTTCTTTGTTTCCAAACGAGCCGTTCCAAGCATGTAGGCAATATAGGGGACATTGCACTCTCCATTTTTATATTTCTTGTAGTAGTCGAGAATTCCTTGAATAAAAATTCGCAGATTATTTTTTGACGTGTCATCTAGCGGCTGCGTACCTGCTTCAAATGATATGTGCTCAGCTTCGTAGGCCTGCAAAAATGTATCTATATCGATACAGTTACAGTTACACATGAAATTCGTGATCAGACCAATAGGGTGAATGTGGTGCACCGTCGCGCTGACAGGAAAGCCCGCGACCTTGCCCTTCACCTCGCTCCACCATTGCAGCTTGTGGATGCGCTGCACTTCAACCTGCCAGTTATCCTTTGCGTTTCGCATCAGCGGTGTGATTGCATCCCATCGCGACATGTCACCGCCCCATTCGCTTTCGTAGCGAAGGATCACGTGTGATAGGGCCTGCGCGAGCCACGGCGTGCGCATTGCTGCCTGCATAGCCCTGGCCGTGACCTTGCCAGCAGGATTCTCCGGTTTGGGCTTGCTACCGGCCCCGTAGGTCGGAGGGGGAGACAGCTTTGCAATCGTCTGTTCCAGTTTCAGCAACAATGGACTGCCATTGACTGCCGTGATCGATGGCTCGAACTCCTTCTGTTCCTTCCAGTCCGCTGCACCGGTGAGGACCAGATTGCGCTTGAAAGCGTCCGTGAGATTGATACCGGTGGCGTCCACCTTTTCAAAGCCAGGCCACGCCCACGGACTCTGCCACTGTGTACCGGGATGGTTCTTTTCGCAGACCCAGCCCGTAGCCGGGTGTCCGTCTGCATTGCCAAATTTCACACGCCACCATTGCGTCTTGCCATCGTCAACAGCCTTGTCCTGCGCCCTCAGTCCATCGAGTTGACTGCGTGGATACACCAGCGTAAATGCGTTCGCTGGGTCGGCCACGTTTTGCAGGCCAAGCGGGAACCGGCTCCAGGCGGGCGTTGTGGCCGTTGCGGTTGCGAGTTTCTCTCGCTCAATCCATACAGGCGGCCCCTCGGGCATGAGCAGGGTCGTGTTTGAGTCCTGATAGCGCGGTTGCACCTTGACCCAGGGACCGCTTGCCGGACTGTCCGGTGTCACGTCAGCCCGGTACAGGGGATGCCAGTCACACAACTTGCGATCTGCCGGAGCGATGTCTTTCACCAGTTTCGCACCCACATCTATCACCAGAAGTGTCCGCTGATCGACGGGTAGCCGTGCTGCCCGCGCGCGGCTTTTGTCCAGAAACGCGCTGAAGCCATCGTCGGCAAACACTTCAAGATGCAAAAGCTGGCGCTTCGGCACAGGTGGCAGCGGCGTCGCACGCTCGTAATCGTGATACTCACCGATCTGGCCGAGCGGCGTCCCGGCCTTGACGAATACCGGCTTCGGCGGAATCACCACCTGTCCTACCGGGTCCGGTTCCTTGATCCCTTGCAGGTTCGGCTTGTACAGCCAGCCCCAGTCGTTTTCGGGAGTGACCTTCGCGTTCTCGGCTTCAGTTTTCCACGGAACATTCTGGTCCTCCCACCCAAAATAGCCGCCATTGACCAGGCTGACCATATGACCCGCCGTGATGGCCTTGATGTGTACCCACTGGCCGCGCGTCTCGCTGATGATGACCTCGCTGCCTGCGGGCAGGAAGCCGACCCGTTCGCCCGCCGTGAAGCTTCCGGCCTTCTTGCCCGCCTTCGGCTCCGTCCAGACAAATGCGCCCGCCGCCCCGGTCGTGCCTCCCTCGGGCGGGGCCATCTGATGATCCCTGTCTTGAACGCGGAACGCGTCAACATCCAGCCACCACCACGGACGCTTCAGTTTCTCATCGGCCAGATAGGTCGCCCAGTCCGCCGTGTGCATGTAGAGACTGTAGATATCGTGTGACTCGTCAGCCGGTTGTACGCCCGTGCTGTTGGGCGCGGGCGGCAGCGTCAGCGTATGGCGTACCAGCACGAAGCCGGTCGAGTACATGGCCCACTTGCCGTCCTTGAATTGCAGGTGTGGATAGGCGTCATCGATCTTGTAGGCGACGATGTATCCGTCAGCAATGCAGCGCACGCCGTCCTTCGTCCCGAACATGCCGACGCCGTTGTTCAGGTGGATACCGCCGTGCGGAAAGCCATTGACCCCCAGCGGGAAAAAGCCATCATCCATTCCGGCCAGTGCCTGATAGAAGGTCTGCGGGCTGGTCACTTCCTTGTTGTCCCTGTCCGGAAACGGATAGCCCCACGTTAGCGGCGAGGTCGCTGGGGTCGGCGCGGTGGCCGCTGACGCGGGCGCAGGGACCGTTGCTGGTGCTGGATGCGGGTGAGCTTGTGCGGGCATGCTTGTGTGGTGTGGTAGTGGTAATGGTCAGTAAGTCAGGTTCGACGCAACGTTGTCAGCCGGAGAACCGCGAACCGTGAGCGCCCGTATCCGGCAGATCGGTCGTCCACGGGAGCCCTTCCTTGACCATTGCCGAATCCGGGCCGTCCTTCTGGAGCGACGCCGCCTTTTCGATATAGTCTCCAGGTGTGGCGTTAGTGATGTTGTGGGGGGTGATGCGGACGTATGAACCGCCCGCGCCAATCCAGACCTCTTCCTTCGCCGAGAGGATGAGCTTGCCGTTCGAGCTGGTTATCTTGATATCTTTCAGGGCCGACATATCAAGCTCATCGCTCTGCGCCTGAATCTGGACCTTGCCACGTGCTGCAAACAGCTTGATGCCGAGGGTATGCGCGAACAGCGACAGCGCGCTTTCGGCCGCCATGACGATGCTCTTTAGGGCACTCACATTGAAGCCTGCGCCTGTCGTCACGTTCACGTCCTTACCCGCGCCAATTGATAAGCGATCAGGCGTCGAAACGGCGATACCCCTGGGCGAGGACAGCAGCATGACGGCCTCTTTCAGCTCGTTCACGCTGTTCCTGAGCCAGTCGTTTTCGGCCTTCAGGTCAGCAATCTCGGCCTTCGCCGTGTTCGCAAGGTCAGCCAGGCCCTGAGCCTGGACCTGCAGTGTCTGGAACTGCTTCATGGCTTCCGCCATGTCGGTCTGTTTGCCGTCGGCCTGTTGCCGTATATCGCTGGACAGCATCAACCCGCCACCGGCACGCACCACGCCCTGCTCATCGGTGCGCAGTTCAAAACCGTTCCCACGATGCTCACGTTTACCACTGACGATGTGACCCAGGGTCAGCTGGCTCCTGCCTGAATGCTCGGTGGAGAGCCTGACGTGCTCTTCACCTTCCCAGTCTTCAAGATCAAACTCGTTGCCGCTCTGCGTATAAATGCGGTTGCGCGACATCAGGCGATCCTGGCTGGTAATCAGGTCGGCCTGCTGGCTCGTGTGATGGAAAGCGCTGATATACGGCTTGTTGGGACAACCGTCTCTAAATTCGATGATGGCTTCTGTC
This sequence comes from Paraburkholderia sp. IMGN_8, assembly GCF_038050405.1. NCBI lineage: Bacteria > Pseudomonadati > Pseudomonadota > Betaproteobacteria > Burkholderiales > Burkholderiaceae > Paraburkholderia > Paraburkholderia sp. IMGN_8. The sequence continues at coordinate 4,082,446 of NZ_CP150901.1, read as the reverse complement.
CCCTCCACTACAGGGAAATGGAAGCCGGTCTGCAAGCCGCCCGCGAATGGTTTCGCAAGCCGCAGCGGCACGCTCTCACCACCGGCAGGCCACTCGCCATAGTCACAGTCGAAGCGGACGACGTACCAGCCCTGCTGCGTCAGGTACGCATACTTGTACTTGCCCGGTGAGGTGACACGGGCACTCAGGGTTCCCGTGATTTTCGGCCACTTGTGATCCTCGATTCCTAACCGGAAACGCCGGTCCGAAGGAATGGCCTTGTAGGTGTTGCGATAGGGTTGGTCACGCCCGCCCCAGTGCGTGACTTCGATGATGACCTGACCGTGCGGCGCATCCGGCAGAATATCGTCTGTGGTCAGGATGCGACCGGGGCGCAGTTCGCGCAGGTTGCTCTCGCCGGTATAGACGACCTGCCACGCAAGCGCAGCCTCATGACGTAACTGCGCTTCCCACTGTGCGCCGGACTGGTCAAGATGACCCGTGCCGTAGATATATGGCCGGCCGTAAGTCGTTGTATCGCTTCGAGCGACGTTCCCCTCGGCCCTGAACCGCTCCCATGCCTGGTCGGGGTTATAGTCGGCCACGACAAAGGACTGAGGCACCATTTCGGTGTCCGTGCGCAACGCCAACACGGACTCCTCGCCCGTCATCAGGCCCGAGATGGCCCGGTGCAGGGCCGTGAGCTTGGGCTGATACACATAGTGGTCGATATCGTCGCCAAAGACTACGACATCGCCGTGATCGCCCTGGATGATATAACTGTACATGCCCTCCTGCTGCATGAGCATGTTGACAAAATCCCAGTCTCCCTGCTGGTACTGGAACCTGAACTGGTGCCTTGGGTACTGGCGACGCAACTTGAAGATGAACTGATGCCCCTTCAGTTCGTTGCGACGCAGGACCGAATCGATGATCTCGGGCGCGCTCTGGTTCTGGTAGGTCTGCGTCGTGCGGGGATTCAGGCAACCGATGTGCGCTTCGAGAACAATCTCGTAACCGCTGAAGTCATTTGTCGTCTTCGTATGCGAGAAGCGTGTAATGCGTCCCCAGTACACGGCTGGCTCGCCGCCATCGTCGGGCACGAGCCTGAACTTCGCCTCATGTCCCAGGATCACATCACGCTTCAGCTTCTCCGGGAAAGTCGCGACGATATCGATGCGATAGGGCTGCCCCATCCTTTCGACGGTACGGTATGACACCACCGAAATATCGCTGATCCGTTCAGGCCCGAGCACCTGAAGGAAATATTTCTCGTGGTCACCATCCCCCGTGAGCTTCTTCGCGTTACGTTTAAGCTCGTCCCAATACTCAGCTGTTGAGTCCAAAAACTGCTCCCCCTGTTCCTGATCCGGTCGCCAAACCCGCTAACTGACCATTTAAATCTCATCAGGTCAACCAAATATTTTCGGGATAGCGTTGGGTTGACAATTTTTCAAACATCCGCCTCCCGTCTTATTTCTAACGCGTATTTGTGCCGGATGACTGCGAGTAATATGGCTACTAAAGGATCAATATGAACCGGCCGACAGACTCGAAGACTCATTTGAGTTACGCGGGCATGCGTGACTCAGCGAGTGGTTCATAAGAAATGACCTCTGCGGGGGTGCGTTCCTGATCGGACCGGCAGCATGATCTACACTTGTATTCGGCTGGCGTCAGGGGTGAAATGCATCGATGTCGAATACCGCATCCCTGAACGGGCAAGACAGCCCTCCTTAGCCCATCCGTGATCCAGTACGAAACGTTGACCAATGTACCTGCGCGGATGAATTTCGGCTCCTGACAACAGTTTTCCGCGCGATGACACAAGCGCGGCGACGCTTTCGATTTCTCGAGTGGCATCGTTGTCATCCGCCACCATTTCGTTGAGGGCGCGAACAAGACGATAGTGAAGAACCGCCTTATACGACGAGTATCCGAATGCGATATCGTGAATTCGCCCCCGAGAGGCAGGGTCTTTTGCGGCGAACGCCTGAAGATCACCTTCTGCGGCAAGAAGCGCAGCATCGAAGCGTGAATGTATTGACATTTTCTCAACCAGAGCATGCGATCAACGTTCCATCAATGCTGCATTCAACAAATTTCGGACAACGATTTTCGGCATCTACACGTCCGTGTATAGATCAAAAACTGACGGGGCTGGTCACGAGGCTGCACCCTCGTCCGACGAGTGAACTGAGGTGTTTTCTTGAAGTCTCCTCGGCTCGAGTTGAGCGGCCCCACTTGTGTTTCGTTCTCGCTCAAGAATGCTGGATCGACACTTAAAACAAAGCTATCGGATAAGTCTGAAATACAAAAGATGGAACCGGGTTGGCAATCTGTACGACACTGGCCATTGCAAACACGACGGCAACGTGCGAGCACCGTACCGTGATGCTCCGGAGCGGCGACAGGTTTGCGGCCGGCAACGCTATTGTGTGATGTCGTACCGCGCAGTGCGCCCGGACTTAGGCCCCCAACAAAACCCCAGTCCGAAAGGCCCGCGCACCAGTCACGCGGCCCAACGGCGCGCCAGCCGTCACAAACCGAATAGCGCGCCGCATATAAAACACACCTTCGGTTTGACTAGAAACAGTAGTAGTCTCATCCGTCAACGGATCGACGATATCGAACAAAGCTTGCCCGACACGAATCGTGTCCCCAATCGTCGCGCGATGAACCAGAATCCCACTAACAGGCGCATAAAACTGCTCACTACCGGCGAGCGGCGTAGCAGGCGCCAGCAGCTTGGGCAAAGGCCTGGCATCAAGCTTGATAGCCTTCCGCCAAACAAGAAAATCAACAATCGCATCAGCATCCTTTTGAGCAACAGAATAAGAAACATCCCGCTGCCCGCGGCATTCAACAGTCACTGCAATCGTCCCATCGGGCACAGGCTTACCGACGGACATCTCCTGCTGCAACTGCCACCACAGCAAACTATGCGTTTCATCGAACGACTCACCGCCTGAGTTAGTGGCAAGCAACGAAGCCTGCGCCCCAAGATACCGAGCCAGAGGTTCAAACTCCGGCCAAGCCGCCTCACTGGTATAGAGATGCATCGCCGCTTCAAGCGAACAATGCAGATCGATAACAACATCGGCATCGAAAGAAAGCTTCAGCAACGCCAATTGCAGTGACTCGAACTCAGTCAACGGCTTCTGCTGCGCAAGCTCCTCAGCAATTAACTCGCGAACGATTCGAAGATTCTCCGAAGGATCAGAACCCAAAACCTCCTTAGCCCGCGCCGCCAGCTTCGAAAACTGCAAGAAGTGTCGATTGAAGTTCTTGCCGCTGCCAAGATCGAAGCGCCCGAGAAACTGTCCGAGCACGAACTGCCCAAGCCCGACCGGATTGGCCACAGGGACCAGAACGATTTCGGCCGCCAACGCGCCCTGCTTCTCCAACTCAAGCAAACGACGCTTAAGCAAAACAGCCGTCAGCATCGCCGGCGTTTCATCGGCATGCAGCGACGACTGGATATAAATCTTTTTCCCACTATTCGAGGGCCCAAAATGAAATGAAACCAGTTCACGGTGCGTGCCGATAGCCGGCGAAAGAAGCGAAATCGATTGCTTGTTCATGAGCGGAAGGTCTGGAGAATAGGAAATAAAAAATCAATTGCCGTACGGATCGAAGCCGAAGTACTTCCGCGCGAACGTGCCGCAGCTGAAAGTCAGCGCGGCGCTCAAGATCGTCAGCGGGATTTTCATGGGCGAAGGATGTGGGTTGGGCGGAGTCCTACCGGGCCATCCTATGTCGCCATCGCGCTTCAAAGAAGTCCCGATCGGACTATCATGATCACTTTTTCTGATCGTGGAAATCTTTCATGGCGTTGACGATCTCCCAGCTGCGCGCGTTCACGGCGGTCGCCGAACACGGCGGCATCCGCGCGGCGTCGCGGGCGCTCGGCATCGCGCAGAGCGGCATCACCCAGCAACTGCAAAACCTCGAAGCGATGCTGGGCGCGACGCTGTTCACCCGCGCGAATCGCGGGATCGCGCTGGGTCAGCGGCTGTTGCAGCGTGCCGGCGCGATTCTCGGCGAATGCGAGCGGGCCGAACAGGAAGTGCAGCAGTTGCGTGGCGACTACGCCGGCGAAGTCACGTTCGGAATGACCACCGAGCCGCTGATCGATGCGTTCGCGCCAGTGCTGACGGAATTTCGGGCGCGCTTCGAACGCGTCGCGGTACATCTGCGCACCGGCACCTCGCGGATGATGATTTCGTGGATCCGCGAAGGCACGCTGGATTTCGCCGTCGCGCTGGTGTCGAAACATACCGATACAGCCGATCTGTCGATCACGCCGCTGTATCCGTCCGATCCGGTGATCGTCTGCCGGCACGGTCATCCGAAAGCGGGTGCGACCTCGCTGGCCGAACTGGCCGATTGCACATGGGTAGCCACGCGCTCGCCGAATCTCACCGGCGATCCGCAGGTGAATCGCCTGAACCATCTGTTCGAGAGCCACGGCTTGCCCGCGCCGAAAATCATCGCGACGGTGGAAGGCCTGTTCGAGGCGCTGCATCTGGTCGGCGCGACGGATTGTCTGTCGCTGGAACCGTCGATCGTCGCGAAGCACGGGCCGTTTGCGAGCACGCTCACGTCGATCGCGGTGCGTGAACGCGCGGTCGAACAGAACGTGTGCCTGTTGCAGCGTGCGGCGATTCCGGTCACGCCCGCCGCGCAGGAGCTCGCCACGATGATTGCTTCGTACACACGCACGGTGAGGGCGCGCTGACGGAGCGACCTCGGTGAATCAGGCCAACGCCTCCAGCGTCAACAACTCCTCGATCGTCTGCCGACGACGGATCAGACGCGGCTTGCCGTTCTCCAGCAACAGCTCAGGCGCGAGCGGCCGGCTGTTGTAGTTCGATGACATCGATGCGCCATATGCGCCCGCATCGTGAAACACGACAAAATCCCCCACTTCAGGCGCGGGCATAGACCGGCTCTCAACGACGCCGCCCGCTGCTTGCGTGAACACATCGCCGGCTTCACACAAAGGGCCGGCCACCGCGAACGATTCGCGCGGCTTTTCGCTAAGCGTGCCGTTGCGCTTCACCACGCTCATCTCGTGACGACTGCCGTAAAACGACGGACGCACCAGATCATTGAAGCCCGCGTCGACGAGCGCGAAATGCCGGTTCGGCCGTCGATTCAGTGCGTGCACCTCGGCGACCAGCACGCCCGCTTCTGCGACCAGAAAACGCCCCGGTTCGATTTCCAGCCTCACGCGATGCCCGACATGCGCCTCGATCTGCCGGCGCGCAGCGTCCCAAAGACGGAAATAATGTTCGGCGTCGATGCGCGGCTCGCCTTCACCATACGGCACCGATAAGCCGCCGCCGGCGGAAATCGCTTCGATATCGTGACCCAAACGTTTGACCGCCTCGACCATCGAATCGCACACTCGCGACAGATGCGCATAGTCGACGCCTGAGCCGATATGCATGTGCAGTCCAACCAGCGTCAAGCCGTAACGACGCACGATTTCTACTGCGCGCGCCACGTCATCGAGCCAGATGCCATGCTTGCTATGCTCGCCGCCCGTGTTGGTCTTATTGCTGTGTCCGTGTCCAAAACCTGGGTTGATCCGCAGCCACACTCGATGACCTTCAGGCGCGTTCAGCCCCACGCGCTCGAGCATATCGAGCGACCCGGCGTTGACGGTGATGCGGTGCGCGAGCACCGTAGCCAGCGTCGCGTGGTCGATCAGATCAGCGGTAAAAACGACACCTTCTGGATCGCCATCCGGTGTGAAGCCCGCCGCGAGACTACGCGCGATTTCGCCCAAGGACACAGCGTCGACCATGGTCCCTTCGTCGCGCATCAGCTTCAGGATATGCAGATTCGAGCACGCCTTTTGCGCGTAGCGGATCACGTCAAAGCTGCGCAATTCGGCGATGCGTTGGCGGATTACGTCGGCGTTATACACCCACAACGGCGTGCCGTGCTGTCCGGCGAGTTCAACGAGTTGTTGCGGATCGAAAGTGGTCACGGTTCTCACGTCTCTATGCGAAGGCTTGACCGGCATAATGCTGAGAACCGTGCATTCAGTAAAATACCAATTCTTCGCTCTTCCATTCATTCCTGATATAGGCACCATGGCGCTCACGCATCGGCATATCGAAGTCTTCCGCGCGTTGATGACCGCAGGCAGCGTCACCAAAGCGGCCGAGATGTTGTTCACCTCGCAGCCCACCGTGAGCCGTGAACTCGCGCGCATGGAACAAAGCATCGGCTTTGCGTTGTTCGAACGCGTGCATGGACGCCTGCGTCCCACCATGTCCGCACTGACGCTCTTCGACGAGATCAAGCGCGCGTATATCGGACTCGAACGAGTCGCCTCGACAGCGGCAAGCCTGCGCGAATTTCAGGGCGGGCAGCTCTCGATCATCGCGCTGCCCGCGTTTTCACATTCGATCCTGCCCGGCGCGTCCAAACGATTCCACGACGCTCAGCCGGGCGTGAGCCTGTCGATCGCCACACAGGAATCGCCGTTTCTCGAAGAGTGGCTGACCGCGCAGCGCTACGATCTCGGCCTGACCGAACACGGCGCGCCGCCGGCCGGCACGCTACTCACGCCGCTGCTCGAAGTGGACGAAGTCTGCGTGCTGCCCGACGCGCATCCGCTGCTTGCAAAGCGCGCGATTGAACTGAAGGATTTCGCGAATCAGCCTTTCATCAGCTTGTCGTCGAGCGATCCGTACCGGATTCAGATCGACGAAGCGTTCGCGCAAGCGGACATCGCACGCCGGCAGATGATCGAGACACCCACGGCCGTTTCCGTTTGCAGTTTCGTACGGCGAGGCCTTGGTTTAGCTATCGTCAATCCGCTTACCGCGCTCGATTTCGTGGGCCGTAATCTGCATATCCGGCCGCTCGCCGTGTCGTTTCCGTTTCGCGTGAGCGTGGTACATCCGGAGCATCGTCCGAGCCATCCGCTGGCTGGCGCGTTCGTCGAGGCGCTGCAGAGCGAGGCGGCTGCGCTGCGGCTACAGTTGAAAAATCACACTCACGCTCGGCGCACGTCGGGCGCTCGAACGCAGAAACACGTCTGAACTGGCGCACACGAAGCTGGACTTCATGCGTGGCGACTTCGATGTGAGGGAAGCCACAACGGTTGGGGCGGATTTTCCGGAAGGCGCGGGCTAACGCTGATTTGTACCCGGCGCCAAGCCAGGCCATTGGCCAACCTCAAAACTCGACCAACGCAAAATCTTCCTTGCCCACATCGCACAAAGGGCAACGCCAATCGGCCGGAACATCCGCCCAGCGCGTGCCGGGCACGATGCCCTCGTCGGGCAAACCGGCGGCTTCGTCGTAGACCCAGCCGCAGATCACGCAGACCCACTGCTTGAAGTCGTCCGCCAGTGCCCGGTTTTCTACCACTGCGTGCGGCGCATCGGCTCCCTGCAAAGCCGGCGTCTCATCGAGACTCACGACCAGCGGCGCGGCAGTGCCCGTGGCGCTTTCGGCCAGACGCGCCTGCAGGCTTTCCAACAGACGCTGCGCTTCTGTGTGCGTCAAATCGATCCAGTACGGGTCGCCGGCGCCGTCGTTCAGCCGCTCGGGGGAAAACTGGATTTCTACGGCTACGCCCTTCTTGTACATGGCAAATCGGAGTTCGATGAAGCCGGCGGCCAGCGCCGGCGTTAGGTCGGATGCGTGCAGCGAGGGCTTGCGGCGGGATTAAACCAGCTGGTTCAGCAGGATAGCGGCGATCAGAGCCGCGCCGCTGATGAGGCCAAGCAATTGCAGCAATGTGAGGGATTTACGCGAAGAAGCGGGAATTTGTTGGGCGATAGGGGATTTGGAAGCAGTCACGTGGCGTTCTTGATTACGGAAAAAACGAAATAGTACATGGGGTTGGGGCTGGCGCATGCCGATTTGCGCAAACCGATGTGCATTAGTGCCATTGTCGCTTCTCGAACGGGCTGGATTCGTTACCCTTTGGAGATGGACCAATTCTTCATGGTTTTTTTTGGGGGGTTGTTGTGCACGGCGTTGGCTTTTGCTTAAGCTTGTTTGCCTGCGCGGCGCTTACCTCTGTGTGCCTACGGCGTTGGCCTTTCCTTGATTTGATATTGGTTTATTAGCGTCGCCCCTGTGCGGGGCAGGCACTTACTTTCTTTGCCGCCGCAAAGAAAGTAAGCAAAGAAAGCGGCTTCACACCGCTAATTCTTAAGCGGGTCCCCTGGCTTGGAGGAGGTAGTGGAGCATCTGGAATCAGTGTTCTCGCACATTCCGCGCTGGTGACAAGGCAGTCATACTTCCGGCGGCGCTGCGCGCGCCGTAGCGGTACTTCACAAAACCATCGGGCGCCTCGGCGATTAGTTATGGTTTGGAATAGCCGATGGTCCTGCGCCTCGCGTGTGTTGTTATAGCCGGTGCCGGCGGCTCGCAGGTCATCGTCGCCGACGATTGTACGATCCTGCGCGGCGTCAAAAAATTCGAATATCAGGTATTCGACAATGGATTGCCGTGACGCGAATCCCAGAACCGAATCACCGACGTATCGCCGGTGCCACCCCCCACCACGTGGTCCGGCGCGCCGCTCTCCCGCAGCAACGCGCGCAGTTCGTTGATGACCGGAAACACTTCGTGGTTCCAGTCCGCGCCCTGCTTGTCGTGCGCGCGCTGTTCGGCTTCTACGATCTCGCGGTCTTCCTTGAAAATGCGTTCGGTGAACCACACCAGCAGCGGCCACGCGAGATTCAGCACGCCCGGAATGCCCGGCTTGCGGATCGAGAGCAAACCAAACGTGCGGTTAGTGCGCTGCTCGCGATCGAGCGGCACGTAGACGATCCATAAATCCATCACCAGCGTCTGATCGGACGTGCGGATTTGCAGCGTCTGATACGGGTAACCGGTGCGGATCGTCATCACGTCCTTGTCGTTGTCGCCCCCGGTCTTGCGGCTCTGGCCGAATACAATCGCTTCGCCGATCGGCTGCTGGCCAGCCATGCGTGCAAACGTGTAATCGACTTCGACCCAGCCTTCGCCACGCCGGCGACCCACTGAACGCGCACGCATCTGCCCCATTTGCCGGCGATGCAGGAACTGATGGTTCATGTCCATCAGGTTCTCGTGCATGAACGAATAGTGGCAGCTCACCGCGCGGCCGAACCGGCGCGTCTTGTACTTCTTGTCCGATACCGAACCGAGAGCCGGCAACGGACGCTCTTCAGCCAGAGCGGCATCGCCGGGAAACACGAAAATCAGGCCCTCGACTTCGCGGCACGGATACGAACGAACGCCGTTCGGCAAACGATCGCGGCCCAGATACGGCACGTCGATGCACTTGCCGGAGCAGTCGTACGTCCAGCCGTGATAGCAGCAGCGGATCGACTCACCGTCCACCACGCCCTGATGCAACGGCACCTGACGATGCGCGCAGCGGTCCTCCAATGCGAACACCGCGCCCGATTCCGTGCGTACCAGCACGATCGGTTCGCCCGCGAACGTCACACCGTGCGCCTTGCCACGCTTTACCTCGTTCGACCACGCCAGCGGATACCAGTAATCGGGATGAATGCCGACGCGGCGCAGATCGCGCACCGGCGCGTCGTTGGCGGCATGGCTGGGCGCGTGCGCATTCACGGCTGCATGCGCGCCTGCATCAGCAGGCGGCGCATCGACGAGCACGTCGACGGTGTCTTGTTCGAGCGGGGGAACAGCCTGCATAGGTGGAGTCTCCGTGCACGAGCGGAATGGGTGTCACCGCCGCTGCAAATAGCGGCCGACGTCGTCGCACAGTCTACTCGAACCAGCAGTGGGTCGGGACTGCCGCTCACCCTTACATGCCGTTCGCCACCGCCCCTCGCCACAATCGCGCCAGGCCGACGCCCTGGCGCGTCAACGGAGGAGGCTATCCGCCGCTAACTTTCGTCGCGCGCCACGAGGCCCGAGCGACGTTGCACGCCCCACGAGCGTCCGCCGCGCAGGAAATGCAGCCAACCGAGCAGTGCGCCGACATGACGCACCAGCTGGAACGTGAACGGCTCGGCGATCGCCGCGAGGACAGCCATCCGCAAACTCGAGCCGGTGCGCTCGCCGGTCCAGCGGCGGTACAGGTGGATGCACCACAGATAAAACGCGAGATCGATCGCGGTTTTCAGACCGATCACGCTGAAAATCGACACGACGATCGCGCCATGCCTGCCGAACAGAAACCCGAGCAGCAGTGCGAACGCGGTCAGTCCGTAGATCGGCTGCATCGTATCGATCGCCTTGACCGGCAGCATCAGCATGCCGAGCGTGCCGTAGCGCGGATTGCCGGTCATGTCCCGATTCCAGTACTGCGTCTGCAGGAAGCCCGCAAACCAGCGGCGGCGCTGCCGCAGGAAACTGCTGAGGTTGCCTGGCGCGTCGGTATGCGCATGCGCGTTGCCGACCACGCGCACGTCCCAGTCGAGGCCGTGATCGACCGAATAGCGGCGCAGACGATGAATCAGTTCGTAGTCTTCCACCAGACATTGAGGATCGAAGCCGCCCACGTCGACTAGCGCGTCGCGCTTGAACGACGCGAACGCGCCCGAGATCAGCAGAAGACTGTCGGCGCGCATCCACGCAAAGCGGGCGATGAAGTTGCGCATGTACTCGTAGGTCTGGAACCACTGGAATACGCGGCCCGAAACCGACTTGCCGCAGACCGGCACCAGAATGCCCGCCGCCGCGACCAGCTTCGGTTCGCCGGCGAAGGCAGCACGCATCGCGTAGGTGGCGTCGTCGTCGAGCAGCGTGTCGGCGTCGACGGTCATCACCGTGTCGGTCGTCATGATCGCGATCGCGGCGTTCAGTGCACGCGCCTTGCCCGCGTGCGGCACACGCAGCCAGTAGAGATTCGGGTAAAGCAAACTCGGCGCGCTCAGTACGCCTTCGGCTGCGGCAGTGAGTCCAAAGCGTTCGGTGAGCAGTTCGCCGGTGTGATCGGTGGAACCGTCGTCGGCGATCACGATTTGCGCCGGACCGTGCGTCTGACGCAAAAGCGCGGCGAGCGTCACCGGCAACACCGCCGCCTCGTTATGCGACGCGACGATCACGCCCATGCTCGGCAAATCGCGCTGGTCGAAGTCGGGTTCGAGCGGCGGCGTGGGACGCATCAGCGGCAGCGTTTTCAACGTGACGAACGCGAGCAGCAAGGTGTCGTACACCACGTACGCAATGCCAGTCGACCACGCCACTACGCCTTGCAGAAAGAACGCGCGCGCGAACAGCAACAGCCACAACGCAACGACGCTGACATGAATCAGCGTGCTCGACAGCGTAGCGGGACGCGGCAGAATGCGTGGCGATGCGAGAGCGAGCGCCTGGTCCAGAGTTTTCTTCAAAATAACGGCTGAGTCCGTCGAAAGTGCGGTTAAAAGATTGGGCGTGTTGGCCGCGGCGCTTACGGCACCATGCGCTTGAGAACCGACTTGCGATCGATCCATTGGTGTTTCAACGCGCCACCGATATGCATCGCCAGCAACGCATACAGCGCGTAACCGAGCCACGTATGCAGCGCGCCGAAGCGGTCGTGCAAGGTCTCCTTGAGCGTCGGATCGAGACTCATCACATAGCCGATGCGCGGCCACGGAAACAGGTTGAACAGGCGCATGGGATGGGTCGCTGCGTCTTTCCAGGCCGAATCGTGAAGCCAGCCGGACAGCGGCAGCGCGATCATCAGCAGATACAGCAGAAAATGCGCGATGTGCGCGGCAATCTTTTCCCACGACGGAAATTCGCGCGGCAACGGTGGCGACTTGTGCGACACGCGCCACAAGATGCGCATGAGCGCGAGACCGAGCACCGTGATACCGATCGATTTGTGGGTATCGACCACCGGACGCACCCAGTCGTCGGGCAATGAGTCGGCGCTCAGGCCGAGCACGACGTTGCCGATCATCAGTAGCGCGATCAGCCAGTGCAACAGCATCGCGGTGCGGGTGTAGCGCGATGGCAGGGGAGTGCCGGTTGAATCGGTAAGGGTGTCGGCGTGGGTGTTCATTGGTGGTTCCGTCGGCAAGAAGGCGTTTCTGCGAAAGCTGTTTGAAATATGGCCATGCCGACGCATGTGTGATTGCGCCGCCGGCATAAGGCATACGTATTAGTGTGCCGTTTTATTCCGTCAGACGCTTAAATGGATATTTCGGTTTATTTCGTACGCGCGTGGCGCGACATGCCGGGGGCGATAACCTGGCAGCGGAAGCGGAGTAAATGACGCGAGATGAAATCACCCGTTCAACGCCGCCTCTACCCGCTCCCGCAGCGTCGGCAACATCTCTGCTTCGAACCACGAATTGCGCTTGAACCACGCGACATTGCGCGGCGATGGATGCGGCAGCGGCATGACGTTCGGCCCATACTCGCGCCAACGCAGTAGCGTATCGGTTAGCGTCGGCCCAAACCCGTCGCCGAGACCGAAGCGTTGCGCGTATTGCCCGATCAGCAACGTGAGTCGTACGTCGCGTAACTGCGCCAGCAAGGTCTGATGCCAATGCGCGGCACACTCGGGCCGCGGTGGCAAATCCCCGCTTGCGCCTTTGCCCGGATAGCAGAAACCCATCGGCACGATCGCGAATTTCGACTCGTCGTAGAAAGTCTCATCCGAGACATCGAGCCAGTTGCGCAGGCGCGCACCGCTCGCATCGCTCCATGGAATGCCCGAAGCATGCACGCGCGCGCCGGGCGCCTGGCCGATGATCAGAATGCGCGAATCAGCGGACGCCGCAACGACCGGCCGCGGCGCATGCGGCAGCATCGGCGCGCAGATCGTACAGGCGCGGATCTCGCGCAACAGCGTATTCAGTGAAGCGAGTTTTCTGGCGTTCATGCAATGTCGCAGAGATCAGGACTCGGTTTCCGGTGGATAAATCAAGGTGCCACCGGGTTGCGCTCGTGCGCCTGGCGTCATCGTTGCGGGGTTGGTGTGGTGCGTATCCATGATGTGCAACACGGTCTCGCCGCGCAGCAACAAATAGTCGGCGATGATACGCCGGTGGCAACGCCACCATACCGCTTCCGAACACATGATCGCGCAACGGCGGCGGTGGCCGAGGTCGAGCAGGCGTGCGAGGCCTTCCTGAAATGCGGCCGTCGTCGCGTAGTCGGCGTAGTTGCAAAACGCGGGATGCGTCCAGTAACCGTTCGGCGACGGCGCATCGCCTTTGTGATGGCTGCGGCGGCCACCCAGTTCGCTCAGGTGAAGGTAGTCGATATGCGCAGGTGCGAGCGAGCCCGGCAGCGTATCGCGATTGAATTGCGGATTGGTGCGCGAGCGTGGAATGCTGCGCACGTCCACCAGCGTTTCGATCTCCGATGCTTCGAGCAAATCGACGAACTCGCGCAGCGGACGCGTGGAATGACCGATCGTGAAAAACGGACGCGTTATCGTAGGCCCACCCGGGCGTTGGCGGCGATGCTGTACGTGATCCTGTACGTTTACGCCGTACACGGTGCCTGGTCAACCACAGCGCTGTTGTCGACCGCTTTGTCGCGCAACCGCTGGCGCTTCAACCGACGCATGCCGCAGCGGATCACGCCATCGAACAGCCGGCCGTGTTCACAGCGTTATCAGCAATCGTCGCTGGTTTCAGCCGGCGCCCGCGGCGGCTAGACGTCGTCGCAGGCGGGAGCGATGGGCGCCGACTGCGTGTCGCGGGCAACGGCGTCCGCGCCGAGATAACGCAGCGTCGCCAGCGCGGCTAGCACTGTAATGGCAGCCAGCCCGTAAGTCAGCAGGCGGAAGGCTTCCGAATACTGCTGCTGGAGCAGCGCGAGCGGCATGCCTGGCAGCAGCGCCGCCGCGCCGTGCAGGTTGCCGGTTGCAAGCCGCTCGGCCGCGCGTGAGACGACGCCGGCGTCAGTCGCCGCGCTGCCTGCCGGCGCGAGCCGGAGCGCCGTGATGCCGGCCAGCGTCGCGCTGACCATCGCCAGCGCCAGCCCTTCCCCGGCGACGCGCGTCGTGCTGAAAATGCCGGTCGCCATACCGGCGCGCGCCTTCGGCACCACGCTGACCGACAAGCCATCCATCAAGCCCCAAGGCAGCCCCGCGCCGATACCGATCAGCACCATCGGCGGCAAAATCGCTGCCGGCACGGCGCCCGTCGGTATGTCGCCGAGCCACAGCAGCCCTGCGGCGGCCACCAGCAAGCCGACGCCCGAAATCCATCCCGCCGACGCGTGGCGGCTCAAGCGCACCGCCAGCATCGGCATCACCAGCATCGGTGCCGACAGCGCGATCATCATCAGACCCGCCGCGAGCGGCGCATGTCCTTCGATACCGACGAAGCGGATCGGCAGCAGCACCAGCAGCACGACAAAGCAATAGCAGGTCGCAATCGGCAGCAATTGCACGCCGATAAAGCGCGGATAGCGAAACAACGAAAGGTCGAGCATCGGCCGCGCGGTGCGCCGTTCGATCACGATGAACGAGGTCAGCGCGACCGCTGCCGCCACAAATAACGCCCAGATCGCCGGATGCCGCCAGCCGATTTCCGGCGCTTCAAGAATCGCGACGGTAAAGAGCGCCAGCATCGCCGTAAAGCTGACGATGCCCGGCCAGTCCACGCAGGCCGCAGCCGGATCGCGCGTTTCGCGCATCCGCGGCGCAGCGAGCAACAGCGACACGGCGCCGAGCAGCGCCGTCGACACGAACACGGCGCGCCAGCCGAAGACTTCGAGCAAGCCGCCGGCCAGCACCGGCCCGAACGCCAGGCCCACGCCGAAGGTCGTGCCGAGCAGGCTGAACGCGTGCGTGCGCGCGTGACCGTCGAATTCCTGCGCCAGTGCCGCCGAGCCGCCCGCCAGCGCGGCAGCCGCCGCCACGCCTTGCGCCGCGCGCAGCAGATCCAGCCAGACGATGCCCGGCGCGAGCGCGAGCAAGGTCGAAATCATGGCAAACGCCGCGACGCCGGCCATGAACACGCGGCGCCGCCCGAAACGGTCCGCGAGCGTGCCCGCAGCCATCAGGCAACTGCCGAACGCGAGCATGAAAGCGTTGGTGATCCAGTTGAGCGCGACCGGCCCGCCGCCGAGGGCGCGGCCGATCGCCGGCGTGGCAATCGCGCCTGCCGAGAAACTGAGCGGTAGGATCACCGCGGCGAGGCAGACTGCGGCCAGCACGGCGGAGCCGGTCGAAGAACATTGTGCAACGGTACTGACAGACATGGCGCTTCCTAAGAAGGAGATCTGCCAGAGCTTAATTGCGGAGTCCAACGCGATAAATACTGATAAAGTCGCCACACTCCGGACTTCAATTCTCGAATCGATACATGGTGGAAAACCTGACCGGCATCGTCGCGTTCGTGCAAACCGTGGAGGCGTCGAGTTTCGTCGGTGCGTCGCAGCGGCTTGGCTTGTCGCCTTCGGCGGTGGGCAAAAGCGTCGCACGGCTCGAACAGCACCTCGGCGTGCGGCTGTTGCAGCGAAGCACGCGGCGCGTCAGCCTGACTGGCGACGGCGAGCGCTTCTACGAGCGCTGCCGGCAGATTCTCGACGCGCTCGGCGAAGCCGAGTCGATGATGCTGCAAGCCAACGCCGCGCCGCGCGGGCGGCTGCGCGTAAGTCTGCCGACCATCGGCTATCGCTTCCTGCTGCCGGTCCTGCCCGAGTTCGCAGAACGCTATCCCGAGGTCGATCTCGAACTGGATTTCAACGACCGCATCGTCGACGTGATCGAAGGCGGCTTCGACGCCGCCATTCGCAGCGGCGATCTGCCCGATTCGCAATTGATGGCCAAACGGCTCGGGCCGTTCCGCTTCGTGCTGTGCGCATCGCCCGCCTATTTGCAACAGCACGGCGTGCCGCTCACGCCGGCCGATCTGGCAAAGCACGCATGTTTGCGCTTTCGCTTTCCGACCTCGGGCAAGCTGCAACACTGGGCGTTTCGCGGACTGCCCGAGGATGCGGCCGCGCGCTTTCCGACCGCGCTGACCTGCAATAACATGGAGGCGCTGCGCGCGGCGGCGCAATTGAGCTTGGGCATCGCGTACATGCCGGACTTTCTGGCGCGCGACGCACTCCGCGCAGGCACGCTGCGCACCGTTCTCGAAGACCATTTGGCGCACGCTGGACAGTTTTCGGTGCTATGGCCGTCGAGCCGGCAGTTGTCGCCGAAACTGCGGGCCTTCGTGGATTTTCTGTCGGAGCGGTTATTTCCCGAGGCGCCGGCGCGCAGATAGCACTATCGTGTCGGCAACGCTCGCTTCAACCGGATTTCCAATTCATGTCTACCCGCTTTAACGCAGCCTTCACCGCTTTGCTCGCCGCCGCGCTGTTCGGCGCAACCACGCCGCTCGCCAAGGCGCTGCTCGGCTCGTTGTCGCCGTTTTTGCTCGCCGGCCTGTTCTACCTCGGCAGCGGCACCGGCCTTGCCGTCGTGATCCTGATGCGCCGGCTGCAAAGCCATGCCCGCGGCCAGCACGTCAGCCACGACCGCTTCCCTTTACGCGAAGTCCCATGGCTCGCCGGCGCGATCGCGGCTGGCGGCGTCGCCGGTCCGGCGCTTTTGATGCTCGGTTTGCAAACGACGCCCGCGGCTACCGGTTCGCTGCTGCTGAATCTCGAAGGCGTATTCACCGCGCTGATCGCATGGGTCGTGTTTCGCGAGAACGTCGACGTGCAGGTGTTCCTCGGCATGGTCGCGATCGTCGCGGGCGGGGTCGTATTGTCGTGGCAGCCGGGCGCCATCGGCCTGCCGCCCGGCACCCTGCTGCTGGCTGCCGCGTGTGCCTGCTGGGCCATCGACAACAATCTCACGCGCAAAGTATCGGCTAACGATGCAATGTTCATTGCGTGCGTCAAAGGGCTCGTGGCCGGTTCGGTGAATGTCGCGCTCGCGCTCACCCTCGGCGCCGCATGGCCGAAGGCCGCAACCATCGCGCTTGCAATGCTGACCGGCTTCGCCGGCTACGGCGTGAGCCTCGTGCTGTTCGTCGTAGCATTGCGCAATCTCGGCACCGCGCGCACCGGCGCTTATTTCTCGGTCGCGCCGCTATTCGGCGTGACCTTGTCGTGGGTACTGTGGCCCGACATGCCGCCGCTCATGTTCTGGGTCGCGGCTGCATTGATGACGCTGGGCGTCTGGCTGCACATCCGCGAACGTCATGAACATCCGCACACTCATCACGCGCTGGACCACACGCATCGTCATCGCCACGACGCGCATCATCAGCACGAACATGACTTTGCATGGGATGGCAACGAGCCGCACACCCACCCGCATCGCCATGCACCAATCACGCACGCTCACGCGCATTTCCCAGATATTCATCATCGACATACACATTGATTTCTCGCATGACGGCGCGACGCAGGAACTAGCGGCACCGCAAGACAAAAATCTCTGTGGAACAGATCACGCGATAGACCGATTCAATTGGCATCAACGCGAATCACGTTCTCTAATAAAGCTCCTGTCGCCCGCGGTTCATCCTGCCTACTCCGGAGAGATCCATGTCCCATCAGCCCGAGCCCAATGTCGACGAAGTGGTGAAAAACATCGCGGAAGAAACCGATACGCCCACCGAAACGGTCTTGAAGATGTACGCCGATACCCTGGCCGACTATCGAATCGACGCGCGCGTCTTCGATTACGTGCCGCTCTTCGCAGCAAAGAAAGTCCGCGACCAGCTGCGGAATTCGTCGAATCGAAAACATTGATACGTTGGCGCGCGGAGACCACCGCCTGCTTTACACCGCTTTTGCACGACGCACAAGCCGCGCTGGTTTGCGCGCGCTGATTCGCACAAACGCGCACCGACTTAATTTTCACGCTGCTAGACTCTGAACCCAACGCACCGATTTGGGGGGAGAAGTCATGCGGGTGACAATCGTAGGCGCGGGCATTGCGGGCTTGAGCACGGCATGGGCGCTCGTGAAGTTGGGGCATGACGTTACGCTGATCGAGCAAGGCTCGATTCCCAATCCGCTGGCCGCATCGGGCGACCAGCACCGGATGATCCGCCGCGCATACGGCGACGCCGACGGCTACGCACACACCATCGCCGAAGCGTTCGATAGTTGGGATCTGCTGTGGAACGACCTTGGCGTTTCGCACTATGCCAATTGCGGCGTGCTCGGCATTTCACAATACGCGGGCGACGGCGCCGAACTGTTCCGCGCCGGCCTCGACCGGATGGAATTCGAATACGAACGGCTCGATGCGCGCGAAGCGGCCGAACGTTATCCGTTTCTCGACCCCGCTACCTTTCGCTACGCTTACCTCGACCATGACGGCGGCGCGCTCTTCAGCGAACGCATAGCACGCGATGTCAAAGCGTGGCTCAAGATGAGCGGCGCCGAGATTCGCATGCATGCAAAAGCGCTCGCCGCCGATCCGGCTACGGCATCCGTTCGACTCGAAGACGGCAGCACTGTTCGCGGCGACAAGCTCGTGATCACCGCGGGCGCCTGGACCTTGCAATTGTTCCCCGCCCTCGCTGAAAAGCTGATGACTTATCGCAACGCGGTTGCCTATATGGAGCCGCCCGCGGACTTGCAGGACGCGTGGTCGAACGCGCCGGCGATTGTCGATATCGGCGGCGATAGCGCCGGTTACGTTCTGCCGCCGATCGACGGCGTCGGTCTGAAGTTCGGCGCGGGCGTGCACAAGACACTTGCCGCCGACCCCGACGCCAATCGCGTTGCCGCGCCCGGCGAAGGCGACAGGTTGCGCCGGCTATTCTCGCCGCCGTTCGGCCGCATCGACGAATATACGGTCACCGAAGTCAAGACGTGCGCGTACACGTTCACCGCGGATAGCCGCTTCTTTTCGCAGCGTATCGGCAATACGCTGGTTGTCTCGGCATGCTCGGGCCATGGCTATAAATTCGGCGCGGCGGTCGGGCAGCGCATCGCGCAAGCACTGCATTCGGACGACGACGCAATGCTCGCGCGCTGGCTCAGAGCGGAAATGGCATAGCGGCGGTTCGTCACAACAACGAACACGCCGCTCTAACGCCGCGTACGTTCGCGATCCAGTCCACGCACCACGGCGGCGAGGCGCGCCACCAATGCATCGGCTTCGTCTGGCTTGATGCCCGCGTAGCCGAGCATAAAGCCGTTGTAGTGCGCGGCTTCCTTTGCGGGCGGTTGGCAGAACGCGCTCAGCGCCGCGATATGCAAGCCGTGTTCGCGCGTGGCCGCGCTCACATCCTGATCGCGCAGCGGCGCATCGAGCCGCATCGTCAGATGCATGCCGCCGCCATCGGACGAGATCGTCACCAGGTCGCCCATGTGCCGCTCGATCGCGTCGACCAACGCGGCGCGGCGTTGCTGATAGAGCCGCCGCATGCGCCGCAGATGCCGCGCATATTTCCCGCTATCGATGAAATCCGCCAACGCGATCTGTTCGGCCACGCGCCCCTGCCGCGCGATCTCGCTGAGCGCCTCGTCCACCTCAGTGACCAGATGCGCCGGCACGATCATGAAGCCCATGCGCAGCGCCGGGAACATCGTCTTGCTGAAGGTGCCGAGGTAGATCACCGGCGTATCGGCCGCGAGCCCCTGGATCGACGGCAAAGGCGGACCGCTGTGGCGCAGTTCGCTGTCGTAGTCGTCTTCAATGATCCACGCGCCGCGCGCCACCGCGTTCTCGATGATCGACCAGCGCCGCTCCAGGCTCAACACACTGCCAAGCGGATATTGATGCGACGGCGTGATGTACATCAGGCGCGGCGGCGTCTGCTGCCAGTGATCCGGTGTGGGCGCGATGCCCGCGGCGTCGACGGGAATCGGCACCAGTCGCAAACCGGCGGCCTGAAACGCGGCCTTCGCGCCGTGATAACCGGGATCTTCGACCCACACGCTATCGCCGGGATCGGCCAGCATGCATGCGCACAGATCCAGACTCGCCTGGGTGCCCGCGGTGATGAACACCTGTTCGGGCGAACAACGCACGCCGCGCGACACGCTCACATATTCGGCAATCGAGCGGCGTAAGGCGGGATGTCCTGAATTGTTGCCGTAGCCGAGTTCGTTCGGCTCGACCGAGCGCCACGCGCGTTCCATCGAAGCGCGCCATTGCGCGAGCGGAAATTCATCGAGTGCGGGCACGCCGGGACGAAACGGCGTGGGGTCGTCCGGGTTGCTGCGCTCGCGCGGCAGCCCGGTGACACGATGCGACAGACGGTTCGCGGGTGGGCATACACCGCCGCTGGTCGTGGTTATCGACGCGCCCGCGCCGCTCACCATGCTGACGATGGAGCCATGCCGGCTCGTGGTAATGAAGCCTTCTTCGGTCAGCCGTTCGTACGCGTACAACACGGAATTTCGCGCAATGCCTAGTTGCTCGGCGAGCGCACGCGTCGGCACGAGCTGGCTGCCGTGGCGGATGGCGCCATCGAGAATCGCGCGGCGCAGGCTTTCGTACAGCAAATCCTGCTGCGTCAGCTTGCGGCCGCCTAGTGCCCGCTCGACGTTCGACATCAACAGACCGTAGTCCAAATTCGTGGCTCCAAATTCTGACTGCATTGTGGAGCTAACAATGGTGCCACAAATTTCTTATGCTGACGGCTGTCGGGTTGCCACACACGGGCGCAGCCCTCTACGCTTGCTCGACTCAGCCGTAACGGCGCGAACCGCTCGCCCACAACCCATAACCAGACAAGGAGCCGCAGTCATGTCCGAATCGATTCAAATCCGCCCCGTCACACCCGCCGACTTCGACGCGTGGTTGCCGCTGTGGGACGCCTATAACGCGTTCTACGGCCGCTCGGGCGAAACCGCCTTGCCGCGCGAGATCACGCAGATTACGTGGGGGCGTTTCTTCGACGGCTACGAGCCGATGCACGCGATGGTCGCCGAGCGCGACGGCAAATTGCTCGGCCTCGTGCACTTCCTGTACCACCGTCACACGACAATGGCGGGCCCGACCTGCTATTTGCAAGATCTGTACACGCTGGAAACGGAGCGCGGCAAGGGCGTCGGCCGGGCGCTGATCGAAGCGGTGTATGCGCGGGCCAAGGCCGACGGTTCGCAGCGCGTCTATTGGCAGACGCATGAAACGAATCAGACGGCGATGCGGCTCTATGACAGCGTTGCTGAACGCTCGGGCTTCGTGGTGTATCGCAAGGCGCTGTAACGCTGCTGCAAAAACAAAGGGCGCACCACCCAGTGCGCCCTTCGTCTTCATGCTACTGCTTCACTTCTACACCTACCGCCCACCAAACCGTCAAGCCTCGAGTTGTTCCAGCACTTTGCCCTTGGTCTCGATGCCGAGCAAGTGCACCGTGATCGCTGCCAGAAACGGCACCGCCGCGAGGATATAGAACGCGACCTGCAGATTGCCGCCGATCATCGTCTTCGACACGATAGCCGGTGCGAAAATTGCCGCCACCTTGAGCCACGCGCCACCGACACCGCAGCCCATCGCGCGGATGCTGGTCGGATACAACTCCGGCGTGTACACGTATGCCGTGATGAAACCGCAAGCGAGGAAGCCGAGCGAGAATGCGCAGCACGTCGCGACCACATACACCGATGAAGCGTGGAACACGCCTGCCAGCAACAACGACAGCGCGCACAACACGAACGACAGGTTGATGATCGGCTTGCGTCCCACCTTATCGACCAGCAACGCGCAGGTCAGCGACCCCACCACGCCGAGCACCGAAGCGGCCACCGCCAGATTCAGCGCCAGTTGCAGTGGCGCGTGATAAACCGTGCGATAGATCGTCGGCAGCCAGGTCGACAGACCGTATTGAATGAAGCCGCAGGTGATCCACAACATCGCCACGGCCAGCGTGCGCTTCAGATACGCCGGGCCGAACAGGTCGCCCATGCGGCGTTTCGGATGACGATTGGCCATCGCTTCGAATTCGGCAGAATGAGCCACCGGCGGTAGCGGACCTTTCGCGGCACGCTCGAACGCATGCACGGCTGCATCGGCGTCGGTCATCCGTTCGCGTTCGGCGAGCCAGCGCGGCGACTCCGGCACCAGCTTGCGAAGCACGAAGAACAGGATCAACGGCATGCCGCCGATGAAGTACATCGCTTGCCAGCCGAAGCGCGGCACGATCCACGCGCCCAACGCGTTCGACGCGAGCAGGCCGACCGGAAAAACGATTTCATACAGCAGCACGAAACGGCCACGGCCATGCGCCCGGCTGATCTCGTTGATGTACGTCGCGGCCACCGGCAATTCACCGCCGAGCCCCAAGCCCTGAATCACACGCAACACGACAAACGCGGCGAAAGTCGGCGCAAAACCGCACGCGATGCTGGTCATGCCGATGATCCCCGAGCTCAACGCAATCGCCCTGACACGGCCCTTGCGTTCCGCGTACCACGGGAACACGAACGCGCCGATCAACTGGCCGACCGAGCCGGAGCCGATCAGGAAGCCGATTTCCCATGGCGTCAGATGCCACTTCGCGATCAGGATCGGCAGTGTGGCCGCGATCGCAATCACGTCGAAGCC
This sequence comes from Paraburkholderia sp. IMGN_8, assembly GCF_038050405.1. NCBI lineage: Bacteria > Pseudomonadati > Pseudomonadota > Betaproteobacteria > Burkholderiales > Burkholderiaceae > Paraburkholderia > Paraburkholderia sp. IMGN_8. The sequence continues at coordinate 4,060,059 of NZ_CP150901.1, read as the reverse complement.
GTCGAAGAACGTCGCGAGACCGATCAGGATGCGCGCGCGCACCTGCATCGAATTCTTCGGCAACCGCTCGAGACGCGCGATGATCGAGCCCCGTGTCACAGGGCCGGAGACACCGGCGCTGCTGCGGTCCCCGATGGTGTTGTCGATGGTTCTCATGCCGTGGTGCCGTCCGTAGGTGTGGTTAGGCAAGCGCCGTTGAGGCGTCGGTCAGTGTGGCAAGGTCGATGGTCCGGCCTTGGTTCATCCACTTGCGCGACAGTTTCAGTTCGCGTGGATTGTTGATGGCGATGACGCCGCGAATCGCGTTGTCTTCCAGATAGAAGAGCGTGGCGCGTTTGTCCGCCAGATCGCCGCGTACGGCGAGCTGCGCATCGGCCGGAATGTCGCCGAGGATTTGCAGATTGACGTCGTATTGATCGGACCAGAACCACGGAATATCCGCGTACGGTTCGAAGGTGCCGAGCAAGGCTTTTGCCGCGCCGATCGCCTGGTTCTGCGCGTTGGCCCAGGATTCGAGCCGTACGCGGCGCCTGAGCCACGCGCTCGGATGATTCGCGACGTCGCCACAGGCGAAGATGCGCGGGTCTTCGGTCGCGCCGAAATGGTCGACGACGATGCCGTCCTGCACCTTGAGGCCGGCGGCTTCAGCCAGTACGGTGTGCGGCGTGAGGCCGATCCCGGCGACGGCGAAGTCGGCGTCGAGTGTCGAGCCGTCAGCAAAGGTCGCGCGGATGCGGTCGGCGTCGTTCGGGCGATCTGCGAGCGATACCAGCGATGCGTTCAAGCGCACATCCACACCGTTCGCGCGATGCAGATCCAGCAGGAAGTCCGACACCATCGGCGGCAACGAACGGGCGCACAGACGCCGCGCGCCTTCCACGACCGTCGCTTGCACGCCGAGCTTGCGCGCGGTCGCCGCGACTTCGAGACCGATCCAGCCGCCGCCGACCACGAGCACACGCTTGCTTTTGCGCAGCCGTTCGCCGAGTGCGACGGCTTCGTCGAGCGTGCGCAGATAGGCGATGTGCGAGGTCTTCACCAGTGCATCCGGCAGACGGCGCGCCGCGCCGCCGGTGGCGATCACCAGGCGGTCGTATTGCACGTCGCGGCCCGATTGCGTGCGCACGATGCGTTGCTCGCGATCGATCGACGTCGCGCAATCCGGTTGCCACGTTTCGACGTTCAGCGCCTCGAAATCGTCGGGCGTCACCAGACGTACGGTTTCGATATCCGCTTCCCCGGCCAGCACGGCCTTCGACAACGGCGGGCGCTCGTACGGCAGATGAATCTCATCGGCGATCATCACGAGGCGGCCGTCGAAGCCTTCCTTGCGCAATGTCTTCACGACCCAACCCGCCGCCTGGCCGCCGCCGATCACAACGATCGTGCGCGGCGCTTCGAGTCCGGCGTGCGCGGCTTGCGCCTTTGCAGCAGCAGCGTCAGTCATTTTTTCGCTCCGTCATGAATTTGCCTTCCGGCGCCTTCGCGTTCTTCTGGCGACGCGTATTGCCGTCGATGCCGCCGTCGATCGCCCATTCCGCGAACACGGTCGGACCCGGTTCGAAATCGCGCGGCTGCCATTCGGGCGTCAATTGGTCTTCGTCGGCGTAGTACTCGATCAGGCCGCCCGCCGGATTCTGGAAGTACCAGAAATACGCCGACGACACCGGATGACGCCCCGGGCCAAGTTGCGTATCCCAGCCGCAACGGCTGATGTGCATGCCGCCGCCGAACACTTCGTGGATATCCCGCACTGTGAATGCAACGTGATTCAGGCCGCGTTTGCCACCAGGGAGTGCCAGCAGGAAGATGTCGTGGTGGCCGCCGTGCGGCGCGCAACGCATGAATGCGCCACGGCCCGGATAGCGATCCGACATCTCGAAGCCGAGCAGTTCCTGATAGAACTTTTCCTGTTCCGCGAGACGGTTCGTGAAGAACACGACATGGCCCACTTCGACCGGTTCGGCGCGCTCGTAAATCGGCGACGGTTGATCGACGCGCAGCGTTTGGCCCCACACGTTCGATGGCGAGCCGTGAATATCGAGCGCACGCTTACGAGTCACTTCGACGCGGATCGCCATGCCGTTCGGATCGATACAGCCGACCGCGTCGTCGGTTTCGAAGTGGCCCGGCTGGCCGGCGAAACGGCCACGCAGTTCGTCGAGTTCGGCTTTCGTCGCGACGCCCCACGTCACTTCACGCAGCGTCGGACCTTCTTCGAAGGCGGGCGGCAGCGAAGGATCGTTCGCATCGACGGCGAGAATCGTGCAGCCGTTCAGCGTTTCGAAGCGCGCGTGCTTGTCGTCGTGCTCGGTCTCTTTGAGGCCCCAGTCCGCGAAAAACCGACGGCAGGTAGCGAGATCCGTCACACCGTAAATAATCTGTTCAATGCCGAGAATCGTCATAACGTGCCTCTTGCTTAGTTCGCCCACGCCAGCGGCGCGTCGTTCAAGCCCCAGTAGAGGCTCTTCTGCTGCATGTATTCGCGGATGCCGAGACGGCCCTTCTCGCGTCCCATGCCGCTCTCTTTCCAGCCGCTGAACGGCGTCGAGATCGAGAACAGCTTGTAGGTGTTGATCCAGACGGTGCCGGCTTCGAGCGCGCGGGCGATCCGGTAGGCGCGTTTGTAATCGCGCGTCCAGATGCCGGCGGCGAGGCCGAACACGCTGTTGTTCGCTTCTTTCAGCAGCGAGGCTTCATCGTCGAACGGCATGGCGACCAGCACCGGGCCGAAGATTTCTTCCTGGCAGATGCGGGCGTCGTTCGTGAGGCCTTCGAGGATCGTCGGCTGGAAATAGGTGCCTTGTTCGCGGCCGTCGCCGACCGGACGCTCGCCGCCGCACAGCAGGCGGCCGCCTTCTTCCAGACCCAATGCGACGTAACGTTCGACGGTTTCGCGATGCGCCGCGGTGATCAACGGACCCATCTGCGTTTCCGCATGTGACGGATCGCCGACGCGCAGCTTGCGTGCGCCTTCCGCGAGACGCTTCATGAACGCGTCGTAAATCGAGCGCTGCACGAACAGGCGCGAACCGGCGATGCACGCTTCACCCGACGAACTGAAAATACCGTACAGCACGCCGTTCACCGCGTGATCGAGATCGGCGTCGTCGAACACGATGGTCGGCGATTTGCCGCCGAGTTCCAGCGACACCGGCATCAGCTTGTCCGCAGCAATGCGCGCGATGCCGCGGCCCACTTCGGTGCCGCCCGTGAACGACACTTTCTTGACCAACGGATGACGCACCAGCACGTCGCCGATCACCGAACCCTTGCCCGGCAGCACGCTCAGTACACCTTTCGGCACGCCGGCTTCTTCGCAGATGCGCGCCAAGGCGAGAGAAACCAGAGGCGTCACTTCAGCGGGCTTCAGCACCACGGCATTGCCTGCTGCCAATGCGGGGGCGAGCTTCTGCGCATCCGAGGCAATCGGCGAGTTCCACGGCGTGATCGCCGCGATCACGCCAATCGGCTCGTGAATGCTCATCGTCAGATAGTCGCCGCGCGAAGGCGTCACGTCTTCATCGAGCGTTTCGAGGCACGCGGCGAAGTAGCGGAACGTGTTCGCTGCGCTCGCCACCAGTACGCGCGTTTCGCCGATCGGCTTGCCGTTGTCGCGACGCTGCAACTGCGCAAGCGCTTCGTGACGCGCCATGATCAGATCGGCGATGCGGTACAGAATCAGCGCGCGTTGATGCGGCTTGAGGCCGGACCAATCGGCTTTGCGCCATGCGATGTCCGCGGCTTCCACTGCTTCGCAGGCGTCGTCGGCGTTGGCCGTCGAGATTTCCATGTTGACCGACTGATCCGCCGGATACAGGCTTTTGTACGGGTTGCCACGCCCTTGCCGCCATTCGCCGCCGATAAAAATATCGCCGGTGGGCACGAGGCTGGTATCGAAGTGAGTCATGTCGGTCGTTCCGGTGTGCTTCAAACTAGCTTCAACTTGGGGACTTAAATCACGCAGCGTGCCGCGCGATTGCGTAGCGCACGGATCGCGCTGTACGCGGTCAGTGCGGACGTCTTCGGGTTGTCCGGCAGCGGCTTGCCGCACATCTCCAGCGACATCTCGCCAAATGCGCCGCGCGCCACGATCCGATGCACGTTGCGCGTCACGTTCGGGTCGGCGATCAGGCGCACGGTGGTGTGATCCAGACCAAGGCCGGCCAAAGCGATCGTCGCCGCAACGTTGGCGTTCTTCGGATATAGACGCGCCGCCTCACGCGCACTGCCTTCGAAAATCACTGTCTCTTCGGTCAGCGTGTTCAGGTTGCAGACCTGTTCCGCCGGCGTGCCGAGCCAACCCGTAGGCGGCTTGCGGCCCGTGTACAGCACTTCGTCGAGACCGCCGAGCTTCGCCGCCGACAGTGCATCCACGCCACCAATTGCGCCGGACAGCAGCGTCAACGTCGCGTCGCCTTCATCGGCTGCAGCGGACAGCGCGTCGAGCAACATCATGTCGGACAGCGCGCCGATCGAAGCCACCGCGCAATCCGTGCCCGCTTTCAGCAACGGCACCACGTGATCCACCAGCGCGCTGTGTCCCGCGCATTCGAGCGCGAAGTGCGGTTTGCTGCTCAACGCCGACACCGACGACACCACGTCCACCGATGCGCCCACCACTTCGCGCACCGATACCGCATGGCGTTCCGGCACGATCACGTGCGACACGCGCACAGTAGGATCGGCGGCGACCGAGCGGTACACCGCCTGGCCAATCGCGCCGAAGCCGATCATCGCGACGTCGACGGGCGCGTGACATCCGGCGTAATCGGCATCACGCATGTTCCGGCTCCTGTTCCTTGACCGGCGGACCCGCGAACGCGGTGGCGAACGAGCCGACCGACAACATGTCCACTTCGACCAGCACCGGCCCCGTCTTCGCCATGCCTTCGCGGATGATCTCTTCGGCCTGGTCGAGCGATTTGATGCGGTAGTGCGTCAGCTTCAGGCTCTCGCAGAACTGCGCGAAATCCGGCTGATGCAGATCGACGTAGCAGCGGCGGCCGCCGTATTGCGCGTCCTGAATGTTGCGGATCACGCCGTAGCACTGGTCGTTCATCAACACGATCATGACGTTGGCGTTTTCCTGCACGGCGGTGGCGAGTTCGCCGACGTTGACCATCAGGCCGCCGTCGCCGACGAGGCACACGGTCTTCGCAGCGCTGCCGGCAAGCGCTGCGCCGATGCCCATCTGCATGCCCTGGCCGATGCCGCCGCCGAGTGCATGGACACCCGCACGCGGCGAGAAAATCTTCAGCATGCGGTTGCCCCACGTGCTGTTCGAGATCGTGACGTCGCGCACCCAGTTGTAGTCGCGGCCCACCGCCTGTTGCAACGCGTCGACGAGGCGCTTGTACGGGCCGAGGCCCTTGCCCACATCCGCGACGGCACTCTCTCGCGCGGCGGCCAGATCCTGTGCGAACGATGGGTCGACCTTCAGGCGGCCTTCGAGCAGCATCGCCAGTTCTTCGAGCACCGCCGACGCATCGCCATGAATGAACATTTCGTTGCGATAGCCGCGGTTGTCGGCAAGCGCGTCGGCGTCGACGCGATACAGCGGTTGCGGCAGCGCCAGCTTGTACTTCAGCGTTTCATTGCCACGCAGACGCGAGCCGACCACCACCAGCGCGTCGCACGTCTTGTAGAAGCTTTCGACTGCGGCATGCACGTTGAACGCGCCGAGCGTCGCCGGATGATCTTCCGGCAGCACACCACGGCCCTGCACGCTGGTCACCACGCCAAAGCCCAATGCCACCAGACGTTCGACCGCAGCACGTGCATGACGCGCGCCGCCGCCCAGCCACAGCAGCGGACGCTTCGTCTTCGCCAGTTGATCGGCGAGTTGCGCGACACGCTTGCTGCAATGCGTAAGCGTGGTCACGTGCGGGGCGGCCAGATCGGCGGGCCATTCGATTTCGGCGGCTTGAATGTCGATCGGAATTTCGACGCTGACCGGACCGCTCGGCGCGGTTTGCGCGACGCGCACCGCTTCGCGGATCGTCGGCAACGCGGTTTCGACGGAACGCACGCGGAACGCGGCCTTCGAAATCGACGACAGCATCGACAGTTGGTCCGGTGCTTCGTGGATATACGCGAGGTCCTGATCGAGGTACTCGGTTTCGATCTGGCCGGTGATGTGCAGCAGTGCGGTGCCTGCGGTCAGTGCTTCGACCATCGCGCCCGCTGCGTTGCCCGCTGCGGTGCCGGTGCTGGTGAACGCCACGCCGAGACCACCGGAAACGCGGGCGAGGCCGTCGGCCATGTTCACCGCGCCGGCTTCGCCGCGCGCGCCGACATAGCGGATCTTGCCGCGGTTATGGATCGCGTCGAGGATCGGCATGTTGTGGATCGAGATCACGCCGAATGCGGTTTGAACGCCGCATTGTTCGAGAAAGGCGGCGATCAGCTCGCCAACGGTGGTTTTGTTAGACATGTCGTGCAACGCCTCCAGAAACATCGATGTGACTGCCCGTCGTATAGGACGACAGCGTCGTAGCCAGGTAAAAGAGCGCTTGAGCGGCTTCTTCGGGGCGACCGAAGCGGCCTAGCGGAATGTTTTTCTTGCGCGAAAGGTCAGCGGTCCAGTCTTCCCAGCTCTGGCCCGGCTGCGCTTGCGTGGCGAAACGGCGGCGCCACTGCCCCGATTCGACGATGCCGATCAGAATCGAATTCACACGAATGCGTTGCGGCGCGAGTTCGACCGCGAGCGACTTGATCAGACTGAGCACGCCGGCCCGCGCCGACGAGGTCGCGACCATGTGCGGCTCCGGTTGCAGCGCGAGCAGCGAGTTCACGCAGACCACCGCTGGGTTGGTTGCGTCGCGCAGCATCGGCAGGAACGCGCGGGTCGGGCGGATCACGCTGAAATACTTGAGGTCGAGTTCTTCGCGCCAGGCGTCGTCGGTGGTGTCGGCGAAAGTGGACACGCGGCCCTGGCCGGCGTTGTTCACCAGCATGTCGGTGCGGCCGAAGCGCGCTTGCACGGCTTGCGCGAATGCTGCGACTTCGCGGGCGTCAAGCACGTCGCAGGCATGCGCCAACAGTTGCGCATCGGGGAACTGCGCCTTCAGCGCGGCTTCCGCTTGCGCAAGACGTTCGGTATCGCGGCCGCAAATCGCGACCGAGGCGCCGGCCCGCAGAAACAGCTCGGCAGTCGAGAAGCCGATGCCGGACGAGCCGCCCGTCACCACCGCTACCTGCCCGGTCAAGTCGATTTGAATCATCAGAGCCCCAATGCCTTCATGTATTTCGTGCCGGAGGACGGCCGATAGTTGAGCCGTTGCGAGAGTTCGTCGGCGGCTCGACGGACCTTGTCGATCAGACCGCTGTCGAGCAGCGACGCGTCGATCTCGTGGCGCGGAATCGTCGTCGTGATCACGGCGACGATGCGGCCCGTGTCGTTACGCACCGGCGCGCTGACCACCGAAATGCCGCGTTCGAACGACGACTCGCTGATCGCGAAGCCGCGCCGTGCGTCGTCGCGAATCCGTTCGTACAGGTCGTCGATCGTGGCGGGCGTTTGCTTCGTGAAGCGTTCGAGTTCCGGCTCGGGATAGAGCTTCTTCAACTCGTCGAGCGTCATGTCGCCCATCAGCACCTGGCCGTGGGTCGTCGCGTAGGCAGGCAGGCGCGTGCCGACGTTCACTTTCACCGAACTGAAAATCGGCGCGTGGCTTTGTGCCTTGGCGACGAACACGACGTCGCGCCCATCGCGAATCACGATGTGGCTCGTCAAGCCAGTGTCGTCGCGCAGTGCTTCGATGATCGGCAAGCCGAGGTCGGTCAATTCGAGCGAGCTCAGATATTCGAAACCGAGCCGCAGCACCGCGACGCCGAGGCGATAGTTGCGGTCCTTGTCGGCGCGTTCGAGAAAGCCGAGCGATTCGAGCGTTTGCAGCAGACGGAATACCGTCGTGCGGGGAATCTTCAGGCGCCTGGACAATTCGGGTGCGCCGAGAACCGGCTCGCGTGGCGAGAACTCCGTGAGAATCTTCAGGCCGCGTTCGAGACCCGGCACCCGGTAACTGGTGTCGTTGCGGTCGTCGTCCGCGTCGCGCTCGGCGCTAATCGTGTCGGGCGTCATTCATTGGCTCCGTTGTCCGTCGCTAGTGCGGCAGAACGTGTCGATGATCGCGGTGTACGCGGCGGGTGCTTCGATATAACCGGCGTGCCCCGCGCGTGGCACGACCTGCAATTGGGTGCCCGCTGCCAGTGCGATTCGCTCGCAGGCATCGGGGGTCGTAATGATGTCGTCGACGCCAACCGCCACGCTGATGCGACCTCTGTAACGCGCGAGGTCGGCAGCGAGATCGGCATCGGCGAGCAGATGCGTCGCTTGTGCGTAGCCGTGCGGGATCACGCGCGACATGTTCCAGCGCACCCATGCGCGGGCTTCGTCGCTTGCGTGAGCGGACAACATATTGGTGCTGCGTTTTTCGGCGAGGCCAAGCGGGCCGAGCTCTTTCAGCATGGCAAGACGCTGGTCACGTTTCGTTTCGCGCACGTCCGCCGATGCCGCGCCATAACCGCCAGCGGGCGACAACAGCAGCAAGCCGGCCACGCGGTGCGGATGCACGGCAGCAAACGCGCCGGCGATGAGCGCGCCGAGCGAATGGCCGAGCAGCACGCAGCGTTCGATGCCGAGCGCGTCGAGCCATTCCTTCAGCACGGTTGCGTAATCGCTTGCGGCGGGTGATTCGGCCGCAACCGGCGTGGATGCGCCATAACCCGGCGCATCCCACGCGAGCACACGGCGCGTTGCGCCGAGCACTTCGAATTGCTGCACCCACGAAGCCGCGCCCGAACCGATACCGTGCAACAACACCAGCGGCAACGCATCGCTGTCGGCGCTATCCACTTCGCGATAGCTCACGGCGCGTTGCGATGCCAGCCAGATCTGCTGCGCCGGGAAGCGCGTGAGACGTGCTTCGAGCGTGGCTTTCTGATCGGCGTTGACGGACGGGACTGTGGACATGGGTTCTCTTCTCAAAGTGAGCGGTAGTGCGGGCGCTTAGCGCTTGAGCTTCGCCAGCGGCGAATCCGGCGGATACGTCGGCGTGATCGGCTTCGGTGAACCGAGCATGACGCACATCAACGCGTCTTCTTCACCGATGTTCACTTCCGTGCGATACACGCCCGGCGGCACCGAGATCAGATCGCGTTCGCCGAGCACGGCTTCCCACGTTTCACCGTCCTTCTCGCAGATCACTTTCATCTTGCCGCGCAGCACGAAGAAAATTTCTTCGACATCCATATGAATATGGCTTGGCCCGATGTTGCCGGCCGGGATCACCATCGTCGAGAACGTAAAGCCGCCTGCGGGCACCGTGTTCACGTCCTTCGCGACGCCCGTGCCGCCCGTGCCGACATAGCGCATTTGCGCGCGGCGGTATTTCGGGTCGTAGTCGGCCTGGAACTTGAGCGCGTCCCAGTCATAGCGACGCGTTTCCAGGCGCGCGACGCGGCTGTCCAGCCATTGGGCAAAGCTCGCGTCCGCGGGTTGGTCCCACGATTTGCGTTCGAATTCGGCGTCCGCCATCTCTTTCTCCTTACGATTCGACAAGATCAATTCATCACGAAGCCGCCGTTGACCGGCAGCAACTGGCCGGTCACGAAGCGTGCGGCGTCGGACAACAGGAACAACACCGGCCCAGTCACGTCGTCGGGCACTTGTGCGCGCGTCAGCGCGCGGCCTTGCAGGTAATACTGGTGACGCTCGGCGGGCACGTACGCGGTAGCCTCGACTTCGGTCAGGCCCGGCGCGATTGCGTTGACGGTCACGTTGTGCGCGCCGAACTCGCGCGCCAACGAACGCGTCATCGAGATCACCGCGCCCTTGCTTGCGACATACGCGAGCAGCTTCGGCGCGCCCCACATCGCCGTATCCGAGGCGATGTTGACGATGCTGCCGCGGCCTGAGTCGCGCAGGTACGGCAGCGCCGCAGTGCTCATGAGCCAGGTGCCGCGCACGTTGACGTTCATCACGGCGTCCCACGTCTCGACCGACAACTCGTCGGCAAACTTGCCGCCGGAGTGGGTGATCGCCGCGTTGTTGATCAGCGCGTCCAGACCGCCGAGTTGCGCTGCAGCCTGATCGGCGAATTGCTTGATGCTGGCAGGGTCCGCGAGATCGAGCGGCAGATACGTGACCCCGTGACCTTGCTCAACGAGCGATGCAGCCAACGCCCGGCCTTCGTCGTGCAACACGTCGCCGAACACCACTTGCGCGCCGGCCTGCGCCAGCGCACGGACGAACGCCGCGCCGAGACCGCGCGCGCCGCCCGTCACGAGGACGCGCCGGCCTTTGAGTGCTGACAATGCCGGTGGCGCTTCGTTATGCATGGCTGTGGCCTGCTGCTTCGATAGCCGGTGTTGCGCTTGCAGCCTGAGCGCGATGTGCGTCCAGTTCAGCGAAGTGCTGTTGCGCGCGCTGACGCAGCATGCGGCGCACACGCGTCATGCCGACGTCGTGCTGATAGAGGAATTCGTGTTCACGTGCATTCGGCGCCATGCTTTCGAGCACGTAACGGTCTTGCTCGAGCACCGCCCAGTGCAACCCTTCCAGGCGGTTGCGGTACATGAAGCGCCATGCGTCGCGCTGCCAGCCCGACACCTTGCGCGTGCGCCAGAAATAAACCTGGCAGTTGTTTTCGTCGACCGGCGTAGCAAAGCCGATGATCCCGAAGTTGCCGCCCGGGCCGAACTTCTTCTTGTACGGAATCGCGAGGCGCATCCACAGCGCGCCGGTTTCGCCGAGTTCGACCCAGTCGAAGTTCACATCGCGCTGGCCGACCTTTTCGAACATCAAGCCCGTTTCGGTCTTGCGCACGCGCATGTCGGCCTGCTTGTCGCCTTCGGCCATCGAGTGCGACGTCGCGTGCAGATACGCACCGTGCATCGGGTCCATCACATTGTCGATCGCGTACTGGTAATTGCACTTCCAGTTCGACATGCACAGGAAGTTCGCGTACGCCTCGCCGACCAGTTCTTCCGGCAGCACGAGCGGTGTGGGTTCTTTATGAGCGTCGTCGCCGAACCACAGGAAGATCGCGCCGGCGTGCTCTTCAACCGGATACGACTTCACGCACTTCTGGCCTTCCAGCGGACAGTTCGACACAGCCGGCACTTTGGTGACCGTGCCGCCACCGTCGATTTCAATGCCGTGATACCAGCACGCGACGCTGCCGCCGAGGTTCCAGCCGAGCGACAGACGCGCGCCGCGGTGCGGGCAGCGGTCTTCGAGCGCGCGGACTTTGCCTTCCTTGTCGCGCCACAGCACGATCTGGTCGCCGAGGCGCGTGATGCCGACCGGCGCGTCGCCGACTTGCCAGCTCGGCGAGACCGGATACCAGTAGTTGCGCAGGCCTTTGTCCAGATAGGACTGAATCGGGTCGGCAGTGCCTTGAGTCGTTGTACTAGGGGACGTCATGAAGAGACTCCGGATACGGATGCGATGGAACGTGTTCGGGAAAGCGCGCCTAATCGGCGAGCAGGCGGAATTCGGCGGCGAGGCGTTCGGCGTCCCACGCATTGCCTTCGGGCGTGCGGAAACCCATGCCATTCAAGCCGTCGACGACTTCCTGCAACTCCATTGCGCCGGCTTCGAAGACTTTTTCGAGCGCATCGCCGAAGTCGTTTTCGTACTGGGTCGGCTCGGCCTTGCGCGTTTGCCAGATGAAGTTCTCGGTCGCGCCCGGCTTTTCGATCACGCCCTTGCCGGCGACGTTGTTCGGCTGCGGCGCGAGCCACGGCTTCAGGAAGGGATTGAAGTTCACAGCTACCTCTCGCATGTCATTCCACCTTGATCTGGATTTCTTCGCCGGCGAGACGTACCGAGTACATCTTCAGGTCGCGGCCACCGGGCTCTTTCAAGCATTTGCCGGTCGGGATATGGAACACGGCTTCGTGCAGCGGGCATTCGACGGTGTCGCCGTCGACAAAGCCCTGCGTCAACAACGCGTACGCATGGGGGCAGACGTTTTCCAGCGCGTACAGCGCATCGCCCACCTTGTAGATGCCGATTTCGGTGCCGTCGAGCTTGAACTCGATCGGCGCATCTTCGGACAGGTCGCCGGCATGGCCGGCGCAGCGCCATTGTTCAGTCATTTCTCGCCTTTCTCCTGAAGCTCTATGTTCCATATACGGAACAGCAGTTCGTGTATGGATAATTATAGGATTGGCTTCGGCGAGAAAAAACAAAAATCGTGGCAGCCAGGGGAAAACACCGAGTGTGGTGCCCACAACACAGCGTCGCGTGGACTGATGCGAGTGGCCGCGCTGGCCGCAGAACCTTTCCAGGCATGGGTTTTCGGCTTATTTCCAGACAAATGTCGATGCGCTCATGCGGGTTTGTACGGGGTCCGAAAATTTATTTTGACCACTCCTAGACTCACTATACTTTTCCATAGGCGATACAAACGCCCATAGGTGGAACATAAAGCGTAGCGGTTTTGGCGCATAAACCCAAAGCTGCATCAACCCACAGTACGGATCAGGGATGACGGAATCGCGAAAGCGCCATCCGTCGTGTGATCAGGAGAACCAACGGTGAAGCACATCATTGCAGCCGGCGTAGCGGCAATCTGCGCAACGACAGGCGCCTGGGCGCAGAGCAGCGTGACGCTATACGGCAGCCTGGATGCCGGTGTCGCGTACATCAGCAATGCGGGTGGCCATTCGAAGTGGATCGAGGAACAGGGCAACATGCAGCCGGACCGCTGGGGCCTGAAGGGTGTCGAGGATCTGGGCGGCGGTTTGAAGACGGTCTTCCAGCTGGAGAACGGTTTTTATACGAACACCGGTAACTTTGCTAAAGCCGGCACGCTGTTCAATCGCCAGGCTTTTGTCGGACTGAGTTCGGACCAGATCGGCACGCTGACGTTCGGCCATCAGACGCCGTTCAGCTTCGATGTACTGGGTCCGTTGAGCACGGCCTATCTGGCTGCAAGCTGGTACGCGTTCCACCCAGGCAATATCGACGAACTCGCCGACACCGGCGTGGTGCCGTTCGACAACTCGATGAAATTCCGCTCGGCGAGTTTCGGCGGTTTCACGTTCGGCGCGATGATGGGGCTCGGCAACACGACCAACTTCTCGACCGGCAAGACGCTGAGCTTTGCGCTTAGCTATGCGAACGGTCCGTTCAAGGCCGGCGCGACGTACGCGAACGAGCATGACCGCACGCCGTCGATCGTGACGACGGGCATCACCAACTTCCAGGGCGTGGCGGCAGCGAACTACACGGCGAGCAAGGTCGAGAACATGGGCGCGGGCGCGTCGTACCAGTTCGGCAAACTGCTGGTGCATGGTCTGTACACGCGTGTGAAGCTGGAATCGTCAGGACATTCGGACACGTATCAGAGCTACGACGTCGGCGCGAATTACCAGTTCACGCCGTTCAACAGCGTGGCCGGCGGCGCCGCGACGACAACGATGGCCGGCCATCGCTGGACGCAGTTCGAGATCGGCGATATCTACGCGCTGTCGAAGTCGACGCAGTTATACGTGAATGCGCTCTATGAGCGCGCGGGCTCCAACACGGACGCCGCGTTCTTTACGGCGGGTGTGTCGAGTGGCCGGAACCAGACGATTATCCTGACTGGCATCCACCACTCGTTCTGATGCGAATGATGTCGGTGGTGTAAAGCAAACGGCCCGGCTGTGAAAACAGCCGGGCCGTTGAACATGGTCAGACGCGGAATCAGTTCGCCGCGACGGGTTTGCGGCGAGCTTGGGCCGCGGTCGGATCATCCGGCCGCGGGCGATAGCTGAGCCGTTCGGACAATTCGAGCGCTGCCTGGCACACCGCGATGACGAGCGGTTCGCGTTCCTCCGCTTCGCCGATATCGGAACGTGGAATGGTGACGGTCAGCGCGGCGACGATCCTTCCGCTTTGGTCGCGTACCGGCGCGCTCACCACCGAAATCCCGCGCTCGAACGACGCTTCGCTCAACGCGTAGCCGAGCGCCGCGCTTTCGCGCACTCTTCCGTACAGCTCTTCGACAGTCGCCGGCGTACGTTCGGTGAAGCGTTCGAGTTGCGGCTCGGGATACAACTGACGCAATTCCTCGAAGCTCAAATCGCCCATCAGCACCTGCCCATGCACGGTGGCATGCGCCGGCAAACGCGTGCCGACATGCACTTTCACCGAACTGAACATCGGCTCATGGGTCTGCGCCTTGGCGACGAACACCACATCACGCTGATCGCGAATCAGCAGGTGCGTGCTCAGGCCGGTCGCATCGCGCAAGCGTTCGAGAATCGGTGTGCCGACGTCGGTCAGTTCGAGCGAACTCAGGTATTCGAAACCGAGCCGCAGCACCGCGACGCTCAGGCGGAAATAGCGGTCACCATTGACGCGCTCGAGAAAACCGAGTGCTTCGAGCGTCTGCAATAAACGGAAAGTGGTGGTGCGCGGAATGCCGATGCGCTTCGACAATTCGGGCGCGCCGAGCACCGGCTCGCGCGCGCTGAATTCGGCGAGGATGCGCAGGCCGCGCTCCAGCCCCGGCACGAGGTAGGTCGATCCGCCGGTGCTCTCTTCATCGGCGGAATCGGTGGAATCAGCGCTGTCCGCCTGGGACAACGCCGCGTCGTCTTGAGGAGCCGGCGCTGCCGCACCGCGTGGCCTCGCGTGCTTGCGTCCCGCTCCTGTCTGGTCTTCTTTTGCCATCTTGGCTGCCGTTTCTGCTGTTCATCGTTTACAGATCAGCATGATAGCGCGAAGCATGGGACGGCCATTTATCTGGCTGGCGGCGCGGCGGGCGCTTATTTTCGGCGACCGGCAGCGCAGTTTGTGCACCGCCACCATTTCGCGCGGTGCTATCCTTTGATGCGGTTCGTAGCGCTGGGCCGTCTCGCCGCGCTTTCGCTCCTCGCACGCGTCCGGAGGGCACGCTCATGTCCGATCCCATCCAGATTCAGGTCGATGACTCGCATCTTTATCCGGGCTGCGCGGTGCGCATCGCGCACCTGCCCGAGCCGGCCCGCGCGGCCGCCGCGATAGTCGAATTCGCGGACGGCTCAGGCGCACACGCCACCTGCCATCGCCGCGCGCCCGACGAACTCGAATTGACTGTCGACGGCTACGCCACGCAAAGACGCCATCCCGTCGACGCCAAGCATTGGCTGCTGCTGGCCGTTGACGCGACGCACAACAGTTGGCGCGTCAAGCGGCGTCTGCCTTAAGCTGGCCCGGCCGGGCCAGTCCGAACCTCAAACCGTCGTCGCGCGCACGCCGCCCGCGAGCAGCGCATTGACACCCGCTTTGACACCCCGCTTTGACACCCGTCACGCAAACTGCGAAAACACCGATGACCGACAACGACTCCACCCTGCCACCTAATCCTGACGACGCCCCTGACGATCCCGAGCGCCGCCGTGTCCTGACCGGCCTCGCAGCGGTTGGCATGGGACTCGCTCTCGCCGGCTGCCACACTGCTGAGCAGAGCGCGGCGAACGGCGCTGCACCGCGCAGTGCCGCCGACTTGCGACTCGACGCCGCGCTGCGCGACCAGGTCCGTCATATCGTGGTGATCTATGCCGAGAACCGCAGCTTCGCTAACCTGTACGGCAATTTTCCCGGCGTCCAGTACCCACTCGATGCAGTGACAGCCGAGCGTTACCTGCAACTCGACCGCGACGGCAAGACGCCGCTGCCGCAGCTGCCGAAGATCTGGGGCGGCCTCGTGCCGCAGGCGCAGGAAGTGGACGGCAAGCGCTACATGATTGGCGAGCGCGATATCGGCAGCTTGCACAACCGGCCGTTCCACATCACTGACGCACAGGGCGTGCCGCTGCCGAACGGGGTGATTACGCGCGATCTGGTGCATCGTTTCTATCAGAACCAGATGCAGATCAACGCCGGGCGCAACAATCAGTTCGCCGCATGGAGCGATTCCGGCGGCCTGGTGATGGGCCACTATCGCAATTCCGCCGACACGCTGCGTCTGTGGAATCTTGCACGGCAGTACACGCTATGCGACAACTTCTTCATGGCGGCCTTCGGCGGCTCGTGGCTGAACCACATCTTTCTGATCTCGGCGCAGGCGCCGTTCTACCCGGATGTGCATAACAGCCCGGCGAAGAAGCTGGTGTCGGTGGTTGAAGGCGACGACCCGACCGGCACGCGCCTCAAGCTGTCGGCGGATTCGCCCGCGTCCGCGCTCGACGGTCCGCCGAAATACGTCAACGACGGCTTGTTCACCGCCGACGGTTACGCCGTCAATACGATGGCGCCGCCCTATCAGCCGAGCAACGTGCGTGCGGTGCAAGGTGGCGATCCGGCGCTCGCCGACCCGTCGAATCCGCGCGTGCTGCCGCCGCAAAAGTTCGCGACGATCGGCGACCGTCTGACGGACAAGGGGGTCGATTGGGCGTGGTACAGCGGTGCGTGGCAATACGCACTCGAGCATCAGGACACGGGCGCCGTACCCGACTTCCAGTATCACCACCAGCCGTTCAACTACTTCGCCAATTACGCACCGGGCACTGCGGCGCGCCGCAAATATCTGCGCGATGCGGGCTTGGGCAACGAAGCGTCGACCAATCGCCTGCTCGCCGATATCGATGCGGGGCGCCTGCCGGCCGTCACGTTCTACAAACCGCAGGGCGATCTCAACATGCATGCGGGTTACGCGGACGTCGAATCAGGCGACCGGCATATTGCGCACGTCATCGAGCATATTCAGCGCAGTGCGCAGTGGGCTAACACTGTGGTGATCGTCACCGTCGACGAGAACGGCGGCTGGTGGGATCCGGTTGCGCCGCCTAGGGGCGATCGCTGGGGGCCGGGGTCGCGGATTCCCGCAATTGTGATTTCGCCGCTGGCGAAGAAAGGGTATGTCGATCATACGGTGTATGACACTAATTCGATTCTTCGATTTATCAGCCGCGTGTTTGGGCTAGTACCGCTTGATGGGGTTGTCGCGAGAGATCGCGCTTTTGCGGAGAATGGCCTCGCGCCGCTTGGGGATTTGACTAGTGCGCTTGATCTTGCCTG
Organism: Paraburkholderia sp. IMGN_8; assembly: GCF_038050405.1. Taxonomy (NCBI): domain Bacteria; kingdom Pseudomonadati; phylum Pseudomonadota; class Betaproteobacteria; order Burkholderiales; family Burkholderiaceae; genus Paraburkholderia; species Paraburkholderia sp. IMGN_8. The sequence goes on along the minus strand of NZ_CP150901.1, from coordinate 4,043,057 downwards.
AGGGTTTGGTGTTGGTCTGTGCTTTTGGTTTTGCCTTTTGGCGGCGGGATTTGTCTGGGTGCCTGCGGTGTTGGCCTTTCCTTGATTTGATATTGGTCTATTAGCGTCGCCCCTGTGCGGGGCAGGCACTTACTTTCTTTGCCGCCGCAAAGAAAGTAAGCAAAGAAAGCGGCTTCACACCGCTAACTCCTAAGCGGGTCCCCTGGCTTGGAGGAGGCAGTGGAGCATCTGGAATCAGTGTTCTCGCACACTCCGCGCCGGTGACAAGGCAGTCATACTTCCGGCGGCGCTGCGCGCGCCGTGGCGGTACTTCCCAACACCAATGGGACGTATGCGCTTCCGGCATCATCCTTCCCGCCTCGCACTGCGTGCTCGCCGGAACGGTCTGTAAGGGAAACCCGGGGCTTCGTTTTGATTTGCTGGGAGCCATCGGCTTCGCCTCGGCGAGGCGCCCAAGTGTGCGGATGTGAGCCATCACTCCGGCTGACACGCTAGCGCCTCCGTGAGGCGTTGAAGACGGGAGGGCGAGCCACCGCAGGCACGGAAAAAGTGCCGAACGAAACGCGCCCGCAAGTTACGCTGGCGCAGCAAACACCAGCCGTTACACCTGAGCAACCGCAGGCGCGAAAAGCGCCCGACGGTTTTGTGAAGTACCGCCACGGCGCGCGCAGCGCCGCCGGAAGAATGACTGCCTTGTCACCGGGGCGGAATGTGCGAGGACACTGATTCCAGATGCTCCCCTGCCTCCTCCAAGCCAGGGGACCCGCTTAGGAATTAGCGGTGTGAAGCCGCTTTCTTTGCTTACTTTCTTTGCGGCGGCAAAGAAAGTAAGTGCCTGCCCCGCACAGGGGCGACGCTAATAGACCACTAACAAATCAAGGAAAGGCCAACGCAGCAGGCACACAACCAATGCCGCCGCAATCGTACAGCCGCATACATCGCGTCAAGTTTATTCGTGCCGGATGGCCATACCTTTCAGCTTGCATAACGCGCGTCGCGGCGTAGACTGATAGAGCAATACTTCGCAATTTGTACGGAACTGCCATGCGCCTGACCATCCTCATCAACGGTTCCGATCCCACCGTTAGCCACGATTACGCTGTGCTATGGCTCGACACCGAAGAGCACCGTTGGTCGAGAGAAGCGCATCAAGGGATCGATCTGCCCCCGTGGGGCGAATTACACGACGAAAACGGCGTCACGACGCTCTGCGCGCCGAGCGCGGACGCACCGCTGTGCACGCTGCGCGGATTACACGTGGACCGCAAACAGCAAGTAAGTGCGGCGCAAGGGGCTGCCGCATGGACAGCCGTGCCGACGCACGCGCAGACAAGCGGCTTCTGGCGCCTGCAAGCCGTCGACCGGCAAACGATCCACGCCGAACACAGCGTGTTCGGAAATTAGCTTCCCGCGCTTCCTTTTCGCGCGAACGACCGTATGAATCGAACGGCGCCGCCTGGGTGCAGGCGGACTTGTACACCTGATTTGCGGGCAGTTCATCCGCCATCTGCACTTTGTCGGCATTTAAGCCGTTCTTAAGTTTGCGTGCGTAGAGTTGGAAATCCACGCATTAGGGTCGCTGCAAGGCGGCCCATTTTTTTGTCCAGCGCAGCTCTGGTTTTCCCAGGCGCTCCGCGCAAATCCCCTCAATTTCCGCTGTGTTTTCGTGCGTTCCACGTCGCTCGAATCGGGCTCGCAACGCTATACTTGCGCCCCCCATCCCTCGACCGATTGACTCATGAAGAAGTGGTTCGCCTGTCTGTTGTTTGCCGTCGCCGCTCACGCGAGCGCGGCGCCCTCCTGCACTCAGTTCACACCGAACGCGCAATGGCCGGTGCTGACCAATCAGAAGATGGCGCCGAAAACGCGCATGCTTTGCTACACCGATTTCGCCGTTCTGCATTCCGGTATCACGCATGGTCCACTGTGGTCCGCCGAGCATCTGACGCGCGATCACATCGAAGCCGCCAAAGACATAGTGCGCACCAACAAGTTCTTCGAAGATGCACGCTTGCCCGACGGCGAAGGCGCGAAGCTGGCGGACTATAAACGCAGCGGTTTCGATCGTGGCCATATGAGCCCTGCCGGCAATCGCTGGAATCAGGAAGCGATGGCACAATCGTTTTCGCTCGCCAACGTTGTCCCGCAAAACCGCGAGAACAATCAGCGCTTGTGGGCGCGCATCGAAACCTCGGTGCGCAAAATCGCGATGTCGTACGACGATACCTACGTGGTCACCGGGCCGATTTTCAACGGCCAGCAATTGCAGACCATCGGGCCGACGCGCGTCTTCGTGCCGACGCAATTGTTCAAGGTCGTCTACGTGCCGTCGAAGCGGATGGCGTTCGCGGTGGTGGTGGACAATGTCTCGACCAACCGTTACGACATCAAGACGATTCACGAACTCGAAGCGGCAAGCAGTATCCGTTTTCCGGGCATTCCGGAGACCCTCAAAGATCAGCGACCGGGAGGACTGAAAGGTGTTTAAACCCTATTCGAACGATGACGACGTGCTCAACATTCAGGGCGATGCGCTCACCGTGAGCAACGGCACCACCCGCGTCGTGCTGAACGGAACACTGGAGCTAACGCAGGACCAGCGCGGACTCAAGGCGGCGCTCGCGCTCAAGGAAGCGGTGGATGCGATCGTCGCTGCATTGCAGGCGCAGACGAATCTGCCCGCGAAGGTGAAGGACGAACCGGATGCGAAGCCGGGGGTGGTGCAGAACCCGTTTCAATAGCGCTACCGCATAGCCGCGCACGCAGCACAACGCGAGCGCGGCGTGCACCCTCTTTATTTCGATTACGCACGGTCCTGGCAGTCGCCGATACAACCCAACCTGTTTCAACCGTTACGTTTTGTCACCAGAGCACCGTCAACTCCTGTCTTCCGGTCAACGTTAAACCGGCAGCGCTGAAAAATCTCAGCCGCCACACAAGATTCAACCGGTTAAACCAAGGAGTTAAACCATGAAGACGCTTTTCGCCGCTCTCGCTTCCGCTCTGCTCGTGTCGACCGCTTTCGCACAAACCGCCGCACCGTCGACCACGCAGCCGCTGCAACCCGCGCAAACGCAACCCGCTGGCCAGGCGAATCTGAAGGCCAGCACGGCCGTGCAAACCGGCGCAGCCGAGACCGGCACGGCGACGACGAAGGCCGCGACGAAAGTGCATGTGAAAAAGGCTTCTACCGCTCACGCCGCGAAGAAGCCGGTCCATAAAACCAGCAAGAAGAAAGACGCTGTCGAAGCAGGCGCGGACAAAACCAAAACGGGTAGCGCGAACGAGGCCAGCAATGCCCCGGTTAAGGCCGACGGCGCAAAAACCGACACGACCAAAACGCAATAACACGTGTCCGGTTTTCGGCACGCACCGGCGAGGCATGTGTAGTTAATCAAAGCCGAATTGTGCCGTTCAGGGAGGGCGAGTCTCATGACTCGCCTTTTTTTATGCGTCGTCTCTTTTGGCCGTGCACAGCGCGCATCATTTTTTCACTCGGCTCTTCAATTTTTGCACTGCGTTTACTCAGGGACGTCTACTCTCGAAACTGTCTTGACCAACCATGGCGTCTACGCCGCATCTCATGGCACTCACTCAATCGCTCGACAGCCTCGACACGCAGCCGCTCAACAAATCAACCGTTCGACGTAACAACGTCATCCCCTTCCCCGCGGCGCGTGCCCGCTTGCAGGTCACCCTTCCTCACCAGTCGCACGACCCTGCAGGCACCGGGCTCCGCACGCTATTGCACTCGCCACTCGGCGTGTACGTCGTCAGCACGGAAGTGGTTCGCGATGAGGTTCGCTTGCAACTCGACATCGCGCCCGACGACCTCGATTTCACCCTGCACACACTGATCAGGACGCTTCCCGCGGCATTGATCGGGCCGCTCACGCGACGCAACGTCGTCGCAAAGGCGCGCTAGTCATGTTTTCAGGCATCTGGTTGCCCATCGTCACGCCGCTGCGCAACGGCGAAGTCGACATCGATGCGTTGCAGCGCCTCGCCGACTACTACCTGCGCACCGAGATCAGCGGTTTTGTCGCCTTGAGCACGACGGGCGAAGCCGCGCTACTACAGGAATCCGAGCGCCTCACCGTACTGCAAGCGCTGACTGATGTCGTCGGCTCGCGTCTGCCGATGCTGATCGGCGTCGGCGGCTCGGACACGCGCGATGTCCTGCGCGAAATCCAACGTTACGAGCGCTGGGATTGCGCCGGCTATCTGGTATCCGCGCCGTCGTATGTGTGTCCGGATCAGGCAGGCGTGCAGTGGCACTTCGAGCAGGTCGCGCTCGCCACCGAGCGGCCGATCGTCTTGTACGACGTGCCACATCGAACCGGCGTTACGATTGCGCCGGCCACGGTCGCGCGCTTGCTCGAGTGCGACAACATCGTCGCGATCAAGGAGTGCGTGAAGGAACACTTCGATCAGCTGAGCGCCCTGCCGGTCAACGTGCTGTGCGGCAACGATGACGCCTTCGCCGACTGCCTGAGTGCCGGTGGATCAGGCGGCATTCTGGCGAGCGCACATGTCTGTGCGGATCTTCTGGCAGCGGTGCAGGAACTGTCGCAGGCCAATCGCGATAGCGACGCACGCAATCTGTTCGCCAGCTTGCTGCCGGTGTTGCGCTTGCTGTTCGCCGCGCCGAATCCGTCCGCAATCAAGGCGATGCTGGCATTCGATCATCCAATCACCGACGAGACGCGGATGCCGATCACGCGCGCTTCGGCGCGACTCGTCGAGCAGCTGTATCGCGCTCGTGACGGCTTGCAGGATCTGCGAGCCGAATTTGCCGGAGCAATGAGCTAGCGCGAGTTTGAAGAGCGCGAGCTTGCATCGGAAGTGAGTCTGTCACTCCCGATGCAAGCTCGCGTCGAATCGCCGCATTCTTAATACGACGCGCCGCGCGTAGCCTCGACCGCCACCGCTGTACCGTAACAAGGCGGCCTCGAGATCGCCGTCTGCCTCGTCCAGATAGTCGCGCAGGATAGTCGAGCCGATCCGCACGTTGATCGCCGGATCGGACAAGTCTGTCGTGCCCGCGATCAGTTGTGGATGCGCGGCAGGCAAGACCTGCATGAGCCCCCTTGCGCCTGCAACGCTGACCGCGTGACGATCGAAGCTCGATTCGACCGACATCACCGCGAGCAGCAACACCGGTGAGATAGCGTGACGGTCCGCTTCAGTCAGGACCGAGCGCGCGATCCTGGCGGACTCGGTGGGCGCCACGCGGAACTGCGCGCGCAACAATTCGACAATGTCGCTTAGGGTGGGTAGGCCTACGTTGGGAAATGTATCGCTGGCAGCGATTGGAGCAGCCGTCGCCGACTGTGCATCGGCGGCCTGCCATGCGCCGGCAAGTGAAAAAGCCATCGCTACAAGCAGCATCTTCAGCCCGGATGCCGGGTGAATTTGAGTTACTCGAACACCATCCAATGCGCCATTTCCGTGCATATTCTTCGCTTCCTAACCAGGTGCATCAAACCATACCGGGCTCGGTGTAGCGAATCGCCAAAGAAACAGGGGTGCGCCGTAAAATGCTTATAAAAATGCGGCGTCAAGCGGGCCCAAGCGCGCCATATATGTATCTTTTGCACTTCTTACTGCATTATTGAGGTGTTCGATATTTCAGCAGTGTCAAACTCTGATGACCGATTAACGAGGCGTCATCATGTCCAGCCTGAATATCCGTCCCTACGCTGCGGCATCGCAGAACGACGTAAGCGGCACACAGCACCGCTCAGCTATCTCCGGCCGGCAAACCCGTCGTCGTCGCATGCTCGCGTTGACGGTAGCGAGCAGCGCCGTCGCCGCCATCGCGATCGCAGCGGGATTGCCTTCGACGGGTATTGCGGTCTACCTCGCAGCCACCCTGCCGTTTGCGTTTTTTGCGTGAACGAGGGATACCGTCAATCCGAAGCCGGATTCAAAGCGGCGAGTACGCAGTAAAGGCCATCGTCGGGATCGCCTCGCGTGAATAGCCGTTGACCTGCCGGCAGGCGCTCGATACGGCCCGCTTCGATCAGTTGCGCCTGCATCATAGTGGGCGCCGAGCGAAACCACGCGCCGCGGCCAAGCACCGCGGCAAGCTCATTCGATGAAAAACTCGCAGTCACAGGATGGCATCCCTGCCCGACTGCCGGCTGATTGTCGGCTACCCGATGGTTTCAAATTCCGCCGCCTGCGATTATGCTGACTTTGATTGAGGAGCGGCATCCATGAGAACGCTGACCGAACAGCTTACGCAATACGCGGCCTACCATCGTGACCGGCGCAATATCGCTACGCATTTCATCGGCATTCCGATGATCGTACTGGCGTTGGCGGTGCTGTCGAGCCGGCCGGCGTTCACTTTCGGCGCGTTGCCGTTTTCGCTGTCGCCCGCATGGGTGTTGTTCGTAGCGGCAACGCTCTATTACTTCGTGCTCGACGTGCCGCTCGGCGCGATGATGACCGTCGTGTCGGTGTTGTGCGTCGCGTGCGGTCAGTGGCTGGCCGCGCGTTCGACGCTCACCTGGCTGGCCTCGGGCATCGGTCTGTTCGTGGTCGGCTGGGTGTTTCAGTTCATCGGCCACGTCGCATTCGAGCATCGCAAGCCGGCCTTTGTCGACGACGTGATCGGGCTTCTGATCGGCCCGCTGTTCGTGCTCGCCGAAGCATTGTTCGGTTTCGGCTGGCGGCCTGCGCTGCGCGAAGCGATCGAAGCGCAAGTCGGCCCAACGCGTATCAACCCGCACCGTGCGGCGGCGCATCGCTGAACGCGCGTGCCGCATTCAGCCGGCAACGCTCAGCGCGGCGCGAGGCTGACGAGCCGCACGCTATGCAACGCGGTCAGTGCGACCGCGATCCAGATCGGTATGTAGGTGGCCAACTGCTGCGCGCCCAGCGTTTCGCCGAGCAAGGTCACCGAGACCACCACCAGCAACACGGGCTCGACATAGCCGAGAATGCCGAACAACGCGACCGGCAATAAGCGGCTCGCCTTCAGATACGAAGCCAGTGCGACGGTGCTGAGCGCGCCAAGGCCAGGCAACAGCAGGCACCACATGTCGAGACGGCCGGCGATCTTCGTCAGCGAGCCGCCGCTGATGACGAGCATGATCGCCACCGGCAGCAGCACCGACATCTCCACGGTGAACATCGCGAGTGAATCCTGGTTGATTTTGCGGCGCAGCACGAAATACGGCGGATAGCCGAGTGCGACGAGCAAGGTCGGCCATGAGAACGCGCCTGTCACCCAAAGTTCATGCACGACACCCAATGCGGCGCAGGCGACGGCCAGCCACTGCAAACCGTCGAGCCGCTCGTGATAATAGAAGCGTCCAACCAGCACCATCACCAGCGGCAACAGGAAATAGCCGAGCGATACTTCGAGCATCCGGCCGTGCAGCGGCGCCCATAGAAACACCCATAGTTGCAGACCGAGCAGCACCGCGCCGACGATCATCGAGAGGCCAAGCACCGGCTCGCGGAACATGCGGGCGATCAATTGCCGGAATATCGGCAGGCGTTGGCGCAGAACGATCAGCAATAACGCGCCCGGTATGGTCCACACGATGCGCCACGCGAAGATGTCGAGGCCACTGAGTGGCGCGAGAAGTTTTGCGTAACCCGACAGCAATGCAAATAGCGCAGACGCGCCCACTGACAACGCAATCCCGCGCTTTGGGTCATACTGGTTCATTGAGTGGCCTGCTGCGAAATCGGGAACGTGTGCAGCGCAGCATGCGACGGCGTGGTCTGGGTTGTTGTCATTAAGTTTGGTTGTCTCTACCGTGCAGCAAGCAGATCAAGCACTGCGCGAGCACTACGATTTTTCGTCGATATTCGATGCAAGCCGGCATTCTAGACGGGTTATCCGGCGACAGCACACGTACGTTTTCCGCAGCGCGCCGCATTTATTTCGTGCGCATCGCGCGCCGATGCACTAGAACATAACTTCACGCGTAACCGGCAATTCTGAAGTCGTCACGCCGAACCTCGTTGCACAAGCGCGAATCTTGCTACGAGTCTTGCAGCATCAATCCTTCGGTCCGGGAATAAACGCCATCGCGTCACGGCGAATCCGGTCCGCTCCACTCTCCGCGGCACGCACCAAGTGCTTTCATCGCGCATGCCGCCGTCCGGTCAGCAACCCCCGACCACCGAATGTGACTACTGGAGCCAGCATGACCCAGCCAGCCCTCACGTACGACGTATCACCCGACCTACGCTCCACCTTCGCCGCGGCCGTCCGCGCCGGACTCACCCACGCACCGCAGAAGGAACTGCCGTCGAAATATCTGTATGACGAAGTCGGCTCGGCGCTGTTCGAGGTGATCACCGTGCTGCCCGAATACGGCGTGACGCGCGCCGAAGAGCGCCTGTTGGCGAAGCACGCCGCAGACATCGTCGCGCACCTGCCGCATGACGTCACCGTCGCCGAACTCGGCAGCGGCAGCGGCCGCAAAACGCGGCGCATTCTGGAAGCGCTGTGTAAAAAGCGCCCCACTTCATACTGTCCGATTGAAATATCGCGCAGTGCATTGCAGTTGTGCAGGCGCGAGCTCGGCGACATCGAACGGATTTCGATTGTCGGTTATGAGCGCGATTATCTCGCGGGCCTCGCCGAAGTCAGCAAGAACCGCGCATCGAACGAACGCTTGCTTGTACTGTTTCTCGGCAGCACCATCGGTAATTTCGGGCGGCTCGCAGCCACGCGTTTTCTGCGCGACATCCGCAACATGCTCGCACCTGGCGACGCGTTGCTGCTCGGCACCGATCTGATCAAGCCCACGCCGGTACTGGTGGCGGCTTACGACGATTCGATCGGCGTGACCGCGTCGTTCAATCTGAACCTGCTGGCGCGGGTCAATCGCGAACTTGACGGCGACTTTCCGCTCGACGCGTTCGAACACGTCGCACGTTTCAATCCGGACGCGCGCAGCATCGAAATGCATTTGCGCGCAAAACGCGACGTCACGGCACACGTGGGCGCGGCGCAATTGACGGTCACGCTGAAGGAAGGCGAAACGATCTGGACCGAGAGCAGCCACAAATATCGCGCTGAAGAAGTGCCCGCGATTGCGGACGACGCCGGCTTCGTCTGCAGCCATCAATGGATCGAAGAGGAATGGGGCTTTGCGGAGAGCCTGCTGGTGGCGCGGTAACGCTATAGAGGCGGTGATCTACGCAGTAATCTACGCAAAAACGGCAAGGCGGCACGACATCAGTGTGATGTCGCGCCGCCTTGCCGTTCCATCACGCGCGTTCTCAGTGCTGCTCGAAACGCTCGTAACGCTTTTCCGTCACGCGCTCTTCGCCTGTGACCTCGGTCACCCGCGCCGCCGCCGGCCCGTGACGCAGCCATGACAGCATTCGGTCGACCTGGTTGGCCGGTCCTTGCAAGATGGCTTCAACTGAACCGTCGTCGAGATTCGCCACCCATCCCTTGATACCGAGCGCGTGCGCCTGCCGCACGGTCGCATGGCGAAAGCCGACGCCCTGCACCATGCCGCGCACCCGCACGTAATACGTTTCGATCCGCGAATCCAGATCCGGGGCCATGCCGTATTCTCCTGTGTCGACCGGAGTTAGCGCTTTAGCTGTCGACCAGAGTTAGCGCTTTAGCGCTTACTTTGGTCCCATGCAAAGCACTTACTCCGGTCCCATGCGAGGTGGTTGCGGTCGACCGGAGTTAGCGCTTTAGCTGTCGACCAGAGTTAGCGCTTCAGCACTTACTCCGGTCCCATGCAACGCAATCTTTCAAGCCGGCATTCTAGTCGCGTAGCGGCGAGATTGCTCGCTGACTGCGCGAGGCGACACGCGGCGCGCGCGCCACGTACAATCCGTCGACTGTCACGCTGGGAATGGAAAGAGAATGACCGAACAGAATCGCGATCTCGTACTCGTGACCGGCGCATCCGGCTTCGTCGGCTCGTCGGTGGCGCGCATCGCGCAGCAGAAGGGTTTCAAGGTGCGCGTGCTGGTGCGCGCCACCAGTCCGCGTCAAAACGTCGAGGCGCTGGATGCGGAAATCGTCATCGGCGATATGCGCGACGAAGCGTCGATGCGCGTCGCGCTGCGCGGTGTGCGCTATCTGCTGCACGTCGCCGCCGACTATCGCCTGTGGGCGCCGGACCCGAGCGAAATCGAACGCTCGAACCTCGAAGGCACCGAGGCCACGATGCGCGCGGCGTTGAAGGAAGGCGTCGAACGCATCGTCTACACGAGCAGCGTGGCCACGCTGAAGGTCACCAGTTCCGGCCAGTCCGCCGACGAAACCTCGCCGCTCAAAGCCGACCAGGCAATCGGCGTCTACAAGCGCAGCAAGGTGCTGGCCGAACGCGCGGTGGAACGGATGATCGCCGAAGACGGCCTGCCCGCGGTGATCGTGAATCCGTCCACGCCGATCGGTCCGCGCGACGTCAAGCCGACGCCGACCGGACGCATCATCGTCGAAGCGGCGCTCGGCAAGATTCCCGCGTTCGTCGATACGGGTCTGAACCTCGTGCACGTGGACGACGTGGCTGCCGGCCATTTTCTCGCGCTCGAACGCGGCAAGATCGGCGAGCGCTATATTCTCGGCGGCGAAAATCTGCCGCTGCAGGCGATGCTCGCAGATATCGCCGCGCTGACCGGCCGCAAACCGCCGACGCTGAGTTTGCCGCGCTGGCCGCTCTATCCGTTGGCGGTAGGCGCTGAAGCGGTCGCGAAGATCACGAAGCGCGAACCGTTCGTCACCGTCGACGGCTTGAAGATGTCGAAGAACAAGATGTACTTCACGTCGGCGAAGGCGGAGCGCGAGCTCGGCTATCGCGCGCGGCCGTATCGCGAAGGCTTGAGCGATGCGCTCGAATGGTTCAGGCAAGCGGGCTATCTGAAGCCCTGACGCTTGCATGAAAATCAGGCCGGGCCGTGCAATCCGGCGCGGCCCGCACGCATTTTGTTACAACGTCACTTTGTTTGCGAAAGGTAAAAACCTACGCGCAGCAGGTAAAATCGCGGGTCTTACCAGAGAAACCTCGCATGAATCTTCATGAACAGCTCGGCGCGCTGGAAATGGGCGTCGATCAGCTCATCCAGGCTGTCGTGGCCCCACAGGCCGAAAACATCCCCGAGACACCCGCAGAAACTGCCGCGCCGCAAGCGCCGGTGGATCACTTCACCACGCCGGAATCCGTAGCAGAAGGCGCTATGCCTGAAGCACAGGCGGCGGAAACGTCGGCGCTAGCCGAACAGCCGGCTGCGCAAATCCAGCCGACGCTCGAAATCAACCGCCCCGCTCAGAACGAGATCACGATGACGATCGGCGGCCAGACGGTCGCACTGCGTGCTGAGCAGATCGGGCAACTGATCGAGGAATTGTCGAACGCGCGCGCGTCGATGACACCGGAGCCGCCTCCGGGCATTCCGCCCGGCTGGCGCTTCGTCTCGACGAAGAACCCGGTCATGGCGGTGCAGAAACAGTCGAATGGCGACCGTCTGCTGGTCATGCGCCACACCGGCCACGGCTGGGTGCCGTTCACCTTCTCACCCGACATGGTGATTCAGCTGTACATGCTGCTCACCAAGGGGTGATATGAAAAAGCGGCGCTCAAGAGCGCCGCTTTTCTTTTCATCCGACAAATCCGCGTCATTGCGTGTTCGCGCGCTTCAGTGCTCCTCTTCAGCGCTCCTGCACCGGCGCCTGCACACGCGCCTTCCATTGCCCGCCCTTGCCGCGCCAGTACCTCACCGCAGAAGCAAACGTCGCGCCCACATAGAACAACGCGACCAACGGCAGGAACGGCGCCCACAACGGCGAGCGGCGGTAGTAGCGCAGCATCGGCGCATAGGCGCAGCACATCGCCGCCCAGGCAAGCCACGCGGGCCAGCCGGCCGGACCGAGCAGCAGCGCGGCGACGGGCGGCATCAGATAGATGATCGTCATGCCCGCCAGGGTGCCCACCAGCAGCCACGGCGAGTAGTGCAGTTGCGTGAATGCGGTGCGCGCGATCATGTTCCAGATTTCGCGCCAGCTATCGTATGGACGCAGCGACACGCTGCGCGCCGCCACATCCAGACGAATCGGATGGCGCCCGGCGCCGCGATGCTTGATACGCGCGGCGAGGCTGCAATCGTCGATCAGTTCCGCACGAATCGACTCGATGCCGCCCGCTTCTTCGAGCGCGCTGCGCCGGACCAGCATGCAGCCACCCGCCGCCGCAGCCGTACGATTGCGCGGGTTGTTGACCCACGCGAACGGGTACAGCTTGGCGAAGAAGAACACGAAGGCCGGAATCAGCGCCTTTTCCCAGAACGAATCGCAACGCAGACGGACCATCAGCGAGACGAGGTCGCGCTTTTCGGCATCTGCTCGGGCGACGAGCTGGGAGACAGCGTCGGCGGGATGGCCGATGTCGGCGTCGGTCAATAACAGGAAATCGGCCGGCAAATCGAGCGTGCTCACCGCCTCGATGCCTTGCGACTGCGCCCATACCTTGCCGGACCAGCCCGGCGGCAGCGGCTTCGCGCTCAGCACCGTCAGACGGTCCGCGCATTGCAGTTGCAATGCCGCGGCGCGGGCGGCGTCGGCGGTGCCGTCGGTACTGTGGTCGTCGACGACGATCACGTGGAATTCGCCGGGATAGTCCTGCTGAAGCAAGGTGGTCACGGCCTCGGCGATCACATCGACTTCATTGCGCGCCGGTACGACCGCAGCGACCGCCGGCCATGTTTCGCGCGGCTCGAGCGTCAGCGGTGGGGCAGGACGGGCCCGCCAGAAACCGCCACGCGCGAACAGCAACACGCACCAGATCAACAACGACAGACACGAAAGAAGAAACAGAACCACCGCCATTAAGCATTACCCTCGATTGAACGCGCCTGCGCGCCGACGCACCGCGACCGGAAAATTTTCGTAGTGATCGACGTCCATCCAGCGAGCCTCGGTTTCATTCTGTATTGCGGCGGCAAACGTGTGCCGCAGGATCCCGTAGTTTAAGGGTTCCGATAAACCGGTGCAGTGTGCAATCATTGCCGCACGAGACGCGGATGCGCCGCCGGACAGCGAGCCGGCGGTTGCGGCGCCTGCCCGACACCCGGGCAGGCGCGCCAAAGCAAAGCGGCCGCGATAGCGTTAGAATGCGCGTTTGGTTTTGCTGTACCGGCTTACGCCGGGCTCAAGACATCAACTAAATATGATGGTCGCGGCGATAAAGTCATTTTTACCGACTTCTTCGGAACCCGCGTCAGTCGGAGTTCGCCAACTTATGCGAGTCATCCTTGCTCAACCCCGCGGCTTTTGTGCGGGTGTTGTTCGTGCGATCGAGATTGTCGATCGCGCGTTACAGCAACACGGCGCACCCGTGTACGTGCGTCACGAGATTGTCCACAACCGCCATGTGGTCGACAATCTGCGCCAAAAGGGTGCGCGCTTTGTCGAAGAGCTCGATGAAGTACCGCAAGGCGCTGTGGCGATTTTCAGCGCCCACGGTGTTGCGCAAACAGTCGAGCGCGACGCGGAACAACGTGGCCTCGACGTGCTCGACGCGACCTGCCCGCTGGTCACCAAGGTTCACGTGCAGGGCCGTCAGTATGTGGCCGCGGGACGCACGCTGATTCTGATCGGCCACGCCGGGCACCCGGAAGTCGAAGGCACGATCGGACAGATTCCCGGCACGGTGCTGCTGGTGCAGAGCGAAGCCGAAGTTGCGCACCTGGATCTGCCCCTCGATACGCCGCTCGCGTACGTGACGCAGACCACGCTATCGGTCGACGACACTCGCGGCATTATCGATGCCTTGTTGCGCCGCTTCACCGACATCGTCGGTCCTGACACGCGCGACATCTGCTACGCGACGCAAAACCGTCAGGCGGCGGTTCGCGAACTGAGCAAGCAGGTCGATGTGCTGCTGGTGGTGGGTGCAACCAACAGTTCAAACTCGAACCGGCTGCGCGAGATCGGCAGCGAAAGCGGCGTCGCGAGTTATCTCGTCGCCGACGGTTCGGAAGTGAAGCCGGAGTGGTTTGCGAACGTACAAGCCGTCGGCATCACGGCGGGTGCTTCGGCGCCGGAAGAAATGGTAACGAACGTAATCGATGCGCTGCGCGCATTGGGGCCCGTCGAGGTCACGACGATGGCGGGCCGTGAAGAAAAAGTCGAATTCAAGTTGCCATCGAAACTGATGCAACCACTCGCTGCACGCGAAGTTTAAGGAGGACGTCTTGTCTATTCCGCTGCTACAGAAAGTCCGGGTTGGCGCTTACATCATGCGTCAGCACCTTTCGCGCAACAAGCGCTACCCGCTCGCGTTGATGCTGGAGCCGCTGTTCCGCTGCAATCTTGCCTGCAATGGTTGCGGCAAGATCGATTATCCGGATCCCATCCTGAACCAGCGTCTTTCGCTCGAAGAGTGCCTTGGCGCGGTCGACGAATGCGGCGCACCGGTGGTGTCGATTGCAGGCGGCGAACCGCTGCTGCACAAGGAAATGCCGCAGATCGTGAAGGGCATCATCGCGCGCAAGAAGTTCGTGTATCTCTGCACGAATGCGTTGCTGATGGAAAAGAAGATGGACGATTACGAGCCGAATCCGTACTTCGTCTGGTCGGTTCACCTGGACGGCGACCAGCAGGCGCACGATCACTCGGTGTCGCAGGAAGGCGTGTACGACAAGGCTGTCGCTGCGATCAAGGAAGCGAAGCGCCGTGGTTTCCGCGTGAACATCAACTGCACGCTGTTCAACGACGCGGTGCCGGAACGGGTTGCAGCGTTCTTTGACACGCTGGGCCCGATGGGCGTGGACGGCATCACCGTCTCACCGGGTTATGCGTATGAGCGCGCGCCGGATCAGCAGCACTTCCTGAACCGCGACAAGACCAAGCATCTGTTCCGCGAGATTTTCAAGCGCGGCAACAACGGCAAGAACTGGTCGTTCAGCCAGTCGGCGATGTTCCTGGATTTCCTGGCCGGCAATCAGACGTACGAGTGCACGCCGTGGGGTAATCCGGCACGTACCGTGTTCGGCTGGCAGAAGCCGTGCTATCTGGTCGGCGAAGGGTATGTGAAGACCTTCAAGGAACTGATGGAAACCACGGACTGGGATAACTACGGTACCGGTAACTATGAGAAGTGCGCTGACTGCATGGTGCACTGTGGGTTTGAAGCTACCGCGGTGATGGATACGGTTGCGCATCCGTTGAAGGCTTTGAAGGTTAGCCTTCGGGGGCCTAAGACTTCGGGTGCTTTTACCAAGGATATTCCTTTGGATAAGCAGCGTCCCGCTGAGTATGTTTTTTCTCGACATGTCGAGATCAAGCTGGATGAAATCCAGCGGGCTGGTAAGGGTAAGAAGGTGCAGACGGCTTCTGCACATTAAAATTTGGTTTATAGGGGCGGTTTTTCATGCCCCTTACCCTGCAGGTTTTTTGAAAGCGCGGTGGCTTTGTTGCTATCGCGCTTTTTTATTGGTCTTTTTTTGCCTGCGTGGCGCTTTATATCTGTGTGCCTGCGGCGTTGGCCTTTCCTTGATTTCTTAGTGGTCTATTAGCTTCGCCCCTGTGCGGGGCAGGCACTTACTTTCTTTGCCCACCAAGTGGACTTCCTTCGGGGCGCCGCCGCAAAGAAAGTAAGCAAAGAAAGCGGCTCAAACCGCTAATTCTTAGGGGGGTCCCCTGGCTTGGAGGAGGTAGTGGAGCATCTGGAATCAGTGTTCTCGCACATTCCGCGCTGGTGACAAGGCAGTCATTCTTCCGGCGGCGCTGCGCGCGCCGTGGCGGTACTTCCCAACACCGATGGGATGTATGCGCTTCCGGCATCATCCTTCCCGCCTCGCACTACGTGCTCGCCGGCACGGTCCGCCCAGGAAACCCGTGGGTTCGGTGGATGCCATCGGCTTTGCCTCGGCGAGACGTCCAAGCGTGCGAGTGTGAGCGATCACTCCGGGTAAGAAGCTAGCGCTGCTGCGAGGCATAGGGGACACGAGGTCGGCCACGGCGCCAAAGTAGGCGCAAGCGCCAAAACCGGCGCGGGACCAAAACGGCCTGGCGGTTTGATGAAGTACCGCATCGGCGCGCGCAGCGCCGCCGGAAGAATGACTGCCTTGTCACCAGCGCGGAATGTGCGAGAACACTGATTCCAGATGCTCCACTGCCCCCTCCAAGCCAGGGGACCCGCTTAAGAATTAGCGGGGTGAAGCCGCTTTCTTTGCTTACTTTCTTTGCGGCGGTGTATAGACCGGGGACATGATTGACAAACGTGCGGAGACATCGTTGACACTTTATGGTCAGTGATTCTCGCTCCTCAGGTCAAGGGTGAGGATGCGGTGATGTGCAAACCAGAATTCAAATACGCCGTCTTCGCCCACCTTTGCGCGTGCCGCAACCGGCAGTCCATAAAGTGCGTTCGAGACCTTAAGTTTCCGTCCCTTAAAGCGTAGCTGGCCATCTGACCTGACTCGTAGCACCACGTCGTCCGGGCCGTATTCAGGCTCCTGCAGGATCGATGGATACGCCCGGGGGCTGGGCTTGTAACGGCTGACCGGCGTGTCCATGCCAATCGCCTCGTGCGGACGTTCGCAGTTATACACGGTGCGCCAGCGGTCCAGTTCCTGTTGCACGTGCTCCTGCGTAGCGAAGCTTCGTCCGTTCAGCACTTCAGCCTTCAACGTACGGTGAAACCGCTCATCCTTGCCATTGGTCTGCGGGTGATACGGCCGGCTGTAGCTGATACGGATACCCAGCCGGATCAGCCAGACGGCCAGCTCGGTAAGCTGCCCCGGACTGCTGGGCGAACCCCACGGCGAGCCGTTATCGGTGTTGATGCGCAACGGCAGGCCGTAGTGCCCAAACGCCTCACGTAATCCCGCCTGCACGGTCGAGGTGTCCGTCGGCCCGCAGGCACGCAGCAGGATGCTGAAACGCGAGTGGTCGTCCAGCACCGTCAGGGGGCTGCAACGCTGCTTCTGGAGGGTATCGAAGTGACCCTTGAAATCCATCTGCCAGAGTACGTTGGGCTGCTCGTGTTCAAAGCGCTTCCACGGTTCGCTCATTGCTGAATCGGTCGGCAGGATCAGGTTATGCCGGTGCAGGATGTCGGTCACGGTGCTGGGCTGCGGCACCGCCTCAAAGCCCAGATCCTGCAGGCGCCGACTGATCTTGCGCCCGCCCCAGCGCGGATGGGCCTGGCGCAGCCGCACCACTTCCTGCTCCATGGCAGCGGGAGTCTTCAAGGGGCTGGTGGCTGGGCGCCGTGATTGATCTGACAGCGCGTTCTCGCCACGCTTAAGCCATTTGTAGCCGGTCTGCCGGCTGATGTTGAAGCGCTGGCACAACTCGGTGATCGTCAGGGTGTCCTGACTGGCCAGATGAACAAATTCCTGTCGGAGGCTCATGGTGTCTCTTGCGTTCCAGGGCATGGTCGGGACCGGGCGTTTTAATACCCGGAAGTGTCAACCATGTCCCCGCACACCTGTCAGCTATGTCCCCGGTCTATACACGGCGGCAAAGAAAGTAAGTGCCTGCCCCGCACAGGGGCGACGCTAATCGACCACTAACAAATCAAGGAAAGGCCAACCCCGCAGGCACACAAACAAATAGCGCCGCGCAGGCAAAAACCCAATCAGGCGCTACGCGCAAAACCTACCCCGCGCTCCGCGCATTATGAGCAGTCAAAAACTTAATCAACCCATCAACCCCGCCTTTAGAAAGCTGATCGGCAAACTGCGTTTGATAAACCTGAATCAACCAGGCCCCCATCATATTGATGTCATAGACCTTCCAGCCGGAGGCACCCTTAGTAAGCCGATAATCGATGGAATCATCACCGCCATTACTAATAACGTGCGACTGCACCACCACATCCTTAGCGCCGGCAGGCACACTAACCGGTAAGAACTTAAACTTCACATCCTGATCCCGCAGTTGCGACAACGAAGAAGCATACGTCCGCACGAGCAGGATCTGAAACTGCTCATACAACTGCTTCTGCTGCTCAGGCGTGGCAGTAGTCCACGCCTTGCCTACAGCAATCCGCGTGGTCCGCTGAAAATCCGTCGCGGGCACGAATCGCGTTTCCACCAGTTCGGTGATCTTGTTCATATCGCCGCCGCGCGCCTGCGGATCGGCCTTCATCGCGGCAACAGTGCCTTCAACAGCACTTTTCACCACGGCATCAGGCGCGCTTTGCGCATACGCCGCCGTGGACATCACAGCCGCAGCCAGAAAAGCAGACAAATAACGTTTCATACGCTCGTCAACACCTGAAAAGTAAGCCCCGGCAAGCCAACAAGCCAGCGGCAAAAGCAAGATAGACCAGTATACCGAGATTGCGTTCCCACCCTGGCCCCTTAAGCCCAGCGTCGCACTCGCTGCCGAATACGAGCCGGATCGCGCCGGCTCTGTATACTTGTGCACTTTCGTCAAAAACACCATCCGTGATAAGAAGGCCCCCTCCGCCTACATGCTGAAGTCATCTATCGTCCGTCTCGTCGCCTATTCGGTGCGCCATCCGATAAGCGTCATCGTCCTTTCGCTCGTGCTCGCGGTCCTGAGCAGCTTTTACGTCGTCCATCACTTCAAGATCAACACGGATATCAGCCGTCTCGTCGAAACCGACAAGGAATGGTCGTCGCTCGGCGATGCACTGGACGCGGCCTTCCCCCAGCGCGGTCAAACGGTACTGGTCGTGGTCGAAGCCCGTGCCCCCGAATTCGCCGACGCCGCAGCCAATGCGCTCACCGCCGCGCTGAAAGCCGACCCGAAGGAGTTCGTCGCGGTCACGCAACCGGCCGGCGGCCCGTTCTTCGAACGCAATGGCCTGTTGTTCCCGTCGACCAATGAAGTCCTGTCGACCACTTCGCAGCTCGTCCAGTCCCGGCCGCTGGTCAACGCCCTCGCCCACGATCCGAGCTTGACCGGCCTCGCCGGCACGCTCACGACGAGCCTGCTGTTGCCGTTGCAAATCGGTCAGGTGAAGCTCGCCGACATGAGCCATCTGCTGTCGCAAAGCGCGACCGTGCTCGATCGCGTGTTGGCTGGGCAGCCGGCGGCGTTTTCGTGGCGCGCGCTGGTCGACAGGAGCACCGCCACCGATCCGGCGCGCGC
Source organism: Paraburkholderia sp. IMGN_8 (assembly GCF_038050405.1). Lineage (NCBI taxonomy): Bacteria > Pseudomonadati > Pseudomonadota > Betaproteobacteria > Burkholderiales > Burkholderiaceae > Paraburkholderia > Paraburkholderia sp. IMGN_8. The sequence continues at coordinate 4,023,991 of NZ_CP150901.1, read as the reverse complement.
ATTTGTTACCGTGCAGCCCGTCGTGAACTACGACGCGCTCGAAGCGGGCGCAAGCGCGTCGAAGGCAATCCGCGACACCGCCGCATCGCTGCACCTCGATACACGCTACGGCGCAACCGTCCGTCTGACCGGCGAACAGCCGCTCGCCGACGAGGAATTCGCCTCGGTCCAGGACGGTGCGGTGCTCAACGGCATCGGCACCTTTATCGTCGTGCTGGTGATCTTGTGGCTGGCGCTGCGCTCGGGCCGCATGATCCTCGCTGTGTTCATCACGTTGTTCGCCGGCCTCGCGATCACCGCCGCGCTCGGCTTGATGATGGTCGGCGCGCTCAACATGATTTCGGTCGCGTTCATGGTGCTGTTCGTCGGGCTCGGGGTCGATTTCGGCGTGCAGTTCGGCGTCAAATACCGCGAGGAACGCAATCGCGACGACCGCCTCTCCGCCGCGCTCGTCCACACCGCCCACACCATCGGCGTGCCGCTCACGCTCGCGGCGGTCGCGGTCGCGGAAAGCTTCTTCTCGTTCCTGCCGACCGCTTATCGCGGCGTGTCGGAGTTGGGCAAGATCGCCGGTGTCGGCATGTTCGTCGCGTACTTCACCAACATGACGCTGCTGCCGGCGCTGCTGAAAGTCTTCAACCCGCCGGGCGAACCCGTGTCGCCAGGTTTCCCGCGACTCGCGCCCGTCGACGATTTCCTCGATCAACACCGCAAGCCGGTGCTGATTGCGACGCTTATCGTCGTGATCGGCGCAACGCCCCTGCTCACGCGTTTGCGCTTCGACTTCAACCCGCTGCATCTGAAGGACCCGCACACGGAATCGATGGCGACGCTGCTGTCGCTGAAGGATTCGCCGGAAGCGGCGGTCAACAATGTACAAGCGCTGGCGCCGTCGCTGGCGGACGCGGACCGCATAGCCGCGCATCTGCAAACGTTGCCGGAAGTGGGCCGCGTGACCACGCTCGACACCTTCATTCCGACTGAGCAGCAGCAAAAGCTGATGCTGGTCGCGAGCGCCGCGCAGCAACTCTTGCCCGCGCTGACGCAGCAGCCCGCGCCGCAAGCCACGGACGCGGTGCGCGTCGCCGCGTTGAAACGCGCGTCGAACCAGCTCGCACTCGCCGCCGACGATCACCCGGGCCCCGGCGCCGCCGAAGCCAAGCATCTGTCGGCGACGCTGCAAAAGCTGGCCGCCGCGGACGCCGCTACGCGCGACCGCGCCGAAACCGCGCTGTCGGAACCGCTGCGAATCGCGCTGAAGCAACTGGCGGATCTGCTGCAACCGACCGAAATCACCCGCGACAACCTGCCCAAGGAAATCTCCGGGAGCTGGGTTTCCAAGGATGGCCGCGCGCTCGTCGACATCGCGCCGAAGGTCAAGCCCGGCGCCGATCCGAACGACGACGCGATGCTAGCCCGCTTCGCGCACGCGGTGAAGAAGGCCGAACCGGGCGCGATCGGCGGTCCGATTTCAATCCTGCATTCGGCCGACACCATCATCAAGGCGTTTATGCAAGCGGCCGGCTACGCGCTACTGACCATCGCGATTCTGCTGTGGCTTGCGCTGCGCCGGATCGGCGACGTGCTGCGCACGCTGGTTCCGCTGCTGGTATCGGCGCTGGTGACGCTCGAGCTGTGCGTGGTATTCGGCATGCCACTGAACTTCGCGAATATCATCGCGTTACCGCTTATGCTGGGCGTCGGCGTGGCATTCAAGATTTACTTTGTCATGGCGTGGCGCAACGGTCAGACTGGCCTCTTGCAGTCGAGCCTCACGCACGCTGTGTTGTTCAGCGCGGCGACCACGGCAACAGCGTTCGGCAGCCTCTGGCTGTCGCACCATCCGGGGACGTCCAGCATGGGACGCCTGCTGGCGCTCTCGTTGTTTTGCACGCTGATCGGCGCGGTGGTGTTCCAACCCGTACTGATGGGCAAACCGCGGCCACGTCGCGCGAAGAAGAAAGGAATTTAAGCATGAAGCTGCGAACCACCGCGCTGGCGCTTGTCGCCACCGGTCTGATCTCTGGCTGTGCGACCGGTCCCGACCGCAAGCCTGGCGACCCGTTCGAACCGGTGAACCGGGTCGTGTTCAACTTCAACGACGGCGTCGACCGCTATGTCGCCGTCCCGGTCGCGAAGGGTTATCAAAAGGTCACGCCGCAGCCGTTGCGCACGGCGGTGAGCAACTTCTTCTCGAATCTGGGCGACCTGACCAACGCCGCGAACAACCTGTTGCAGTTGAAGATCACCGACGCGACCGAAGACATCGTTCGCTTCGCGTTCAACTCGACCTTCGGCCTGGGCGGCTTACTTGATTGGGCGACGCCGGCCGGCCTGCCGAAGCACCACCAGGACTTCGGCCTGACGCTCGGTCACTGGGGCATCCCATCGGGCCCGTACCTCGTCTTGCCGCTGTTCGGTCCGAGCTCGGTACGCGACAGCGCGGGTCTCGTGGTGGACGTGAAGTTCAACCCGCTGAACTACATCGAACCGGCGGAGCGCAATCCGCTGTACGTGTTGCAGTTCGTGAGCGTGCGCTCGGACCTGCTGGGCGCGACGGACCTGCTGCAACAGGCCGCGCTCGACAAATATTCATTCGTTCGCGACGCCTATACGCAGCAACGCAAAGCGCGTCTGCGCGCCACCGGCGAAGGCGCGGCGCCGCCGCCGAACTACGAAGACCAAGACGACTCCGGCGCATCTGCGGCGCCCCCAAAGGGTGCCGCAGGTAGCGCACCGACGGGGCTGCCGAACTACGCGGACCCGGGCGACGCAGCGGAAGCACCGAACGCCGCCTCCGGAAGCGCCACAGGCGCGCCGGCGGGCGTACCGAACTACGCCGACCCGGGCGACACGCCCGCGAGCGGCGCGGGTGGCTTGACGCCGGGTGCCCCGGCGGCGGCACCGGCCGCTGCGTCGGGTACGACTGCACCGAAAGCGGCGCCTCAAACCGCGCCGACGGACAACAAACAACCGGCCGCGGCGCCTGCAGTCCAATAAGCATCCAACCACTGCCTCTGCGCGCGCCGCGCGGGGCACCCGAAAACGGGACGCCGCGTAAAGCGCGGCGAGTGCCTGCCCCGCACAGGGGCGACGCTAATAGACCACTAACAAATCAAGGAAAGGCCAACACCGTAGGCAAACGCCTTCAGGCCCCCATCCGAAAGGCCCCAGCCTCGCCGATCGCATGCCGCGCCTGCACCAAGGAAATGCGGGCCGCCCGAGCATCGACCGCAACCTGAATCAGCGCCCCAATCTGCGACGGCTGCCGCAGCAACTCCCGCAGAATTGGCGCAAGCGCAGTACTCCCATCATCCCGCAAGCCAGCCGTAGCCGCCGAAGGCAACGTCCGCCAAGCCGGATCGACAATCGCCCGGCACACAGCAAACGGCAAACCATGCGCCGCCGCAGCAGCCCCGGCAATATGCGATTCCATATCAACGGCCAAAGCACCGGTCGAGCGATGCAACACGCGCTTATCGTCAGCGCTGACCAAAGGCGCAGTAACGGCAGCCATCGAGCCGCGCCGCAACCGCGCCACAAGCGGCCCAACTGCCAACGCTGCAGCCAGCCTATCCGCCCACCGCGGATCGGTTTCGAGCCGCCCAAACGGCCCTTCGACCGCGTCCGCGACGATCAGCGTGCCCGGCTCCAGATCGGGCGCCAAACCACCCGCCGTGCCAAAACTGACGATGCCCGAACACCCGCGCGCAACCGCCGCGCTCAGCGCACGTTCCAGCAAATCGGCACGCGCGGCGTACACCACCTCGACGCCCTTGCCGCGCGCGATGCGCGCCTCGAACGCCATGCCCGTCACCGCGATCACCGGCAAGATACTGCTGCCGGCGTCGGACAACGGCGTTGTCAAAAGAGGCATCCGTTACATCCCGACCGTGACGCGCGTCAGCCCGTTACGTTTCAGATGCCGGAAGCGCGCCAGCGCCCACAACGGGAAGAACTTGCGATAGCCGTGGTAGCGCAGATAGAACACGCGTGGGAAGCCGGTCGCGGTAAAGCGCGTTTCGTCCCACAGACCATGCTCGCGCTGTTCGCGCTGCAGATACTCGATGCCGCGCGCGACCGCCTCGTGATTCACCTCGCCTGCCGCCATCAAACCCATCAGCGCCCATGCCGTTTGCGAGGCCGTGCTCGGCGCGCGCTCGTAGCCGCGGTAGTCGAGCTTGTAGCTCTCGCCGCCCTCGCCCCAGCCGCCATCGTCGTTCTGGATCGACAGCAGCCACTGCGCGGCGCGCCTGATACGCGGGTCGTCGTGCGGCATGCCCGCGGCGTTCAGCGAACACAGCGCGGTCCACGTGCCGTAGATGTAGTTCAGGCCCCAGCGCCCGTACCAGCTGCCGTCCGATTCCTGTTCCTTCAGCATGTAATCGAACGCGCGTCGCGCCGGTTCGCTGCTCGCCGGCAGTTCGCCGAGTTGCGCGAGCATCGCCAGACAGCGCCCCGATACGTCCGCGGTCGGCGGATCGAGCAACGCGCCGTGATCTGAGAACGGAATGTTGTTCAGGTAGTACTGCGTGTTTTCCGGTTCGAACGCGCCCCAGCCGCCGTCGCTACTCTGCATGCCGACCACCCATTCGCGCGCACGCGCAATGGCTTCGCGATCGACATCCGATTGCGTCAGCGCCGCCGAACGCTGCATCGCCATCGCCACCACTGCCGTATCGTCGACGTCCGGATAGTACGCATTGTTGTACTGGAACGCCCAGCCGCCAGGCCGCACGTTCGGACGGCGCGAGATCCAGTCGCCGCGCACGTCGAGAATCTGCAGCGGGCGTAGCCATGCCAGCCCGCGTTCAGCGGCCTGCTCAGCATGCGCTTCGCCGGTTTCGAGCAACGCATGCGCGGCGAGCGAGGTATCCCACACCGGCGACAAACACGGCTGGCAATACGCTTCGTCATCCTTGATAACGAGCAGCTTTTCGATCGACTGGCGGGCAATCGCGCGATTCGGATGATCGGCCGGATAGCCGAGCACGTCGTACATCATGACCGAATTGGCCATCGCCGGGAAAATCGCGCCGAGACCGTCTTCGCCGTTCAGCCGTTCATCGACGAAAGCTACCGCCGCGCGCACCGAGCGTTCGCGTGTCGCCTTCGGGAACAGGCCGTCGACCGCGCGGAGCATCACGTCCACGCCGCGGAAAAAGCGGAACCAGCCGAGGTGTTGATGCGGTGCTCGCTCACGCATGCCGGTATTGACCGGCGCGCCGCGGAACAGCTCGTCGATGCGCACGCGGCGCGGATTGCGCGCGACCGGCCGCTTCGCGTTGAGCACCAGCAACGGCACGATCACCGTGCGGGCCCAGTACGACACCTTCGACAGATGGAACGGGAACCACATGGGCAGCAGCATGATCTCGACGGGCATCATCGGCACCGCGCGCCACGACACCACACCGAACAACGCGAGCAGAATCCGCGTGAACACGTTCACCGTTTCCGCGCCGCCGTGCGCGAGAATCGCTTCGCGCGCGCGGACCATGTGCTCCGCGTCTTCAGGATCGCCGATCATCTTCAGCGCGAAGTACGCCTTCACGCTGGCGCTGATATCGAGCGCGCCGTCGGTGAAGAGCGGCCAGCCGCCGTTTGCCAGCTGGATGCGGCGCAGGTAGCGGGCGATCTTCTGTTCCAGTTCCAGGTTCGGCGTTTCGCCGAGGTAGTGAACCAGCAACACGTATTCGGCGGGAATCGTCGCGTCGGCCTCGAGTTCGTAGACCCAGTGGCCGTCCGGCTTCTGCGCGGCGAGGATCGCATCGGTCGCGCGCGCGATCGCGGCGTCGAGCGAGGCTACGGACGCTTGCGGCACAACGGCCGGCGCGTCAGGCGACGCATCGGCGAATTCAGGCAGGACGGCGTCCAGCTGCTGGGCTTGAGATAAGTCGTTCATCGGCGTTCCATCGGTTGATTCAGCAGCATATCCGCGGCCTTCTGGCCGGAGCGGATCGCGCCTTCAATCGTCGCGGGCAGGCCGGTGGCCGTCCAGTCGCCCGCGAGCATCAAGTTATTCCAGCGAGTACGCGTGCCGGGCCGCAGCGTTTCCTGATCAGGCAACGCGGCGAACGTCGCGCGCTTTTCCATTACGACTTGCCAGGCCGGCATCGGCTCGGGCGGCAAACTGGCCGCCCGGGCTACTTCGGCCCAGACGGTTTTCGCCAGCGCTTCGGGTGGCGTGTCGAGGCATCGATCAGCGGCGTTGATCGTCACGGAGAGCCGGCCATCGAACGCGAACAGCCAATCGGCAGTCGCGTTGAGCAGCCCTGTGATCGGCGGCAAACCGAACGGCGGCTCGACCGCGAAATGCACGTTAGCGATCGCCGCGAAGCGATTGGGCGCGCGCAAGCCGGGCACGAGCGTCTGTGCTATGTCCGGTGACACCGCGAGGACCACGGCCTGGCTCGCGTCGATCGCGATGCTTTCATCGGCGAAATTCAGCGACGACACACGACCGGTGTCGGCAAACTGAATGTCTTTCAGGCGCGAACCGAGCCGGATCGCCGCGCCGCCATGTTGCAGCAGGCGCAGCGCCGGATCGACAAAGGCGCTGCCCAGTCCGTTACGCGCCACCAGAGGCCGGCACGCCTGACCGCCGGCGATGACAGTCTCCCTGAGCATCGCGGCCGCCAGCTCCGCCGAGGCTTCGCGCGGCTCGACGTTCAGCATCGTGAGAAACAACGGCCGCAGCAAGCGGTCCCACAGCGCGCCGTTACAGCGCATGGTCTGCGCCATGCTGCGGCCAGGTTTGGCGAACAGCAGCGGCGCGAGCGCCAGATAGTCGGTCGGGCCGGTGTTCGGCACGCGTGCGTTCGGATCGAAGATCCACCAGGGCAAACGGCCCGGCGACATGCGCACGGTCCAGCGCGCCCGCGTGGCCAGATCCACGAACGGATAGTCGGGCTGGACCGGTCCGGTCAGTTCATCGGCGGCGCCGATCGCACGCACATAGTTGAGCGTCGCGTAGTTGCCGGACAGCACCAGATGATTGCCGCTGTCGATGGTCGCGCCCAGCGTACTGTCGTAATACGAACGGCAACGGCCGCCCGCCTGGGGCAACGCTTCATGTAGCACGACTTGCGCGCCGCGCCGCTGCAATTGCACCGCAGCGGCCAGACCGGCGAGGCCCGCGCCGATCACATGTACGAGCTTTTGCATCAGCTCAGAAGAGCGCGTAACGCGCGACGATCCACAGCAGGTGCATGCGCGGCTTGCTGACCTTCGTACGTGGAATGTCGAAGCCGCGATCGAGCGTGCGTTCGAGCAGCACGCGATAGACGCCCGACATGATGCGCGGCGCGCGGACGTTATTGCGCGGCTCGCGGTCCATGATTGCGTCGGAGGCGGCGAAATGCTTCTTGGCGCGCTCGGCGAGCGTCGCGCACACGCGCGGCAGCGACGGATCGTCGGCGATCTGCGCCGGACTCGTCACGGCGATGCCTTCGCGCGCCAGCAATTCGCGCGGCAGGTAGCAGCGGTTGATACCGGCGTCTTCGTCGATATCGCGCAGGATGTTGGTCAGTTGCAGCGCGCGGCCCAAGTGGTGCGACAGCAGGCGGCCGGGCTCGTCCTGCATCCCGAATATCCTCACCGATAGACGGCCCGCCGCGCTCGCGACGCGGTCGCAGTACAGATCGAGTGTGGCTTCATCGGGCGCGCAGATGTCGGCGGCGGCGTCCATCGCCATGCCGTCGATCATCGCGTGAAAATCTTCGCGCTGCAGGTGGAACGTATGAATGTGCCGTGTCAACGCGCGCAATGAAGCGCGCGGCGCACCGGCGTAGCACGCGTCGATGTCGGCCCGCCAGCGCTCGAGCGCGGCGGCGCGTTCGGCGCGCGGCATGTCGCTGTCGGCGATATCGTCGACAGCGCGGCAGAAGGCGTAGACCCGATACATCGCGTCGCGCTGCGCGGCTGGCAGGATGCGCATCGCGAGATAGAACGAGCTGCCGGACGTGGCGGCAGCGGCGTCGATTTCTGTATCGTCCACGACAAGATTGGAAACAGCCAAGACGATCTCCGCTGGAGGCGCCCGCTGAAAGGCGTTCAAGAATTCATGCTTACCCGCAGGGCAAGCGGCCCGCGCGCGCGGACACGCGCGAAACACCCGGCAGGCATGCCGGAAACGGCGAAAAGTATAACAACCTTTGTGGGATGTCGCAGTTTTGGGGACGAATAAGGGGTCTGAAGCGGGCCCGCACCCGGCGGTGGTCATCGCATCCGGTGGCGCGCGGCGCGCGCAAAAACCGTCGGCGTCCGCGTCAGATAAATGCAACCGACCGGTTGCGCCCCTGCCGCTTCGCGCTGTAAAGCGCCGCGTCGGCTTCGTTGATCAGCACGTCGTATGCCGGCACGCCCACGCGCGCCGCCGCGCCGCCGACACTCGCCGTCACCGGCACGCTCGTGCCCTGCACTTCGACCGGCGTGTCGCTAATCGTCCGGCGAATCTTTTCCGCCACCCGCATCGCGTCGTCGAGCGGCGTACACGGCAACAGCAAGGCGAACTCCTCGCCGCCGAAACGCCCAAAGGTGTCCTGCGCCCGCACTACCTCGGCGACCCGCTGCGCCATCACGCGCAACACCGTATCGCCGACGCCGTGACCGAACTGGTCGTTGATTTTCTTGAAGTGATCGAGATCGAACAGCAGCACGGACATGTCGCCGCCGTAGCGCTGCCAGCGCGTGTATTCGTCCAGCAGGCGCGCTTCGAAGTAACGGCGATTGGCGATACCCGTCAGACCGTCGCGGTCCGCATATTCCTGCAACTTGGCGACCGCCTCCTCGCGCTCGCGTTGCACGATGCTGACGTGCGTGACATCCGAGATGGTCACGCATACGGCCACCACTTCGCGATCGCGCGTAAGCGGCATGAACGTGCAGTCCTGCTGCATGAAATCGACGCCGCCGGTAATCGGCCGGTCGTGATCGAACTTGAACAGATACGGGCGCTGTTCCCACGAACTGAACGCGAAACTGCCAAGCTGGAACACGCTTTCGATCTTGCGCGACAGCCACACGCGCGGCAGTTCGGGAAAATGCGTGAAGAGCGATTTGCCGACCACCTGTTCCGGCGACAAACTGCTGTGATCCTGCATGAACCGATTCCACATCAACACGTTCATCTCGCGATCGAGCACGAAAATGCCGAAGCCGACACGTTCGACTACCAGATCGCTCAACGAATCAGCGGGCACATTCATAAGCTGGACAGGAGGGCGTCGAGCGCCTCGTTCATGTGGCGGATCGATTCTTCGGCCATCAGCATCACGAGATGTGCGCGGAAGCTCTGGTCTTCGAGGGCGAAATTCACTTCGACCAGCAACGCGACTTCCCATTGCAGCACGCCGGGCTGGAACACGTCGTCGAGCGTCATTGCTTCGCCGAGCAGACCGGGCGCCGAGAAAACCGGTGTGCGGCCGAGCTGGTCGAGAATGCACGAGACGCACGCGCCCGTCAGCACGTTCGCGACATCGAACACGAGTTCGTTCTGGCTCACCGTCTCGTAGGTGGAACGCGCGTACGGGTCGCTCACGAGCGAACACAGCTGCTCGATGTTGTCGCTGCGGCAGATCACCAGCGCCTCGCCCTTGATATCGGAGCGAAAGCCCTGGCGCACCGCGCTGACCGTGTCTTCGATCCCGGTCATCTCGCGCAGCGCCTGCGCGGCTTCGCTCACCGCCACCATCTTCACACGCGGCACCGACAATTCGATGAACGCGTCGAGCAGCCGTGCGAGGCGCGTCGCGGCTTGGCCCATCGCCAGATTGGCGACCTCTTGCAGCGCGTCGCGCCGGTCTTCGTTAAGGACTGGCTCAGACATACAACCCGTACTCCTGGAGGATGGGTAGTAGCGCCTCGGGCGTGACAGGCTTGGCGATGAACGCCGCGGCACCGAGCGCGCGAACGCGCGACTGGGCCATCGGCTGAACATCGGCGGAGACGACGATCACGAAGGTGTTCAGGTCCTCATGCTGCAATGCTTCCAGCACCTGATAGCCGGTCATGTCCGGCATCGTCAGGTCGAGGAACATCACCGACGCTTTGCCTTCGCGATACAGAGCGAGCGCCTCGCGTCCGTTCGTTGCGTAGGTCACGTCGACATCCCAGTCCGGCGGCAATGCCTTGGTGAGCACCTTTCGGGCAAGCAACGAATCATCGGCGATCACAATAGGCAAAGGCATGGGCAGGTCGGGAAAGCGAAATGAGCTCTGGCGCGTTAACGGCGGGTAGCGGCGATTTCTTTAGCGCGGGGTCTGTCGACCGGCGGCAAGAAGGACTGATAGATCTGATGCTGGCGGGAATTCAGGCTGGGGACGGCCGGGGAGCGCGCGCCGCGAGGCGCTTATGGTGGAACCGCCGGGCAGGCATGAATGCGTGCGCGCACGGTGGACGACGGCTATGACCGGCATGTTCGAAGCCTACCCCGTAGATGAATCTGCGCGACTTGGTGGATCGGGCTGGTCCCCTTGCCGCGCGCGTGATTCCGCAAACGCCGTCCATCACGCGTTGTGCGCGTTGTCTGGCGGCCCTCGCGGCAAATGTGTCCGAACATGGCGGACGCATTATTTATGGTGGCGTCGATTTTCGAAGTAATTGGGCGGAAAGGCAACACGCCAATTTAGCCTACACTAATCAGATTTCCCCATTTAATGCTATTTTTGAAAATATTTTCTTAGGTCTCGGCGGCTTTCTTTTGCCTTTATACTTTTGTGTACGTTTGCGCTTGTCGATTCGTCGCTGATTCAGAAGGCAGACAAATCTGTACGGCCATTAGCCGCAGCAACGACTCGCGCCGCCACGGGTCTATGCTTCTCATATGATGATGTCGGCTTCCAGTTTTTTCGTCTTGAACGACCGTAGCGTTAATCGAAAATGACACCTGACCGGTTCGAGCCGCCTCAAGCGAACCGCCTTTCCGCTAACCGGCAGGACGAGGCGTTGTTCCCAGCCGTGCCGGAACAGAATTTCCACGTCCGGCGCATGACGCTGATCGCGCTGCTGATCGCAGCGATCGTCCTGCCATGCGTGTACGTGGCGGCCATGGCGCTCAACGATCTGCGCGCGCGCGAGGCCGACGCCACGGACATGACGCTACGCACGGTGCGGGTCGCCGAAGAACACGCGCTGAAAGTGTTCGACATGAACGAGACGCTCGATTCGCGCATTGTCGATCTCACGCAAGGACTCGACGACAACGGCATTCGCGCCGGCGAATCCGCCATTCACGACAAGCTGCGCACCATGGGCGGCGGTTATCCGCAGGTGGCCGCCGTGTCGATCTTCGGCCGCGACGGCGATTTGCTCGCCAGCAGCCGTTTCTATCCGGCGCCGCCGATGTCGATTGCCGAGCGTGAAGATTTCACCGGGATTCGCGACGGCAAGGACATCGAGCACGTGTCGAAGGTGATGACGGGGCACGTTGCCGGTGAACAGGTGTTCAACATGGGCGTCGAGCGGCGCACCGCCGACGCCGCGTTCGCCGGGGTCGTGTCGGTCGCGCTGCGGCCCAGCTATTTCAGCGCGTTCTACCGCGAGCTGCTGGGCGGCAGCGACGACACGCCGATGACCATGAGCCTGATCCGCACCGACGGCGCGATTCTCGCGCACTATCCGCGCAGTCCGCGCGAGCCGGTGACGGTGTTGCCGCAGTCGCCGCTCGCCCAGGCGCTGGCGCAAGTACGGCGGGCCGGCGTCGTAAGGATGCGCTCGGACATCGACGGCGACAATCTGATCCTCGCGTACCGGCGCGTCGGCGCGTATCCGGTGTACGTGTCGTGCGGCTATCGCGCTTCGGCCATCTGGGCCGGCTGGTATCGGCATCTCAGCGTGCTGATCCTGTCGATGTTTACGCCGTCGGTCGTGCTGTGGTGCGTGATCTGGCTGTCGCTGCGGCGCCTCGGCGCCGAAGAGGAGGCGTGGGAGCGCTGGCAGGCCGAGGCGTCGATGCGCCGCTCGATCGAATCCGCGTATCGTCAGTCGCGCAAGATGGAGGCGCTCGGCAATCTGGTCGGCAGCGTCGCGCACGACTTCAACAATCTGCTGATGATCGTGTCGGCGAACGTGCAGATCGCGTGGCGGCGCGGCGCACCTGGGCTCGACCGTGAGCTGTCGGCCATCGAGCGGGCGCTCAAGAGCGGCCAATCGCTCACGCGGCAATTGCTCGGCGTCGCACGCAAGCAGCCGTTGAGAAACGAGACGCTTGCCCTCGAGCGTTGGTTGCCGGCGTGCCGCGAATTGCTGCGCGCGTCGCTCGGCGCGAAGATTTCGCTGGTGATGGATATCGGCGTCGAAATCTGGCCGATGCGCGTCGACGTGGCGGAGCTCGAACTGGCGCTGATCAACATCGCCGTGAACGCGCGCGATGCGATGCCCAACGGCGGCCGCTTCACCGTGCGGGCCACCAATATCAATTTCCGTCACGAGGACGGCTTTCCGCTCACCGGCGACTTCGTGCAGTTGTCGCTCGAAGACACCGGCGGCGGCATGCCGCCTGAAGTGCTCGCGCGCGCCTTCGAGCCGCTTTTCACGACCAAGCCGAAAGGCATGGGTACGGGTCTCGGGCTACCGCAGGTGTTTGCCTTCTGCGAGCGCTCGGGTGGCCTCGCGGCGATCGACAGCGCGATCGGCGCGGGTACCTCAGTGCGCCTCTATCTGCCGCGCGCCGCCGCGGCGCCTGAGGCTGAACGGCCGGCTGAACCGGGCGTCGAAGAAACCGGCGCACCGCACGGTCTGCGCATTCTGCTGGTCGAGGATAACGACGAAGTCGCCGCCGGCACCGAAGCCTTGCTGCAGATGATGGGTCACCAGGTCACCTGGGTCTTCAATGCTGACACCGCGCTGCGCCTGTTCGACGACGCCCACGCGAAGCAGGCCCGCACCGGCGAGCCGCTGCCGTTCGATCTGGTGCTGTCCGACATTCACATGCCCGGCACGATGAACGGCATCGATCTGGCTGAAGCGGTGCAGGCGTTCGATACGAGGCTGCCGGTCATTCTGGTCACCGGCTACGCGGAAGAACTCGACCGCGCGCGGCATGTGGACGTGCGCGTGCTGTCCAAACCCTTCGATATCGCGTTGCTCGACAAGCTCCTGCAAACGATCCAGCGCGATCTGGCGCAGTCGGGTGCGTACCCGGCGGCTCACCCGGCTGATTAACCCTCTTCAGACATCGCCGTGATTTACCGGCAATTGTAAAAACGCGTCGGCTACAACCGGCGACACGCCACGTTTCTTGCCTTCCAAACGGGCGCGCACGGGCATTGGACGGTTCCGGCACGAACGTTGCAGCACGGTTGGGGAAGGAGAGCGGCGCGTTCCCGCGCTGTCCACTCCGCTCAAGACGTCGGGAGACTGCCATGCGACACACCGTGATTGGTTTATTCGACACCTATTCACAAGCGGAAACCGCCCGCGACACGCTTGTGCAGACCGGTTTTGTACGGGAATCGATCGAGTTGCAGGCGAACCCGGAACCCTCCGTCGGCTCGGCAACCGACGAAGTCGCGAGCGCGGGTGTGCTGGCCAACATCGAACGCTTTCTTTCCAGCCTGTTTGCCAGCGGCCCGCGCGCGTCCGAAACGGCCCGCTATACCGAGGCCGTGCGCCGCGGCGCCGTGCTGGTGTGCGTGAACGCGGCGAGCGAATCGCATGCGGAACTCGCTCGCAATACCTTGAGGAGGCTGGGCGCTACCGACATCGGCGAGCGCTCGCCCGACTGGGACACGCCGCCGAGCCGTGATCATTCCATACTCGACGAACTGGGCATCGGCGCGATGACAGCGGGCACGCCTCGCACATCGAGCGTCACCACGCCGGGTGCGACCACCCGGCCCGCGACGCAGGCCGATCCGCAGTATTCACCGCCGCCCGTGGGCGCTGGCGCCGGCGCGGCCAAACCATTTACGCCGCCACCGCGGGCTGAGCGGCCGGTCACCGATCCGCTGAACGAGCCGGTCACCGATCCGCTGGTCGGCGATGCGGGACGCAGCGCGATTGCCGCCGGTAGCTTGCCGGGTTCGGGCGCCATCATGCAGCCGTCAGAGGTCGTTCCCGAAGCGCGCCAGCCGACCGCCGGCATGGGCGAGCAGATTCCGAACGAGTATCTGGAATACGAAGAAGATTTCCGCAGCCACTACGACGAGGAGTACGCGACCGACAATTCGCGTTTCGAGGATTACGTGCCGGCCTATCGCTACGGCGCGGACATCGCCCGCGACACGCGTTATCGCGACAGGCCGTGGGACGATGTCGAACCGGAAGCCCGGCGCCATTGGGAAACCACCTCACCGGAGAGCACGTGGGAGCGCTTCAAGCTCGCCGTGCGTCACGGCTGGGAACGTGTGACGAGGCATCACCACGTCTAAACGGGGTGAGCGGTAGCGCCGGCGTGCCGTGAGGTTGCGGCAACGCCGGCGCTTTTCATTTACCCGATCGCTTTCGCGGCAACGCCGTCAGGCGGCGGTATGCAACTTGACCCACGCGACGTAGCGCTCGACGAATGTCTGCAGGAACTTGCGCGTGCCGTCGTTCAGGATCTCGCCTTTCTCGTTGATGACCGCCGCGTCGTGCTTGATGAACACTTCGGGCTGGCCGAGCGTGGCGACATCGAGATACGCCAGCACATTACGCAGATGCTGTTGCGCCAGCGCCGTGCCGGTCGCGCCGGGGGACGTGCCGATCACCGCGCCGGGCTTGTTGGCCCACGAATTGGTGCCCCACGGACGCGAGCCCCAATCGATTGCGTTCTTCAGCACACCAGGCATGGAGCGGTTGTATTCGGGGGTGACGAACAGCAGGCCATCGGCAGCTTCGACGCGCTGCTTCAACTGTTTCGCGACTTCGGGATAGTCGGCGTCGTATTCCTGGCTGTAGAGCGGCAATGAACCGATGTCGATAAATTCGAAGGTGAAATCGGCCGGCGCGAGCGAAATCACGGCGTGGGCCAACTGGCGGTTGAAAGATTCACGACGCAAGCTGCCGACAACGACTGCAATGTGATGGGCCATGTCTCGCTCCTTCGGTGTGAAGCGCTTGACGCGCGAAAAGGGTCAGAACTGACAATCATAGGCAAAAGCCGGACGAGATGACGGCCGCGGCAACAAAAACGCCGACGATCGGGAAAACGGGGAGCAAACGATGGCCGTTGCAGCTAGTGGATAACCCGGTAGCACCCAAAGTTATCCACAGTTTCACTGAATAACCTTGTGGATAAGTAGTACTTTTGCCTTGTCAATCAAGCCTGCTTCCGGTGTATGACGATTTGAGGCAAATGGACGTTCTGCTTTGTCTGCCCGGATGCAAATCGACACGTCTGGCATAGACGACTGATGGCGGCCGGCGGTGCGCTGCATACAACGACGGCGAGCCGGGCGAGACGCCAAGGCCGATGGTCTGGCGTCTGGAAACCGTCCGCGCTCAACCGGCACGGGCGGTCATTCCGGCACGGCGATGTCGCCATCCACAAGCTGCCAGCCGTAGGTCTCGGCGAACACCTGGGCGGCGTCGGCGCTGTCGAAAAACGGCATGTCCGCGTGGCCCTGGAATGGGTAAATCACCCGCTCGTCGCTCAAACGGATGACCTTCAGCGTCGGCACGGTGCCGCTCGACGTACGGCGCGACGAGACCGCGACCTGATAGTTCGCGCGGTCCGTGAGGGCTGGGGGGTCTGCGCGCTGCGAGCGCCTGGAAACGGGAGTTGCCATTGATGCGCCCATCAGAGTCCGGCAATCGACTGGCCTGTCACCATGCCGTCGATCACGCGCTCCGCATAACTGGCTGACGCGATGCGGGCGTCGCCGGCCGCACCAAATGGCGAACGGCTCGGCACGCGAAACACACGGCTGCTGGTCAATGTATCGTCTGTGCCGCGTCGGCAGATTCGCACGGCTGCGTCAAAGCCCGCATCGTAGTGACGGGCGCCGTCGAGGCTGCGCGGTTGATGTGGATAAACCAGCGGATAGATCTCAAGGCCCCGGTAACTTCTGATCGTGTTGCTCATGGTGGTCGTCTCCGGTGAAGGCTTTTCGCGTAAAAACGCATCGCTGTGGCTTCGGCGTGAAACCGGGCGAATTGCGCCGTTTCCGCGAAAAAAATATTGATCGACGATGCGCGCAAAGAGCGGCCGCTTCAAGGAAGCCGAGCCGACGACAACGCAAAGCTGAGTAGAAGGAAAGAACCCTGTTCAAACCAGGGCGCTGGGATGAGAGACTTTTTTGCGTCTGGGACTGCGCAGGACACGCAGGAGAACTGCAAGCGGTTGGCTCACTGTAACACGTAAGTTGAGAGAGCATTCGACGCATTTGGCCGCCGGGCGCGAGCGTTGCTTCGTGGTGCCGCGTAAGGTGTACCGCTGGCTGGCCGCGTGTCGCACAGGTCCGTTACTGCGTTTGGCGGCATGCGCCGCAAATGTGTTGGCCGTGAATGCAAAAAGGGCGCCGCTATCGGTGCCCTTCTTTTACTTTGTGAGTCGGTTTCGTTGGCAAGCATTGCGCCGGACATTCGTCCGACCGTGCCCACCAAGCGATCAGTTACCGAAGAACACGTTGCAGTACGATGCCGGACCGTTGCATTGTGCCGGCGAGGCAGCTTGGGCCACGCCCGAAGCGGCGGCAAACAGAGCGACGGAAGCGATCAGGGCGGAAAGAATGCGTTTCATGGTGCTACTCCTCTTCAGCGTTTGGTTCGCGATCTGGTGCGATCGATGGAGTGAAGAATAGCGATTCAGCATTCACCTAAAAACATCGAAGTTGAGAAGATATTTTTTCAAATAATGAAATAATTGAAGGACTGTGCGGCCGGGGATGCGCTTGCGCCTCGGCTTCAGCCGTAGCGCATATGCTTCAGGTCCCGGGTTGATCCCGAGGTTTTGCTTTCAATTTACGCAACAATGTATTTCGCTGTCATATAAGCCTTTCCGGCGCGACTAAAGTCATCGAGTTATCGCTTTCCGGCGGGCACATGTTCAATATCGATTCGCTTGCGCAGGAACGTGCGGGAGAATGGCGCACGAGTCCAAAAACAGCGCGAGGAAAGTCACCCGCTCATGAACAACAACAATTCAATAGAAGACGTGCGGCAGCCGTTGGCGCGCAGACGGAGCGCGTCATGGCGCGGATAAGCGGGCCCGCGCTCGACGATCCCGTCTATCTGACGCAGTTGCGGCGCGACCTGTTGCGCTTCGCCCGTTTGCAACTGCGCGATGCCGCAGCCGCCGAAGACGCCGTCCAGGAAGCGCTAGCAGCCGCGTGGACGCAAGCGGACCGGTTCGCCGCGCAGTCGGAACACAAGACGTGGGTGTTCGGCATCCTGCGGCACAAGCTCGTCGATACCTTGCGCGCCCGGCAGCGCACGGTGAACCTATCGGCCCTCGAATCCGAACTCGACGGCGAGGCGCTGCTCGACCGGGAGCTGTTCAAGGACAACGGCCACTGGTCGCGCGAGACCAAGCCGCAGCCGTGGCCGACGCCCGAAACGGCGTTGCGTCAGCAGCAGTTCTGGACCTTGTTTGAGATGTGCCTCGAACATCTGCCCGAACACATCGGGCGCGTGTTCATGATGCGCGAATTCCTCGATCTCGATACCGATGCCATCTGCGCGGAATTGCAGATGACCGCTAATCATTGCAGCGTGCTGATCTACCGGGCGCGGCTGCGCTTGCGCACTTGCCTGAGCGAAAAAGGCCTATCCAGAGAGGATGCGAATGGGGAAGTGTAAAAACATCACGCGCCTGCTGTCCGATGCGCTCGACCGTCGATTGACGACCCGCGAATGGGTCGCGATCCGGCTGCATCTGCCGACCTGCAGCGGCTGCCGCAACTACCGCAAACAGATCCGTCTGCTGCGGGTGGCCGCGCATGCGGCAAGCGGGATTGAAGCACCGGGCGCGGCCGCCTCCGATGATTGATGTGCGGCCAGAGTCTGCGCGTTAGCAGCGCGTCAACCAGGCGCCTTGCTTAGCGCTCGCCCGGCGGCGTGTTGCGGTAGCGGGCGAAGAAGTTCGCGTGCGACGCTTCGTCGATGCCGACAGGATGCGGTTCAGTGCGAGCCGGATGCTTGGCGAGCTGCGCTCGCGTACGGATCGGCCGATGCTGGAAATTGCCGCCGCAGTTCGGACACACATTGCGCAGCGTGCTGAGCGCGCACACTTCGCAGAAGGTGCATTCGTAGGTGCAGATCATCGCGTCGGGCACGTTCGGCGGCAGTGATTTGCCACATCCTTCGCAGGATGGTCTCAGTTCAAGCATGGTTCTGGCTCCGCATCGACAGGGGAAAGCGAGCGCGTATGTCGCGTCAACCGCGCTTGCCGGATGCGGAGCAGTGTAAGCGGCAAGCGCGATGCGGAATGGACAGCAGCGCGTCAATTCCTGCCACCACGCCCGCTCGCGCGCGCCGGCAATCGCGCCCAATGCCTATGCCGCTGTCAGGTCAACACCGTCCACATCACAAGCGTCAACGCGAGGCCAACGTGGCGCAGTGATGCGGGTGGACGGCCGGAGTGGTCATGCGCCATGACGGCTGCCACCTCCGGCGTGATTTGCTTATGCGAATTTATCGGTTCGTCCAGGTTTGCAGACGGCTTATCGTCGGTGCCAATCGGTCCGTTTTGCGTCCGTCTTTTTAACGAGCACTGCTATGTCCCGTCATCCGCTGCTTACGCGCCGCGCATTTATCGCCGGCGTGGGCGCCTCGCTGGCCGCCGCGGCCCTGCCCATCGTGTCCACCTCTGCCTTCGCCGCCGATGCGCATGCGAAGGAATTTCGCATCGGCTACCAGAAAGCGGCCAACACGCTGGTGCTGCTCAAGGCGCACGGCACACTCGAAAAGCGGCTCGCGCCGCTCGGCATCACAGTTAAATGGACTGAGTTTCCCGCCGGGCCGCAGTTGCTCGAAGGCTTGAACGTCGGCGCCATCGACTTCGGTTATGTCGGCGAGGCGCCGCCGGTATTCGCGCAAGCGGCCGGCGCCAACTTTGTCTACACCGCCTACGAAATTCCGACTCCGCACGCGGAAGGCCTCCTCGTGCATCAGGACGCACCGATCAAAACGCTCACCGACCTGAAGGGCAAGAAAATCGCCTTCAACAAGGGTTCGGACGTTCACTGGTTCCTGGTCGCGGCGTTGGAGAAGGCCGGCGTGAAGTACAGCGAAATCCAGCCGGTCCATCTGCCGCCCGCCGACGCGCGCGCGGCCTTCGAGCGCGGCGCGATCGACGCATGGGCCATCTGGGATCCGTTCCTCGAAGCGGCGAAACGGCAATCGAACGCGCGCCTGCTCACCGACGGCGAAGGTATCGTGAATCACCATCAGTTCTTTCTGAGCGCACGGCCGTTCGCGCAGCAAAACGGCGATGTGCTCGCTATCGTGATGGACGAAGCCGGAAAAGAAGGCGCCTGGGTGCGCGGCCATTACAGCGAAGCAGCCGCACAGCTTGCGCCGATTCAGGGCCTCGATGCGGGCGTGATCGAGGCCGGATTGCGGCACTACGCGCACATCTACAAACCAATCGATGCGAACGTGCTCGCCGAGCAGCAGCGTATCGCCGACACGTTCAACGAACTGCGCATCATCCCGACGAAGATCGTTACGAAGGACGCTGTATTGGCGGCGAAGGCCTAGGGTCTGTTCACATATGAAACGCGCCTGCGAACGCCCGAAACGGGCTGCAGTGCAAGGCGTGAGGAGCGCCGTTTGGACGGTCAGGCAAACAGCGCTTCGACATTTTCCGGCGGGCGGCCGATCACGGCCCGCCCGTTTCGCACGACGATCGGGCGTTGCAAAAGGATCGGATGCCTGGCCAATGCTTCGTATAACTGAGCGTCGCTCAGGGTGCGATCGGAGAGCTGAAGTTCCTTGTACTCTGATTCCGTGTCCCTGATCATCTCGCGGACCGTACAACCTAGCTGCGCGTTGAGTTGCTTCAGTTGCGCAATTGTTAGCGGCTGCTTCAGGTATTCGACGATTTCTGTCGGTTCGTTTGTGTTGTTATAGGTGCTTGCAATCAGCTCGCAGGCGGCGCGCGATTTTGAACAGCGCGGGTTATGGTAGATGGTGATCATGGTGGTTTTCGCGGTCGCGGTTGCTGGGTGTTTTTTCGTGGTGGATTTTAGCGGCTGTGAGCGGTGGGGTGGTCTTTGATGGGATCCGGTTTGTCGATGGGTTGTGCGTGATTGATCGCTGGTGGGAAGCGCTCTCCAGGTCCGGCGGGTATGAGGCTTCCAGTGAGGCCGGTCTTTGCGCTAGCGATAGATCCGGATCGCCCGTCTAACTTGACGCTATATTTTCTTTTCTATTTATTATTCTTCCTCCAACGCGAATGGCTGGGTTTGGAATGACGCCTCGTTGAGTCACACCCGGAACGACGTAGCTCGGCGGCGGTGGGGGTTTCGGTGCCAGCAGATAGAACCGGATGTTGCCGGAAAGCATGGGCGACACGGCGTGGGGCGGTCTGCTCAACGGCGAACTGTGAAAGGCAGACTGCATTGGCGGTCACCCTCTGATCGATAGTTCTCTCCAGGCTTAGGACCTCGACAACTCGAGCGCCAGGCCCAGCGGCGATGCTTCGCATTGTTTGCTCGTTAACGGTTGAGCGTATGGGAAGCGGATCGTCTTGCTCAACGCGAGCATGGGACGGAACACGACCAGGCGCCTGCTCTTCGCGCCCAGTGACCGAGTGAAAGCGAGTGATAGTGCATTAGAGCGTGGACGCGAGGCGATGTAGAAACGCCCACTCGCGCTGCTGCGAGAAGCGTAACGCTTTATGCGCATAAAGCGCGGACCTGTCGCGTAAGCCTCTCGATTGGCGCGCAGCCGGTCGTACATGTCGGCATTTCTCAGGCCGTTGAAACGGGCCTGCTCGGTACGCACGAGTGGAGCGGCCTCGTTGCGGCAATCACCAAATCGTCGAATGCGGTTGCCGCCGAGACGATGTATCGATCCGGCGCGTCAAGACACCGTTGCACGGCCTCACCCGTAAGCGGTTTCGGAAAGCACGTTTATGCGCATAAAGATCGGCCCGTTATCCGATCAAAGCGCCAATGCAAAACAGCACGAGCATCCGAGTCCCGGACTGAGTCAAGCCGACTTGAGAACGAACACGTCCGGAATATTTAGAAAACGGCGCGCCGCTCATCTTGTCCCACGCCACCTCCCAGTCTCTATGCAGCGCCTTCCAACGTTTATGCGCATAAACCTATCCCGAATGGCTATTTCTTCGCGTGTTTACACAAAATCGATTGAAATACGAATTCATCCAGGTAAAATCCATCTGCGTCTAAAAAGAGGAGGTGAAGATTGGCAGCAGAAATCATCGCGGTAACTCAGCAGAAGGGCGGGGTCGGGAAGAGCACTATCGCGATGCACCTCGGCGCTGCGTTCCATGAGAAAGGCAAACGCGTCCTCGTTGTGGACGCAGATGGTCAAAACACACTGATCCATTGGGCCAGTGCCTCATCCGATGGCGAATCCGGCATCCCGTTTCCAGTCGTCAACCTCTCTGAAGCCGGCAGCCAGATCCATCGCGAGATCAAGAAGTTCGTCGCTGATTACGACATCATCGTCGTCGACTGCCCGCCCTCCATCACCGAGAAAGTGTCCGGCGTTGTGTTGCTCGCAGCGAGCGTCGCCGTTATCCCGACCTCATCGTCGCCCGCTGACTATTGGTCAAGCGTCGGTCTGGTCAAACTTGTCCAGCAAGCCCAGGTCATGAACGAAGACCTGCGCGCAGTCTTTCTGCTCAACAAGACCGAAGAGAAGCGGATGCTGACGCGTGAACTGAAGCGCGCGTTAGAAGAACTCGGATTCCCGCTACTCAAAACCCAAATCCCAACTCGCGAAGCGTACAAGCAGGCGATGGCTTTAGGGCAAACAGTGCTTCAGATGAACGATCGCGGCGCCAAGCTCGCCGGCATCGAAATCCGGGCGTGCGCCAACGAAATCGCCGCCCTGCTTCCGTGAATTTATGCGCATAAAGGACCCTGAATGAAACCCTCCCAATTCGCCAAAGGCTTTCAAGCACGTCCTGATACGACCAGCAGCGAAAAGCGGACCGCTCTCGACCGCCTGAATGCCATCGACGGTTTGGTTAAGAATGGCCCCACGAGTAACAATGCGCCGGGCCGCGTGAACCAGCCTGTGATGCCGCAAGTCGTCGCGGAAATCGAATCGACTGACACCGCCAATGAATCGTCGGCCTATCGCGCGTGGCGCATCGAGCATGGCTACCGGCCAGGCCAGGTCATCGATCTCGCGCTCAAAACGATCAAGCCGAGTCCGTTTAATCCCCGACATTTCTATCTGAAGTCGTCGATTGCCGAGCTTGCCGTCAATCTGGCCAAACAGGGGCAGCAACAGGCCATTCACGTCATTCCGGATTACGACAATCCCGGCACGTACTTCGTCAGCGACGGCGGCCGGCGTGTTCGAGCGCTGAAAGAAGCGAACAAGGAATCGGTGAAGGCGATCGTTATCGACCTGCCGATCGGCATCCAAAGCTATAAGCTCGGCTACGACCTCAACGTCCAGCGCGATTCGCAGACGGTATTCGATAACGCCGTCGTGTGGAAACGCTTTCTGGAGGATCGGCATTTCCAGAGCCAGAAGGAGCTCGCCGAACACCTTGGACTAGACGAGTCGACCGTTGCCGTCGCCTTGTCGATTGCGAAGCTGCCCGAAGTGGTAATGCATGAGATGGTCGCAAGACCTGACCGGTTCGGCTCGAACATGGCCTATCAGGTAGGCCGCTATCACACCGCCCGCGGCGCCGACGCGACGCTGCGTCTGATCAACAAGATCCTTTCGGATGATCTGAGCACGAGGCAAGTCGCCGACATCGTGAAGGGCAGGGCAAGCGCGCAGGAAAGCACGAAACCGGCGGGCCGGCAGCGCTATGCGCAGCGTCTGGAAATCAAGCTCGGCGGTGTTTCGGTCGGAGATCTGAAATCGTACGGCGACGATCGAATCGAGCTCCGCCTGAAGGGTCTCTCACGCGAAAAGCGCGACGACATTCTTCGTCAGATCGAACAGATGTTGAAATAAGAGAAGAGCAGGTTACGGCGGCGTTGAAACGTGGCCACCGTCCTGCAGCAAGATTACGCCGCGCGAGATTGGCTCAGCGTGAAAGCGAGCAGATCGCCATCGGTGGGCTCACCCCACGTCTTGCGAGCCAGCCAATCGAAGAACGCCGTTTCGACAATCTTCGAATCCAGTCCGCGCCGACGCCAGTCGTCCCGCATGTGCGTGCCGAGCCCCGGCAATTCATCTTCTTCAAACGACTGCCGAGCGATCTCCCGCTCGGACTCACCTTGTTCGTCGTAAAGCTCGCGCGCTTCCTTGCGGCGATACGCCGAGTACTCGCCAAGCAGACGGGCTTTCAGATCGTCTGCCGGCGCAGCGACCGCCGCCTTGCCACCGCCGATGGACGGCACCGCTTCGACCGGCGGCGCATAGCCTTTCTTCAACGCATCCTTGAACAGCGCAGGCGCGCTGCGCACAGGCGGCAAGGACGTGCTGCGCATGCGTTGCTCAGTCATTTGCAAAGCTGCACGAATACGATTTTCTTCGCTATCGGCGTACAGCGTTTGCGCTTCCTTCAGCGGAATGCCGATCTTCACCATGCGGTCGACCAGCGTGCTGTCGAACACGTTTGGATGTTCGTCGAGTGCGAGCATCGGCTGCTTGCGCTCCGTCACGCGGAACTGGATCTCGGCGACCCGCCGTCCTTCCCGATGCTCGATCAACTCGACAAAGATGTTGGTGACGGCGTTCACTTCGGCGATCGCCGGACGCAGGTAATCGCGCTTGAAATACTTGTACTCGCGTTTCGCTTCGTCGCCGGCTTCCGTGTCAGGCGTGCCCGAGAGGATAGGGCGCCACCACTCCCACGTTTCGCGCATCGTCAGATGACTCGGGTTCGTCAGGTAGCGCACGCAGATTTCGTAGAGCGCAAGGCCCGCGCTACTGCGCAGCTGGCTCTGGAACTGCAGACTCAAGCGTGCGTACTGAACTGGATCGAGCAGCTTCTTCTTGATCTTCGGCGCAAACGAGAACTCGACCCACACGCGGCGAGTGGTGGGGTCTTCGAGAATTTCAGCGTCAGCGATCAGCGTGGAGATACCCCATTTGCGGCCCGGCTTCTGACTCGACGTACCGGTACTCCACTCGACCTGCACCGACACCATGCGCCGCAAGTGTTCCTTCACTAGCGCGGTGTCATTCGAATCGAACGCAGAATTGGCGACGATGTCCGACAGCAATGCCCGATAGGTGTCGCCGGACTCGTCCGCTTGCTGAGCGACGGCGAGGAGCACGTTGAACAGCTTACGGGTGAGGAGTGTGATTTTGCCGCTCTTGGGCTGGATGGCGATCGCCTCGACGGCTTTTCGCAATTCGGCCGAACTCGGGCTCACAACATCGGTCTTCTTCGCGCGCTTCGTGGCCATGCGTCGGGTCGAGGAGGGATTTGGCGAGAGCATACCGGCTGCGGTGATGCACGTCTATAGCGTGGGTCTCACCGTTCCTGGTGAAGTGAGTTTACGAGTCGCAACTCACCTCGAGCAACTCCCGAAAACCCTCACCTCAAGCATTTCGCGCCAGGTTCGGGGCATCCTTGCAGGTCGCGGCGTCCGGAAATCCGGACCAATTTCGGACCTGCCTCGAACGGGACGCGTTCGATCCCGAATCTCCTCACCTTAAAAAAATCTCGTGAATTTTGGCCGCACCCACGTTGCGCGTGGGGTCAACTCGCGTGGGGTCAACGCAGCGAAAATTTTTATGCTTCGTTCTCGAGCGGAAGGGCAGGGGAGAACTGGGCACCCGTCCAATGTCGGCCCCGGAGTCGGCGGAGCGCCGGCTTCGTCACGAGCGGCGCCAGTGGGCGGGGCCCGTTGTCTCGTACCGCCCGAAGCGGGCTGAACGGCATGCGCCCCACGCCCGCAAACCCCCTCCTGAGGTCCCACGCCGCATCGGCGCCGTCGGAGCGGCCTCCCAATCCGGCATCCACCCAATCAGCCGGCGCACCCATGCTGCTCCGAATGGAGACACGCAGCGTACGGCTACATGCCCTCGCGCCGCATAGACCGACGGTGGCGCAGAGGACCCCGGCGGCACATACCGTGGCATGCCTACATCGAGTGAAGGGCGACTAAATGCCAAGCAAGCATCTCAACTTACCGATGCTTGCGAGTCAACGCACGACAAACTCACCCGAAAAAGCTCACCTTTCAGCCTATTCAGCGCTTGAATTGACGCGGCCTTCGGGCCTGGTAGTCCAAAAAACCACCGATAAATACTCCCGAAAAGCCTCACCATTGAGTGCGACTCGTGCTTGCGCATAGCATGGCAAGCACCTCCCGAAAAACCTCACCCTTGCCGAGAGAGGACAAATTTCTCCATATATTCATGCACTTACCAAATCACTTTGGTCGATAACGCAGTCATCCACTCCCGAATTTCCTCACCTTCCGCAGTTTTTCCGTGAATCCAGCGATTCCTGAGCGCGCCCCCAAAGGTCCCGAAAAACCTCACCATTCGAATTCCGCAGCAGCTGAACCAGACTGCGTCCGACAGCGCCTGCAGGGCATTTCCGGCGGGCGATGACGACTTTGGTCCCGTATTTCCTCACCTCAACGATCGGCAGCACCTAAAAGTCATCCCGAAAAGCCTCACCTTTGGCCAAAAATAGGCCAATTATTGACGCGCGGATCGACCCGCCCCTTATCTCCCGAATTTGCTCACCTTTGTCAAAAGGTCACCGTCAATTCCGATACCGGTATCAGCCGAATTTCGCCCAAAACGCAGCACGCCTCCCGCAAACACTCACCTTAGCGGCCTGAGTGCCTAGATTTAAGGCAAAAATGGCACCTTGTTCCCGTAAAATCTCACCTGCGGTTCGCGTTCAGTCCCGTCTTGACTCACCAATGGGGTTTGGGAGCCCAAAATAAGGCCAAAAAATAGGGTCCAGAGCGGTCCTGAAAGCGCTCACCTCCAGCAGGGCCGTGCTCTAAACGCACTTTCGAGCGCTGCCGGGCGATCTGCGCCCGTCAGGTCCCGCAAAACCTCACCTTTGGCTAAGCCTCACTTTTGCAGCGGCTCCTGAACCCGCTCACGTTCTGTCCCGGACCCACTCACCGACGTCCCCGAACCCCATCACTCAATACTCCCGCAGGACCTCACCACCTCTCCCGTAAAGCTTCACCTTACCGGGCTGGAAGCCTTGCCAGGCAAGGCTCTGCGATGGCGTTAACGTTTTTAACATGGGTTCAAAGGTGTTTACTTTTATTACTCTCTAGAATTTTCCCCGCGCGTCCTTCGGACAAGACCCTCCCCACCACCTAGCCATCATCGAGCGTTCGTGAAACAGTGCGCGATCAGTGAACACAGCGAAAAACTTCTTTCTTTACAAGGCTTTATTGGCTACTCTTCGTTTTGTTTCACGGAAAAAGAAGCGCTGCTCCGATCCATTGGTCTACTTGTACCGATAAACCCGCCTAATTCATCAAACCTTAACCGACACACATAAATACGTAGCAAACAATACGTAAATTGTTATGATTCATCCAATTCGAGCAACATCGAGGTGTAAATGAATCTGGACAAAGAACGTCAAGCCATACGTGACGAGCTTGAATCGATGCGAGCGAACGGCGCGCGACGCCAGGAACTGTCGCTCCACGCCTGCAAGCGGCTTTTTTTTGATCTTGGAATCCGTCCGTCGATGGCCGCCGTTCGCGACCTGACCCAAACAGGCAGCGCGAGCGACATTCCAAAGGACATTGACAACTTCTGGGAACGCATCAGAAATGTGTCGCGAGTAAAAGTCGGCGCCGGTGCTATTCCAAAAGCGCTGGAAGACCGGGCCGGTGAACTATTGGGAGCACTCTTCGAAGAAGCCGTCGTGCATGCCCGTTCAACGCTCGACGGGGAGCGCGAGGAAATTCGCGCGCAGATTGCCGCCGCCGACCAGCGCACACGAGAAGCGGAAATCCGCCGGGACGCGTCGGAAGAAGCCGTCAAACGCAGCGAACTGCGAGCGGAAGTCGCGTGGGAGCGGGTTCGCGCGCTCGAAGCCGAGTTATCCAGTGTCACCACACATGGCACTGCCCATCAGGAAGGCTTACAGGCAACGGTGCAGCGACTCGACCGTGAAAACGAAGCACTTCGCCAGCGCCTGGACACTGAGCAGTCGACCAATGCCACGCTTCGCGACCGGATCGACGCGTTGCATGTCGAATTGCGCCAGGGCACGGAACACTATGCGCAACAGATCAAAGACGCGGTCGCTGAGGCTGAGCGGCGCGTCAAGCCGATGTTGGTCGAACTGGATTCCTTGCGCAGCATGGCCACCACCTATCAGTCAGGGGTACGCGACGCGAGTCGCAAGGAGTTCGATTTCATTCAGCAAATTGCCTCGGCCAAGGCGCGCGGCGATCGGCTGGACGCGCAATTGCGCGAGCAGTCCGACGAACTGGATGTTTTGACGAAGGAAGTCGCCGAGTTGCGCGGCCAGCAAGGTATCGATCCGGCGGTTGCAAGGCTGCTGTGCACGCTGGTCGAAGCCGGCCGGCTGACGAACGACGAACTGACGGTGATCGGTACCGCGGCCGACGGCCATGTCACGCTGCCGCAGCGATGTCCGAAATGCGAAGAAGGTGAGCCCGAGCTATCGCAGGTGGATCACCGCTTTGAATTGCAGTGTCCGGAATGCGATCACTCGTCGGGACCCGGCGAGTCGCGCCTGGAGGCGGTCAGCCGGTTTTTGTCGAAGGGATCGATTTCCGCATCGGCGTGATGGTTCGACGCGGTAGCGATAGCGGATAAATTGCCAAAGGTGAGGAAATTCGGGACCTCGAAAGTGAGGATTTTCAGGACTCGCCCGGCCCCGCTTTCCTCGTCAAACGCCCGTCACGCCTAGGCACTGGCAATGGCGGGGCGGCAGGATCCGGTTCGTCGACTGCCGGCGAATCCTGCTGTTCCGCCCATGTCTGCCACGCTCGATACAAACGATTCACGGATACCGCCTGGACAAATCCCAGCCATTGTCCGACCAGTTCAGCCTCAACCCCGCTTTCGAACAGATCCGCGGCGAAAGTATTGCGCAATGTTTGCGGACTTGCGCGTGATGCCCTGGACGCGGCAATTCCGGCAGTGTCGATTAGCGCGTCGACTGCTCGTAACATGGTCGCCTTATGCATCGGCCGTCCCGAAGGCGAAGCGGGAAAGACAAGGTTGCCGGCCAGTTCGGAAAGCCGCCGCTCGGCCAGCCATGCATCGAGAATCGCCACCGCGAACGGCGCAAGCCGGGTACGGCGTGTCAGCATCGGATTAGCCGACTCGATCGTCACCCACGGGGAGCCCACGTTCACGCAACTAACCGTTAGCGCCGCCGCTTCGCCCGTTTT
This sequence comes from Paraburkholderia sp. IMGN_8, assembly GCF_038050405.1. NCBI lineage: Bacteria > Pseudomonadati > Pseudomonadota > Betaproteobacteria > Burkholderiales > Burkholderiaceae > Paraburkholderia > Paraburkholderia sp. IMGN_8. The sequence goes on along the minus strand of NZ_CP150901.1, from coordinate 3,995,591 downwards.
CAGTCCGCCGCCGAGAAATACCGCAATCAACGCGCGATCGCGCCGCTCTCTCCAGCGCTGCGCGGCGGACAAAGCCGTCAAAGGCGAAAACAGGTGTGCGATCAGCGCGGCGCGTTCAGGATGGCTGAGAAAACCGGTTGGCTCGTTATCGCGCGCGTTTCGCCACGCGGCTTCACCGTCTTGAGCAATGAAGCGTGCTGGATTGGTGGAAGCCGATTCGATCTCGCGAACATGATCCAGCACTCGTTCAATCAGGCGCAGATATCGGACACGCTGCGTCTTTTTAATCGCCAGGCCGGCGACGAATTCGGCAATCGTCTGCGCGTCGACTGTAATGAGACTCTTCTGGCGAAACGCAAGCCAATCGAGGAACGATCCCCATTGCGCTTGATAGACCTCGGCGGAGGAACGCCTGAAATGCTGTTTGGCGAGCCACGCGTCGAAGGCGATTTGCGGGTCGCGGCGCCAATCCTCGCGTTCCTGATCGAAGAGATCAGTAGACGGCGCTGGGCGTTCGATCGGGTCAGACAGATGGGGAGGTGACATAGGCTATCTTTCCGTTAGTTGCGCATATTGTAGGTCGCAACCGCTGAAAATAAAGCTTAGCCGCCCCATGCTCGCGCCCGTTTCGGCGAAGAATCATTGGAAACGGCATGCGCGACACGCCGTGACGCCTCTTCATAGGCCGACACAGCAAACGCGAACACCGCGGGCAACGCGGTCGACGTGCCGAAATCCACCGCCTCGTCCGTTTCGGGGTAAGGCAAGTCGGACGGCCGTTGAAACAAGCCCAGCATCAGCGCGTCATGACGGCTGGCAAACCCGAGATCCGCCAAGGCCTCGGCTTCGATCGCGTGCAGCAACCGCCACGTAAGCGGCACCTGCTGCACGATGTAGCGCGCGGCGATATTGCGCACGATGTGTTCGAGGTCGCGCGCCGCGGTTTGAAAGCGCAGCGCGGCCAGATCATGGTCGGCATGGTCGGTCGTCAGGTCGTTCATTATCGGCTCCAGTCGATACCCTGTACTGTACAAATATACAGTGCCTCGCGCAACCTCGGCCGAACAGCCAATTCCGTCAACGGCTAGTAACGGTGCGCCCGGCGCTCAGCCGTGGATCACCACTAGCAGCGCTTTCGCCTCACCTTTGCCGGCGTTGCGGATCGCGTGCGGCTCGTCGGCGACGTAGCGCGCCGTGTCCGCTGCCTTCAGCCGTTTCGTCGCGCCGGCCGCCTCGACTTCGATCGATCCTTGCAGAACGGTCAGATGCTCGCGCGTGCCGGGTTCGTGCGCGTTCGACACCAGCGCCCCACCCGCCTGCAACGTCAGTTCGTACCACTCGAACTTGCCGGCCAACTCGATCGGCCCCCACACGCGCAGCTGATACTTTGCGTCGTGTCCGCTCAAGGTCGGAATCTCGTGCGGACCGGACACGGCGATCGCCTCGGGCGCTTTTTGCGGCGCGAACAGCGAATCGAGACTGACGCCGAGTGCGTTCGTCAGGCGCCAGGCCACCGCAATCGTCGGATTCGCCTTGTCGCGCTCGATTTCCGATAGCATGGATTTCGACACGCCGGCCGCGCGCGACAAGTCGTCGAGCGTCATGCGCCGTTCGGCGCGCAAGCGCTGAATCTGCTCGCCGACGCGAGGCGGCGCCGCGATCGCCGGGACCGAGGTCGAGCCTGAAGTGGGTGTCGCGCTGGGTGCGGCCTTGACTGCGGCGCGGCGGGTCCCCGAACTTGCCATTTACGGACCTATCGTTTAGAGTTGTTCGATATACCGGATTTTAGTTCGAAAAAACGAAAATATCCGATAAAACTGACGGCTGACTATAACAGGCCGCCCCGTGGCCGCAAATGCCGAACATACTGGCCGCGGGTGCCAGTACCTTTTCAGGAGCCTGCTTCATGCGTGACCTTTACCTCGCCCATCTGCGCGGCACCCTCGAGCAGATCCGCGCCGACGGTTTTTACAAGAGTGAGCGCGTGATCGCGAGCCCGCAGTCGGCCGACGTCCGTCTCGCGAATGGCGCCGACGTGCTGAATTTCTGCGCGAACAACTATCTGGGCCTCGCCAATGACGAACGCCTGATCGAGGCCGCCAAGCAAGGGTTGGACAAAGACGGTTTCGGCATGGCATCGGTGCGCTTCATTTGCGGCACGCAGACCGTGCACAAGGAACTCGAAAAAGCGCTGGCCGCCTTCCTGCAAACAGACGACTGCATCCTCTACTCGAGTTGTTTCGATGCGAACGGCGGCCTGTTCGAAACGCTGCTGGACGAATCCGACGCGATCATCAGCGACGAGCTGAATCACGCCAGCATCATCGACGGCGTGCGGCTGTCCAAGGCGAAGCGCTTTCGCTACAAGAACAACGACCTCGCCGATCTCGAAGCAAAACTGAAAGAAGCCGACGCGGCCGGCGCGCGCTTCAAACTGATCGCCACTGACGGCGTGTTCTCGATGGACGGCATCATCGCCGACCTCGCGGGCATCTGCGATCTCGCCGACCGTTACGGCGCGCTGGTGATGGTCGACGACTCGCATGCGGTCGGCTTTGTCGGCGAACGTGGGCGCGGCACGCCGGAACATTGCGGCGTGCTGTCGCGCGTCGACATCATTACCGGCACGCTCGGCAAAGCGCTGGGCGGCGCATCGGGCGGCTATGTCGCCGCGCGCCAGGAGGTTATCGATTTGCTGCGCCAACGCTCGCGTCCTTATCTGTTCTCGAACACGCTGACGCCGAGCATTGCCGCCGCATCGCTGAAAGTACTCGAATTGCTGGCGAGCGACGAAGGCGCGCAACTGCGCGCACGCGTGCGCGAAAACGGCGCGCACTTCCGCCGCGCGATGAGCGCGCTCGGCTTCACGCTCGTGCCGGGCGAACATCCGATCATTCCGGTCATGCTCGGCGACGCGCAACTCGCGTCGAACATGGCTGACGCGTTGTTGAAGGAAGGCGTCTACGTGATCGGCTTCTCGTTCCCGGTGGTGCCGAAAGGCCGCGCGCGCATCCGCACGCAGATGAGCGCCGCGCACACGCCCGAACAGATCGACCGCGCCGTGGATGCATTCGCGCGCGTCGGCCGTCAACTCGGCATTATCTGAAGCGGAGGCGCATATGAAAGCATTGGCAAAACTCGAACGCGCACCGGGCCTCACGCTCACGGACGTCAAGAAACCCGAAGTCGGCCACAACGACGTAATGATCCGCATCACGCGCACCGCGATTTGCGGCACCGACATCCACATCTGGAAATGGGACGACTGGGCGCAAAAGACGATTCCGGTACCGATGCACGTCGGCCACGAATACGTCGGCGAGATCGTCGAAATGGGCCAGGAAGTGCGCGGCTTCGAGATCGGCGATCGCGTGTCGGGCGAAGGGCATATCACCTGCGGTTTCTGTCGCAACTGTCGCGCGGGTCGCCGGCATCTATGCCGCAACACGGTGGGTGTAGGCGTGAATCGGGAAGGCGCGTTCGCCGAGTATCTGGTGATTCCCGCCTTCAACGCGTTCAAGATTCCGCCGGAGATTTCCGACGATCTCGCCGCGATCTTCGACCCGTTCGGCAACGCCACGCATACCGCGCTGTCGTTCAACCTGGTCGGCGAGGACGTGTTGATTACCGGCGCTGGGCCGATCGGCATCATGGCAGTCGCGATTGCAAAACACGTGGGCGCGCGCAACGTTGTGATTACCGACGTTAACGACTACCGGCTCGAACTCGCGCGCAAAATGGGCGCAACACGTGCTGTGAACGTATCGCGCGAAACGCTGCGCGACGTGATGGCCGATTTGCACATGACCGAAGGCTTCGATGTAGGGCTGGAAATGTCTGGCGTGCCAAGCGCTTTCACCAGCATGCTCGAAGCGATGAACCACGGCGGCAAGATCGCGCTGCTCGGCATTCCTCCGGCGCAAACCGCGATCGACTGGACCCAGGTGATCTTCAAGGGCCTCGAAATCAAGGGCATTTATGGCCGCGAGATGTTCGAAACCTGGTACAAGATGGTGGCGATGCTGCAAAGCGGCCTGGATCTGTCGCCGATCCTCACCCACCATTTCAAGGTCGACGATTATCAACAGGCGTTTGCCACGATGCTGTCGGGCGAAAGCGGCAAGGTGATTCTCGACTGGACCGCCGCGTGATCTGAAACAACGACGCGCCAAACCGCAGCACTCCGAATGAAACGCCCGCAGCGCGCTCAAGCGCCTGCGGGCGTTTTCACGAACTCGGCCTGGATGCGCACATGGATATCGTCGCCGACGGCCGGATACCACGTCGACAGACCGAACTTCGCGCGGCTGAAATGACCGTCCGCGGAAAAGCCGAGCGTGTCTTTTTTCGTGAGCGGATCGGGTGCGAAGCCGTTAAAGGTCACCTCCAGCGTGACCGCCTGCGTGACGTCGCGAATCGTCAGATCGCCGGTCAAGGTGCCGCGCGATTCGCCAGTGCGCTCAAAGCGCGTGCTGACAAAACGCAACTGCGGATAGCGCGACACGTCGAGCATGCTTTCGCTTTTCACCATCTTGTCGAGTATCGGCACATTCGTATCGATGCTCGCCGCGTCGATTGTCACGGCTACTGTACTTTTATCCAGACCGCCTTCGTTCCAGTCGAGTTGCGCCTGCTTGCGATCGAAGCGCATCGTGAAGCGCGAATACTTGAAGTGATCGACATCGAAGGTAATGCTGCAATGGTCCGGATCGAGTTCGTAGTGGCCCACCGGCACCCGCGCCTCGTTCTGGCTGACCGAATGCGTGAGTACCTGCAGCGGCGTGCAGGCCGTCGACGTCAGCAGTACTGCGCTGAGCAACGCGCGCATGAACGTTGCGCGGACAGTAGATGTGCTCATGAAGTTCGTCCCGGTTGACCGATCGTCGTCACGATAGCAGCTAGCGTACTCAATCCGCAAAAAGCACGCGGAAACTTGACGGAGGAGAATGATCGTTCTACCATCCGTACATGGCTACGCAAACTGAAACTGAATCTCTCGCGCCGGGCAGTGCGCGCGAACGGCTGCTCGATGCCGCTGAAGCATTGATTTACGCCGGCGGCATCCATGCAACCGGCGTGGACGCCATCGTCAAGCAGTCCGGCACCGCGCGCAAAAGCTTCTACACGCATTTCGAATCGAAAGATGCGCTGGTGGTCGCCGCGCTTGAACGACGCGACGAACGCTGGATGAACTGGTTCGTCGCCGGCACGCAGCGGCACGGCAAGAACGCGCGCAAACGCCTGCTCGGCATGTTCGAGGTGCTGCGCGAATGGTTTGCGTCGGCGGATTTTCACGGCTGCGCGTTTCTGAACGCGGCCGGCGAGATTGGCGCCGCGGACGATCCGATTCGAATCGTCGCGCGCGAGCACAAGGAACGTCTGTTGGCCTTCGTGCGAACGCAGTGCGATGAATACGCGTTGGAATCCGGCATGGACGGTCGCCGCGCCGCGCGCTTGTCGCGCCAATGGTTGATCCTGCTCGACGGCGCAATCGCCGTCGCGCTGGTGAGCGGCGAGCCCGATGCCGCGCTCGATGCGCGCGCCGCAGCCGAAGCATTGCTCGACACCGAATCCACAGGAAAATTTGCACACAACCGGCCGCCATCCCGGCGGACCGCAACCTGACTGAGGAGCCATCATGGCCGACCCGATCGAAACCCGCCCACCGCTGCCACCGTTCACGCGCGAAACCGCGATCCAGAAAGTGCGCGCCGCGGAAGACGGCTGGAATACCCGCGACCCCGAGCGCGTGTCGCTCGCCTACACGCCGGACAGCGTGTGGCGCAACCGCGCCGAGTTCACACGTGGCCGCGCGGAGATCGTCGGACTGTTGCGCCGTAAATGGGCCAAGGAGCTCGACTATCGGCTGATCAAGGAGCTATGGGCGTTCACCGATAATCGCATCGCCGTGCGCTTTGCTTACGAATGGCATGACGATTCGAACAACTGGTTCCGTTCTTACGGCAACGAAAACTGGGAATTCGACGAGCGCGGGTTGATGGCGCACCGTCATGCGAGCATCAACGATATGCCGATCCGTGAAGCCGACCGTTTGTATCATTGGCCGCTGGGGCGCCGTCCCGACGATCATCCGGGCCTCTCCGATCTCGGGCTCTAAACCCTCGAGGTGAACGCCCGCCGTGCGTTCACCGCTCTGTCCCGGTTCTCCGTTATTGTTGTGCCTGCGCCGCGGGGCACGTCCTGTGCCCGAGCGCCCGAGCGTGTCCTCCGCATCGCGTGTGCGGGTTGAGGTACAGTGCGCGACGGACGGCAAGCAGGAATACCCAAAACGTGAATGACACCGGCGCTCGACCGGTGACGGAGAGGACATGCATTTTCGGCAGATAAAAAGAAATATCCGACGCACCGCCGTGGCGCTCATCGCGAGCCTCGCCGCAGCGTCCGCGGCGCATGCGGGCGACTGGTGCAAGGGCGGCATTTGGGGTGACATGATGCTCGGCTCGTATCACATCAACCCCGACCCCAACACCCATTTCGAACAGTTCAACCCAGGTCTGGGCGTCGAATGCTGGCTCAACAACCAATGGGCGCTGACCGCCGGCGGCTTTCGCAACTCGCTGCGGCGCCCTTCGTACTACGGTGGCGGGGTCTGGTCGCCTGACTTCGCGCACTGGGGTATCGTCCGGATCGCGGCGATCGGCGGGATCATCTCGGGCTACAACTACGGCAACTGGGGCCTGGGTCGCGACCATACGATCGGGCCCGTGGTCGCGCCGATCGTGATGGTCGAATACAAGCGCGTCGGGGCGAACTTCATTGTGATTCCGCCGATTCCTTCGGACCATCTTCCTTTCACGATCGGGTTTCAGGTGAAGGTGAAGTTCTAGGCGTTTGAGCCGGAATTTCCTATAACTTCGTCTGGGAAAAAGCCTAAAAATTCGGCTGATTCTGTTTCCCACGCTGACCTCTCCGACGCGACCGCATCGACAGAACGTAACGCGTCGACGGTCGCGCTTCGATTTGATACAAATTGCCATGACTGTGGTCGTACTGACGTGATGGCCGCTTGCGCCGATTCCAGGGCGCTCAACAGAGCGGATGGGTCCGGCGTGTAGACAACGAAGCCTTCATTGCTCAGCGCAACGCTTGCGATTCCGAGTGCCTCGCAAAGAGCGGCCTTTGCGTCAACGTCGGCAGCATCTGTGTTGCGCGACTCCGCGATCAACGCTGCGATTTGCGCATCGACGATGTTTCCTTGCCTAAGTAGCGGTGTGGTGGCCTGTGTCCATGCTTCGGGCGGACACGCTTTCTGCTCCGGGTTCAAAGGAATGAATGGGTTAATCTCCGCCGGATAGATACGGCACACCAGCGGTCGGCTTCCGTAAACGCCGCACCGCATATCCTCCTTGAGGTTCGGACACGGACCGTCAAACGCGGCGACAATCACCGCCACGACCCGTATAGGTAGAGAACCGCTCGAGGCTGGAAACGAGCGCCGGCGCTTGTGCGCCGCTATCAAGTTATCTTCTGGCGGCTCCTCGGGCCACGGGATAGCTTCGAGAAATAGCTGAGTTTGGTGACCTCGTCTTAGCCAGGTGATGGCTTCAGGCACCGTCAACGGTAACCGAAGGTTGTGACAACACTTGCCGCACATTGTGCAGTCGAAGTCGATATCCATTCGTCAAGCTCCTCTGCCCTTTGGGCCATCCAATTGCGCCCGCTTTTGTATTGATAGCCTGGAAACGAACGAGCTATCGCCATAAGACAGGGCATTGGACTTAGTCGGAGCATAGGCGCGATTCTTACAGGGGGCGGGCAATAAATTTTCTGGCGGTGGATAAGACGTTAGCGCAAGGGGGAAGGTGAGGAATTCCAGGAGATAGAGCCGAATCGGCGAGAGGTGAGCCGTTCCAGGAGCTAAACGGCACCCTTGAAGTGCAGAAAGACACGTCAAGGTGAGGAGTTCCAGGAGATGACCCGCAAAGGTGAGCCATTCCAGGAGGTGAGGAAGATCCACCGCAAGCGCGACGAGGCAATAAGGTGAGGATTTCCAGGAAGTCCACCCCATATCCGCCGACGGTGATGCATCGAGCGTTCGAAACCTCACCCTGAAACGAAGCAACGCAATTCAGGGGCGAAACCGTCGATCTCCTTACTTCCTCTTCCATATATAAACAAAGCGTGAACGCGTCACCTTGCGCCACGTGACGCCGCGAAGCCCGCGTGGAGTGCATGCCGCGGGCATACGGACGGCAGGCCGGCATCGCACGAGCGAGCCGACTTTGCGGTGGTTGTAACGGCTTCGTAAAACATGATCCTTCGCTGATTGATAAGTTGCGGATGACACATGGCGTCGCCACCCGAGCGGCGACGCGAGGTGACCATTGATCCATCGAAGGAGAAGGCATGAAAAAGCTGTTGGCAATCGCGGCGTTGGCCGCCCTGACCGCAACCTTGAGCGGATGCTGGTGGGGACCGCCCCCGGGTTGGGGCGGTGGCGGCCCGGGTGGCGGCGGGCCAGGCGGGGGTGGCCCCGGTGGCGGCGGGCCGCATGGCGCAATCGTCGTTCCTGGAAACGCCGCCCAGGGCTAATCAGGAAACTTAAGCGATACGACGAAACCGCCATCGGTTGCGTTACCGGCATGAAAAACGCCGCCGTTATACCGCACGAGGCGCCGCACGATCGCGAGGCCCAGTCCGCAGTGAGCATCGCCGCTACGCGCTTCATCGAGCCGCACGAACGGCTGCAGCGCGCGCTCGAGTTGATCGCTGGGAATGCCGCCGCCGTGATCGCGGACCTCGAGCGTGTATTGACCGTTGCGTCTGGACGTCGAGATTTCCACAGGCGGTTCGCCGTAGGTGAGTGCGTTCTCGATCAGATTGGAAAGAATCCGGTCGAGATCGACGAGCGGCAGGCCAAAGCCGTCGCCGGCCTGCAGATCGAGGCGCACGAGCGCGTCGTCCGCGAGACTGTCGCCGTAATGCCGGCGGCAGTGAGCGTCGACATTGGTGCTTGGCGACGTATCGGCTGTCTCGCGGGCGAAGTCGAGAAACTGCGTGACGATCCGCGACAACGACTCCGCATCGCGCAGAAAACCGCGGCGGTTTGCTTCGTCGGGTAGCAGATCCGCACGCACCTGCATCCGTGTAATTGGCGCACGCAGATCGTGCGCCACGCCGGCCAGCATTACCGCGCGTTCCTGCTCGGCTTGCGCGAGTTCATGCACCATCTGGTTGAAGTCGCCGATTAGTTGCTTCACCTCGCGCGGGCCGCTCGCCTGCACCACGGGCGCGCGATGGCCGACCCGGAATTCGCGCGCCGCGTGAGCCAGCCGGTGCAATGGCCGTTGCAGTTGCCACGCGCCGAGCAACGCGACGATGACCGCCATCACCAGCATCGTCGCCGATGCGCCGAAAAAACGGCGCACCGGCAGCATCGAATTTTGCATTCTGAGCCAATCCGGATTGCCCGCATCACGTACCCAGACCGTGCCGCTGTCACCGTCGGCCACGACCTGGCTACCTGCCGGAAGCCGGCCGCGCAAGTCGCGCTCGAACGGGCCAAAGGTGTTCTGGCAAGGCGCGGGACAGCCTGACTGGATCGCGTCGCGCGCGCTCACATAGGACACGCCGAGCGTCTGTGTGACGTGGGATGCGGCGAGCATGCCATCGTGTTCGGCTTGTACCGCGAGAAGCACGGCGCGTTGCGCGTGATCGGCGTCGATATGGCCGCGTTCCCGGTCCACGAGGAACAATGCGGTGAGGTGCACCAGCACGATCAGGCTCACCGTCATGAGCGAGAGCCGGCCGAACAGCGTGTTAAACGGATTCTTCATTGTCACTATCGCCGGGCACGAACATGTAGCCGATGCCGCGTATTGTCTGGATCCGGCGCGGGTTGGCCGGATCGTCTTCGAGCAGCCGGCGCAGGCGCCACACCGGCACATCGATACCGCGTTCGGTCACTTCCGCGTGCGGGCCGTGCAGCAGATCGACGAGCTTAGAGCGCGACAGCGTTTCCATGGGATGCTGGGCGAGCACTTCGAGCAGCGCATATTCGCTGCCGGTCAGTTTGAGCGGCTCGTCATCGCGAAACAGTGTGCGGGTCGCGAAATCGAGCCGGAAGCGGCCGAAGCGCAGCGCCTCGCGCCGTTCGACCGGTGCCGCCGCCGACGACGCCGACGGTTGAGCATGACGGCGCAGCACCGCATGAATGCGCGCGAGCAGTTCCTGCGGCATGAACGGTTTGCCGAGATAGTCGTCGGCGCCGAGTTCCAGACCGATCACGCGGTCCACGCCGTCTGCGCGCGCGGTCAGCATGATGACGGGAATCGTGTCACCGCTCGCGCGCAATTGCCTGAGCGCGCTGAGTCCATCGACGCCCGGCATCATCAGATCGAGCACGATGATCGAAGGTCGCTCGCGTTCCAGGCGTCGCGCGAGGTGATTCGCGTCGTGCAACACGGACATCTCGATGCCGCGTTGTTGAAAGAATGTTCTCAGCAGGTCACGCAAGTCGGCGTCGTCGTCGACCAGTAAAACCTGGATGGGCGTGTCGGACATGGCTGGACCAGATCGAGGAGGATAGTTGACGGACAGCGCGGCCGAAGGCGGACAGGTATAGCGCCCGCCACGCCCGTCGCACACCGGAATATAGCGAATCGCGTGGCGGTGGCGGTTTCGGGTTCTTATAGGCGCTTACAGTTTATTACGGCCGACGGTGCCGTTCAGATAGAGTTTAAGCTCACTGCGCGTGACCTACTTTGATCAGATGCAGGCACGGATCGCGAACAGGTGGCGTCGTCGCAGCGCTATTACACGCTTGCTCAGGCGCGCTACAAGGCGGGGACGGACAGCTTCCTCACGTTCCTCAATGCGCAGCGCACCTTCTATACTGCGCAGCAGCAACTCACATTGGATACGCCGTCGCGACAGGCCAATCTCGTGACCTTGCACAGGGTGGTGGATGGGCGTGATGCCAAATGCCAAGAGGTGAGAATATTCGGGAGCGCGTGGTGAGAATAATACTACCTGTCGACGCACTTCAAACTCAAAGGTGAGGATATTCGGGATGACGCCCAACGCTTTCGGCGACGAGATCAAGGCGGCACTCGCCCCGCATGCCGATGCCCAGCGCGCGCTCGCGATGCGCGCTTACATGCGGAACCACTTCGAGTTCATCGGCGTGCCGACGCCGCTGCGGCGGCAAGCGATATTGCCGGTTTTCAAGCGGCTGCCGGTCGAGAGCGCGGAGCACCTCTTGGCGTGCGCGCACGTCTTATGGTCCATGCCGCAACGCGAGTACCAATACGCTGCCATCGACCTGCTGGCGCGCAAGTGGAAGACCCTCGGCCTCGCGGACATCGAGCATTTGCTGTCGATAGCTCAACGCAGTGCATGGTGGGATTCGGTCGATCCGCTGGCTGGTGTGGTTGGCGACGTTCTGAAAGCGGCGCGCGAGCAGGCGCCGCACGCGCAGGCCTGCATGGATGCGGCGCTCGAACATGAGTCGCTGTGGGTTCGGCGGATCGCGATGATTCATCAACTCGGCTGGCGCGAGCATACCGATGAAGAGCGGCTATTTGGCTATGCCCGCTCGCTGGCGGCGGAAACTGACTTCTTCATTCGCAAGGCGATCGGTTGGGCCTTGCGTGACTACGCGTGGCATGCGCCTGATGCAGTGAGCGACTTTCTGTCTGCCGCGCGAGACGTTATCTCGCCGCTCACATTGCGTGAGGCCGCGAAGCATCTTCCGTCGATTCGCTGACGGGTTGGTTGTCTCGCGTGGCGTGTTATGCCTGTGTGCCTACGGTGTTGGCCTTTCCTTGATTTCTTAGTGGTCTATTAGCGTCGCCCCTGTGCGGGGCAGGCACTTACTTTCTTTGCCGCCGCAAAGAAAGTAAGCAAAGAAAGCGGCTTCACACCGCTAACTCCTAAGCGGGTCCCCTGGCTTGGAGGAGGTAGTGGAGCATCTGGAATCTGTGTTCTCGCACATTCGGCGTGAGTGACAAGGCAGTCATCCTTCCGGCGGCGCTACGCGCGCCGCAGCGGTACTTCCCAACACCGATGGGGCGTATGCGCTTCCGGCATCATCCCTCCCGCCTCGCACTGCGTGCTCGCCGGAACGGTCTGCAAGGGAAACCGGGGGCTTCGTTTTGATTTGCTGGGTGCCATCGGCTTCGCCTCGGCGAGGCGCCCAAGTGTGCGGATGTGAGCCACCACTCCGGCTGACACGCTAGTACCTCGGCGAGGCATTGAAGACATGAGGGCGAGCCACCGCAGGCACCGAAAAAGTGCCGAACGAAACGCACCCGCGAGTTACGCTGGCGCAGCAAACACCAGCCGTAACACCTGAGCAACCGCAGGCGCGAAAAGCGCCCGACGCTTTTATGAAGTACCGCCACGGCGCGCGCAGCGCCGCCGGAAGTATGACTGCCTTGTCACCAGCGCGGAGTGCGCGAGAACACTGATTCCAGATGCTCCACTCCCTCCTCCAAGCCAGGGGACCCGCTTAAGAATTAGCGGTGTGAAGCCGCTTTCTTTGCTTACTTTCTTTGCGGCGGCAAAGAAAGTAAGTGCCTGCCCCGCACAGGGGCGAAGCTAATAAACCACTAACAAATCAAGGAAAGGCCAACGCCATAGGCACACAGCCAAAAAGCGCCGCGCAGGCAAAAAAAGAAAGCAAAGACCAACACCGCAGGCGAACATACCATAGCGCCGAGCAGGCAACCAGAACAAGAAAACACCAACCCCGAATTAAAGCCAAATTTAAATAGGCTTTATATAACGACATCCCCGAGAAAAACTTTAGAAAAAAATTAGCAAATCGGGCTTCCCCCAAAACCACACCTTTAAGTTGTTTTATTAGCATTTAGTCATCGCTCAGTAACATGCGTCCGGAATAATCGGACGCGTTGCACGCATGACCAGATTTCGCAAAAAAACGCGCTGCCCCGCGAGAGGGCCGACGCACCAGGCCATACCCCCGGGGGTTCCACATGACTATCCGTCATCGCATCACGTTATTGGTTGTCTTGATGTTCGTCGCTCTATCGGCGATCGGCGGCTACGCCGTCTATCAGACCCGCGGCAGCGCAGTCGAAGTGCGGCAGGTGACGGAGGGCGTCGTGCCCAGCGCACTCGCGTCCGCCGACCTCGTGTCGCAAGTCAAAGACGTGCAACTCGCCACAATGACGCTGGTCTACGCGCCGGACGACAACATGGTCGCCCAGGCACAGGACGAACTGAAGAAGAAAAAAGTCTCGCTGCAACAGGCGCTCGCGCTGCAAGCGAAAGACGCCGCCAGCCACGCGCAAAAGGGCCTGGTGCTGCAAGCCAACGACAGCCTGGAAAACTACTTCTCCGCAATCGCCGAGACGGCGAAGATGAAGGCCGCGGGCAAGAACGAACTCGCGCAAGCCTATCTGTTCGCCAACGTCGCGCAGTATCGCGACGAACTCGAAGGCATCGTCGAAACCTTGCGCGTCGAGAAGAACCGCGAAAAAGATGAAGCGATCACCACGCTGAACGCAAGATTGGCCACCACCACGACGGCGATCGCCATCGTCACCGGCATCGCGATCATTCTGCTGACCTCAATCGGCTCGCTGCTCTACCGCCAGATCACTCGCCCGCTCAGCCGCATGCAGGCGATGATGAGCGAGATCGCCTCGAGCCAGGACTTCACGCGGCGCGTGCCGGTGGGCCGGTTGGATGAGATCGGCCACTCGATCGTCGCCTTCAACGGAATGATCGAAAAGATCCAGGAAAGCTCGGCGCAACTCAAACAGAAGACCGCCGACATTCAGGCGATGTTGCAGAACATGCAGCAGGGTATCCTGACGGTCATCGATGGCGCCGTGGTTCACGCGGAGTACTCGGCGTATCTGGAAGACATCTTCGAAACGAAGGACATCGCCGGCCGCAGTCTGATGGACCTGGTATTTTCAGACACCGATCTCGGCTCGGACGTCCTCTCGCAAGTCGATGCGGCGACGCACGCGTGCCTCGGCGAAGACTGCATCAACTTCGCTTTCAATCAGCATCTGCTGGTGGGCGAGATTTCGAAGCGCATGCCCGATGGCCGCGTGAAGATTCTCGACCTGAGCTGGTCGGCGATCACCGACGAAAACGACGTCATCGTGCGCCTGATGCTGTGCGTGCGCGACGTCACCGAGTTGCGCAAGCTCGCGGCCGAAGCCAGCGAACAGCGTCGCCGCCTCGACATGATCGGCGAGATTCTCGCGGTCAGCGAAGAAAAGTTCCATCACTTCATCGAAAGCTCTGCTGGGTTTGTCAGCGAGAACGAACGGATTATTCGCAAGCATTCCGAAGCGGACCACGCGGCGATCGCCGAGCTGTTCCGCAACATGCACACCATCAAGGGCAACGCACGGACCTACAACCTCCAGCATCTGACTAACGTCGTCCACGAAACCGAGCAGAGCTATGACGAATTGCGCCAGCCGGACGCGGACCGTTCGTGGGATCAGGAACATCTGATGCAGGAGTTGACGCGCGTGCGCGAGGCCATTGAGAGCTACGCGAAGATCAACGAACAGAGTCTCGGTCGCAAAGGCAAGGGCCGCGTGAACGACGCCGGCAACGCGGGGCGCTATGTGATGGTCGAGAAGGAACACATCCAGCAGACCCTGAGCCTGCTGGACAAGGCGAACGCAAGCGAGCTCCAGGAATTGCAGTCGATGCGCGACGCCGTGCGCCGAACCTTGCGGGCTCTGGGCAGCGAAAGCGTGCGCGACGCGCTGTCCGGTGTGCTCGACTCGCTGCCGTCTCTCGCGCATGAACTGGGCAAGCAGGCGCCGAACGTGCGCATCGACGACAACGGCTATCGCCTGCGCGGCCAGGCAGGCGGCACGCTGAACAACGTGTTCATGCATCTGCTGCGCAATTCGATGGACCACGGCATCGAAACCGCCGAGGCGCGTACCGCGCAGGGCAAGACGCAGGCCGGCACGATCGATATCGAAGTCGGCGTGGACAGGGGCGCGTTGCAGATCACGCTCAGCGACGACGGCCGCGGTCTCGCGCTCGAACGGATTCGCGGCATCGCCGCCGAGCGCGGCTGGATCGGTCGGGACGAATCGCTCAGCGACGAAGCCATCGCCGATTTCATTTTCCGGCCGGGCTTCTCGACGGCGGAAACGGTCACGGAAGTGTCGGGCCGCGGTGTCGGTATGGATGCCGTGCGCGATTTTCTTAAGCGCGAAAACGGCAGCATCGAGCTGCGTTTCACCGACGATCACAAGGGCGCATCGTTCCGCCAGTTCCAGACGATCGTCTGTCTGCCGGACAGCGTCGCGGTCGATACGTTAGGTGTGCAAGCACGCGGCGATGCCGGTGAACTGCGGCTCGACGCAATGGCGTGAGCCGGGCAAGGATTTTCGGAAGGATCGGTTGTGATTCCAGAGTATCTGATGGCAGCGGTGGCAGGCGGCGCAATCACTGCGCTGCTGGCGTTCGCCGTGCACAAGTTGCAAAGCAGGAAGACCATCGCACGATTGCGCGCTGAAAGCGAAGCGCGAATCGACACGCTCCTGTCCGAGCATGCGGGTCATGTCGAAACGCTCCGTGAGCGCGAGCAGTTCGCGCAAGATCTGGAGGCGTCGCTCACTCAGTTGCGCGAGGAACTGGCGCGGCAATCGGCGGCATCTGAAGATCTGCGCACGGCATTGCAAGCCGCCACCGACGACAAAGGCCAGTGGGCACATCACGCGCAACAGATCGCGAGCGAAGCCGCGCGGCTGAAGAGCCTCGGCGCGACGTTCGAGCGTTGGCACGATCAGATGATTTCGCTGATGACGCAAAACCACGACATGCACGCGAAAAATCAGGAGCTTTCGTCGATTGTCCGGCACGTGGTGATCGTTTCGCTGAACGCTTCGATCGAAGCCGCACGAGCGGGCCCGGCCGGGCGCGGCTTCGCGGTGGTGGCGAGCGAGGTTCGCGCGCTTGCGGCGCGCTCCGAAGACCTGTCGAAGAGCTATCGCGACAGCCTGCACCGCAACGACCTGACCACGACCTCGACGTTTCAGGACATCCAGGCGGGCGGCAAGATGATCGCCGCGTCGCTGAGCAGCGTCGAGTCGCTGGCCAATCAGTTCCAGGCGAAGCTTAACCAGGTGTCGACGTGATCACCGGCCACGCGAAGGAAAGCTTCGAACGCATTTTCCGCAGAGCTGCGCAAGCGCGCTTGCCGCTGCAATCGAGCGATACGTGCGAGATCGTGCCGGTCGCGCAAGCCGGCATGGGCGCGACGAGAGACACCCAGGTCGTCGTACTGACCATCTCGTCGATGGTGTTTAGACTGCTGCTGATCGTTCAGTTCGATGAAAACGACAGCACCTGCAACTACTTCCTGAAAGACACTGCGGACCGGTCTTTCCAGGAAGTGTTTCTGGAAATCTGCAACCTGTGCTGCGGCGCGATGAATCACGAACTGCTGCGCTATTTTCCGGACCTCGGCATGTCGACGCCTTACGTGCTGAGCGCTCGCTGCCTGTCGCATTTGCAGGAACTGAAACCGGATTTTCTGTCTTCGTATTCGATCACGATCGACGGTTCGGTACAGCTCGCCGCGACGATTTGCGTCTGCGCAGATGCGCCAGTCGACTTCGTGGCGGATACGAGCGCCGTCGAAGAGACCAGCGGCGAGCTGGAGATGTTTTGAACGTTATGTCGATATCGGCAATGAGCAGGAACCCGAAATGAACGTGAACAAGCCGGTCAGCAAGGTACTGGTGCTGGATGACTGCCCGGCGCATAAAGACGCGCTGAAGCGCTTCTGCGACGAGAACAATCTGGTCGGCGTGAAGGTCAGCAAGAGTCGTCTGCCTTCGGTATTGCGCTCGAATATCGATCTGGGCGCGATTCTGTTTGGCGAAGGATACGGCGGTTCGGCCGAGGCGAGCGCCGAGATCGCGATCAGGATCAATGCCGTGCGGCCCGAACTGCCGATCATCATGCGCCGCGAATCCGATCCGACTTTGGACGGTCTGCCGGAAAGTCTGCGGAGGGTGGTCTGCGCTGCCTACGTCGGGCACGACATGGCGCCGCTGCGCAAGGTAATCGACGAATACATCTTCAGCCTGGATTACCCGAACGCGCTGGTGCGCGGCATTGCGGAGATGACGCAGGCGATCCTCGGCGACGTCTTCAAGGATCTGGTCATCGCCTGCGAGACGCCCTACATCGTGCGCGACCGGATCATCTTCGGCGAGGTGTTCAGCCTGATTCCGCTGGAGAGCGCGTGGTGCCGCGGCTACATGATGATGCAGGTCGAGGAGGCGCCGATTCTCGAATTGCTGGATCGTTTCCAGATGGCCCATGGCGCGCATGACGGCGAGGCCGACTTTCGCGATCTGAATGGCGTGCTGGGTGAAGTGACCAATCTGATCTGGGGTTCCTTCCGGAACCGCTATGTCGGCGATGCGGACGCGTGGCTGCGCAGCCAGGTGCAGGTGCCGCTGCTGGTGAATCACAAGCACAAGTACATCTCGTTCGGCAGCGGCAATCCGCAGCTGTGTTTCATGTATCGGCTGACGGACCCGCAGTCGGGCCGGTCGGTCAAGCTGCATCAACGTTTTGTGTTCAGCCTGAGGTGGTCGCCCGAGGATTTCAAGGAAGTCGAGGAAGACGTCGGCGCGATGGTCGATGCGGGCGAACTCGAGCTGTTCTGATTGTTGTCATAGGAAAAAATCATGTCGAAGATTCTCGTGGTGGACGACTCGAGCACGGTGCGCGATGAAGTGGCCGGCTTTCTGAAGAAGAACGGTCTGGATGTCGACACCGCCGTGGACGGTAAAGACGGTCTCGCCAAGCTGAAGGCCAGCCCCGGCATCAAACTGGTGATCAGCGACGTCAACATGCCGAACATGGACGGTCTGACGATGGTCGAAAAGATTCGCGGCGAACTCGCGAACACGACGGTCAACGTCATCATGCTGACCACCGAAAGCAGCCCGGCGATGAAGGAGCGCGGCAAGGCGGCCGGCGTGAAAGGCTGGATCGTCAAGCCGTTCAAGGGCGACGCGGTGCTGGAAACGTTCCGCAAGCTGGCGAGCTGAGCAGTACGCGCGCGGCAGCACGAGCGCCGCGGTTCCGGTCAAAGGTGAGAACTTTCGGGAGCCGCGCGCAAAAAGTCAGGCAATGGTGATCGTGGGCATCCTTCACACGTTGTGATTGTGGAGGCCGCGGGTGGCTGCAGGCGGCTCCCAGATGCGATCACCGGAGCAAAGGTGAGAATATTCGGGAGCCGCGCACATGGTCACGAGCCGTAGCGGGTTTTGGACCGAATTCGGTGAGCGGCAAGATCGATCCGCGTTCACCCGGCTGATGAAAGTCTGCCCGGCGCACCGCTTCTTACCTGGGTATGCAAATTACCTGAAACACACTCAAAGGTGAGGGTTTGCGGGAGTGGCCGGTCCGGAACCACTGGTGCCCCGCCCAGCATGCCTTTGCAGGCCGTACGCAAGCGCCTGAGGTGAGCTTTTTCGGGGGCTGGCCGATGCGCATCTCGTGCCTTTCCCCGGCCGCTTCGTGCCAAAGGTGAGATTTTTCGGGAGCAGAGAAACCGCGCCTCAGGCTTGCTTCGCTATCTCGCGAATGTCGGCCACGGGTGTTTGCCCGAACACATCGCTGAAGGCGTAGTCGAGCAACTGGGTCGCGCAGTGTTCAGGCGTCGAAAGCTGGCCGTTGCGCTTGAGGTCTTCGAATTTTTCGCGCATCGGAAATTGCTCGGAGCCGCTGTCGCGAATCTGTGCCTGCATATTCGTATCGATGACGCCTGGTGCGAGGCTGCAAATACGCAGCGCGCGATTCGCATCGAGCGCGACGGCGCGCGCGTGATGGTCGAGCGCGGCTTTGGTCGAGCAGTAGATGCTCCAGCCAGGGTACGCATTGCGCGCCGCGCCGCTCGAAATATGCACGATGCGCCGATCGTTAGCGTCGACGCTGACCGCTGCGACGGCGCTCGCCAGCATCAGCGGCGTCGCGACATTCAGGCTTACCGTGCTCGCGATGGCCGCGGCGTCCTGCCCCTCGATCGGACCGATCGGCTGCACCATGCCCGCGTTGTTGATGAGCAGCACGCTTTGCGCGCCGCTGACAAAGCCGCGCAGTGCGTCGCCTGCCAGCCATTGCGCGACGCGCGCGGGGTCGGCCAGTTCCAGTTCGATCTCTTCGAGCAAAGCCGGGAAGCGCTGTGCAAGCGTGGCGTGACGCGAGCGGGACAGGCCCAGCACCGCGACGTTGCGCGCGAGCAGTTGTTCTGCGAGCGCAGCGCCGAGGCCGCGAGTATGGCCGGTGACGATCGCGCGGATCGGAGAAGAGGGGGGCATGTCGTTGTGATGGGTGGCTTGGGGAAGCCACCATTTTCTCATGCAGCATTGCATGCTTGCAGCGACGCTGCCTATCGGGTTTCCTTCAGGCGGAGCGAAAGCGCTCCCGATACTGCATCGGCGTCACACCGATTCGTCTGGCGAAGACAATGCGCATCCGGTCCGCGGTGCCGAAACCGCAGTCGTAAGCAATGGCCTTGAGCGCCGCGCCGCTGCTTTCGAGCAACTTGCGCGCCGCATCCACGCGAGCGCGCTCGACGAACTCGTGCGGCGTGACGTTGGTCTCCTGCACGAACACACGCGCGAAGTTTCGCGCGCTCATGCCCGCGACGTCGGCCAGCTGCTTCACCGTGAAACTCTCGCGAATCCGCTCCATCACATGCGCCTGCACCCTGGCGACCGGCGAGGTTTCATCGGCCGGCGCAGTCAGGTATGGGCTGAACTGCGACTGGCCGCCTTGCCGCTGCGCGAACACCACCAGCCGCTTGGCGACAGCCAGCGCCGTGTGCGGCCCGTGGTCCTCCGCCACCAGCGCAAGCGAGAGATCGATACCCGCCGTGACGCCGGCCGACGTCACCAGTTGCCGGTCGCGCAGATAGATGCGATCGAAGTCGACGTGCGCGTGTGGAAATTGCGCCGCCAGTTGAGCCGCATGCTGCCAGTGCGTCGTGACGTTGCGTGCGTCGAGCAGTCCGGCATGGCCGAGCGCGAAAGCACCGGTGCAGATCGAGCCGTAACGGTCGCACTGCATGGCGACGTTCATTAGCCATTCCAGCAGCCGCGCATCGGGCGCGGTGTCCGGCAACGCGGGGCCGCCGGCGACCAATGCGAGATTGAAGGGGCGGCGCGCCTGTTCGAAAGTGGCGTCGGCAGTGAGCGTCATGCCGTTGGATGCGCGCAGCGGTTCCGGCTCCGCGCTCAGCAGTGTCACCTCATAGCGATCTTGCGGTGCGACGAACCGATTGGCTTCGGAGAAGACATCGACGGGACCGGCGACGTCGAGAGCCTGAACGCCCGGAAAGATCGCGATCGCGACGGTAGGCATCGAATGACTTCCTTTAACGATGAACTGGATCCGCAGGCCGCGGCAGTAGACGCAGTGCGTTTGGCAGTGTTTGGCGGCCCGCCGCGATTGCCCGTGATAACGCGTTAGCCAATACTGATTTTCATCGGCGCATGGTTTGAGCAGCAGGAAAAGCGTCACGAACCAGCATACCAAACGCGCTTTCAACTCACCAGGACCGCGCGCTTTCTTGACCGCGTCATTCACGGAGCACATCACATGACCACGATCGCAGGCATCCAGATTCCCGACAGCATGATGGCGCGCGAAGCCACACAGCTCGTGCGCGATACCGAAACCGAGTTGCTCTACCATCATTCGCGGCGCGTGTTCCTGTTCGGTTCGCTAGCCGGCACGCGCAAACAGCTCAAGTACGATGCGGAGCTGCTGTACATCGGCGCGATGTTCCATGACATGGGACTCGTCGCGCCGTATAGCAGCGAACACGATCGCTTCGAGGTGGACGGCGCGAACGCGGCGCGTGATTTCCTGCGGCGCCACGGCATCGGCGAGGACGATATCGAGCAGGTGTGGAATTCGATTGCGCTGCACACTACGCCGGGCATTCCGCAATATATGAAGCCGGTGGTCGCGCTGGTCACGGCGGGCGTCGAGATGGACGTGCTCGGCCTCGCCTACGACGAGTTCACTGAGCAACAGCGGCATGAGGTGATCCATGCGCATCCACGCGGCGCGCATTTCAAGGAAGGCATCATCGACGCGTTTGCACATGGCACGATTCACAAACCGGAGACGACTTTCGGCAACGTGAAGGCGGACGTGCTGGCGCTCAAAGACCCGCATTATCATCGCGAGAATTTCTGCACGATGATTCTTGGCTCGGCGTGGAGGGATTAGGGGTTTAGCTGGGGGCGGCACCTATTTTCCGTGTCTAGCGTCAGAATAGACGCATTGCTCAACGACGCGGCGCCCCGCCATGGTAATCAAAAACCTTCTACGAAGGCTCGACCTCACTACGCTTCAACTCTTTCTCGCCGTCTACGAAGAAGGCACGCTCACGCGTGCCGCCGAGCGCGAGGCGATTGCCGTGTCCGCCGCGAGCAAACGTCTGCTCGAACTCGAACAGGCGGTCGGCGCCACATTGTTCCAGCGCAACGCGCGCGGCATGACGCTGACGCCGGCCGGCGAAACGCTGCTGCATCATGCGCGCCGCGTGATGCGCGACATCGAAAATATCGGCATCGAACTGGCTGGGCACGCGAGCGGCGTGCGCGGCTACGTGCGCATGATGGCCAACCTCTCGGCGATCGTCGAATTCCTGCCGGAGGATTTACGCGCGTTCCAGTTGCAGCACGAGCGCGTCAAACTCGATCTCGAAGAGCGGCCGAGCGGCGGCGTGGTCGAAGCCGTCGACGATAGCCTCGCCGACCTCGGCATCTGTTCCGGCGACGCCGACACGCGCGATCTGCACGTCGCGCACTATCGGCACGACTCGCTGGTGCTCGTGATGCGCGACGATCATCCGTTGGCCGGCCGCAGCAGTATCGCCTTCGCTGAAACGCTGGACGGCGATCACGTCGGCCTGCACGCGGCCAGCTCGATCAACGCCCGCACGCATATGGCCGCGCGCCAGGCGGGCAAACCATTGCGTTTGCGCATCCACGTGCCGGGCTTCGACGCAGTGTGCCGGATGGTGCAGGCCGGCATGGGCGTAGGCGTTTTGCCACTGAAGGTCTATCAGATCATGGGCCGGCCGCTTGGCCTGATCGGCGTGCCGCTGGAAGACGACTGGTCCGAACGCAAACTGCTGCTGGTGGTGCGCGATGTTGAGGCGCTGTCGCCGGTGAGCCGGCTGCTGTTCGACCACCTGCGCTCGATCGAGGCGTCGGAAACCTTGCCGGCTGCGTCCAATCGCTAAGCGTTCGCCGTTCGCGAACGGTCGTTGGCGAATTGCGGTTGGACGCTACTGCGGCCTCGCTTCTAAGCTGTCTCTCAACACGAAACCAGCTTCGGAGACGGCATTATGGGTGGACCCCTTCAGGGTATCCGCGTAGTCGAGATCGGAACCCTCATCGCCGCGCCGTTCGCCGCGCGCCTCATGGCCGAGTTCGGCGCCGAGGTCATCAAGATCGAAGCCCCGGAGACGGGCGATCCCCTGCGCAAATGGCGCAAGCTGCATGAGGGCACCTCGCTCTGGTGGTATCTGCAGTCGCGCAACAAGAAATCCATCTGCGTGAATCTGAAGTCGGCTGACGGTATCGATATCGTCAAACGTCTTGCCGCCGACGCCGACGTCGTGATCGAAAATCTCCGTCCTGGTGCGCTCGAAAAGCTCGGTCTCGGCTGGGACGTGCTGCACGCGATCAACCCCAAACTGACGATGGTCCGCATCTCCGGCTACGGCCAGTCCGGTCCGTATCGCGACCGGCCGGGCTTCGGCGCGATCGGCGAAGCGATGGGCGGCATCCGCTATACGACCGGTGAAGTGGACGGCGCGCCGGCGCGCGTCGGCGTGAGTCTCGGCGATTCGCTCGCTTCGCTGCACGGCGTGATTGGCGCACTGATGTCGCTGCTGCGCGTGAAGACGGGACAGGGCGAGGGCCAGGTCGTCGATGTCTCGCTGGTCGAGAGCGTGTTCAATCTGATGGAAAGCCTCGTGCCCGAATACGACTTGCTCGGTCACGTGCGTGAGCGCAGCGGCGGCGCGTTGCCGGGCATCGCCCCATCGAACACCTATCCGACCGAAGACGATGGCTACGTCGTGATCGCCGGTAACAGCGATCCGATCTTCAAACGCCTGATGCATGTGATCGGCCGCGCCGATCTCGCCGACGATCCAACTCTCGCCCGCAACGACGGCCGCGCGAAGCAATGCGCGCGGCTCGATCAGGCGATCACTGCGTGGACTTCGCACCATTCCACCGAGGACGTGCTGGCCGCGCTCGAACGCGCCGAAGTGCCTGCGGGGCGCATCTATTCCGTCGCCGACATCGTTGCCGATCCGCACTACCAGGCGCGCGGCATGTTGCTGCGAGCGGACCTGCCCGGTGGTGCCTCGGTGAAGATGCCGGGCATCGTGCCCAAGCTGTCGGACACGCCGGGCGAAGTGCGCTGGCAAGGGCCGGCGCTGGGCGAGCATACCGAAAGCGTGCTGAGCGAACTTGGCTTCGGCGGCGGCGATATCGAGCGGCTGCGCCGCGAAGGAGCAGTGCAATGAACGCTTCCAGCTTCGACAAGCTGATCGTGCAGGAAGTAGCGCCGCGCGACGGCTTGCAGATCGAACCGACATGGGTCGAAACCGCAGACAAGATCGCGTTGATCAACGCGCTTTCGACAGCGGGGTTCACGCGCATCGAGGCGGGTTCGTTCGTGTCGCCGAAAGCGATTCCGGCACTGCGTGACGGCGAGGCCGTATTCCAGCAGATCGAGCGGCGTCCGGACGTGATCTACGTCGCGCTGGTGCCGAACCTGAAGGGCGCCGAACGCGCGCTGGCATCGCGCGCCGATGAACTGAATCTGGTGATGTCGGCGAGTCAGACGCACAACCGCGCCAACATGCGGATGAGTTGCGAGGCGTCGCTGATGGCATTCGGCGACATTGTGCGGCTCGTCAAGGGTTCGTCGCAGGCCACGCTGAACGCGACCGTGGCGACCGCGTTCGGTTGTCCGTTCGAAGGCAAGATCGACGAAGACCGCGTGATCGGCATCGTCGAAACTTATCGCGAGATGGGCATCCAGGGCGTCACGCTGGCCGATACGACCGGTATGGCGAATCCGCGCCAGGTCGCGCGGCTTGTCACGCGCGTGCTCGAACGTCTGCCCGCTGCGGCGCTGACGCTGCACTTTCACGACACGCGCGGTCTTGGCCTCGCCAACGTGCTGGCCGCGTATGAGGCCGGCGCGCGCCGCTTCGACGCGGCGTTGGGCGGCCTCGGCGGCTGTCCGTTCGCGCCGGGCGCGTCCGGCAACATCTGCACGGAGGACCTCGTGAATATGTGCGACGAAATCGGCATTCCGACCGCGATCGACCTGGAAAAGCTGATTGCGCTATCGCGCGGTTTGCCTGCTTTGCTCGGTCACGAGGTGCCTGGGCAACTGGCGAAAGCGGGCCGCAATTGCGATCTGCATCCCGTGCCGGAATACGTCCTGCAAATCTGATCTTCCCTTAACCGACTATACGACCGGACGGCGCTGCCGAATCCGGCATTGGAGACGACTATGAGTGACCTCGGCGCAGTCGCAACCGGCAGCCGTCAGCACAGCGGGCACGACGCCGCGACAATCATCCGCAAAGTTGCATGGCGGCTGATGCCGCTGATCATGATCTGTTATCTGTTCGCGTTCTTCGACCGCATCAATATCAGCTTCGCCAAGTTTCAGTTACAGAGCGACCTTGGGTTGTCCGATACCGCGTACGGCCTTGGCGCGAGTCTGTTCGTGATCGGCTACGTGTTGTTCGAAGTACCGAGCAATCTGTTTCTGTACAAGGTCGGTGCGCGTCGCTGGATTGCCCGGATCATGATTTCCTGGGGGCTGGCGACGGCGGCGATGGTGTTCGTCCATACCGAATGGCAGTTCTACGGGCTGCGATTTCTGATCGGCGCGATGGAAGCGGGCTTTGCGCCGGGCGTGCTGTATTACCTGACGCTGTGGTTTCCGCCGAGCTATCGCGGGCGCATCACGTCGATGCTGTTTCTCGCATCCGCGTTTTCGGGTTTGGTCGGTGCGCCGGTTGCGGGTCTGGTGATCGGGCATATGAACGGTGTGCTCGGCATGCCGGGATGGCACTGGTTGTTTCTGCTCGGCGGTTTGCCTTGCGTGGCGCTTGGCATTCTCGTGCTGAAGCTGTTGAAAGATCGCATCGAGGATGCAGGATGGTTGTCGGCGGCGGAGAAATCGTATCTGTCGAGCCAGATCGCGCAACAGAGCCGGCACCCCAGCAGTGGACATTCGTTGATGGGCGCAATTAGAACACCTGGCTTCCTGACGCTTGGGCTCGTCTACTTCCTGATTCAGGTCGCGTCGTATGGACTTAACTTCTGGGCGCCGCATCTGATCCGCGTCGCCGGCACCAACAATCCGACGGTGGTCGGTTTGCTCACGGCAGTGCCTTATATCGCCGGTGCGATCTGCATGGTGGTTGTCGGCCGGATGTCGGATGCCACGGGCGAAAGGCGCAGGTTCGTCTGCGGTCTGCTCGTGATGGCGGCGGTCGGCTTCTTTGCCGCAGGCTTCTTCGATAAGCAAACCGCGTTGCTGGTCGTTGCGCTGGCCGTGATGGGCGCGGGCGTCGTCGCTTCCATTCCGGCGTTCTGGGCGCTGCCGCCGAAACTCGTGACCGGCGCTGGCGCCGCAGGCGGGATCGCGCTGATCAATACGCTCGGGCAGATTGGCGGCATTGTGAGTCCGGTGATGGTCGGCCGCGTGCGCGACCTGACGGGCAGCACCACGCCGGCGCTGTATGTGATCGGTGCAACGAGCCTCGTCTGTGCGCTGATCGTGCTGTACGGTCTGCCGGAATCGTTGCGTCAGAAGGATGCGTCGCAATGATGCGCGTCTTCAGGTGAGCAAAAAAAGCCGTCGAGACTATTTTCCTTCCCTCTGTCATTTCCAGTCAGCGTTCGCGACTAAGCCCATGAAACCCCCGGCTGGTGATCTTAAGAGCCGGTCCGGGTGTTGTGTTCCCGGAGCAGGCGTGCGCGACGGATCCCACCGAAGCCAGCCGTTCTGGGTGCTTGACGTCGCTTATGCCGCCCGCCTCGATGGTCGGCTACTCACGTAAGACTGGAGATGACATGAAATCGATTCGAACCATCATTCTGTGCGGACTGCTGCCGCTGGCGCTCGCGGCAGGTTCGGTGCAGGCACAAGGAATCGGGCGCGCCGGCACCTACGTCATGCCGCCGAACTACAGCATGATGATGGACAAGCTTACGCCCGAACAACGCACGCAGGCCATTGGCATTCAACAGAAGATGATGCAGATGGAAATGGAGTATCAGGACACGATGGCGCAGATGGAGATGAAGCATGCGCACGAGATGATGGCGATCCAGAACCAGTTGCTTGATCTGTTCAAGGGGCACTGATCTCGCCGATGGCTGACTGAGGCTGCGCCTGGACGGGCGCAGCTTCGTCAGCCCGCTGTCGTTTGAGCTGCCGGGAGTCATCAGGAATGGTCCGCATTGAGCCGGGCGCCGTTTCGTGCGACGCTGCATTAAGCAGTATCGGCGCACGAATTCCGCGTTGTCCGGCAGGAGCGATCCACATGTCCTTCCATCATTGCGCGTTATCCGATTTATCGGCTGCCTCGACCCGCACCGGGTCGACCGCGTTTGTGTTCGCTGGCGGCGGCAGCCTGGGCGCGATCGAGGTCGGCATGTTGCGCGAACTGCTCGACCGGGGCGAACGGCCGGGCTTTGTGGTCGGTGCATCCGCCGGTGCAATCAACGCTGCCTATTTCGCCGGCCGCCCCGATGGCAACGGTGTCGCAATGCTTGAAGCGCTTTGGCGCCGCATCCATCGGCGGGACATCATGCCGCTGACGATGCGCGGGTTTCTCGACATGGTGCTGCGGCGTCGGCCGCACCTCTTCGAGGCTACTGCGCTGCGTGTGCTGCTGGAAAAAAACTTACCGTACACGCGCGTGGAGCAGGCAGCGATACCGCTGCACATCGTGGCCACTGACATGCTGACCGGCAACGAGGTTGTTTTGTCTTCCGGACCGGTGGTGGACGCCGTTCTGGCGAGCGCAGCGATTCCTGGCGTGTTCCCGCCCGTGCGGATCGGCGGTCGCGATCTGGTCGACGGCGGTGTGGCCAACAACACACCCATCTCAGTGGCGGTCGGGCTCGGCGCGACGCGCGTGGTTGTGCTCCCGGCCGGCTTTGCTTGTGCGCTGCGGGCGGTGCCTTCCAGCGCGATTGCCCAGGCGATGCATGCGTTGACGCTCGTCATCGCACGGCAACTCGTGCGCGACCTCGAGTTCTATTCGACCCGCGTGGAGATCTTCGTCGTCCCGCCGCTGTGCCCGCTGGAAGTTTCGCCTTACGACTACACCCAATGCGATCGGCTGATCGACCGGGCGGCCGAGAAAACGCGAAAGTGGTTGAGCGAAGGGGGGCTTGAGAGGGCGTTTATTCCGGGCGAACTGCTTGAGCATGCACATTAGCGCTTGCGTTGCCGCAGCGGGGGGCTTCGGTGGTGGTCTTTGCTTTTGATCTTTTTGCCTGCGCGGCGCTTTATGTCTGTGTGCCTGTGGTGTTGGCCTTTCCTTGCTTTCTTCGTGGTCTATTAGCGTCGCCCCTGTGCGGGGCAGGCACTTACTTTCTTTGCCCACCAAGTGGACTTCCTTCGGGGCGCCGCCGCAAAGAAAGTAAGCAAAGAAAGCGGCTTCACACCGCTAATTCTTAAGCGGGTCCCATGGCTTGGAGGAGGCAGCGGAGCATCTGGAATCGGTGTTCCCGCACACTCCGCGCTGGTGACAAGGCAGTCATTCTTCCGGCGGCGCTGCGCGCGCCGTAGCGGTACTTCATCAAACTGCGCAAGATCGACGGCAATACGGTGATGGTCGCCGACGGGACCAGTTGCCGGCACCAGATTCACGACGGCGCGGGCGTTGAAGCGATTCACGTGGCGCGGGTGTTGGCGATGGCGCTTGAGTAAGGGCGCGGCGGTGAAAGCTGCTATTCGGCGCGAACCGCCTGCCGATATGCAGTCGGCGCCACGCCGATGCTCTCGCGAAACCGGTGGCTGAAGTGGCTGGCGTTCGCATACCCGCAACGCTCGGCGACTTGCGCCAGCGGCAGCGACGTGGTGCGCAGCAGCGTGCGTGCGCGCTCAAGCCGCTGTTGCGCGATCCACGCAGCGGGCGGTAGTCCGAACGATGTGCGGAACATGCGCACGAGGTGAAATTCCGACAGCGCTGCCACGCTAGCCAGCTCACCGAGCGTGAGCGATTGCGTCAAGTGACTCTCGATATAGTCGCGCAAGCGCCGCCGCGTAGCGACCGACAACCCTCCCTTGAGCGACGCATCGGTCCGGCGCACGCCTTGCGCGCGCAGCAGCAAGCTCAACACCTGGTGCGCGGTTTCGTTGGCGCGCAGCAGACTATCGGGGTCCTGCCAGCTTTCGTTGACAAGCGATTGACACAGCGTGGCGATACGAGCGTCTTCGAAATAGGTGCGATCGGCGAGCGTCAGTTCTCGAGGTTCGCGATCCAGTTCCCGCACGGCGCGCTGCGTGAAATGCTCGGGCAGAAAGTACAGGTGCATGAAGTGCATGTGACCGCGCACCCACCAGCGCGATTCGTGATCGCCGGGCAGTGCGCAAAGCCGCGCGGGCGCGCCATAGCGGCCGGGCAATTTCTGCCGTTCTGTGCGATAACCGCCGTCCAGATAACACGACAGCGTGTGATGACCGGGCTGGTCGTAAACCGTTTCAGCTTCTTCGGTATCGCGTGTCCAGAGCGCGATTGCCAATTGATCGCCGAGCCACGCAAACCGTTCCAGATTCGCGTTGGCGTCGCGCAGCGTGTGACATACCGACTGCAGGCCAAACGGCGTGTCGGTGGAATCCATCACGGGAGCGGGCGGTGTGGCGTTCACGGGGCGAGCGGAATGCGGTCGGGTCAATGAGTAAGCGCCAGTATACGGCGAGCCTTTAGCGGCGGCTTGCCGCTACGAAAAAATGCGCAATCCTGGACAAGTGCCACCGCCCGCGCCGCAGCATAGTCGAGTCTCTGATTTCACTGCTGCCGGGTTTGCCATGAATGTGTTGCTCTATGCCGTCACCGTTCTGATCTGGGGCACCACCTGGATCGCTATCAAATGGCAACTGGGGGTCGTGCCGCCACCGGTATCGATCGCGTGGCGTTTCTGGATAGCGGCGCTGGTGCTATTCGCGCTGCTGCGCCTGATGCGCAGACCGATCTGGCCGCCACGCGCCGCATGGCGCTTCCTGGTTGCGCAGGGGCTGGCGCTGTTTTGCGCCAACTTCCTGTGCTTTTACTACGCCGAACAGGTCGTGCCGAGCGGACTCGTGGCGGTGGTCTTTTCGACTGCGCCGCTCCTGAACTCGATCAACGGCCGCCTTTTCATGGGCCGCCCATTGCAGCCGACGGCGATTGCCGGTGCGTTGCTGGGCCTCGTCGGCATCGTGTGCCTGTTCGTCCAGCAGATGGCGGGACACCTGGGCGACCACGCTGTGTGGTTGGGCCTCGCGATCGCGTTTCTTGGAACATTGTGCTTCTCGACCGGCAATCTGCTGTCGAGCCGGATGCAATCGATGGGCTTGCATCCGTTCGCCACGAATAGCTGGGCGATGCTGATCGGCGCCAGTGTATTGACGGCAGGGAGCGCGCTGGCCGGCTTTTCCTTCGCCATCGAGCCGTCCACGCGTTATCTCGGCGCGCTCGCTTATCTGGCTGTATTCGGCTCGGTGATCGGCTTTACGGCTTACCTGATGCTAGTCGGGCGGATCGGGCCGGAACGGGCCGCTTACTGCACCGTACTGTTTCCGATTGTGGCGCTAGCGGCGTCAACGGTGTTCGAAGGCTATCGATGGTCCGCGTTGGCGGTGGTCGGCCTCGTGCTTGTGGTGGCCGGCAATCTGGTGGCGTTCGATTTGACGCGGCGCATCTTTGTGCGGCGGGTGAGGGTTTCCTGAGCGGCATCTGCCGCTCAGGAGCGGTGGCTAGATCGTCATGCGCGGCCGCCGCGCCCGCGTTTCGGGAGCGCTCCATCCAGACAGGCCGTGCGCCACCCTTCTATGAGCAGTAAGTTGTCAAGGCCTCTCGACGGACTGACTCACAAAGCATCGATCAGCGCCTTCTGCTCAGTGCCCGTAATCAGGGTCAAGGGCAGGCGAAGCCTGGCGCCAGCGGACCCTTGACCCAGGAAGGGATCGATATGCTGACGTACGCCTGGCGAGCGCACGCTCGCCGGGCATACAGGCGCATTGTGCATCAATATTTGCTGTGATCCGATGTACGTCGCTCCTACTGGTCTGAAGCCGATCATTGCGCGCGTCAGACGTGACGTCCGACCACCTTCTATCCGCTGGCGACTCGCCAGCCTTATCCTGCATGCGCATTGCGTCGTGGGACTAGTGTCCGAAACATGCCCCATCTAACAGATCGGTTGCGCTAGCAACCCGGGTGGCGAACGGGCATGTTCACTTCAGACGTTGTATATATCGGGCTCACTCTTTGGGTGCTCGCCATCCTTTCGCCTCAGGCCGCCTTCATCTGTGCCCCTTCCGGAATGGTGCCGTCCTTCAGATAGCGCCACAGCGCAATCGCGAGGCGACGTGCGACCGCGACGATCGCGATCCGTCGCGCCCGGCGGTTCGGCCCCGTGCCCTGCGTGCGCCGGTTGAACCACTGCGTCAACGCGCTGCCGGGCTGGTAGCGCAGCCAGGTCCACGCCATCTCGACCAGTAATGCGCGCACCCGCCGGTCGCCCTGTTTGCTGATGCCCTGATCGACCTGGCTCTCGCCGCTGTCGTACGGCTGCGGCACCAGCCCGACGCACGCACCCACCTGGCGCCGGTTGCTGAACTCCCGCCAGAACAGCTCGAGCGCGAGGCGCGACGCACCGACTTCGCCAATCCCCTTCAGACGCGTCAGGTCGTGGCTTCGCTTGCGCGCGGGTGCCGGCACGTTTGCCTGCCGCGTCTTCTCCAGCGCCACGAGTTGCTGCTCGGCGAGCGCCAGCCGTTCGCACTCGCGCAGCAGCCGCTCACGCAGCTCGGGTGGCAGCGGCGCACCGTCGTGGCATTTCACCTCGTTACGCGCGAGCCGGCCAGCGAAGGCCTTGCAGTTGACGTCGTCCCAGCAGCCCAGCGTGGCCAGCAGTTTGCGCGTCCGGTCGTGGTGCTGCCGCACTTCCTTTTGCAGTTGCCCACGATCGCGCATCAGCTGGCGGGACGCTTCATCCTGCGGCGATGGCACATGCACCACGTGCATGCGGTCGCGCTCGCCGCGCAGCCATGCACGCAGGTTAATCACCAGCTTGATGACATCGAGCCGGTCGGTCTTGGCGCGTCGCTTGTGGCGTTCGACCGGAATGCTCGCCGGATCGACGACATGGCACTCGATGCCGCGCGCCTGCAGCGCACGACAGATCCAGAAGGCGTCCTGACCGGCCTCGTAGCTCACGACGACCCGCACGCCCGCGGGCAGCAACCACTTCTCTTTGTGCCGTTCGATCAGGTCCAGCACTGCCTGCACGCGGGCGGCGGCCTGTGGCTGCGCGACCGCGTGCACGGCGGGCGTCTCGCGCCGGCCGTCGTGCAGCGCGACCTTCCACTTCGCCGCAGCCAGCTCGAGCGACACGGTAAGTACTGCTTCTTCACCATGGGTGGTGAACGTCTGATCCGTGCGCATGATGTTCTCCTTTGAACAAGACTCGACACGCTGATTCTACGTATCAGTTCGTCGACGCCTCCTGCTCATAGGATCTAATCTGCCGCTGCCCACTCCGGCCGCTTGCCGAGGCTGTCGAACAGTTCGAGTAGGGTTGCCTTGACCTTCTGCACGGCATTGCTGAGCAACGCCGTATCGTGCCAGCAGAGCGACAGATCGCGCGAGAACAGCCGATGATCGACCTTGGCAAGCTTCAGCTTGTGCTCATCGAGTTCGACGTGCGCGGCGGTCCACGGGAGGATCGTCACGCCCAATTTCGCCAGGACAGCGGCGAACAACAGCGCAGTGGAACTGGCCTCGAACAGAATCTCACACGGCAGGCCGGCTTCGCGCAGCGCCCAGTCGACGCGGCTGCGGATCGTATTCGGCGCGCTCGGCAGGATCAGCGGCATGCGTGCCAGGTCGGCGAGCGGCACAGGCTCGCCCGGCATCGGATATTCCGGCCACGCAATCAAGTACAGCGCTTCGGTGAGCAGCCGTTGCGAAGCCACACCACGCGTTTCGACCGCGTCGACCACCACGGCCAGCTCCACGCGTCCGCCCCCGATCAAATTGCCCAGGTCCGCGCTCGGCGCTTCGATCAACTCGAGCGCAATGCCGGGGTAACGGTCGCGGATCGTGCGCGCAAGCGGAATGGCAATCATGCGTGCCGTGCTCGACGGCATGGCGACCGACACTTTGCCCTGCGGAAACTCGGCGTCCTGACGCAGCAGTTCGCGGGTACCGTCGGCTTGCCTTAACAGTTCGACGGCGTGCCGGTAAAGCGTCTGCCCTGCCGCGGTGGGCGCCACGCCGTGCACGCTGCGCTCGAGCAGTTGCATTCCCAGATCCTGCTCCAGTTTCCGCATCTGCTGGCTGATCGCGGGTTGCGCGATGTGCAGCGCTTCGCTGGCGCGCGTGACGTTGCCGCACTCCACCACTTTGACGAAATACCGCAGTTGCCGCAGGTCCATGCGAGTCTCGTGCTCCCTCGTCCCATAACGAAATCCGATCGAGTTAGAGAAATATCATATTTTTCGTTTATCGGGCGCGTTCTTATACTCAAGCCACAAAAAACCGAAGCGTGCCTGTCCTGACCGGTCCGGCGCCGCTTCAAAACTGCCGGCCCAGGCCGGCCAGGAGACAAGAATGTCCAAAGCGATCGCTGCATCGGCGCCGGGGATCAAGCCCCGGCGCACGCCTCTCACCCGTGAGCAGATCGGCGGCTTCTGGGCGGTGTACTCGGGATGGGTTCTGGACGGCGTGGATTCGGTGATCTACGCGCTGGTGCTGATTCCGGCGCTGACCGAGCTGTTACCCGTCTCGGGCATTGCCGCGACGCCGGGCAATCTCGGCATGTACGGCTCGATCCTGTTTGCGCTGTTTCTGATCGGCTGGGGTCTGTCGTTCATCTGGGGGCCGCTCGCCGACCGGTTTGGGCGGGTCAAGACACTGGCCGCCAGCATCCTCATCTACTCGGTGTTCACCGGCGCGGCCGCGTTCGCGCACAACGTCTGGGAACTGGCGGCGTTCCGGCTGATCGCGGGCATCGGCGTGGGCGGCGAATGGGCGCTGGCCGGCACCTATGTGGCCGAGAGCTGGCCGGAGGATCGCCGCAAGATGGGTGCGGGGTATCTGCAGACCGGCTACTACGTGGGATTCTTCCTGGCTGCCTTGCTGAACTATACGGTCGGCGCGACGTACGGCTGGCGCGCGATGTTTCTGTGCGGCCTCGCGCCTGCGTTGCTCGCCATTTTCACGGTGCTCAAGGTGAAGGAGCCGGGTCAGTGGCGCAAGGCCACGCACGGCGTCGGCCATACGAATACGAACAACGTGCCGGCGGTGTCCGGTCGCCGGCCGCTGCTGGAGATATTTGCGCCGGCTTATCGGCGTCGCACGCTGACTAGCGCGAGCCTGGTGGGTGTCGCGATCATCGGCTTGTGGGCCGGGTCGGTCTACGAAGCGAGCGCGGTCGTGACGCTGGCGACGCGCGCCGGCATCGACCGCGTCGGCGCCGTGCATCTCGCGTCGATCGGTGCGGCGGTGCTGTCGGTCGGGACGATCCTCGGTTGTCTCGCCGCGCCGTGGCTGGCGGAACGGCTGGGGCGCCGGGTGGCGCTAGGCGCGTACTTCGCCGGCATGGCCGTGTCGATCGTGTTCGCGTTCGGCTGGGTCTTCTATCTGCCGAACGGACTCAACCTGTTCATGGTGTCGCTGCTGTTCCTCGGCTTCTTCGGCGGCAATTTCGCAATTTTCTCGCTGTGGCTGCCCGAGCAATACCCCACACGGATACGCGCCACCGCGTTTGCCTTCAATGCGTCGGTGGGCCGTCTGCTCGGCGCGGGCGTCAATTTCCTGCTGGCTGCCGCGATTCATTGGCAAGGCTCGCTGGGGTTGCCGATCGCGTGGACAGCGGCGGCCTTTGTGATCGGCCTGCTGATCCTGCCGTTTGCCGTCGAGACGCGTCATCAGACGTTGCCGGAATAGCGCGCCCGCTCCCACCTGTCATTAATCTGCTGGAGAACTGGATGCAAGCGTTACAAGGAATCAAGGTCGTCGAACTGAGCCGTGCGCTGTCGGGGCCGTTCTGCTCGATGGTGCTGGCCGATCTCGGCGCTGATGTGATCAAGGTCGAGCCGGGCCCAGGCGGCGACATGAGCCGCACGTGGGGGCCGTTCGACCGGGGTGTGAGTACCTACTATCTATCGTGCAATCGCAACAAGCGCGGCGTGTGCATCGACTTTCGCAACCCGCAGGGACTGGCCGCGATCCACCGGCTGGTCGACGATGCCGACGTGGTGATCGAGAACTTCAAACCTGGCACCATCGACAGCATGGGACTCGGCTATGACGTGCTCAGCGCGCGCAATCCGCGGCTCGTGATGGGCAGCATCAACGCGTTCGGCGCCGATGGTCCGATGAGCGGCTGGCCGGGATTCGACCAGATTGCGCAAGGCTATTCGGGGCTGATGAGCTTGACCGGTTTCGCCGATGGCGACCCCACGCGCACCGGCACGGCGATCGGCGATCTGAGTTCGGGCATGTGGCTCGCGATGGCGATTCTTGCCGCGCTGCTCGAGCGCGAGCGAACCGGGCGTGGTCAGCATGTGAGCACCTCGTTGCTTGCCAGTCTGGTGGGGCTGCTGAGCGTGCATGGTCAGCGTTACCTGAGCCTTGGCGATATCCCGCGCCGTACCGGCAACGCGCATTCGGTGATCGCTCCGTATGGCGTGTTCGAAACTGCCGACGGCCCGCTCAACCTGGCGCCGATCACGTCCGACATGTGGCTGCGCCTATGCCAGTTGCTCGATCTGCCCACCTTACCGGACGACCCACGTTTCGCGACCAACGAAGCCCGCGTCGCGCATCGAGACGAATTGAAGGCTGCGCTCGAAGCCCGTCTGAAGATGCGCAGCAAACGCGAGTGGACCGAACTGTTCATCGGCGTGGGACTGCCGGCCGGCCCGATCAATACGTTAGACGAAGTGTTCGACGATCCGCAAGTGCGGCATTGCAGACTGGTCGAAACACTTGAGCATCCGACGCTTGGCGCACTGCGCCAGGTCGTGACGCCGGTGCGCACTTCCGCGGCGGCGGGCGAGCCTGCTGGGCACATCAGCCGGCATGCACCGCCCGGCCTTGGCGAACATACCGTCGACGTACTGCGCGAGGCCGGCTTCGATGCCGCGTCGATCGAGGCGCTGCTCGCCGCGAAGGCTGTGCATCAACAGGGCGGATACCATACGCTGGCAACAGCCTCGGAACCCGCAGCGGGAGTCATGCAATGAACACGCCGGAAACATCGTCTTTCACGGTGACGGTCGATATCGTGGACGAACGGATTGCGCAATTAACCTTCAGTCATCCTACGCGAAGAAATGCGCTCAGTGCCGACCTGCTGCGCACGCTCGACGCGCGGCTTGTCGAACTCGCGGCGTGGCGCATCCCGGTTGTCATAGTTGGCAGCGGAATGGGACAGGACGTCTGGAGCGCGGGCCACGACCTCGGCGAACTGGCGCACGACCGCGACCCGATCGCCTACGGCAAGCCGCTCGAACAGCTGTTGCGCCGCGTGCGCGCTTATCCCGGCGTGGTGATCGCGATGGTGTCGGGCTCCGTGTGGGGCGGCGCCGTCGATCTGACGATGAGTTGCGACCTCGTCGTCGCCGACGGCAGCGCACGTTTTGCGATGACCCCGGCGAACATCGGCTTGCCGTATACGACGAGCGGGTTGCTGCGCTTCTTCAACAACCTGCCGATTCATGTGTTGAAGGAAATGTTCTTCTGCGCCCAACCGCTGGACGCGCAGCGGGCAGAGCGTTTCGGCGTGATCAACCGTCTGGTCGACAGCGAGAAGCTGGAAGCAACGGCGCTTGAGTTGGCACGCGGAATAGCCGGCAAGGCGCCGCTGGCGATCCAGGCTGTGAAGGAACAACTGCGAATACTTGAAGACCTGCAACCTATGCCTGTCCAGGCCATGGAGCAGATTGCCGAGCTGCGCCGGCAGGCGTGCGAAAGCGCCGATTTCAGCGAAGGACTCGCGGCGTTTTCCGCGCGACGGCCACCGGTGTTTGATGGAAAGTGAACGATGAGTCTGCCGGGCTGAGCGTTGCCGTTCGATCTTCGCTGTCCGGGTAACGGTGATGATCCGAATGATCCCGCACGCACCGGTGGGCTTTTAAGGTGAGCGTTTTCGGGAGCGAAGGAGCAAGAGAGGAAACTGACGGTGAGCTTTTTCGGGAGCCAAAGAAAGCGCGAAGCGCGCATATGAAGCACCGCTGCGGCGCGCGCAGCGCCGCCGGAAGAATGACTGCCTTGTCACTCACGCGAAGTGCGCGAGGGCACAGATTCCAGATGCTCCACTGCCTCCTCCAAGCCAGGGGACCCGCTTAAGAATTGGCGGTGTGAAGCCGCTTTCTTTGCTTACTTTCTTTGCGGCGGCAAAGAAAGTAAGTGCCTGCCCCGCACAGGGGCGACGCTAATAGACCACTAAGAAATCAAGGAAAGGCAACGCCGTAGGCATACAGAGATAACGCGCCGCGGGGGCAGAAAAAAGCAAGAAAACACCAACGAGAACAACAAAAAGGAAACCTAACAAAAACAAAAAACCAGAATATGAATGAACCACATGGGTAGACGAACCTCTCCAACGCCCGTATAATCCCCTCATCCTAACAGTGAACATCACAGCTACATAAGCCAAGTTAGAAGGGGTTGAATGCAAATTAGCAGCAATCCGCATTCCGCCCACCGCAGGTAAAAATCAAACCCCTGGGGCCCCAAACCCCACCGGCCAAAGCAAGCCCAGCGGCAGCTTGAACCGGTCCTATCGATGGATCTGGCAACACCAGTCTTTGCAGGCTGGCAAGCCACCGAGGGCGAAAGCAAACCACCGCACCACGCCCCCGCGTCAGGAAAAACCCCTGGCATCACTCGGTTCACTTCGCGGCACAAGCCGCGTCCCGAACTTCCCATTCGCAGCGTCATCACGACGCCTTTGCGGCGTGGCCATTCCCGCGCGCTGCTCGAACAAGGAGGCGCATCTTCATGATTCAACGTCCTGCCAGACTGATCGGCAGTCTTGTCGCCATCGGCATTGTCATTGCGCTGTTGTGCCGCGCGATCGACCCCAGCGCGCTGCATCAGTACGCGCCCGATCTCGTCTACTACACGAAAAGGCACCTACTGCTCGTCGGCTATTCGATGGCGCTCGCGCTGCTGGTCGGCATTCCCGCGGGCGTGCTGCTGAGCCGCCCTGCGTTCACGCGCCATGCCGAACGTTTCATGCAAATCTTCAACATCGGCAACACGATCCCATCGTTGGCAGTGCTGGCGATTGCGCTCGGCATCTTCGGCATCGGCGATATACCGGCGCTGGTCGCGCTGTTCCTCGCGTCATTGCTGCCGATCACGCGCAACGCTTACGAAGGCATGAAAAACGTGTCGCCCGCTTTGCGCGAAGCGGCCCGCGGTCTCGGCATGACGGGCTGGCAGTCGCTGCTGCGCGTCGAGTTGCCCAACGCGATGCCGATCATCATCGGCGGCGTGCGTACGGCGCTGGCGATCAACGTGGGCAGCGCGCCGCTCGCGTATCTGATCGGCGCTGACAGCCTCGGCACGCTGATTTTCCCCGGCATCTATCTGGACAATCAGCAGCAGCTTCTGCTCGGCGCTGCGGCCACCGCGATTCTCGCGCTGGTGCTCGACGGCATTGTCTCGGCCGGCAGCCGCTACCTGCTCGCACGACGTGGGGTGACGGCATGATGAATCTGTTCAAACGCGGCCGCTGGATCGCAGCCGGCGCGCTGCTCCTGGCCAGCTTCCAGGCAAGTGCGGCCACCCTGGTGCTCGGCGGCAAGAACTTCACCGAGCAATATGTGCTGGCCGAAATCACCGCGCAGTATCTGCGTGCGAAGGGTTACACGATCGATGCCCGCACCGGTCTCGGCAGCACACTGCTGCGCAGTGCGCAGGAGAACGGTCAGATCGACGTGGTGTGGGAATACACCGGCACGGCTGCTATCGTCTACAACAAGATCACCGAAAAGCTCGATTCGAAGACGATGTACGAACGCGTCAAGACACTCGACGCCAAACGTGGCCTCGTCTGGCTCGATGCATCGCCGCTGAACAACACGTACGCGATCGGCTTGCCTGAGCAGGTGGCGCAACAAACCGGCATCCGCACGATCTCGCAGCTCGCGGCCAAAATCGACGCCGAGCCGAACAAGAAGCACGTGTTCGCGATGGATGCGGAGTTCGCCAATCGTCCGGATGGTCTGAAGCCGCTCGAAGCCGCCTATGGCATGCAGTTCAGCCGCGCGGAAACGCGTCAGATGGACCCGGGTCTCGTCTACACCGCGTTGCATAACAACCAGGTGTCGATCGGGCTGATCTACACGACCGACGGCCGCGTGAAGGGTTTCAACATCACGCCGCTTGAAGACGATCGCCACTACTTTCCCGCGTACAACGCAACGCCGGTGGTGCGTAAGCCGATCCTCG
This sequence comes from Paraburkholderia sp. IMGN_8, assembly GCF_038050405.1. Lineage (NCBI taxonomy): Bacteria > Pseudomonadati > Pseudomonadota > Betaproteobacteria > Burkholderiales > Burkholderiaceae > Paraburkholderia > Paraburkholderia sp. IMGN_8. The sequence continues at coordinate 3,956,842 of NZ_CP150901.1, read as the reverse complement.
ACCAGAACCCGCGACTCGCGACGCAGTTGAACGCGCTGTCCGCCGAGCTGAACAACGACACCGTGCTGGAGATGAACAAGCAGATCGATATCGACGGCAAATCGGTGCGTGAAGTGGCGGCGGAATTCCTGCGCACGCACAAGCTGCCTTGAGGGGAGACCTTTGATGAACGTATTCGACTATCTATCGGCCAACTGGCCGGAACTGCTGCAACTCACCGCGCAACACGTGTGGCTGGTGGGAATCGCGGTGGGCTGCGCGATCTTGGTCGGCGTGCCCCTGGGCATCCTGATCAATCGCCATGAGTGGCTCGCGTCGCCGTTGCTGGGCGTAGCGACCGTGGTGCTGACCCTGCCGTCGATCGCGTTGTTCGGTTTGATGATTCCGGTGTTCTCGCGCTTCGGCCAGGGCATCGGCGCGGTGCCTGCGATCACCGCCGTGTTCCTCTATTCGCTGCTGCCGATCATGCGCAACACCTACCTCGCGTTGCGCAATGTGGACGCGGGGATCAAGGAAGCCGGCATCGGTATCGGCATGACGGTCTGGCAACGGCTGCGCCTCGTCGATTTGCCGCTCGCAGTGCCGGTGATTCTCGGCGGCGTGCGTACGGCGGTCGTGATGAACATCGGCGTGATGACGATCGCGGCGGTGATCGGTGCGGGCGGCCTCGGCACGCTGATCATCCGCGCGATTGGCCAAAGCAACATGATGAAACTGTTGGTGGGCGCCGTGCTCGTGAGCGTGCTCGCGATCGTCGCCGACCTGCTGCTGCAAGCGTTGCAACGCTTGCTGACACCGAAGGGAGTGCAAAAGACATGATCGAACTCGACAAACTGACCAAGACGTTTACGCAGAAGGACGGCCAGCAGGTACGCGCCGTCGACTCGGTGAGCCTCACCGTCGGCGAAGGAGAAATCTGCGTGTTTCTCGGCCCGTCGGGCTGCGGCAAGACCACCACGCTGAAGATGATCAACCGTCTGATCGCACCGACTTCGGGCCGCGTGCTGATCAACGGTGAGGACACCTCGGGCATGAACGAAGTCGAATTGCGCCGTCACATCGGCTACGTGATCCAGCAGATCGGCCTGTTTCCCAACATGACGATCGAAGAAAACATCACCGTCGTGCCGCGCTTGCTCGGGTGGGACAAGAAGCGCTGCCGCGAACGCGCGACCGAGTTGATGTCGATGGTCGCGCTCGATCCGAAGCAGTATCTGAAGCGCTATCCGCGCGAGTTGTCGGGCGGGCAGCAACAGCGGATCGGCGTGATTCGCGCGCTGGCCGCCGATCCGCCGGTGCTGCTGATGGACGAGCCGTTCGGCGCGGTCGACCCGATCAACCGCGAGTCGATCCAGAACGAGTTCTTCCAGATGCAGCGTCAGTTGAACAAGACCGTGATCATGGTGAGTCACGACATCGACGAGGCGATCAAGCTCGGTGATCGCGTGGCCGTGTTCCGCCGTGGCCAGCTGGTGCAATACGATCATCCTGACACGCTGCTCGCGCATCCGCGCGATGAGTTCGTCGGCGCGTTCGTCGGTCAGGACAGCACGCTGAAGCGTTTGCTGCTGGTGAAAGCCGGCGACGCCGCGACGCAACCGGAAACCGCGCGCGCCGACACGCCTGTCGCACGCGCCTTCCAGATGATGGACGACAGCGACAGCCGCTATCTGACCATCGTCGACGACAACCGCCAGGCGCTCGGTTACGTCACGCGCCGTGCGGCGCGCGCGGGGCAGGGCGTGTGTGGCGAGCATCTGAGCGAGTTCAAGGCCACGGTGAGCGCCGACGAGCATCTGCGCATCGTGCTGTCGAAGATGTATCAGTTCAATTCGTCATGGATGCCGGTGATGGACAGTGATGGACGCTATGTCGGCGAAGTCACGCAGGATTCGATCGCCGATTATCTGAGCTCGGGTCGCTCGCGTCGGCAGTCCGGTCAACCGTCCATCGTGTCGCCTGCCGTTGCCGCGGCTGAAGCGGCTGCCGCGCAGGCTGCTGCTGCGCACGCCTGAGGTCCGCAACAAGCTGGTTAGGCCACACGCCGGCCTTCGCTCCATCTCGGCGCGAAGGCCGCGTATGCCGCCAGAACCGCCGCGCTCGCATAGGTCACCAACCCGATGCCGGCAACACACCACAACGCAATCGACACGCGCGGCGCCAGAATCGTCGCCGCGCCTGCCATCGCAACGCCGAGCAGGCCACCTGCCTGCCGCAACGCATTCAATACGCCCGAAGCGACGCCGGCCAACTCGCCCGGCACTTGTTCCAGCACCGTCGAAATCATCGGCGGGACCGACAAGGCCGTGCCGCCGCCGAACACCACCATCGCCGCATACGTGACGACCCACGGCGCGCGCCATTCCAGACTCATTGCCATCACCGGCACGGCAACGGCAGCGAGTGTGAGCCCGGTCGTCATGAACTGCGTGGCTGTGAAGCGCCCGTGCAACTTGCCCACTAGCACGTTGCCCAGCGACAGGCTGCCGGCGAGCGGCAACAACGTGAGACCGATCTGCCGCGCGTTGAAACCGAACTCGCCGTGCAGATAGAGGCTCAGCATAAACAGCAAACCGAAGTAGCCGACGTAGACAAGCGTGCCCATCACGTTCATCGCGACGAACAGGCGGTTGCTGAACCACGCGACCGGCACCATCGGATCATGTGCGCGGCGCTCGACGGCGACCAATGTCAACGTTGCCAGTACGGCGAGCAGCGCGGCGCCCCACACTTCGGGCGCGGCAATACCGCGCGACGGCAATTCGATCGCCGCGAAGCAGAGCGCGCCCAGCGCGACGATGCTCGTCAACTGGCCGCCCCAGTCGAAGCGGCGGCCGACGCTGCGCACCGAGTGGCGAACCACGATCCACGCGCCGGCGAACGCAACCAGGCCGGTCGGCACGTTGATCAGAAACGCACTGCGCCAGCCGAACCCTTCCACGAGGATGCCGCCGAGCACCGGCCCGACCGCCGCCGCCACCGATGCAATCCCTGCCCATACCGCGATTGCGCGGCCACGTTCGACGGGGTCGTCGAAGGTACTGCGCACGATCGCCAGCGACGCCGGCAGGAACAGCGCCGCGCCGCTGCCTTGCACGAAGCGCGCGGCCACCAGCGCACCGACGTTCGGCGCCAGCCCGCAAGCCGCCGACGCCGCGACGAACAACGCCAGGCCCCACAAATACACCGCCTTCGCGCCGAAACGGTCGGACGCGATGCCGCCCGCGAGGATCAGCGCGGCGAAGCTCAGCGTGTACGCGTCGACGATCCACGCGAGGCCGCCGACGGACGCGCCCAAGGTGGCGTGCATCGCCGGCAAGGCGACGTTGACGATGGTGGTGTCGAGCACGGCCATGAACATGCCGCTCGCGACCAGCGCCAGCGTCAGGCGCGGCCGCTTTGCGGGCCGCGTCTTATCGGCGTGCGCTAACGGTGGCCGTTCAACAGTGCATTCGGTCATCAGGCGTTCCTCTGGCTAAATCGGCAATTGGGTAGATCGGCGAAGTGTAGTCACGCGCGCGGCTGCAATAAAGCAGTGATTTCGCATCCGTCTGATGCAAAATTGCATCACGGAGGAACCAACCGATGATGAACTGGGACAATGCCCGATTTTTTCTCGCAGTGGCGCGCGCCGGCACCTTGCGTGGCGCTTCGCTGCGCCTCGATGTCGATCAGGCGACGGTCGGCCGGCGGATCGCCGCGCTCGAAGAAGCCCTCTCGGCGACGCTGTTTCTGCGCAGGCCCGCCATGTATGTACTGACGCGCGCGGGCGAAGCACTGCTTGGGCCAGCCGAGTCGATGGAACAGGCGGCGTTGTCGATCGAGCGGCGGATTGCCGGGCTCGACGATCAGCTGGCCGGCACGATCCGCGTCGCCACTACCGATTCGCTCGGCAAACGCTTTGTGGTGCCGGCTATCGCCAAGGTGCGGCGCGCGCATCCGGGCATCGAGATCGTCTGCGTGACGTCCGCGCAGATCACCAATCTGACCAGGCGCGAAGCGGACGTGGCGATCCGCACGCTGCGGCCCGATTCTCCGGATCTGATCGCGCGCAAGCTGGGACAGCTGGAAGTCGGCATCTACGCGTCGCGTGAGTATGTGGCGGCACGTGGCGAGCCGCAGGAGGGCGATGCGTTCGACGGTCACGATCTGGTGATGTATCAGCAACCGGTCTCTCCGTCGCTGTGGGCGCCGCTGTGCGGCGAGCCGACCTCGCGCGGACGTCTCGTGTTCCAGACGCAATCGACCGCGATGCTGTTCGAGGCGGCCATCGCCGGTTTCGGTATCGCGGAGCTGCCGTGCTTTCGCGCGGATGATGAACCGGAACTGGTGCGCATCATGCCGCATCGGGCCGAGCCGTTCGATGTGTGGCTGGTCGCGCATGCGGATCTGTACAAGACGGCGCGGATGCAGGTGCTGATTGCAGCGGTGGCCGAGGAATTCGCGGACGCGCGTTAATGGTCAATGCGGTGCCGTGTCGAACCCGTATTCGCGTTGCAACTGTTTGAGGAGATTGTCGGCGAGGACGGATCGATTGAACGCGACGAACATGTGCTTGCCGGCGCACGACGATGTGCGTATCGCGTGCGGCTGAAAAGCAGCTAAGCGTGCCGCGCGCGTGCAAACTTATGCACATCGAATTATTTAAACCCTCCACAAGCCCGCAAGGAATTTTTTACGAATAAATTTCCGCGTTTTCTATGCGAGGATAAAACGCCAACGTTCACGCATGCGCGATAGCTATCGATCCGCATACACGCTGAAGCGCGCCGGACACGCCGGCCGTGCGCGCTTTGCACCTCGCAAGGAAACACCGTCGTGAAATTCTCCTCGCGCCTTGGCGCCGCTGTGCTTGTCCTGCACAGTCTCGTCCCGCTCAGCGCGCTCGCGCAATCTCAACTGACCTACACCACCTCCTGGATCGGCAACAGCTTCGGCTTTGGCGATGGCAAATGGATGCAGCAGGACATCCAGGCGATCAGCGTCGGCGCGGACGGCACCGTCTACACCAATGCACCCTGGGACGAAAGCGGCAGCGAGATCGCCGCGTATCGCGCGGGCGACAAGCTCGCGGTCGCCGGCTCGACGCACGGCTGGGGCAACACCGGCGGCGATGCGGTCGCGACGAACCATACCTACCTGTACGCGGCGATGTCGATCGGCAACGAGAAGAACGGACTGGTCGGCGCGGACTATCCGCCGGCCAACCAGACGTGGTTCGGCCTCACGCGCCGCACGCTCGCCAATCTCGCGACCGGCGCACCGTTCAGCGGCGGCATCGGCAACAGCGCGAATGCGACGAAGAACAGTTTTCTGCTGCTCAACGCCGTGACGACCGGCACCGATGCGGGCGTTCGCGGCATGGCCGCCACAGATAGCGAACTGTATGTCGCGGATACGTCCAACAGCCGGGTCCTCGTGTTCGACGCGAATTCGATGCAGCGCTTGCGCTCGTGGAGTGTGCCGTCGCCGGGACGCATCGCGGTGGATACGGATTCGACGCTGTGGGTGATGAGCGGCGTCTCGACGGGAAGCCTGAGCATCCTGCACTATGCCGCCAACGGCACCGCGCTTTCCGGCACGTTGGCCTTGCCCGCCGGCACGGTGCCGTCCGACATCGCGGTCACCCCGTCAGGGCAAATCCTTGTCGCCGACAATGGACCGACGCAGCAGATCCTCGTCTTCAACAAGGACGCCAACGGTCAGCCGCAAGCCGCCGCGCCGTTCGGCACGCGCAATGGTATTTTCCACGTGACCAAGGGTGTGCCGGGCAATTGGCGCTTCAATGGCATCACGGGCATCGGCGTCGATCCGGCCGGCAATCTGTACGTCGCGCAAAACGGCGAAGGTCCGCGGCCGCTCGGCTCGGCATCGGTCGGTCAAGGTGCGGTGCTCGAGAGCTACGTCTTCAGCACGCATGCCTTCAACTGGCGCCTGTACGGGCTGGCCTTTGTCGATAGCGCCGCCTTCGATCCCGCGACGCCGAATTCGGTCTACACCGGCTCGAAGCGCTTCACGCTCGATTACAGTCAGCCGGTCGGGCACGAGTGGTCGTATGCGGGCTTTACGCTCGACCGTTTCGATTATCCCGACGACCCGGCCTTTCACCAGCCGCGCGGCGTGCGTGGCGAGCCGATGGTACGGCGAATCAACGGTCAGCAGTATCTCTACACGCTCGATCCGGGCGCGCATTATCTGAACGTGTATCGCTTCGACGCGGCGCATGGCGAAGTGGCGATTCCGTCTGGCTTGCTGGCGCAAAATCCGCTTCCCGGCACCTGGCCGAGCGGACAACCCACCTACGGCGAATGGCTGTGGCGCGACAGCAATGGCAACGGCACTGTCGACGCCAGCGAGATCACCGGCAATCCGTCTACCGGCAGCACGGTCGGCAACGGCTTCTGGTGGGTCGATACGCCCGGCAACGTATGGCTCTCCACGCCGACGAGCGGCATCCGCGAGATGCCGTTGCAAGGTCTGGATTCGGCTGGCAATCCGATCTACACCTACGCGAGTTCGAAGATGTTCGCGATGCCGCAACCGTTCACGCGGATCGCTCGGATCGTCTACATTGCGGAGACCGACACGATGTACATATCCGGTTTCACGAGCGCGATTCCGTGGGATTCGACGCACTGGAAGGAGGCCGGCCCGGTGCTCGCGCGTTACGACAACTGGAGTTCGGGCACGCCGACCCAGCAGTACGCGATCTCGCTGCCGTGGAATACGCAGAGCAATCCGCAGACCACAACGGTGGGCGTCGCGGTAGCGGGCAATTATGTCTTCGTCGCGGAGCTGTACACCGCGAAGGTGGACGTCTACGACGCGCGCACCGGCCAGGCGGTCGGCTATATGACGCCGGGCGCGAGTGTCGGCAACACCAGCGGCTGGGTCGACGTGTATCTCGGCATCAGCGCGGTGCAGCGCGGCAATGGCGAATACGTCGTGCTGCTGGAAGACGACGCGCGCGCGAAAATCCTGATGTATCGATGGACGCCTTAACTTGGATCGCGCTCGGTCCCTTCACGAATGGACGGCAGCACACGATCGGTATATAACAACGTGAAAGGATGGCTTGTTCACCGGTGCTTCACCAGGAGAGATGTTTGATCATGACGCAAGACGAAACGCCTAAGCCGCCCACAGACGATAAGCCCGACCTGGAACACCTCGATGCCGCGCTCACGCATGTGGAACGGCAAGTATCGTCGGGCAGCATTGCTTCGGGTGCTGCAAAGGGCATTCTGTACAGCTTGATCGAAACGCTCGGCGCGCTCGTCGGCGATCCCGATTTACCGGAGCATGCGCGTTCGGGTTACGAAGGCCTGCTGGAAACTGCTCGCGAGATGCGCGCAAGGCTCGAGCACTGAAAGCGGTGGCTCGCCGCCCGCGGGCGGCGTGGTTTGCATCGGCGTGAGCGTCGATGCGGATCGTGCATTGGCCGTCGCATTTCGGCGGCGCGGTTCTCTGTGATAAAAAGGTGCCCTGTTTTCTTCAGTGCACCTTTTTTATGCTCTCCACGTCCGCTATCGCGTTGCTGGCCGTCGGCATTGTCGTCGTGCTGATTACGCCGGGCCCCACCAATACGCTGCTTGCCGCAGCGGGTTTGCGCCAGGGCGTGCAACGCTCGTTGCCGTTGATCGCCGCCGAACTGGCCGGCTATCTGGTGTCGATCTCTGTATGGGGACGTTTTCTTGCGCAAGCGGCGCATGCACTGCCGTGGTTGCCGTCGCTGCTGCGCGTGGCGAGCGGCGTGTACATCGCGTATCTCGCCGTCGATATGTGGCGCGCGGCAGTGGCGTTACCCGTATCGGCTCAGCGGGCGAGCGGCATGCGCACGTTATTCGTCGCGACGCTGCTCAATCCGAAAGGCTTGTTGTTCGCCGGCACGATCTTTCCCGCGGCCGCGTTTGCGCATGCGCCGGCGTATGTCTTTGCGATGTTGATGTTCGCGTGCCTATTAGTGCCGATTGCACTGGCGTGGATCGCGTTCGGCGCCGCGCTCGGCAGCGGCAAACTCACGTGGGTGAACCCGGTGAAGATGCAGCGCGGCGCGTCGATCGTGCTGGGCGTATTTTCGTTGTCGCTCGCGTGGGCGGGGCTTCATTGAGCGCGTGCGTGATGTAACACGTTCACGCTTCCACGCTGCTGTCGGCGCTCAACGCTTCGAGCCATTCCGGCGACGCGGAGGTGATTTCCAGCTGCGGCGTGCCGTGCCAATCCGCGCAACGCTGCAACGCGCGGCGCAGATCGCCCGCAAGACGCGCACTCAGGCGCACGCCGGGTTCGATGTGCAGCGACTTCAGTTCGAACACGCCGTTGGTCCGATGTGCCTTGGCATCCACGCGGCCGACCAGACGGCCGCGGCTCAACAGCGGTAGAACGAAGTAACCATATTTGCGTTTCGCCGCGGGCGTATAGCATTCGATCGCGTAGTCGAAGTCGAATAGCGCGGCGGCGCGCTTGCGGTCCCACACGACCGGATCGAACGGCGACAGCACCGTGGTGACGCTCGAAGCGAGTTTGCCATTGGCTGCATCGTCGATCATCGATGCGAATTCGTGGTGGACGAAGGTGTCCTGTTTCCAGCCTTCCACTTGTACGGGAATCAGCTCGCCCTGATCGGCGAGCGCATGCAGTTCGTCGCGATACGGACGGCGCGGCAGCCGGTAGTAATCGGCGACCCAATCGGCGCGCGCGACGCCGAGCGCGCGGCAGGTGCGGCGCAACACGTCCCAGGTGACGGTTTCCGCCGGCGGCAGATCGCGTGCATCGTCCCAGTCCGGCAGCACGCGCTCGGTCAGATCGTAGACACGGTGAAAATTGCGCCGCTCGGCCACCATCAATTGCCCGATCGCGAACAGTACTTCCAGGTGGCGCTTCTCCGGCTTCCAGTCCCACCAGCCGTTGCTCTTGCCCGCTTCGCGAGCGAAATCCGCTGAACGCACTGGGCCAGTTGCACGAATATGCGCGAGCAGGCGCTCGATGTCCTTGCGATGCTTCTTGTGCCACTCGGCCGCGTATTTCCAGCCCATGCCGCTCGGATCGAGCATGCGGTGGCGCAGCAGACCGTAGTCTTCGGTCGGCACGAAACAGGCTTCGTGCGACCAGTACTCGAACAGTTTGCCTTCAGCGAGGTGCTCGTCGAGCCACTGCTGCGGATACGCGCCGAGCCGGCTGAACAGCACAAGGTAAGGGCTGCGCGCGACGACGTGGATCGTGTCGATCTGCAATTGCGCCATGCGGCGAATCGCGTCGAGCACGTCGGCTTTGACGGCCTTCCGGCGCGGCGGCGTCAGCAAACCTTGCGCGGCCAGATGCAGGGTACGGGCGGCGGATAGCGGAAGAGTCTTCACGCGAGTGTCGGTCAGTGAGTGACTGCGTTGAGGAGCGGACGCGAGCTCCGGCGCCAGGATCGGCAGTCGCTACTTTAGCGTGAATACGGCAGACGAATCGATGCAGGGCACGATGCCGGCGAGGGCGCAACTGGGCGGCATAACCGGACCCGACGGGACCCAGCGCGCGGACAGGTGAGATGAAAAGTTATCAGTCGCGCCCGTGGCGCCGTTCCCAGCCGCGGTGCCGGCCGGGAAGCCAGCCTAAGCGCGAGCCGATTCAGGCGCCCAAAGCGACCGCTTCGCCCGCCGATACCGCCAGAAGCTGATGGATCTGCGAGACCACCGCCGCGCCTTCCCCGACCGCCGCGGCGACCCGTTTGGTCGACCCGGCGCGCGCGTCGCCGATCGCGTACACGCCTTCGACGGTCGTGCCGAGATCGCAGGTCGATGTGCCGTCGGCGCTGGTGCCGGTCAGCACGAAGCCTTTGGCGTCGAGTTCCACGCCGCAAGTGCGCAGCCAGTCGGTATTCGGGTTCGCGCCGGTAAAGAGGAACAGGTGCCGCGTGTCGAAATGATCGGTGCCGTCCGGCAGTGGCTTCTTCAATGCCACCGACGCGAGGCCGCTTTCGTCCGCGTCGAGCCTGCCGATCTCCGAGTTCGGATGCACGAACACATTCGGCAGCGAGCGGATGCGGTCGATCAGGTAGCGCGACATGGTGGCTTCAAAGCCGCTCCGGCGGATCAGTACATGGACTTTGGCCGCGTGCGTCGCCAGATAGACGATCGCCTGGCCCGCCGAGTTGCCGCCGCCCACCAGCACGATCTCCTGGCGCTTGCACAGCTTGGCTTCGACCGGGGATGCCCAGTAATAGACGCCGCGCCCGTCGAGGCGGTCGAGGCCTTCGAGTTCGGGGCGCCGGTACACTGCGCCGCTCGCAATCACGATCGCGCGGGCGGAGATGTGGCCGCCGCACTTGAGTTCCAGCCGATGCGGCGACTCCGCGCAATGCAGTGCCTTGACGTGGACCGGAATCGCGACATGTGCGCCGAACTTCTGCGCCTGCACGAACGCGCGGCCCGCCAGCGCCTGGCCGGAGATGCCGGTCGGAAAGCCGAGATAGTTTTCGATCCGTGCACTGGCGCCCGCCTGGCCGCCCGGCGCGCGGCTGTCGAGCACGATCACCTGCAGTCCTTCGGACGCGGCATACACCGCGGTGGCGAGGCCTGCGGGGCCGGCGCCGACGATCGCGACGTCATACACAACCGAATCGTCGAGATCGGGCAGTAAGCCGAGACAACTGGCGAGTTCCGGCATGCTCGGATGGCGCAGCACCGAGCCGTCCGGGCAGATGACCAGCGGCAGGTCTTCTTTTTGCGCGGCGAACTGTTCGATCAGACGCAGCGCGTCTTCGTCGCGCTCGTCGATCACTGAATGAGGATGGCCGTTGCGCGACAGGAACCCTTGCAACAAAACGAGCCGCGAGTCGGTGCTGTTGCCGATCAGAATCGGGCCGCCCGCGCCTTTTTCGATCAGCGCGACGCGGCGCAGGATCAGCGCTCGCATGATGCGCTCGCCAAGTTCGGCTTCGGCGACGATCAGCGCACGCAGCTTGACCGGCGGAATCAGCAGCGCATCCACCGGACCGAGCGCCATGCCGTTGACCAGCGCGGGCCGTCCTGACAGTTGACCGACTTCGGCGAGAAATTGCCCTGCGCCATGTTCGGCGATCAAAACTTCACGTCCGATGCCGTCGCGCTGGTACACCTTCACGCTCCCGTTCAGCACCACGAACATGCCGGGGCCGGTGCGGCCGGTTTCGAACAGCAGATCGCCGGCTTCCCAATGGTGTTCTTCGCCGAACCGGCGCAGGCGCTTGATTTCCTCTGACGTAAGCTCCGGGAACATCTGGTGCTTGCGTGTCGCGAGCGACGAAAACGGCGCATCGGCGACTACTGCTTGTTGCCCTTCAGCTTCTTGAGTCGAAAGCATTGAACCGCTCCTTCTGTCTTCATCCTGATTGTTCGACGGCGAAGCGGCGCGGGCGCGCGATGGCGCTAATGCGGGTGCGCGCTGCGCTACACGGCCTTCGGCGCGATATGATCGACCGCCAGGTCCGGCGGCGGCATATCGGGCAGCGCTTCTACCGTTTTGCCCGAGTCGCGCCAGGCTTCCATGCCGCCGCGCAGCGGCAGCACATCGGCGAAGCCGGCTTCGTTCATCTGCTTGGCCATCCATGCCGCGGAAATCTCATTCGGGCACGAACAGTAAATCACCACCTTCTGATCGCGCGGGTACTTCGCGACGATCTCGTCGAGCTGCCGCTCGTCGGCGAATAGCGAGCCCGGAATCACGAACGGATCGAGCTTACGCTTTTCCTGCGAACGGATATCGAACAGCACCGGCGTGCGGCCGGCCGCGACCAGTTCTGCCAGCTCGTCGACTTCGATTCGCGCGGACGCGAGCTTCGAAATCAGTTGGCGGCGGCGCATCCAGCGATAACCGGCGTACAACAGCAGCAAAGCGACGACTACCAGCGCGGCCGTACGGCCGAGGCGCCCGGCGGCCGCGAACAGCATGTCGATCTGCTTCGCGAACAGCGCGCCGATGATCAGACCCGTGCCGGACCACAAAGCGGCGCCGATGCTGTCATACGTGAGGAACGTGCGGTAGCGCGTGCCCATCGCGCCGGCCATCGGAATCGACACGATCGACAGGCCCGGGACGAACTTTGCCACGGCCAGCACGCGCACGCCCCAACGTCCGAAAAATCGTTCTGTCTTTTTTACGCAAGTGTCGCGCGACAGCGAAAGACGGCAGATCGCCTTCAGCGTGTTGCCGCCGTATAGACGCCCGGCGAGATACCACGCGCTGTCGCCGATCAGCGTGGCGAATATCGACAGCACGAGCACGGGCATCAATTGCGTGCCCACCGAGCCGGGATGCATCGCGGCCATCGCGCCGAACAGGACGAGCGACGGCATTGCCGGGACAGGCAGCCCCAGGGAGGCGGCCAGCACATTGGCGAAAATGAGTGCCGGCCCGTATTGCTCGACGAGATCATGTAGCATCGGCTTACATCCGCAGCCCTTTCAGGAGCGGCATAGGTGGGGGAAACAATAGAGAATGCAAGGATTATGGACGCATTTTCAATACGTGCAAACGCCCAGCAATGATGCCCGTTATTCGGGTGCTGCAAGCGCTTATGCGGCGCGCTGATTGACCGTCCGGCCGGACGTCCGCCAATTAAAAAGAGTATTAAAAATGTGAATAACTTGAGGCAAGGCTTGCTCAGCACGCGTGCGCAGAGGCATTGAAAGCCAGTCACGGAAGCGAATTAAAAGCAGCGAATTAAAAGCGCGCGTGGAACAGATCGAAATGAATTGAAGCGCGCGGTGGCGCGCGGCCACCCGGCACCCGCGAGACGGCGCGATGCCGGGTGCTGAGCGTTATTGACGATGATTGTGTTGTTCGCCCGGCAACTCCGCGCCATGCGCGCGAATCGCCGCAATCAGTTCCGCAGGCGTGATTTCGTAGCGCACTTCGCGATGAATGCCTGGCTTGCGCTCATCGACTTCAATCAGAAGAATGCCTTTGCCGTCTTCTGTCGATTCGAGGCGCAGCGAGCGGAGTTCGCGCGCCGTTGCGTCGTCGTATTCAGTGAGCAGGGCCATTGACCCGGAGGACCCGGTAGTGCGCATCGAGCTTGTCCTTGTTCCGTTGTTGATCGAACCATTGTACGGGCAGGATGGAGCGCCGTCTGTCGCGCCGCGCTCACATCGGGGCATCCGCCCGTTCATTCAACTGCCTGCGGGGTGCCGCCCTGCGCGCGCGCTTGCGCGTTACCCGGCGCCGTGCCGCCCGCCGCGCGGTGCGTGCTGCGCCGCGCGACTATGACAGCCAGTTTAACGCGACTCTCTGTGACGACGGATGCATTTTTCGTGCCCCGTGGCGGTGCAATCCTTCTTCCTGGCTGTCATGTTGCTGACGCGCGCTTCGGTTAGCCAGTTTGCGGACTTGTTTTGACTTATCGCGGCGATCCCGGTAGCTCGTTCAGGCTAGCCAGCTCACGCAGGTCGGGCGCGCGTAACGGCGCGTCGGCGGCGAGGAAAAACTCGTCGAGCTGAGGCGGGGCGGCGGTGGTGCCGCTCAACATCGCATGCGCCTGGCCGCGATGATGGATCTGATGGACGAAAACATGCGGCAATACGCTGCCGATCTTTTCGTGCTGCACACCGACAGCAGGACCGCGGTCGATCCGAACGTCGCGTTGTAAAGCATCGTCGGTCAGCGATTCGCAGAAGGCCAGCAGTTGCCGGTCGCTCTCTACTTGTGCATCCCACAGGTCGGCTGCGCGCGGATAGGGCAATTCGTTGTCGAAAATGGTGAGCCCTTTACCGCCGTCGACCAGCGCATCGAAGTAATACCGATCGACCAGAAGAATGTGATTCAACGTGAGCTGCAACGACGGAAAGAAACTCACCCTGCGCTCGGCGAAGGCCTCATCGGTCAACGTGAGACAGGTGCGGTACAGGCGCAGATTCGACCACGCGTTGTTGCGCGCCATGGCGGTGTAGTGCGAGGAGAGCGGATTGATGTGCGGCGCGTCGGAAGCAGTCACGTCAGTCTCCGGGGATGGTGGATCCTGTTGCTTGCACCTCGTAAGGCTTACGGGCAAACGCGCGCGAATGCGGGCGCAGCCTGCTTAGCGTAGCATCGCTTCGCGCTGGGCGCGCCATCGGTGCCGCGCCGTGCCGGGTTACAACGACGCACCAAACCCGCGCCGATTGCTCCCGTATTCCCTCACCGTTCGCATGGCTGCCTCGATCGACGGCTACGCTCAGCCGCGAGCACGGCCTCAAGGATCGCCACCCGAAAAAGCGACCAGGAAACAACGGGCAAAAAAACGGGCAAAAAAATAGCCCGTCCAGAAAGAGACGGGCCGCAAAACGCCGTTGTTACTCAGGTCAGCCGGCCCACACAATTCACTGGGCGCTGACGGTTCCATCCTGGTGTGTCAATAGCGGGCTGTCGAGGTGGGAGTAACGCCGATCTATCAGATCAATGTCGTGTCTATCAGATCGATGTCGTTTCTTCCTGCTCGATATCGCGTGCAATTGCATGTGCAGCATTGCGCTTCACTTCGCGTGCCTCTGCGCGTGCCTGATTGTGCGCGGTGGCCTGGCGCTTCGGCGTGGCCGCGCGCCGCGCGGGTGTTGCGTCGGCGAGGGTGAAGAGGCGCACCGCTTCGTCCAGCACGTCGGCCTGTTCCGCAAGACGTTGCGCCGTGGCGGCCGCCTGCTCGACCAGCGTGGCGTTCTGCTGCGTGGCGCCGTCCAGATGCGAGACCGCCTGATTCACCTGGCGAATCCCTTCGGCCTGCTCGCTGCTGGCATTCGCCACTTCGACGATGATCGACGACACGCGGCTCACCGCCTCATCGATCACGCGCATCTGCGAGGTTGTGCGTGCAACCAGTTCGGTGCCCAGCGCAACTTCGGTTGCACTTGCCTCGACCACCGATTTGATTTCCTTCGACGACGCCGCGCAACGTTGCGCCAGCATGCGCACCTCGCTGGCGACGACCGCGAACGAGCGGCCCGCTTCGCCCGCGCGCGCCGCCTCGACAGCGGCATTCAGTGCGAGGATGTTGGTCTGGAACGCGATGCCGTCGATCACGCCGGTGATGTCGGCAATGCGCTTCGACGCGGCCGTAATGCCGGCCATAGTCTGCTCGACCTGGCCTGCGATCTTGCCTCCGACCGCCGCCGCCGCTTGCGCGTCTTTCGCCAGGTCGAGCGCGCGCACGCTGGCATCGGCATTGGCCTGCACGGTGGTGGTCAGTTCCTCCATGGTGGCGGCGGTTTCTTCGAGCGACGCAGCCTGCAATTCCGTGCGGCGCGCAAGATCGACATTGCCGCTGGAAATTTCACGCGCGTTGTCGAGCATGCCGGTGATCTGCGCGCGCACGTCGTAGACGATCGCCGCGAGATTCGCCTTCAATTGATTCAATGCCTGCAGCACGTCGCCGAGGTCGTCGTGACGCGCGATCACCAGATCGGCGGTCAGGTCGCCGGCGGCGAGGCGGGTTGCGAAGCCGGACATCTCACGGATCGGCTCGGCGAGTTGCCGCTTCAGTATCTGCCACGACGCGATGCTGAACACCGTGGTGACGCCGAACGCGATCCAGAACGGCGCCGGCGGCGTGCCGCTCCAGGCCGCGAAGCCGGTAAGCAGCAGCGCCAGCGGCGTGATCGCATAGCCGATCGCCGCGCGCGTCGCGACGGGCAGGCGCATCAATGCTTGCAAACGGCCGGGCACGCCGGTGCGTACCACCACGCCGCGGCGCAACGTGAACGCGCGCGATTTGCCCGTGCGGATGCGCGCATACAGCGCTTCGGCGGCGCGCACCGCGTCGCGTTCCGGCTTCACGCGCACGCTCAGATAGCCGACCACCGCGCCTTTCTCGACCACCGGCGTGACGCTCGCGTGCACCCAGTAGTGGTCGCCGGTCTTGCGGCGGTTTTTGACGAGCGCGGTCCATGGACGGCCGTCGCGGATGGTTGTCCACATGTCGGCGAAGGCTTCGCGCGGCATGTCCGGATGACGGATCAGGTTGTGCGGCTGGCCGATCAGTTCATTGCGCGTAAAGCCCGAGACGGCGATGAACGCCGGATTGCAATACTGGATGCGGCCGGTCAGATCGGTCGCGGAAACAAGCATCTGTGACGAAGGGAATTCGTATTCGTGCCCGGTGACGGGCTGATTGTTGCGCATGGCTTTCCTTGCTTGGAGCGGACGCGCGTCCGCGCGGTCCTTACGACTATGCAAGGATTAACGGCATTGACCCTGCACTCTTGAGGGTTTCCCAGTAAACCACTCAGGTTTATGCCGCGCTGAGCCGTTATTGCAGGGTTGCTTTGATGCGTGCCGAGTAGCCGTGAAAACGGGTGCGGGACGCGTTTCGCCGAGGCGGATCAGCCTGGCCGCTTCGCGATGAAGTCGATCTCGACCAGCGCATCGCGCGCCAGCGCGGTGACGCCAATGCAGGTCCTCGCAGGCAGCGCGTCCGCGGGGAAGTAGGCGCGGTAAGTGTCGTTCATCGCCGCGTAGTCGCGCTTGAACTCGGTCAGAAAGATGCGCGCGGCGACCACGTGTTGCAGGCCCAGGCCGATGCCTTGCAAGACGAGAATCAGGTTGTCCATTACGCGCTGCGTTTGCGCGACGACGCCGTCGGGTAACGGCGCGGCATCGTCGGTGGGCGAGGTCGGCATCTGGCCGGTCAGGAACACCCAGCCGTCGGCTTCGGTGGCATGCGAGAACGGTCCGACCGGTGTCGGGGCGTTGGGAATCATCCAGAAGGCGGGCGTTGGGCTCATGGGCGTGGCGGTGGTTGGGTTCGCGGGGCAAACCGCTAAGCTAACTGAACAAAAGTCTCGCCGTTGCTGTTGCCATTACGCGCCTCCGATCTGGAATGGGCTTCGGCACGGAGCGCCACAGCTTGAAGAATGAGTCGCCGGCCGACACCACCTGGCCGATGGTGTGTGTAGAGAGAAACGGAAGCAGCCGGGTGCTCGCGCTCGGGGGGCGCGCTATTGGGACCTTTGCAAGGCGGATTCGCTAGTCCCACAAGGAATTTCCTTCGCGGTAACCTCCGCGCTCGAGAAGCGATACGTACCCTTGCCGGATTGCTTTGCGTCGTACAACGCCGCGTCGGCGCGCTTCATCAATCGTTCGAAGGACTCACCGCTCACCGCGAACGCGATGCCGATGCTGGTGCCAATGCTTACTGCATCGTCTGTCGATAGCCAATACGGCTTGGCGATTTGGCGGATAACGCGTTGAGCGAGTGCGCCGGCGCCGGAAGAGGTTGCGTTCTCGAGGACAACGGCGAACTCATCGCCGCCGAGTCGCGCCACCAACTCCTCACGTTGAAGCAACGCTCTCAATCGGTCTGCAACGGTTACCAGTACCTCGTCGCCGGCATGATGACCGAACCTGTCGTTGACCTGTTTGAAGCCGTCCAGGTCGAGACACATCACCGCCACTGTAGCTTCGCGGTTCGCCGCGCAACGGCAGAGAATCCCTTCAATCTCGTCGCGTAATTCCCGGCGATTGGGAAGGCCCGTGAGCGGGTCGTGACGCGCCAGATAGAGGATCTTCGCTTCGGACTCCCGGCGTTCCGTGACGTCTTCGATAATGATGACAGCGCTTCCATCAGGTACCGGGTTTCGGGTCATCTCGAGGTGGCGGCCGTCGTTGAGTTCCATGCTGAAGGGACGCCCTTCATTCGATAGCCATACGGCGCACTGTTCGACAAGTTGCCTTCTGAGCGTTTCTCCAAACTTCGCCAGTCCCACGTGGCCGATAAACTCAGGGAGCGGGACGTTGAGCTTCAGCATTTCGATAGTCGCGCCGAACAGCTCTGCGGTTCGGCGGTTGGCAATAATCACCTTGCCGGCGCTATCAATCGTGCATAGCCCGTGTGGCATATGGGCCAATGCGGCGTCGAATCTGGCTGCAAGTTCAGCATGGCGCTGTTCCGCCGTCATCAGGGCAACGAGCACCGCATAGTGTCTCCGGACAACCGAAGCCATTGCGGCGATGTACATGAAGAGTGGCGGCACGAGAATCCACGACCCGCTGCGAGGTGCGAGCAGCGCACCCAGACCAATGGGACATGCGCCCAGGCAAATCTGTGCGATGGCGAGGCGGGGCAACGCCGCATTTCTCGACGCTATACCGCCAAGAATTCCGGCGGTCACCATGACGGCGAGTGAGGCTAATTCCGCATCCGGGGACATGACACACGCCATCGTTCCGATGCCGAACAGGAAGCAGGCCAGCAGCGAAACCGGAGCGTAGTGCATTGCCCACGGACCGGGATGAGCCGCTTCGGTCCGGCTGCGCATGACGTAGGCATGCGCGATGCCGAGCCGTGCGGCGAGGAGACATATATCCGCTACCAGCCATAGCGCCGCCCACATCTGATGCAGACGGACGAGGGCAACGAACGCAACAAATGCACTGGCGAGGCCAGACAGGAGCAGTGGCCGCGTATGCTCGAACAAAGTCGATAGCATTGACGACCGGATGGCGGCTGTAACCTGTCCGTGATCCGACGACGGTGTCGCAAGAATTGCATTGAGGATGGACGTCCTGCCTGACATGGTGTGGCCGCGCAGTGAAGGTTAGTTTCCGGGCCGCGTCAATTGACGGCAACTCTCTGCTTTTACGGCGGAAGCGGCTGTTTTCTTGAGGAGCGTAGATACTTACGCCACATGCCAAGCCAATTCACCTGATAAATGTGCGACCGGCCGGCTCCTATCAAACAAACCTCACGTACCGCATCGGAAATATTGGCTGCGGGCATTGGCGGCGACAACGCCCGCAGCTTATCGGACAATCAAACCAACCCGGTCATGTAATACACCGAGATCACGAAGAACACCGCCAGCGTCTTGATCACCGTCACCGCGAAGATGTCGCGATACGACTGGCGGTGCGTTAATCCCGTCACCGCCAGCAGCGTGATCACCGCGCCGTTATGCGGCAGCGTGTCCATGCCGCCGCTCGCCATCGCGACGACCCGGTGCAACACTTCCATCGGGATATGCGCGGCTTCCGCGCCCTTGATGAACACGTCGGACATGGCCGCGAGCGCGATACTCATGCCGCCCGACGCCGAACCCGTAATGCCCGCCAGCGAGCTCACCGAAACGGCCGCATTGACGAGCGGATTCGGAATGCTCTTCAACGCATCGCTGACCACCAGAAAGCCGGGCAATGCGGCGATCACGCCGCCGAAGCCATACTCCGACGCGGTATTCAACGAGGCCAGCAGCGCGCCCGCCACCGCAGCCTTGGTGCCGATCGCAAAACGCTCGCGCACGCGGCCGAACGCCGTCACCACGACCATGACGACACCGAGCAGCAACGCGCCTTCGACGGCCCAGATTGCAACCACGCTCTTGATCGTCGTGGTGACCGGTGCATGGACGCCCGGCAGGATGTCCGCTGCGACCGTGTACGACGCGCCGTACCAATTGGGAATCCAGCGGGTCAGCAGGAAGTTCGCCACGCCGACCAGAATCAGCGGCGCGACCGCCAGCAGCGGATGCGGCAGTTGCTTCGATTCGACGCGCTCCGGTTCGTTGACGAGATCGGTACCGTAACCTTCGCCGGTCGCCATTGCGGCACGGCGGCGCCATTCCAGATATGTCAGCCCAACCACGATGATGAACAGCGAGCCGATCACGCCCAGCGTCGGCGCGGCCCAGGACGTCGTCTTGAAGAACGTGGTCGGGATGATGTTCTGGATCTGCGGCGTGCCCGGCAGCGAATCCATCGTGAACGAGAACGCGCCGAGTGCGATCGCGCCAGGCATCAGGCGCTTCGGAATATTGCTCTGGCGGTACAGCTCGGCCGCGAACGGATACACCGCGAACACCACGACGAACAGCGACACGCCGCCATAGGTGAGCAGCGCGCACACCGCGACGATCACCGCATTGGCGCGCGAGCGGCCGATATAGCGAATCGCCGCGGCCACGATCGACTCCGAGAAACCGGACAATTCGATGACCTTGCCGAACACCGCGCCCAACAGAAACACCGGGAAGTAAAGCTTCACGAAGCCGACCATCTTCTCCATGAAGATGCCGGAGAACACTGGTGCGACGGCGGCGGGTTCGGTCAGCAGCACCGCGCCGAGCGCGGCGATCGGGGCGAAAAGAATGACGCTGTAGCCGCGATAGGCGGCAAACATCAGAAACGCCAGTGCGGCGAGGACGATAACAAAGGACATTGAGTCTCCGAAGCTTGGTTGTTCTACGTGTACGCCGTCCCGAGGGTGCGACGGCCCGGCGCCCGCAAATGCAGGTTCCGTGCCACGCGCGCCGCAGCGGCCCGCTGATTGATTCCGCAGACCAAAGCTCGAAACGTGATGCGGCCGATTGTACCCAAACGTCTCTAAAGCTGGACGCAAAATAAGCTGACCTGGGTAAACTCCTTATGTGGTGGGATTGCTGACGATCTCTCTGTTGAGATAAGCTTGTCTATCAAACGAGACAAGCACAAATAAAACGATAGCCGGAGACAGCGACACCATGATGAACGACTGGGCGGGCCTGCCCGCCACCTACGGCGACGTGCTGCGCCGGGCGATGGACTCGCTTTTCCGTACTTTCGAAAATTTCAGCGAAGGTACTTTCATCGTCGATGCCGACGCACGCGTCGTATGGATCAACAAGCGCTATGCGGCGCGTTTCGGCTTTTCGGATCCGCAGCAGGCCATCGGCCGCGACTGCGAAGCGGTGATTCCCAACAGCCTGATGCGCGAGGTCGTGAAGACCGGCAAACCGATTTTGCTCGACATCCTCGAAACGGACCGCGAGCCGCTCGTCGTCACGCGGCTGCCGCTGAAAGACGATGCGGGCGAAACGGTCGGCGCGGTCGGTTTCGCGTTGTTCGATGAACTGAAAGCGCTGACCCCGCTCTTTTCCCGCTATTCGCGGGTGCAGGAGGAGTTGATTGCGACGCGTCAGTCGCTGGCGCAGGCGCGGCGGGCCAAATACACATTCGGCAGTTTTGTCGGCACGAGCGCGGCCAGTCTCGAAGTGAAGCGCCAGGCGCGCCGGGCGGCGCAGGTCGACTCGCCGGTGCTTCTGCTCGGCGAAACCGGCACCGGCAAGGAACTGCTGGCGCACGCGATCCACGCCGGATCGGCGCGGGCGAATCAGCCGCTCGTCACCGTCAACGTCGCGGCGATTCCCGATAGCTTGCTCGAAGTCGAATTCTTCGGCGCGGCGCCAGGCGCGTACACCGGCGCCGATCGCAAGGGCCGCGTCGGCAAGTTCGAACTCGCGAATGGCGGCACACTGTTTCTCGACGAAATCGGCGACATGCCGCTGCCCTTGCAAGGCAAGCTGCTGCGTGTGCTGCAAGACAAGGAGTTCGAACCGCTCGGCTCCAACCGGATCGTGCGCGCGGACGTGCGGATCATTGCCGCGACCTCGGCCGATTTGCCGGCGCTGGTCGCGGCCGGGCGCTTTCGCGCGGACCTGTTCTACCGTCTGAACGTGCTGACGATCCAGGCGCCGGCGTTGCGCGAGCGTCGGTCCGATATCGAAGCGCTGGCCTACGCGATGCTCGAGGATCTGTCGACGCAAGCGCGCGGCGGCAGTCACTTCGAATTGCAGGACGACGCGCTG
This sequence comes from Paraburkholderia sp. IMGN_8, assembly GCF_038050405.1. Classification (NCBI taxonomy): domain Bacteria; kingdom Pseudomonadati; phylum Pseudomonadota; class Betaproteobacteria; order Burkholderiales; family Burkholderiaceae; genus Paraburkholderia; species Paraburkholderia sp. IMGN_8. The sequence continues at coordinate 3,935,294 of NZ_CP150901.1, read as the reverse complement.
CGGCTGCTGTGTTCGTACGGATGGCCCGGCAATGTGCGGGAATTGCGCAATACGCTGGAACGCGCCGTGATGCTGTCCGACAGCGAGCGCATCGACGCGCGCGCGTTGGCGCCATTCGTCGGTCCGGCGCATGGGGTCTCGCGCAATCCGCGTGAGCTCGATATGACGACTGGGGCGCGCGCCCCGGCTGAAACGGCCGCTGCGCCCGAGCGGCCATTGTGGAGCGATGCCATGGCGGCGTTCGAGAAACGCTTCCTGAGCGACGCATTGCACGCCAATGGCGGGCGCGTGATCGAGACGGCGGCGCAGATCGGCATGGGCCGCGCGACGCTTTATAAGAAGATTGCGACTTACGGCATCGAGGTGTGAAGACATCGACTGACGCAGCGCAATTCGCGCGTGGCACAATCGCGTGGTCGAAAAACAAGAAGCAATCGGGGTTTCAATGAAACGCAGTCTTTCCTCTTTTGCGCGCCGGGCTTGCGCGGCGCTGGCCGTCGCCGGAATCGCCGTGCTGAGCGGTTGCAGCAGCAGCGCGCCGCTGTTTCTGTCGGACGGTCGCGCCACTACACTGGTCCAATGCCCGGCTGGCTCCGACTCCTGCGTTCAACAGGCGCGCGCGAGTTGCGGCGGCGCTTACGACGTGGTGCGCCAGTCCACCAACAGCAGCATGCTCAGCCTGATTTACGCCTGCCGGGCGAAATAACAATGCGCCAGCCCGCGGCTGGCGCGGTTTGCTTTACCCCTTCCTCCATTTAGAGCCCGCCAGTCGGCCCGCAACGGCGAGCGTCTCCATTCTGGTGAGTGCCGACTTCAGCTCGACCTGAGCCATTCAGCTGGCCGGTGCCTGTCGATAAGCACATTGTCGTCATAAAGATCTGTATCTAATGCGTATTGGCTGATGGCCGGTGATGCGCAATGGATTTTAATGAACGCCTTCGCATTATTTCTTTCGCCGTTCCCGCCAGAATTGAAGGCACTAGGGGTTTTCCGATAAGCCGAGTCGGTGCGGCATCCAACGGAACGCGAATATTAGTCGCAGTATCCTCGTCTTGGCGACTTGCAGATTAATGCGATACGTCTGTTTTGCCGATTGGGGTCGGCAGAATGAGTGGTTACGAAAGATTTTCCGTCTCGAACAATACTGTGGCTCGATTGCGGCACGTTTTATGCTAAGCAATTGTTTTGATTTGGCTTTCCGGGGAAAGAGATGAATCACCACCAACTCGAAAAAGATATTGAACATCTTGAACACGTAATCTCGCACATTTCTGCCGAAGATCGTATTCCGCTGTCATATTGGCGCAACCGGATCGATTCGGTGTCTGGCGCGGCGCTGGTGCCGGCGCAGGCGTCCCGCGTGAAACGGCTCAATGCCGCGCTGCTGGCATTGGAGGCACGACAGAAAGCCTGACCGCGAGCGGTAGTGGATGGCCGCGTGCGGCCTCTGATCGGGTAACATTTTTCGCACAATAACGGAACATGGCGCGCCGACGCAAAACGGCGCGCCAGACGAACCCACATCCACCGATTCAGGACGATCATGCATCCAGCAGGACTTTCAGCGGCTCGGCTGACGGCGCTCACGCACGCCATGCAAGGCTATGTGGATCGGGGCGAGGTGGCGGGTGTCGTTTCGCTGGTCTGGCGGCGCGGCGAAATCGGCTACTTCCAGCCGCTCGGCTGGCGCGACGAAGCCGGGCAGTTGCCGATGGAGCGCGACACGCTGTTTCGCATCGCGTCGATGACCAAGCCGGTCACTAGCGCGGCGATCCTGATGCTGATCGAAGAAGACCGGCTCGCGCTCGACACGCCGATCTCACAGTGGCTCCCAGAGTTAGCCGCGCCACGCGTGCTGCGCGACCCGGCCGGCCCGCTCGACGAAACCGATGCAGCCCGAGCGCCGCTGACCGTGCTCGATCTGCTGACGCATCGCGCCGGTTTCGCTTATCACTTCACTGCCACCGGGCCGCTTGCCGAAGCGTACGCGGCGGCTTTCAACGGTCTTGAAGCACGGGCAGACGCCAATGCCTGGTTGGCTCGCATCGCCGGCTTGCCGCTGATGTTCCAGCCTGGCTCGCGCTGGCATTACGGTATCGCAACCGACGTACTCGGCGTGTTGATCGAGCGTGTCAGCGCAATGTCGCTCGGCGAGTTCTTCCGGACTCGGATCTTCGAACCGCTCGGCATGCGCGATACGGCTTTCTGGGTGCCCGACGCGCAGCTTGAGCGGCTCGCCACGGCTTATGGCGTCGAGCAGGGCACGCGGCGGCGCGTGGTCGAGGATCATCCGACGGCGAGCCGTTGGGCGAATCCCGCACGATTTCAGAGCGGGGGCGGCGGGCTCGTTTCGACGGCGCAAGACTACTTGCAGTTCGCGCAACTGCTCCTCGGGCGTGGACGCGTCGGCGCAACGCGTTTGCTGTCGCATCGCTCGGTCGATTTGATGCGCTCGAATTTTCTCAGCCGGGACCAGCGCCGCGTGCCGGCGTTCGGGCATGTGCTATGGGCGGGTCAAGGATTTGGACTCGGGCTGTCCATCGTCGACGATCCGGCGCAGCAGCTGCCGCTCGGTTATCGCTCGATGGGTTCGTTCGGCTGGCCGGGCGCGTATGGCACCAGCTGGTTCGCCGATCCGGTGGAAAACCTGATCGGCCTGATGCTGATCCAGCGCCGCGCAGTCGAACCGTTCCCGATGTCAGTCGATTTCGAGCGGCGCGTATACGATGCGATTGACGATTGAGTGTGCCGGTTCCTCCAGCTCGCGGCCTTGATGGGTAGGGGCAGCGGGTCTCCCTGCACGGGCCGCGCTATCCGATGCTTTTTTCGTCTGATAGGGTCACACTGCAGTTAGTCAAACCGATCGGAGCACTGTCATGGCCTCGTACAAGCAGTTGACTGCCCAGCTCGAAAAACTCCACAAAGAAGTCGCGCTGGCGCGTGAGAAGGAAGTCGCGCAGGCGATCGCCGACATCAAGCAAAAGGTCGCCGAATACGACTTGACCGCGGAAGAGCTGGGCTTTTCGAGCAAGCGTGCGGCGGGGCGCAAATCGGCCTCGGTGGCCAAGTATCGCAACCCGAAAACCGGCGAGACGTGGAGTGGTCGTGGCCGCTCGCCCAACTGGCTGGCAGGCAAGAATCGCGAGCGTTTCCTGATCGAAGTCTGAAGTCCCGCACTGCATGGCGCGTTCGCTCGCAACGCGGTTGTTTCTCCAAAGTGAACCGGTGCGTACTTTTTTTCGCACCGCAGCAGTGGTCCCGAAAACGCTCACCTTTCGCGTGAACCTGGGTCGCGATGCATGGATTTTTCCGTGCGCCTTGCGTCGGGCCTGGTTTGTTCGGTGAACCTGGCGTTGGCGTTTTGCGCACCTCGCGCAAGCGATCGATCGCGCTGATCGCAGCTGTTCCTGAACCTTCCGTATAACCAGCGTCAGCCTTTGGTGGCGGGCGTTTCCTGGCTTTGCGAAGCATCGTGCCCGCTGTCTATTGCTTGTCGCGGCGCGTCTTCCATGGACACTGGCGGTCGGCCGAACTTGCGCATTGCCGGTGCGTGAGCAGCGTTCGGTGTGGTCACCTTTGGCCGCGATTCGATGTCGGCAATCGCGGGTCCCGAAAATTCTCACCTTTGCATTCCTGGCGCTCTTCCGAGCGTTCCAATCGATCCACTCGGGACAAACCCGGAGTTGAGTTTGCCTCATACCCCGCATCAAAACTCATCGATACATGGTCGCGGATGCCGAACAGCACAATCGGTCATCCACTCAACCCCGACGGAAAGACCATGAGCGTATCGACGGACAAACAACTCTTTATCGGCGAAGGATTCGAAGGCCCGGGCGTCAACCTCGCGCATATCAATGTATTGGTCGGTCCGCGCAATGGGCCGGCAGGGCAGGCCTTCGCCACTGCGTTGGCGACGCCTTCCGCAGGCCATGCGCCGTTTGTCGTGATCGCACGGCCGGGTGTGCCGACCAAGCCGCTGACGCTGTACGTGAACAAGGCGCAGATCGACGGCGACTTCCACGGCAACGCGACGTGGGGCGCCTCGCAAGCCGGCATCGCGAAGGCTGTGGCCGAGTCGCTGGAGAACGGCACACTGCCGCCCGAAGCGGAAAACGATTGGGTGGTGGTGTCGGCGAATTGGGTCAACCCGAAAACCGACGATCTCGACGCGGTATTCGAGAACAACTACCGCGCGTGCAAGAACGCGATCCTCGCGGCAATGAAGGGCTTGCCGCATCGCGATGAAGTGTTCGCCGCCGCACGCGATGTGTCGAACCCGTTCTATACGCCCAAACAACGCTAAGACGCGCAAGCGCATCGTGCGCTATCAGAAAGGAGACAACGCTATGGAATACATTCGCCTCGGCCAATCCGGCCTGAAGGTTTCTCGTCTGTGCCTCGGCACGATGAACATGGGCACGCCGCAATGGAAGCCGTGGATCTTCGACGAAGCGCAAAGCGAGCCGATCGTGCGCCACGCGCTGAACGCCGGCGTTAATTTCATCGACCTCGCTGACTTCTATTCGACCGGCGTCGGTGAAGAAGTGGTGGGCCGCATTTTGAAGCGCATCGCGCGTCGCGAGGAACTCGTCGTGGCGACCAAGGTCGGCTATGACATGGGCGCGTATCAGAACGCCGGCGGCCATTCGCGCAAGCACGTCATGGATGCTATCGACGCGTCGCTGACGCGCCTCGGTATGGATTACGTCGATATCTACATGCTGCATTTCTTCGACGTGAATACGCCCGTCGAAGAAACCATGGGTGCGCTGAACGATATCGTGTGCGCGGGCAAGGCCCGCTACATCGGCGTATCGACGATGTACACGTGGCAGTTCGCGAAGATCATGCAAGTGTGCGAGCGCAATGGCTGGCACAAGCCGATCAACATGCAGTTGCAGTTGAATCTCGCGTACCGCGAGGAAGAGCGCGAAATGATTCCGTACTGCCAGGATCAGGGTGTGGGCGTGTCGGTATTCAGTCCGCTTGCTCGCGGCCTGCTGACCTGCGAGCCGAACTCGACGCGCAACCAGACCGATTTCTTCACCGCGCAAATGTATGGCGATACGGCGTCGCGTGAGATTGCCGCGTCGGTGGCGCGCGTGGCGGCGCGGCGTGGTGTGTCGGCTGCGCAGATCGCGCAAGCGTGGGTGCTCAATCACGGGGGTGTGGCGAGCATGCTGGTCGGTGCCGATACGCCTGCCCAATTCGACAGCGCGCTCGCCGCGCTCGGCACGAAGCTCTCAACCGACGAGTTCTTCGAACTCGAACGCAACTACACACCGTGCGATCTGATCAACGACTACACCGCCGGTAAGCGTATCGCCCGCGAAGCGCGGCTTGCGCAAGGCGTGTTCGTCGAGAACCTGGAGAAGGCAGCATGAACGAATTTCTTCGAACCGGCCATTACATTGGCGGCGAGTGGTACGAAAGCGCGAGCACGTATCCCGTTCTGAATCCTGCAACGGGCGAGGTCATTGCTCAGGTCGCGAGAGGCGGCGCCGCGGAAACGACGCAAGCCGTCGCGGCGGCGGAGCGAGCCTTTCCGGCGTGGCGCTCGATAACAGCCAAGGAGCGTGGCGCGCGCATCAGACGCTGGGGCGAGTTGATGCTTGAGAACCGCGAGGCGCTCGCCGAACTGCTGACGCGCGAGCAAGGCAAGCCGCTTGCCGAAGCGCGCGGCGAAGTCGGCTATGCCGCGAGCTTCTTCGAATGGTTTGCCGAAGAGGCTAAGCGCAGTTATGGCGACGTGATCCCGAGCCCGAATCCGAACGCGAAGATCATCGTGACGCGTGAACCGGTCGGCGTGGTCGCGGCGATCACGCCGTGGAATTTCCCGCTCGCGATGATCACACGCAAGGCCGGCCCGGCGCTCGCGGCAGGCTGCACGATGGTGCTCAAGCCTTCCGAAGAAACGCCGCTGTCCGCCTTGGCATTGGCGGTGCTGGCGGAGAAGGCCGGCATTCCACCAGGTGTGTTCAACATCGTCTCCGGCGACGCGGTGGCGATCGGCGGCGTGCTGACCGAATCGGAGGTGGTGCGCAAGCTGTCGTTCACCGGCTCGACGCGCGTCGGCAAACTGCTCGCGAAGCAGTCGGCGGATACGTTGAAGAAGCTGTCGCTTGAACTAGGCGGCAATGCGCCCTTCATCGTATTCGACGATGCGGATATCGACGCCGCCGTGCAAGGCGCGATGGCCTCGAAATTCCGCAACACCGGACAGACCTGCGTGTGCGTGAATCGCTTCTACGTGCAGGACGGTATCTACGATGCATTCACGCAGGCGCTGACACAGGCTGTGCGGAAGATGCGCGTGGGCAATGCGCTGCAAGGCGAGGTCGAGCAAGGTCCGCTGATCAACCAGGCGGCGCTGAAGAAGGTGGAAACGCATGTCGCCGACGCGTTGCAAAAAGGCGCGAAGGTTTTGACGGGCGGCAAACCGCATGCACTCGGCGGCACGTTCTATGAGCCGACCGTGCTGATCGACGCATCAAAGTCGATGCTGATTGCTGCGGAAGAAACCTTCGGCCCGGTGGCAGCCTGCTTTCGCTTCAAGACTGAAGACGAAGCCATCGCCGCGGCCAACGACACACCGTTCGGCCTCTCCGCGTATTTCTACACGCGCGATCTTGCTCGCGCATGGCGCGTCGCCGAGGCGCTTGAGAGCGGCATGGTCGGCATTAACGAGGGCATTTTGTCGACCGAAGTCGCGCCGTTCGGCGGCGTCAAGCAATCGGGTCTTGGTCGCGAAGGCTCGAAGTACGGGCTCGATGAATACACAGAACTGAAGTACATGATGATGGGCGGCCTCGGACGCTAGCCCTCGCCCTTGCATCGAGCGTTTATGCGTCCGCTTCGAGCTGCACACGCGAGAGGCGGACGATGCAGCCCTGCGTATCTGAAGCCGGTCATACGCCGGCCACGCAACAGCTGCCCACACAACGAAGGAGACAGCGTGAGCAATCAGGATTTCCAGGCCGCCACTCTCGGCCTCGCCCCCACTTTGCCGCCCGCCGCTGCTGCAGCCGCGCGCGGCCCCATTCCTCTCGACGACGTTCCGCTGAACGCGTTCCACGTCAAGATCGCCGGCTTGACGTTCGGCGCTCACTTTACCGAAGGTTTTGCACTCGGAACGATCGGCTACGCACTCGCCTCGCTGAATCGCCAGATGCCGCTCGACGCATTCTGGATGGGCATGATCGGAAGCTCCGCGCTGATGGGCATCTTTGTCGGCAGCCTCGTGTTCGGCTGGCTGTCGGATCGCCTGGGACGACAGAAAATCTTTCTGTTGAGCTTTCTCATCATCACCGCGGCGGCGTTTGCGCAGTTCTACGTGAGTTCGCCGTTCGAGCTGTGTCTGCTGCGGGTGTTGATCGGCTTCGGCATGGGCGGCGATTTCGCGGTTGGACATGCGATCCTCGCCGAGTTTTCGCCGCGCAAACATCGCGGCACCTTGCTCGGGTCGTTCAGCGTGGTGTGGACCATCGGCTATGTGGTGGCTAACGTGCTCGGCATGCAGTATGCCGACGCGTCGCCCGATGCATGGCGATGGCTGCTTGCGTCGGCCGGCATTCCCGCGCTGATCGTGTTGATTTTGCGTATGGGCACGCCCGAATCGCCGCGTTGGCTGCATGGCAAGGGACGTGTGGCCGAAGCCAAAGCGATCGTTCTCAAACACTTCGGTCCCAACGTCACGCTCGACGGCGGCGTCGATGAACACGCGCAAACGCATGGCGGCTTCATGCGCCTGTTCAGGAAAGATCTGATCCGCAGAACGATCTTCAACTGCGCGTTCTTTGTGTGCCTCGTGATTCCCTATTTCGCGATCTACACGTTTCTGCCGACCATTCTTAAAGCGATCCATTTGGACGACGGCTCGGGCGCGGATTTTCTGTTGAACGGCTTCCTCGTGCTTGGCGCGCTGATCGGCATCTGGCTCACCATTAAGTTATCGCGCCGCGCGTTTCTGATCGGTTCGTTCGCAGTGACATGCATGTCGCTGATTGCGTTGAGCTTGCTGCCGGAGTCTGCAACGCTCTCGATGATCGTCGCATTCGCGATCTTCACGCTGACGATGTCGGCTTTTTCGAACCTTGTCGGTGTGTTTCCACCGGAGTGTTTTCCGACCGAGGTGCGCGCGTGTGGTGTCGGGCTTGCCATTGCGTGCAGTCGCCTTGGTTCGGCGGTCGGTACGTTTTTGTTGCCGCTCGGCATCGTCCACCTGGGTTTCCACGCGACGATGATGGCGCTTGCCGTCGTCCTGCTGATCGGCATGGTGGTGTCGATTGCGTGGGCGCCGGAGACGAAGCATCTGACGTTGAACGAAGCCAGCGGCGCATAGTCCGTGGTTAGCGCTGTTTAGAAACCCCGCCGCATCGGCAACGATGCGGCGGGGTTTCTATTTACCGTGCGAGAGCCGGGGGACGTGACCCTGGACAACTTTCCGAAAAGTCTCAATCGCCGATCGCTCATGTGGCCCCCAAACCCCATTTCCATACGTCCACCCCTATGACGTGTATCATTCGTTCCCTGCGCTGTTCTGTGCCGGCAATTCCCGTATTTTCAAACGCTCGTTCGTAACCTGGTTACGACGCGGCGGACTTGCCGCGTGAAGCGGGTCCCGGACCGGCTCCCGCAGTTCGGCGCCGCCGCGCCAGACATGGCAGACCAGAGGCCACAAGCTTCTGAAGACCGCCTGAACCTCTATCCGTGACCGCCAGACCCGATGTCAGTCTCCGAACTCAAACGCCGCCGCACGTTCGCGGTCATTTCCCACCCGGACGCGGGCAAAACCACGCTCACTGAAAAGCTGCTGCTGTTCTCGGGCGCGATTCAGATCGCCGGTACCGTGAAGGGCCGCAAGAGCAATCGCTACGCGACCTCGGACTGGATGGAGATCGAAAAGCAGCGCGGCATTTCCGTTGCCAGTTCGGTCATGCAGTTCGAGTACGGCGACGCTGTCATCAACCTGCTCGACACCCCGGGCCACGAAGACTTCTCTGAAGATACCTACCGTGTGCTGACCGCGGTCGACGCCGCCGTGATGGTGATCGACGGCGCGAACGGCGTCGAAGCGCAAACGCTCAAGCTGCTCGAAGTCTGCCGCAGCCGCAAGACGCCGATCGTCACCTTCATCAACAAGCTCGACCGCGAAGTGCGCGAACCGCTCGAACTGCTCGATGAAATCGAGCAGCATCTGGGCGTCGCCGCCGTGCCGTTCACGTGGCCGATCGGCATGGGCAAGGAATTCCAGGGTGTCTACGACATCCAGCGCGATCAGGTGCGCCTGTTCCGCGCCGGGCAGGATAAGGCGGGCGGCGAGGTCGAAACGCTGCAAGCGCTCAGCGATGAAGAAGGCGAACGCCGCTTCGGTCATAGCTGGGTCAAGGCGAAAGAAGAAATCGACCTGATCACCGGCGCGTCGCCTGATTTCGATCGCGAGCAGTTCCTCGCGGGTCAGCAATCGCCGGTGCTGTTCGGCTCGGCGATCAATAATTTCGGCGTGAAGGAAATTCTCGACGCGCTGGTCGATCTGGCGCCGCCGCCGTCGATGCGCATGACGGTGCAACGTCCGGTGATGCCGGACGAGCCGAAGTTCACCGGCGTCGTGTTCAAGGTGCAGGCGAATATGGACCTCGCGCACCGCGACCGCGTGGCGTTCATTCGCGTGTGTTCGGGGCATTTCGAACGCGGCATGGCGGTGAAGGTCACGCGCACGAACAAGACGTTCCGCGCGAATAACGTGGTGACGTTCCTTTCGCAGCGTCGTGAGACGGTCAGCGAGGCGTATCCGGGCGACATCATCGGTATCCCGAATCACGGTACGCTGAGCCTCGGCGATACGCTGACCGAAGGCGAGCAGTTGCAGTTCGTCGGCTTGCCGTTCTTCGCGCCGGAAATTTTCCAGACGGTCGAAGTGGTGGACCCGATGCGCGCCAAGCAACTCGGCGAGGCGCTGAAGCAGCTCGGCGAAGAAGGCGCGATTCAGGTGTTCCGTCCGGAAGTCGGCGGCTTGATGATTCTTGGCGCGGTTGGCCAACTGCAGTTCGAAGTGGTGTCGCACCGCTTGTCGACGGAATACAAGGTCGACGTGCGGATGGCGCCGGCGCGCTATCGCATGTCGCGTTGGGTGACCAGCGACGATGCGGCCGAATTGCGCCGTTTCACCGATTCGTACGCGGCGCGGATCGCGCTCGATGCATCGGATGCACCGACGTATCTGGCGTCGCATGTGTCGGAGATCGAAGTCGCGCAGAAGGCTTGGCCGAAGATTGTCTTTAACGAATTGCGCGAGCACTCGGGCGCGCCGTTCAAGAAGGCGATGTAACTTCATCCTGCTGTGAGCGCTTGGTGCTTGCGTCGTTAGACGAATAAAAATGCCGCGTCGAAAACGCGGCATTTTTTCGTCCCTGCTTTGCTGCTCGCCGCGCAGTGCAGTGCACCACCTCACTCCATCTTCAAAACCTCTTCCCGCATCCAGCTGGCAAACGCTTGCACATGCTCAAGCGCCGCGTGCTGCTGCGGGATGTCGAGCCAGTAACCGAACGGCCCGGTCACTTCGATCTCCGAGAACTGCGCCAGACTCCCATCAGCCAGTTCCTCGACGATCATGTTCCGATCGACCACCGCCAGCCCAGCGCCTTTGCGCGCCGCGCGAATCGCCTGCTCCAGTGTAGAAAACTCGATACCGTTTTCCGCATAGCGTGCGGGCAGGTCCGCCTTCGCCAGCCAGTTCGGCCACAGGTCCAGGCGGGCATCGTTATGCAGCACGTGCAGCGCGGGCATATGCTCGAGCAGCATGTCGAGTGATTCACTGAGCAAACGTGGTGCGCCGACCAGTACGTGGCGCTCGGTCATCAGCAATTCGGAATGCGCACCCGCCAGCGCGTCGCGGCCGAAGCGGATATTGCAGTGACAGTCTTCCGTGGGCGAGGTGCGAACGGACAGTTCGACATCGGGCAACTCGTCGCCCAGCGAACCGAGCCGCGGTGAGAACCACTGTGTCGCAAAGGTCGGCGGCACCGCGACGACGAGACGCCGCCGGCCTTTGGCCGCGGTGATCTGACGGAAGCCGCGTTCGATCGTGTCGAAAGCGTCCGATAGACAGGGCAGGAATTGCACACCGGCCGGCGTCAAACGGATACCCTTGTGATCGCGCTCGAACAGTTTCGCGCCGAGCGATTCCTCGAGCAGCTTGATCTGCCGGCTCACCGCGCCTTGCGTCACGCACAGCGCGATCGCAGCGCGATTGAAGCTCATATGGCGGGCTGTCTCTTCGAAGAAGCGCAACGCGATCAGCGATGGCAAGCGCCGCATAAATCACCTTCTGTCTCTTTGATCATCCGGTGCAGGCCGTAGGTGTCGTGCCAGTACCGCAGAATTTATGTTCGTGCTGCGTCGCTGGCTGCGCGTTGTCTCCGACGCGCCACGCAGGCAATGATCAGCCGGCGCTTCTAGAGCAAAGGCGCCGTGCAGCATGTTAATTGTCGCATTTCGGCTCGATATTTTGCTTAAGTGCGCTAAAAAAATTCCGATGCACGTTGGCTCGGATCAAGCGGAATTTCGTGCATATCGCGCCACCCATTCAGAAGCACCGCGCAAGCCCGCGACTTCGCCTATCCTGACGAAGACACGCGCCTCGCCGCCGGCGCGCCCTTTTCAATCTGCGGAGCGCCCGTGACCGTTCGTAACCTCGACGCTTTGTTCCGACCCGAATCCGTCGCCGTGATCGGCGCTTCCGAGCGGCCGGGCAGTACCGGCGCGATGGTGTGGGCGCGCGTGCTGGAAGGCGGCTTCGGCGGTCCCATCTGGCCGGTCAATCCGAAATACGACACGCTCGGCGGCCGCGCGGTGATCGGCGATGCCGGCGATCTGCCGCACGCGCCTACCGTCGCGCTGATCTGCACGCCGCCTGATACCTGGCCTGGCATCATCCATCGGCTTGGCGGTTTGGGCACGCGCGCGGCGATCATCGTCGGCGAAGTGCGAACCGATGACGACCGGCTCGCGTTGCGGCACGCGCTGTCGGCGGCGCGGCCGCATCTGCTGCGTATCGTCGGGCCTGGCAGTCTGGGCGTGGTGTCGCCGGCGCTGCGCGCGCATTTCGGCGCACCGTCGTGCACGGTGAAGGGGGGCGGCGTCGCGTGGGTCTCGCAGTCGAATGCGCTGACCAACGCCGTGCTCGGCTGGGCGCACGCGCGCGGACTGGGGTTTTCGCACGCGGTCGCGCTGGGCGGCGAGGCGGACGTGGATGCCGGCGACGTGCTCGATTACCTGGCGAGCGATTCCGGCACGCGCGCCATCCTGCTCGAACTGGATACGGTGCGCGCGGCGCGCAAGTTCATGTCGGCGGCACGCGCGGCGGCGCGCAACAAGCCGGTGCTGGCGTTGCGCTCGGGCCGCGCCGATCCCGCCGACGCGCTGTACACCGCCGCATTCCGTCGCGCAGGTATGGTGCGCGTGGATGCGCTCGACGATCTGCTCGACGAAATCGAAACCCTCGGTGTGGGCCGCGTCGCGGCGGGCGCAACGGCGACGTTGATCACCAGCGACCGAGGCCTCGCCACGCTCGCCTGCGACGCTTTTGTGGCAGCCGGCGACACGCTCGCGCCGTGGCCCGCCGAAGCCGACGCGGCGCTCACTGAAGCACTGCCATACGCGGTGGCGGGCAACCCGCTGCAACTCGGCGACGACGCCCGTCCCGAGCATTTCGGCACCGCGCTGAAGCTACTTGCCGAGCATCGCAGCACGGGCACGGCGTTCGTGGTTCACGCGTCGACGCATGGCGCGCCGGTCGGCGAGGTCGCGCAGGCGTTGATCGCCAATCAGCGCTTCGCCTATCGCGGTTTGCTTGCGTGTTTTTTCGGCGGCGTGGATGCGGCCACGCGCGACGCGCTGCATGCGCAAGGCATTCCGGTTCATACGACGCCGCAGCGGCTCGCGCGTGCTTTCGCGCGGTTGGTCGATTACCGGTTGGGCCGCGAATTGCTGATGCAAACGCCGGAAGGATTGCCGGCGGAGATTCCCGAAGCGATCGACGCGGCTCAGGCGCAGGCGCGTGCCGCAATCGGGGCAGGTGAGCACCAACTAACCGGGGAAGCGGCGGCGCGACTGCTCGAGCGCTTCGGACTGCGTGTCGAGCAGCACGCGGTGGGACAGGCGGAAGAGCGCGTGGAACAGCCAGTTGATCCCTGCGCGGACCAGGCCGCCACGCGGGCTAAAAAACCGGTGGTCGACCTCGCCGTCGAGCTTCACGACGACGACAACTTCGGCCCTGTTTTTCGCTTCATCGCACCGTCGGCGGATGGCGTATCCGAGCCGTTGCGGGTCTACGGTTTGCCGCCGCTCAATCCGATGCTCGCGCGCGACATCGTCACGCGTTCGCGTTATGCGCGTCTGGTCGAGCCAGAGCCGGCATTGGCTGCATTGACGGCGTTGTCGCAGGCGGTGTGCGACGTCAAGGAGATCGTCGGCCTCACGCTGACGCTGCGGGTGTTCAGCGATCACGTGGTGGTAGTCGAGCCGACCCTGAGCATCGCATCGACGCGCAGCCGGCTCGCGATCGTGCCTTATCCGCGCCGCTTCGAGGAAACGCTCGACTGGCACGGCCTGCGCATCACGGTGCGGCCGATCCGGCCGGAAGACGAAGCCGCGCATCACGATTTCGTCGAAGCGATGACGCCCGAAGATTTACGCCTGCGGTTCTTCGGCGCGGTCGGCAGCTTCGACCACTCGCAGCTCGCGCGGATGACGCAGATCGACTACGACCGCGAAATGGCGCTGATCGCGACGGTGGCAAGCGAGGAGGGTTTCACGCGGACGCTGGGCGTGGTGCGGGCGGTGGCCGATCCCGATAACGAAACGGCCGAATTCGCCGTCGCGGTACGCTCGGATCAGAAAGGGCGGCAGTTAGGACGCTTGCTGGTGGAGAAGATCATCGCGTATGCGCGGGCGCGCGGCACGCATTGGCTGGTCGGCGAGGCGTTGCGCGAAAACGGTCCGATGATCGCGCTGGCCAAATCCAGCGGGTTCACCATGACGCAGACGGAAGATCCGGGCGTGGTCGGCTTCAGGATGGCGTTGGATGAAACCGCCCAGGAAAGCGCAGAGGCGGCGCGCAGCAAGAATTGACTGGAGGGGGGCACATCATCACCGCCCGCGCCGATCAGACGGCTGAGGCGGTGATCGAAAAACAAAAGACGTTTATGGCCTCAAGCCGGCAGCTTGGCCGCGGCTTCGTCGACTTGCGTGCGCGTCACGGCCAGTTCTTCCAGCCATGCTTCAGCGTAGACCGCGCCGGTCTCGCGCTCGAGGCGCGCAATCGTCGCCGCACAACGGTTCGCGTCCTTCGGCGTCGCAATGAACGTCTTCACCGATTCACCCGCCTTGAACGCATCGAACAGCGGCACGCGAATGTCGTCCGGCAGCGCGCGCGTCGTCCATTGATACGGCTTGCCGTTGAACGTGAACGACGGCGGCAGCACGCGCTCTTTCTTCGCCGCGGGAATCAGGCCGTAGGTGCGTGCGGCGTCGCCGATCTGCTCGGGCGAAAACAGTTCGTCCGGGCTGATGTCGAATTGCTGAATAAAAGTCTCGATGCTTTGCATCGCCGCGGCGCGGTCGTCGCGGCGCTTCTGCGCATGAGCGACGATGTCGCGCAGTTCGTCGGCTTCTTCGGGCGTGATCGTGAAGCTCGATTGCTTCTGCTGGAGTTCGGAAAAACGCTGGAATTCGGAATCGGTCAGAAGTTTCGCCATTGCTTATCGAGGGCGCGCATGAGGGGACCCATGCGGCGTGATTTTTGAGGGGGTCGCCATTCTAAACCATGTGCGGATGGGGTTGATTGTGCAGCGGCCTGCTGCACACATTCGCTCTCTGTCGACGCCACGCTAGACGCCACTCTCCCGAAACATCGACAACGCCTGCACCGTCTCGCGCAGCAGCGCTGTAGCGGCCTCCAAAGTCGGCGCAACATATTCGTCGATGCGTCGCAAGTACGGGCACGTAAGCGCCGCAATCGCCTGGCCCGAGGGCCCTTGGATCGGGAAGGTGACGTCCGTCACGCCAACAGTCTGCTGGCTGTCCTTCTGCGAGAATCCTGCCGCGCGAGTTTGTTCACACGCCTGTTCCAGCGCATCGCGATTGATCGTGACTTCGCCTTTCACCTTGGTGTGTTCGGCCAGCATCTGCTCGCGCTGCTCCGGGCTTTGGAATGCCAGCATCACCCGCCCCGAACCCGTATCGATCAGACCGACACGCGCCCCGAGCCGCACCGAAATACCCCACGTGCCCGGTCCATCCACCTGGGCGATCACGAGCAGATTGCCGCGGTCGTACACCACGAGGTGACACGATTGCTCGGCGCTATCGGCAAAGCGCTGCATCAGCGGTAACGCTTCGGAAATCAGCCGGTTCATCGGCGGATGCCGATGCGCGAGCGCGTACAGCTTCAGACTCAGCGAATAACGGTCGCCCGCCGCCGAACGCACGACGTACTGCCGCGCGACCAGTCGCTCCAGCATCCGGTACATCTCGCTCGCGTTGCGTCCCAGCAGCTTGGTGATTTCGGCGCGCGTCAGTCCCTCTTTCTGCTCGGCGAGCAGTTCGAGGATATCGAGGCCTTTGTCGAGCGCGGGCGCGCGGTAACGGTCGTCGTCTTTGTCTTCCGCATCCATCTTGGGTGTCGTTCCGTGTGCAGTTCTCATTATCTGGCGCATGAGTGTAGTGCGTGGTGAATTCCATGCGGGGCTGTGCCCGGCCAGGGAAAACACGGACAGTTGGTACAGTGCATAGTCCTTGACTTCGAAAAATTCGTATATGAATAATACGTTCATTGGTGAATGAGCGCACGCCAATACGATAAGAAAGCGCAGGACGAAGTGCCTGCCATCCAACATGGCCGGATCACGCAGTTCAACAACGCATATCAGGAGACAACGATGTCGTTCGCAAAAGAGCCGTTCGCGGCTCGCCGTTTTTTCAGGAATTCACTATTTG
Source organism: Paraburkholderia sp. IMGN_8 (assembly GCF_038050405.1). Taxonomy (NCBI): domain Bacteria; kingdom Pseudomonadati; phylum Pseudomonadota; class Betaproteobacteria; order Burkholderiales; family Burkholderiaceae; genus Paraburkholderia; species Paraburkholderia sp. IMGN_8. Next base: position 3,919,295 of record NZ_CP150901.1, on the reverse strand, counting down.
CCGCAGCAGCGGCAGCTTGCGTTGCCGGCCTCGCTGTAACCGGCACCGCGCAAGCCACCGAGGCCGGCAAGATCGGCCTCGATCTGCCGCTCATCACGTCGCCGTTCTGGCAGTCGTACAACAACTATCTGCCCAAGGTCGCGAAGGACATGGGCATCGATATCCTCGCGCCAGTCAATTCCAACGGCGATCCTGCCCAGCAGATCACCGACATGAACAATCTGCTGAATCTCGGCGCCAGGGGCATCGTGGTCGGGCCGCTGGATTCGGCGGCGATCAGCCGCGCGCTCGATGCGGCGGCGGCGAAGAACGTGCCGGTTGTCGCCGTCGACGTCGCGCCGACGCAAGGCAAAGTCGCGATGGTGGTGCGCGCCGACAATCGCGCGTATGGCGAGAAGGCGTGCAAGTACATCGGCGAGCATGTGAAGTCGGGCAAGGTCGTGCAGATCATGGGCGATCTGGCATCGGTGAACGGGCGCGACCGGTCTGAAGCGTTCCGGTCCTGTTTGAAGGGCTATCCGGGTTTGTCGCTGCTGGAGATTCCGGCGAGCTGGAAGGGCGACGTGGCGGCCACCGCGCTCGATAGTCTGCTGACCGCGAACCCTGATGTGAAGGGTATTTATATGCAGGCGGGCGGTGTCTATCTGTCGCCGACGCTGCAAACGCTGCGCCGCAAGCAGATGCTGTTTCCCACCGGCGACGCGAAGCACGTCGTGATCGTCAGCAACGATGGTATTCCGCAGGAGTTCGACGCAATCCGCCGCGGCGATATCGACGCGACCGTTTCCCAGCCCGCCGATTCGTATGCGAAGTACGGCCTGTTCTATATCAAGGCGGCGCTCGCGGGACAAACCTTCAAACCGGGTCCGACCGATCACGGCAGCAACATCATCCAGTTGGCGCCGGGCATTCTCGAGGACCAGTTGCCCGCTCCGCTCGTGACCAGGTCGAATGTCGACGACAAAGCGTTGTGGGGTAACACGGTTAAATGAGCGAGCTCACGCCATCCGTGCCGGTCGTCGAAGCGTTTGAGATCACCAAACGCTTCGGCTCCACGGCCGCGCTGAACGACGTGAGCATCCGCGTGATGCCCGGCGAGTCTCACGCGCTCGTCGGGCGCAACGGTGCGGGCAAATCGACGCTGGTGTCGATCCTCACCGGCCTGCGCAAGCCCGATACCGGCGAGGTGCGTTTCAGCGGTGCGGCCGCGCCGTCGATCGCGGATCGCGATGCGTGGCGCGAACGCGTCGCCTGCGTCTATCAGCATTCGACCATCATCCGCGATCTCACGGTGGCGGAAAATCTGTTCATCAACCGGCAACCGTCGCGGCACGGCGTGATCGACTGGAACGCGATGCGCCGCGACGCTCGCGATTTGCTCGACCACTGGAAAATCGACGTGCGCGAAGACGCGCGCGCCGGCGATCTGACAGTGGAAGCGCGGCAACTGGTCGAAATCGCGCGGGCGCTGTCATACGGCGCGCGTTTCATCATCCTCGACGAGCCGACCGCGCAACTCGACGGCGATGAAATCAAGCGCCTGTTCCGCCGTATCAGCGAGTTGCAGCGCGAGGGCGTGACATTCCTGTTCATCTCGCATCATCTGCAAGAGGTCTATGAGATCTGCCAGGCCGTGACGGTGCTGCGCGACGCGCGGCATATCGTCAGCGCGCCGGTTTCCGCGTTGCCGCGCGAGCGGTTGATCGAAGCGATGACCGGCGAGCGCGGCGGCCTCGCAGTCGCCGATGCGGCGGCGCGCGATGCGTTGCCTGCCGATACGGCCATCGCGCTGGAAGTCGAAGAACTGGCCGGCTCCGATTACGAAGACGTGTCGTTCGCGGTGAAGCGCGGCGAAGTAGTCGGCCTCACCGGCGCGACGAGTAGCGGCCGCACCAGCGTGGCGGAAGCGATCGCTGGTTTGCGTGCGGCGAAACGCGGCGCAATTCGCGTTGACGGCGCCACACTGCCGCCTGGCGACGTACCCGCGGCATTGGCACATGGCATCGGCTGCGTGCCGAAGGATCGCCATCACGAAGGCCTGGTGCTGACGCAATCGGTCGCCGAAAACGCCTCGATGACCATTGCGCGCCTGCTCGGCAAATTCGGCATCGCGCCACCGGCGAAGAAAAACGCCTTCGGCCAGAAGATGATCGACGCGCTCGGCATCGTCGCGCAAGGTCCCGAGCACATCGTCTCTGGGCTCTCGGGCGGCAATCAGCAGAAAGTGGTGATGGCCCGCGCGCTCGCCACCGATCCCAATGTGCTCGTGCTGATCGACCCGACCGCCGGTGTCGACGTGAAATCGAAGGAAGCGTTGCTGTCCGTCGTGGATCGCGTGCGCGAAGAGGGCAAAGCCGTGCTGGTGGTGTCCGGCGAACTCGACGATCTGCGTACCTGTGACCGTGTGCTGGTCATGTTCCGTGGCCGCGTCGCGGGCGAATTTCCCGCCGGTTGGCAGGACCACGATCTGATCGCATCCGTTGAAGGAGTCAGTCTCCATGAAGAATAGTGTGCCCAGCCCCGCATTCGGCACGACGCAAGCTCAAGCGCAGCCGGCCGTGGCAGCCACGCGCGGCAAACGCGCGCGGATCGAATTTGCTCGCCTGCGCGACTTGGCGTTGTTGCCCGCGCTCGCGTTGCTGCTCGTGATCGGCGCATTTGTCAGCCCGAGTTTTCTGACGCGAGCGAATCTGATCAGCGTGCTGGGCGCGTCGGCGGCATTGGCGCTTGTCGTGCTCGCTGAATCGCTGATCGTGCTGACCGGCAAGTTCGATCTGTCGCTCGAATCGACGGTTGGCATCGCGCCTGCTGTCGGCGCGATGCTGGTGATGCCGGCGGCGTCCGCGGGCTTCGGCATGCAATGGCCGGCGGCGGCGGGCTTGCTCGCCATCGTCGTAGTCGGCGCGGTGATCGGGTTCATCAACGGATTTCTGGTGGTGCGTTTGCGGCTGAATGCATTCATCGTCACGCTGGCCATGCTGATCGTGTTACGCGGCATGCTGGTCGGCGCCACCAAAGGCGGCACGTTGTTCGATATGCCGCCGTCGTTCTTCTCGCTCGCGACCACCATCGTGCTCGGCTTGCCGTTGTCTGTCTGGCTCGCGGCGGCGGCGTTCGCGATTGCGGCATTCGTCTTGCGCTATCACCGTTTGGGCCGCGCGCTATACGCGATCGGCGGCAATCCGGAAGCGGCGCGCGCAGCGGGGATTCGTGTCGAGCGCATCACGTGGGGCGTATTCGTGCTCGGCAGCATGCTCGCATCGGTCGGCGGCTTGATCGTGACCGGCTATGTCGGCGCGATCAACGCGAATCAGGGCAACGGGATGATTTTCACGGTGTTCGCGGCGGCGGTGATCGGCGGCATTTCGCTCGACGGCGGCAAGGGCACGATGCTCGGCGCGCTCTCCGGCGTGCTGCTGCTCGGCGTCGTGCAGAACCTGCTGACGCTCGCGCAAGTACCGTCGTTCTGGATTCAGGCGATCTACGGCGCGATCATCCTCGGCTCGCTGATGATCGCGCGCCTCGCCAGCGGCGAAGGCCAGAACTAATGAGCACGCGTGACGGAGAACTCACTTGACCAGCCGCCCATTGCAAACCGACCCACGCTTGATCCTGCTCAGCCCCGCCGATAACTGCCTGATCGCGGCGGCGCGCCTCGAAGCGGGCACGCAAGTCGAGATCGAAGGTGAGCGCGTGACGCTCGCCAAAACGATCGAACTCGGTCATAAGGTGGCACGCCAGGAACTCGCGAAAGACGACAAGGTGCTGCGTTACGGCGCAGTAATCGGTCACGTGACCGAAGCAGTCATGCGCGGCGCGCATCTGCATACGCACAACCTCGAAAGCGACTACCTGCCGACTTATACGCACGATGCGGGCCACCAGTTCGTACATCACTGATTTGTGCACATTGAAGTGGCCGCGCGCCACGCTGGAACGATCATGACTGACACTTCCGTAGCATCTGCCACCGCACAGCAGCCGACGCTGCAAGGCTACCTGCGCAGCGATGGCCGCAAAGGCATCCGCAACGTGGTCGCGGTGGCGTATCTGGTCGAGTGCGCGCACCACGTCGCGCGCGAGATCGTCACGCAGTTTCGCGAGCCGCTGGATGCATTCGATAATCTTTCTGCCGAGCGTGAGCCGCCGGTGCATCTGATCGGCTTTCCCGGCTGCTATCCGAACGGTTACGCCGAGAAAATGCTTGAGCGTCTCACCACGCACCCGAATGTGGGCGCGGTGCTGTTCGTGTCGCTCGGTTGCGAGAGCATGAACAAGCACTATCTGGCGGACGTGGTGCGCGCGAGCGGCCGTCCCGTCGAAATACTGACGATTCAGGAAAAAGGCGGCACACGCAGCACGATTCAATACGGGGTCGACTGGATTCGCGACGCGCGCAAGCAGCTCGCCGCGCAACAGAAAGTGCCGATGGCGCTGAGCGAGCTGGTGATCGGCACGATCTGCGGCGGCTCGGACGGCACCAGCGGCATCACCGCGAATCCGGCTGTGGGCCGCGCGTTCGATCATCTGATCGACGCGGGCGCCACCTGCATCTTCGAAGAAACCGGCGAACTGGTGGGTTGCGAATTTCATATGAAAACGCGCGCGGCGCGACCCGATCTCGGCGACGCAATCGTCGCGTGCGTGGCGAAGGCGGCGCGCTATTACTCGATTCTCGGGCATGGCAGCTTCGCGGTCGGCAATGCGGACGGCGGCCTGACTACGCAGGAAGAGAAATCTTTAGGCGCGTATGCCAAAAGCGGCGCGTCGCCGATTGTCGGCATCGTCAAACCGGGCGATGTGCCGCCGACCGGTGGCCTTTATCTGCTCGATGTCGTGCCGGACGGCGAACCGCGCTTCGGCTTTCCGAACATCAGCGACAACGCGGAAATCGGCGAATTGATCGCATGCGGCGCGCATGTGATTCTGTTCACCACCGGCCGGGGCTCGGTGGTCGGCTCGGCGATTTCGCCGGTTATCAAGGTGTGCGCGAATCCGGCGACGTATCGCAATCTGGCCGGCGATATGGATGTCGATGCGGGCCGCATTCTCGAAGGACGCGGCACGCTCGACGAAGTCGGCCGCGAAGTATTCGAGCAAACGGTGGCGGTGTCCCGAGGCGCGGCATCGAAATCGGAGATGCTCGGGCATCAGGAATTCATTCTGACTTACAAGACCTTCGAACCGGTCGGCCCGGCGTGCTTGCCGTCGAGCGCTGCAGCGCCGCATCGGGTTGTCGCGATCGAGGCGCACTGAGCAGATCGGTCCACGAACGCGCTGGGCAAACCTCGTCCGCGCGTGCTAAAACACGTTTAATCACAGGAGACGCGGTCAATGACGGCAACGATCGGTTCGAAGATCGGGCAGCGGCGCGGCATCGGCCGCCGCGCGCTGCAAGTGAGCGGATTGGGGCTCGGTACGGCGCCACTGGGCGGCCTTTACCGCGATCTGTCCGATGACGAAGCGCACGCAACGATCGCCGCCGCGTGGGACACGGGCGTGCGTTACTTCGATACCGCGCCGCATTACGGCCATACGAAAGCCGAGCATCGTCTGGGCGACGCGTTGCGCTGCTATCCGCGCAGCGAGTTCGTGCTGTCCACCAAAGTGGGGCGCCGCTTCGTGCCGCGCACCACGCCCTACGACGGCAGCGAAGGCTGGCAAAACCCGCTGCCGTTCGAAGCGATCTACGACTACACGCACGACGGCATTCTGCGGTCGTTCGAAGACAGCCAGCAGCGCCTGGGCATCGTCGATATCGACATCCTGCTGGTGCACGATATCGGCCGTGTCACGCACGGCGACAAGAATCCCCATTACTGGCGGCAACTGACCGAAGGTGGCGGCTTTCGCGCGCTCGACGAGTTGCGTTCATCGGGTGCGGTTAAGGCGGTCGGGCTCGGCGTCAACGAAGGCGCGGTAATACTCGACGCGATGGCGGAGTTCGATATCGATTGCGCGTTGCTCGCGGGCCGTTATACGCTGCTCGAACAGACCACCCTCGACGACCTGCTGCCGGCATGCGAAAAGCGCGGCGTCAGCATCCTGTTAGGCGGCGCGTTCAATTCGGGCATTCTGGCGCGCGGCGTCGAAGGCGATCTGAAATTCAACTACGGCGATGCGCCGCGCGAAGTGGTCGAGCGCGTCGCACGGCTGGAAGCGGTGTGCCGCGTGCATGGCGTGCCGCTTGCCGCCGCAGCCTTGCAATTTCCCTATGCGCATCCGGCGGTCGCCACCGTGCTGACCGGCGCGCGCAGTGCCGATGAATTGCGCGAGAACGTGGCGTCGTTCGAGCAGCCGATCCCCGCGGCGTTGTGGTCCGCGTTGCGCGACGAGGGCTTGCTCGACCGCCGCGCGCCCGCGCCGGAGGATTGACTGACGATGCATATCGACGCCCACCAGCACTATTGGGACCCCGCGCGCGGCGATTACGAGTGGCTCACACCGGAACTGAAAACCCTGTATCGCCCGTTTGGCCCCGCCGACCTCGCACCGTTGCGCGACAGAGCGGGAATCGAGCGAACGGTGGTAGTGCAGGCGGCACCGACCATCGATGAAACGCGTTACTTGCTGGATATTGCGCGCCATGAGCCGTCGATTGCGGGCGTGGTCGGTTGGGTGCCGTTGTTGTTGCCGACTGCGCCGGACGTGATCGATGCCTTCGCGCATGAGCCGAAGTTCAAAGGCGTGCGGCCGATGTTGCAGGATTTGCCTGACAATACGTGGATCGCCAACCCCGATCTCACCCCCGCGATTGAAGCCCTGATCGCACACGATCTTGCGTTCGACGCGCTGATTTACGCGCGCCACGTCGAGCACTTCGAAACCTTCGCGACGCGCTTTCCGGCGCTGCGCATCGTCGTCGACCATGGTGCGAAGCCGCCGATCCGTTACGCTCGCGCGGGTTGGCAAACATGGGCCGACGCGATCACGCGGCTCGCAGCGTTGCCGCACGTGCATTGCAAGCTGTCGGGGCTCGTTACGGAGGCAGCACCTGGCTGGACCGAAGAAACCTTGCAGCCGTATGTCGATCATCTGCTGGCGTCGTTCGGTCCAGCGCGTTTGATGTGGGGCAGCGACTGGCCGGTGCTCGATCTGAACGGCGACTATCTGTTGTGGCATTCGGTGGCGAACACCTTGCTCGCGTCCTTGAGCGACGGCGAGCGCGAGGCGGTTTTCGGCGGCAACGCCGCCGCGTTTTATCGACTTTGACGCGATGAAGACGGGTCGCGAAGACAAGAGAAGCCCATTCAACTGGAGTCGTAGATGACACAAAGACTGGCCGGCAAAACGGCCCTGATCACCGCGGCGGGACAAGGCATCGGTCTCGCCACCGCGGAGCTATACGCACGCGAAGGCGCGCGCGTGATCGCCACCGATATCCGCATCGACGGGCTCGCCGGCAAGCCGGTCGAAGCGCGCAAGCTCGACGTGCGCGACGACGCGGCGATCAAGGCGCTGTCCGCCGAACTCGGCGCGATCGACGTGCTGTTCAATTGCGCGGGCTTTGTGCACGCCGGTACGATTCTCGAATGCAGCGAAGAAGATTGGGACTTCGCGTTCGACCTGAATGTGAAGGCGATGTACCGCACGATCCGTGCGTTCTTGCCGGCCATGCTGGAAAAGGGCGGCGGCTCGATCATCAATATGTCGTCGGCGGCGTCGAGCGTGAAGGGCGTGCCGAACCGCTTTGCGTACAGCGCGTCGAAAGCCGCGGTGATCGGTCTGACGAAGTCCGTTGCTGCGGACTTCATCACGCGTGGTGTACGCTGTAACGCGATCTGCCCGGGCACGGTGGCTTCGCCGTCGCTCGAACAGCGGATCGCCGAGCAGGCTCGGGCGCAAGGCGTGACGCTCGACGTCGTGCAGGCGGCCTTTGTCGCGCGTCAGCCGATGGGCCGTGTCGGCAAGCCCGAAGAGATCGCCGCGCTGGCGCTGTATCTCGCGTCCGACGAATCGTCGTTTACCACCGGTCACGCGCATGTGATCGACGGCGGCTGGTCGAACTGACGCACACTGAATATCACTGAAAAAGGACGTGTCAGGATGAAACTGCTTCGTTATGGGCCGAAAGGTCAGGAAAAGCCGGGCTTGCTCGACGCGCAGGGCAAGATTCGCGATCTGTCGAAAGTGGTCGCCGATATCGACGGCGCCGCGCTGACCGCTGAAGGTCTCGCCAAACTGCGCGCGGTCGATCCGGCTTCGCTGCCGCTGGTCGAAGGCAATCCGCGTCTCGGCCCGTGCGTCGGCAAGATCGGCAAGTTCATCTGCATTGGGCTGAACTATGCGGATCATGCGGCGGAATCGAATCTGCCGGTGCCGGCCGAGCCGGTGATTTTCAACAAGTGGACGAGCGCGATCAGCGGCCCGCACGACGACGTCGAAATTCCGCGCGGCTCGCAAAAGACCGACTGGGAAGTCGAACTCGGCGTGGTGATCGGCAAGCCGGCGAAATACGTCGACGAAGCCAACGCGCTCGATTACGTCGCCGGTTATTGCGTGATCAATGACGTGTCGGAACGCGAATGGCAGATCGAGCGCGGCGGCACGTGGGATAAGGGCAAGGGCTTCGATACGTTCGGCCCGATCGGCCCGTGGGTCGTCACGCGCGACGAAGTTGCGGATCCGCAGAACCTGAGCCTGTGGCTCGAAGTGGACGGCCATCGCTATCAGAACGGCAGCACGAAGACGATGGTGTTCGGCGTCGCGAAGCTGGTGTCGTATGTGTCGCAGTGCATGAGCCTGCAACCGGGCGACGTGATTTCGACCGGCACGCCGCCGGGCGTCGGCATGGGCGTGAAGCCGAATCCGGTGTATCTGAAGCCGGGACAGACGATCCGTCTGGGTATCGAAGGCTTAGGCGAGCAGACGCAGAAGACTTATGCGGCGGAGTGAGTGGCGGGTGTAGTCGAAAGGTGTTGATGATGAAAAAGGGCCGTTCCCGCGTCGAGCAGGAACGGCCTTTTTTTATGACCCCGTTCTTGGCGGGAGCGTTCAGGCGGGTTCACACACGCTGAGCTTTGAGCAGCTGCGCAAGCCCGGCGTCAGCGAGGATACGCACGTGCTGCGTGGTGGTGGCGGGCGCGATGCCGAGTGAGCAACCGGCTTTACGGCGGTGCGGTTATGACTAGCGGCCGCCGCGCGTTTAACCCGCCGGTTCGTGCTCGCTGCTATCACTGATCCGATTGACCGTGCCTTGCGCAACCGCAACAAGCTTCTCGCGATTGCCGTCCATCACGTACACGTTGCATTGGCAGGTCGCCTGAGTCTGACCCGCGTAGATGACCTTGGCGCGCGCGATCAGCGTGCCGTTGATCGCCGGCCGCAGATAGTTGATCTTGTACTCGCCGGTCACGACCTTCGGTCCCAGCGATAACGCGCCGGCGAACGTCAGCGCGTTGTCGGCGAGATAGCTGATGACGCCGCCATGCACGAAGCCATGCTGCTGCCGCAGTTCGTCGCGGATCGGCAGAGACAGCGTCAGTTCGCTGGTGCCCGTGTGCATCAACTCGGCGCCAAGCAGCATGCTGAACGGCTGGGCATGCAGTGCGCCGCGCGCCCGGTCGAGGAGGTCGGTCATCTTGATTCCTTCGGGCATGGCCCGCGGTGGCATCTGCACTGGCGTGCGTTGTGCAGTCCCTACCCACTCTAGGAAGCCTGTGTGCACGGCGTCAAGGTGATTCGGAAAAATCCGCCACACATTGTTGTGCAAAACGACCGCAATTGTGAAGTTGGCCGATAAAAAGGGGACGTAAGGCGATTTTTAGGGAAATTGATCTCAAGACACGCCTGGCGTCGCCGTTAACCCGAAGGTAGCTCCCTGCCATTCTTTTGCAATTCAGGTGTTAACGATGTTCAGCAAGATCAAGGTTGCATCCGGCCTGTTATGTGTCCTGGCCGCGTTCTGCGTGTTCCAGCTTGTGACCGTCGGCCTGGGGTTCTGGTCGCTCACGCGCACTCACGACGACGTGGGCGATCTGTCGAATATCGCGTTGAAGCAGGTCGATGCAGTCAATGAAACGACGCAACATCTGATGGATGCCCGTATCAACCTGTCGCGCGCCGGTACGCGGATGGTGCGCGGCGGCGCCGAGCCGGCCGACATCGTGCAGCACGCCCGTGAACAACTGACGGCCGCCGATCAGTCATTCGCCGCTTTCATGAGCGCGCAGAAGACCAGCGACGAAAACAGCGCCCGCGCCACGGCGTTGGCCGAGCGCTATAAAAAGCTGCACGACGCGCTCGCGGAGCTGGTGCAGTTCCTCGACTCGAACAATATCCAGGCGTTTCTCGACCAGCCGACCCAGTCGTTCCAGGACGCCTACCTCGCGGAGTCGCACAACTTCGTGCAGTTCGGCGACGCGGCGAGCCGCGCGTCGCTCGATTCGATCGACGCCCGCATGGCGATGTTCCGCGGCGTCAGCATCGCCATTCTGCTGTTGCTGGTAGTGGGCACGTTTGCGGTTTATATGGCGTTGCGCCGGGGCGTGGTGGCGCCGCTCGAAGAAGCTGGCCGTCACTTCGAGCGCATCGCGCTGGGCCGCCTCAACCAGCCGATCGCGTCGCGCGGCACTAATGAAATCGGGCGTCTCTTCTCCGGCCTCGCGAAAATGCAGGCGAGCGTCGCGCGCACCGTGCAGACCGTGCGCGAATCCGCCGACTCGATCCACCTGGGCGCCGACGAAATCGCCACCGGCAACGCCGATCTGTCCGCGCGCACCGAAAACCAGGCGGCATCGCTCGAAGAAACCGCGTCGAGCATGGAAGAGCTGACCGCCACCGTGCGCCAGAACGCCGAGCACGCCCGCGAAGCCAACGCGCTCGCCGAGACGGCGCTCGATGCGACCTCGCGCGGCAGCGAAGTGGTCAACGAAGTGGTCGTGAAGATGCGCGGCATCGCGCAAAGCTCGGACAAGATCGCCGAGATCATTTCGGTGATCGACGGCATTGCGTTCCAGACCAATATCCTCGCGTTGAACGCGGCCGTCGAAGCGGCCCGCGCGGGCGAACAGGGCCGCGGCTTCGCGGTGGTAGCGGGCGAGGTGCGGGGGCTGGCCCAGCGCAGCGCGCAGTCGGCCAAGGAAATCAAGACCTTGATCAGCGAATCGGTTGCCGAGATTCAGGGCGGTTCGATGCTGGTCGAGCATGCCGGCGAGGCCATGAGCAACGTTTCGGCATCGATTTCACGCGTCACGCAGATGATGGCCGAGATCAGCGCGTCGTCGCTCGAGCAGAGCACGGGCATCGAACAGGTCAATCAGGCAGTGGTGCAGATGGATGAGATGACGCAGCAGAATGCGGCGCTCGTCGAAGAGGCGGCGGCAGCGGCGGCTTCGCTGCACCAGCAGACGCAGCAACTGAAGCAGGCCGTGTCCGTGTTCGAAATTTCGGAAACTGTGTTGCGCACGCAACACATTGATGACATGCGCGGCCAGGCTGCGGCGTTTTCGCTGTCGGAAGTGCGGGCGATTTAAGCCGTGCAAGCGCCTGGAAAAATGGCGTTCGCCAATGAAAATGGCCCGCGCGAGCGGGCCATTTTGCTTTAGACGCAAGCGCCTAAGGGTGCCAGGCGTACCTGAGGGTACTTAGGCCGGCTGGATGTTCGCAGCCTGCTTGCCCTTCGGGCCTTGCTTAACTTCAAACGTCACCTTCTGGTTTTCTTGCAGCGACTTGAAGCCGCTACCTTGAACTTCCGAAAAGTGCGCGAACAGGTCTTCGCCACCGTCGTCCGGCGTGATGAAGCCAAAGCCCTTTGCATCGTTAAACCACTTCACAGTACCTGTTGCCATTTTTAATCCAGTAAATGTTGTGTGTTGCATTCGCGACCGCTATTTCTCAACACGAGATCGAGCGCGAAGTACGAGTTGTATCACGTCTTTATGATGGACGCCAATCAACAAGTATTCGGGTATTCCCCCGATAGCCCCGTTTTGAGCCCTTCGAGGCATTTTGAAGGGGTGCCCCGGCCGGTAGGGTAAACTGGTTGTATTACTCTTCCAGGAAAAACATTGACACATTATTTGCAAGAAGAACTTACATCGTTCTGGAGTCGTTTGACCCCCTATCTCGCGATATTGGAGTCTAAATCACCTCAAGAAGGCGCCCTGGATCCGGTCGGCCGAATTACCGTCGACACCGAAGATCACCAGGCTTTCGCCCTTCACACCACCGACCAGAAGCCGCACGGCGACACGTCGGACACCCCCACCGGAAAAAGCGCGACCTTCACGCGATTTAAAACGGCCAACGCCGATTGGGGACCCTGGCAGCGCGAAGAGTATTGATCGACCGGCCGGTCGGCTGAACCGGCCGCGTCCGGTTCATTGACGGCGCTCAGCTCAGCCCGGCAGCGCCTCGTAGGCCGTTGCAAGGTGATAGGGCGTGGTCGACGGCATGTCGGCCCTCGCCACTTCACCCGCCGGTGTCTTGCATTCGAACCAGCCTTGCGGACGCAGAAAGCGCTGCTGGAAACGTTCGATCTGGCCCGGTAGCGCGGCGAGTGCAGCCGGGTCGTCGTGGCTCGCCAGTGCGCGCAGATATTCGGTTTGCGCCCAGATCCGCTGGGTGGCGTCCTTGATCCGGCCGGTTTCGTCGAGCGACGCGCAAACGCCGCCGGTGTCTTTATCCACGCCGTATTGCTGCGCAAAGCTGAACGCGCGCGTGAGTGCTTCGTTGAGACCCGAGGCCTCAAACAGAGCGCCCCCGCGTTTCACCAGCCAGAACCATTCGAACTGATGCCCCGGCTCCAAACGGTTGTCGTCGGCGCCCAGCGGCAACTCGGCGACGCAGCCGGTCGGCGCATGCACGAAATGACGCGCGACGGCGCCGGCAAGGCGGCTCAACGCGGCGTCGAAGGCGGCGTCGTGCGTCGCTTCGCGGGCCGCCAGCCAGGCCTCGGTCAAATGCATCAGCGGATTCTGGATCGGCGTGCCGGTCACGGCGGCGAAGTCGGCGTCCAAAGCGGCGTTGAAAAGATCGCCGTCGGCGGCAAAACGCGACTGAATCAGTGTCGACGTGCGATGCACGACTTCCAGCGCGTCGCGATTTCCGGAACGGCGGCCATATTCCGCGCACGCGAATACGACGAACGCGTGGGTGTACAAATCTTTGGTGGTGTCGAGCGGCGCGCCTTGCGCATCGACGCTATAGATCCATCCACCGTGGCGTGTGTCCTGAAACGTGTGCACCAGCGCGTCGAACAGCACCTGTGCATGCGCCGCATCGCCGGCTTGCGAAAACACGAACAATTGTCGCGCGCAAGCCATCGCGCGGTAGCGTGCGGCGGGAAGCGGTTGATGATCGTCGGCGCTGACCGCTTCGTACGGCAGCTTCAACTCAGTGTTGAAACCCGGCCCGCGCCAGAGCGGCAGCACCACCCGGGCGAAGTGATCGCGCAACGTGGCAGCCAGGGAGATCGCCGAAGCGGCGGAAGGGTTCATGCTTTGCATAGTTCAGTTCTTCAAACGCTGTAATTCGAAACGCCCATTGATTCAGGCCATTCGGCGTGCGGCCAAGCATAAAGCAAACGCGTGCTGCTGGCACGCTCGTGCAGACGCGCAATACGCTTCGAATCATGTCGGCTCGGCGCTCGCTATTCATGATTGTGTCGGCATGTGGGTTCGCCGCAGTGTCGTCCGGCGTCCGGCCAACATGTCGTGCTCGATCCGGCGCGGATGGGTGCGCAGGTAGTGCCAGGCATTGAATACGACGCGAACTGCGAACGCTTGCGTCAACTGCTCGGCGTCAAGCCGTTCCGGCCAGACGGGGAGCCGTCTTAAAATTGGCAAATCGTCGGCGAATGGCTTCGGCAGGTGCATGCGGCCATGCGACAATGCGGTCTCGAAAAATTCCAATGGTATTGACGAGCGGTGCTCGGCGCCCGCTTTTTGGCGACGACCGCTTTTTTCTCTATGGCAGATTCCGCAGCATCCACGCAGTCCCGGCCTCCGCGCGCCGCTTCAAAGAAACGGCGCCAGGCCACCGTCTCGACCGAAACCGAAAACAAGCTGGCGCGCGCCGCGCGCTCAGCACAACGCCTCGCGCAACTGAGCGACGCTTCGCGCGACGATAGTACGCTCGACCTGTTCCCTGACGATCCCACCCGCGCCACACTCGAAGCGATGAACATCGACGTGCGGCAAGGCACGCTGCATGGTTTCGAATTACCCGATGTGGTGCTGGCGGCGGTCGGCGCGATCGATGCCGATAGCGTGTCGTCGGACGCGAAAGCGGCGCGCCGCGCGTCTCGCGCTGCGAAGTCCGATGAACCGGCCTCGGTCAACGCAGAGTTGAGCGGGCTGACCGCGCAGGCTGAGGCGACATTGCCGCTGGACGAATTGGCTTTTGCCGAAGCGAAGCCGGCCGCCGAGGCCGCTGTCGAAGAAAAACCCGCAGCAGCGCCGCTCACGTCCGCGATGGCAGCGGCGACCGTGGCGCGCAGTGTGACCGCGCTGCGTCAAGCGGGCGAGCCGGGTGCGTCGGCGGATACCGGTTCCGCGACCACAGCTGGCGGCGAACCGTCCGTGCCGCTGCAGCGCTTTGCGGCGACTTTCGCCAAGGCGACAACGGCTTCGCGCGAAGCGGCTGTGGCCGAAGCCGCTAATGCCACAACGGAGCGCACTTCGCCTGAAAGCGGCGCTGTGGCAGCCGCCGAGCCGAAGTCCGAAGGCCAGCCGTCGGGCAATGTGTCGGCGCAGGCCAACGCCGCGTTTGGCGCGCAGTTCAGGGCGGCCCAGCGCGCCGAAGCGGCTGCGGCGGCATTGCGTGTCGCGCCTGAACTCGACCGCGCGCGCGCAACCGCCTTCGCCGATACCGTCGATGCGCTGTATGGCGTGATCGCCGATCAACGCCGCGCCGCGACTGACCATTCACGCCGCATGAAATGGATGCTGTCGATCGTGGTCGGCGCGTTGCTGGTCACGGTTGCGATCGGTATCACGCAGACGGTGTTGCTGATGCGTCTGACGCGTGAAACCACGGCCCAGCAGCACCGTATCGAACAGATGATGCAAAACCAGCAAGCGGCCATGGCCAGCCTGCTCGACACCCACATGGCGATGGCCAACGCGGCGGCTGCAAATGCCGCTGCCGCCTCGTCGCCGGCCGCAACTCAGCAAGTCGCCAGTCCGTCCCGTGGCAAGCGCGGCGCGCGAACACAGCACGCGCACAAGCCACAAGCAGCCAATTCGCACTGATCTTCAATGATCGCCGCACCGGCGTCAGCTGGTCGCGGCGACTCATTTTGCCGCCCGCCTGGCCGGCGCTTCTCCCGCTCACCACGTTTCGCCGGATAGATGCCGTAAGGCGCCGCCCGCCGCCGGCTTCTCGCAAGTCAAATTCGCGTTTTACACTCTCGTTGCTGTTGCGAAGCCGGACCGGATACGCCAGCGCAATTTCTGACGGGAGCCACCATGCCGACCAGCGAGCACAAATATTCCATCGACGAATTGATCCGCGCACTTCTTCGCGATCAAGGCATTCATGAGGGGCACTGGGCGCTGAGCGTCGAGTTTTCGGCGTCGGGAACGTCGGTCAAGCCGCAGGACAATTCCGCGCGGACCCTGCCGGGCCTGATCGTGTCCGTCAATAACGCGACGCTGGTGCAGTCGGAGAGTGCGGCGGCAGGCACTGTCGACGCCGCCGTGGTCAACCCGCGCAAAAGCATGACGAGCGCGAAGCCGGCGCGAAGCCGGAAGCCGCAGTCCAGCACGCTCCAATAGGCGGCCGGTTTCGACCCTGAAAATGAAAGAAACGGGGTCGTTGTCATGATGCAACGCACCATGAACTTAAAGCCTGTGGCAACGCACCACGTTCGAAAAATTGCTGCATTGCACTAGCTTTTGCCTAGGGAAAACCCTATAATTCTTCTTAAGGGAAAACCCTAGCAAATTGCAGTAACCAACCGGGAGTCGCCATGAGCTTCATTTTTGCACTGTTCCAAAAGGTCAGCGACCTCTTTGCGTCGCCCCATCTGCCGCTGGATTCGGACTACTCGTACGAAGCGCGTAGCCGCGAAGCACAGCGTGTGCGCCAAGCGCAGGCTACGTTGTTCGGCGTCAAGCTGACCGACTAAACAGCCACGTTGTACAGCCTGAGCGCGGATCACCGCGCATAGGTGCACACCTCGAGTGCGCCTCGCCTTATTGAAGCCACTGCCCGCTAAACGCGTGCCGTGGCTTTTGTTTTTCTGGCTGCATGCTCGCCGAATGTCTGATCTGTCCGAATATTTCCCCGCCGAAATGAATGTAACGGCGCCTGACATGGCGCCGCTGCGCGACGCTGCCATTCCGGCGCGCATGACGCTATAGACCGGCGGCGAAGGCAAAAAAGCGCGCTGTTCACTGCTCCCCGTGTATGAAATGTACGCTTACAAGTGCTCACGTCTTCACGCGGTTTGCGTCGCTAAAGTTCGTCTCAAGCGTACGGCGTCTGGTCTGAACCTGAATTTGCAGTCCAAGGTCGACCGAATACGGACGCCGGCTTGACACAAAACTTTGCCTGGGAGGTCACTATGAAAACCTTTAACAAGACGTCGCGTTCGATTCTCGCTACCCTGCTGGCCAGTGGTGCTTTGCTCGCCGCCGGTAGCGCCTTTGCACAGGAGCGCGTCGTTGTCGAAAACGGGCCGGGTCCCGCGGTTCACGGTCAGCCGCACGTGATGCCGGTGGACGTCTCGATCAATATCGGCTGGCATGGCGATCGTTACTACGACGGCCATCGCTACTGGGAACATGACGAGTGGATGCGCCGTCATCCGCACGACGACGATCCGCGTCACCACGGCCGCGACGATCATCGCCCGCCGCCGTCCCCGCGTGACTGATGCGCGGATGACGGCGCCGCTCGACGCGGCGTGAAGTCCACGAAGCCGGTCTTTCCTCATGGAAGACCGGCTTTGTCACGTTCGGCGTTGGAAACAGGCGTGCTGCGCTATGCTTGAAAGTTTTCATCGAAGGCAGCAGGAGAGCGGCGTGGACAAGGCAGTCATAGGCGTAGTGGGCACGGGACTGATGGGCGTCGGCATCGCGACGCAAAGCGCATTGCACGGGCATCGGACGATCGTTCATGACGTCGATCCGGCGCGCCTCGCAAGCGTTGCGCCGAAAGCGGAAGCGGTACTCGACGAACTGATCGACGCCGGACGGATCGACAAAGCCGCCAAACAGGCGGCGCTCGCGCGCATCGAGACGCACGCGGAACTCGACGTGATGGCGTCGGCGCAATTCGTGATCGAGGCGATTCCCGAGGTGCTCGAACTGAAGCATCGCTTATATGCGTCGCTAGCCGCGTTGATGTCCGACGACGCGATTCTCGCGAGCAACACCAGCGGCTTTCCGCCCGACCAACTGGTTGCTCCGTTGCGCGCGAAGGAGCGTTTCCTGATCGCGCATTTCTGGAATCCGCCGCACATGATTCCGCTCGTCGAAGTGGTGCCTGGCACTGCGACTTTGCCGGAAGTGACCGAGCAGACCGCCGCGCTGATGAGCGTGATCGGCATGGAGCCGGTGGTGCTGGCCAAGGCGATTCCGGGTTTCGTCGGTAACCGGCTGCAGTTCGCGGTGCTGCGCGAGGCGCTGAACATCGTGCGCTCGGGAGCGGCCACGCCGGATGTGGTCGATCGCGTGATGAAGGCGTCGTTGGGGCGCCGCTGGGGCATTGTCGGGCCGCTCGAAGGCGCGGATCTCGGCGGCCTCGATACGTTCCTCGACATCTCGACGCATTTGATGCCGGAACTCGCCAAAGATGAAGACATGCTCGATCTGCTGCGCGCGCAGGTCGACGCCGGACGGGTCGGCGTGCGCAACGGCGCGGGCTTTTACGATTGGGACGATGCGCATCTCGCGCAGGTCAAGGAAGGGCGCAAGCGGGTGATCAGCCGCGGGTGAAGTGTGGGGGGAGCGAGCCATCAACAATGTGGCTGCTCGTCCCCAGGCAGCACACACGCGACTGCGGTATAACCACCTTTCCCGACCCACAACGCCTAACCGCACCAATCATGTCCCACTACTTCTACGATCCCGCCGCCGGCCACGGTCTCCCGCATGACCCATTCAAGGCAATCGTCGCGCCGCGGCTGATCGGCTGGATTTCGTCACGCGACACCGAAGGCGCGCTGAATCTCGCGCCGTACAGCTTCTTCGGCGCGTTCGCTTCGTTTCCACCGATCATCGGGTTTTGCAGCGAGGGCCGTAAGGATAGCGTCGCCAACATCGAAGCCACCGGCGAGTTCGTATGGAATCTCGCGAGCAAACCGCTCGCCGAGCAGATGAACCGCTCATCGGCGCCGGTCGCGCCCCACGTCGACGAATTCGAACTCGCGGGCCTCACGGCGGCGCCGGGCCGCAACGTAGCGGTGCCGCATGTCGCGGAGTCGCCGGCCGCGCTCGAATGCAAGCTGCTGCAAGTGGTGCGTTTGCATACGCTCGACGGCAAGCCGATGGACAATTATCTGTCGCTCGGCCAGGTGGTCGGCGTGCACATCAACGAAGCGTATCTGAAGGACGGTCTGTTCGACACGCACGCCGCGCAGCCGATCATGCGCGCCGGCTACCGCGCGGACTATGCTGAAATTGGCGCGATGTTCCAGATGTTCCGCCCGAGCGCGTAAACTTCAAATCAGGCATCAACTGTTTGAACCGCGTAGCCCAGTGCGGCGCGGCATGAACCGCATCGCGGTCGCGGAAAGCCAGGGCTCGGAAACTGGCCCGCTTGATGCTTGCAACCGACACTCCAACGCGTCGTTTTCAAGTACCGGCTCACTCTCGAGGAGCGCGATCATGTCTACCGAATTCGCTACGCAGTTCTCGCATGTCCGTCCGCAAGACACGCCCTACGTGGATCAGGGCTTACGCGACTTTTTTCTCTACCGCGATTTAGGCATTGCCCAGGCGACCGGCGGCAAGGTGCTCGCGCAACTCGTCAAGGCGAATCACGCACCAGAGCAAGGCACCGGCTGGCACCGTCATGAGGCCGATTTCCACATTGTGATCATGCTGAAGGGCTGGGCGCGCTTCATGTACGGCGACAAGGAAACACTCGTCGCCGCCGGCGATTGCGTGCACCAGGCGCCGGGCATCGTCCACTATCTGTTCGATTATTCGGAAGATATGGAGTACATCGAGATCGTTTCGCCGGCCGATTTCAAATCGATCGAAGTAGAAGGTCCGTGCGAAGTGCCGGCGGTGACGCCCTGGAAGAGCGTCGCGGCTTGAATAGAGTAGAGCCGCCGCAGTTGCGGCGGCTCTCGTGTAACGGCCTTTAGAAGAAACAGCTCATTGCGCTGCCGGCGACCGCCGACGCGCCGAGCGCGCCGCTTGCGGTTTCGCGGCGGCGCCATTCGACCTGGCAGTTACCTCGGCATCCACGTCGACATCCATCACCGCAGACGCAGCCGGCGCCGCCGGGGTCACCTCGGCGGCCGTCGCCGCGGGCACGGGCTGAATCGTCCCCGCGCGCGAACTGACCACCACCGCGCGCGGCTCGTTGTCGTAAATGACAGCGCGCACGCGCGGATAAATCTGCCGCTCCCAGCGGTGTCCGTTGAACACGCCATAGTGCCCCACACCGGTTTGCACGTGATGCGTCTTCAAATAAGGCCGTAACTTGTCGCACATATCCTGCGCCGCGAGCGTCTGTCCAACTGCGCAGATATCGTCTTTTTCGCCTTCAACGGTGAGCAGCGCAGTGCGCCGGATCTTCGACGGTTCGACCTTGCGTCCGTCCACTTCGAGTTCATGCAACGGCAGCGCGTGCCGCTGAAAAACCGTATCGACGGTTTCCAGGTAGAAATCGGCGGTCAAATCCATCGTCGCGAAGTATTCTTCATAGAAGGTGCGAATCGTGTCGGCCTTCGCCGGATCGCCCTTGGCGCGCTCGTAGTACATGGTCTCGAACGAGTCGAGATGGCGGCCGAGATTCATCGACATGAACGCCGTGAGCTGCACGAAGCCCGGATACACGCGACGGTGCGCGCCTGCAAAACCGAACGGTACCGCGCTGATCAAATTCTGTTCGAACCATTCGAGCGGCTTGCTCTTCGCCAGTTCGTTGACGCGCGTCGGATTGATGCGCGTGTCGATCGGGCCGGCCATCAGCGTCATGCTGGCGGGCTGCGCGGGGTGATCGTCGGCGGCCATCAGCGCGACGGCGGCGAGCGCGGCGACCGTCGGCTGACACACCGCCAGCACATGCGCGCCCGGTCCGATCGTTTCGATGAAGTCGATCACGTGCTGCACGAATTCGTTGAAACCGAAGCGGCCCTGGCTGAGCGGCACGTCACGCGGGTTGTGCCAATCGGTGATGTAGACATCGTGCTCGGCCAGCATCGTGTGCACGGTGCCGCGCAGCAGCGTCGCGAAGTGGCCGGACATCGGCGCGATCACCAGCACGCGCGGCTGTGGAGTGGAAAGCGCGGTGTCCTTGCGGAAATGCAACAGCGAGCAGAATGGCGTGTGCGCGACGACTTCCTCGATGATCGTCACCGGTTTGCCTTCCGTCACAACACTTTCAATACTGAACGGCGGTCTAACGGGTGTGAGTCCGGCGAGTGCCCAAAGATCGCAGGCCGCGCGTATCGAGCGTCCGTGCGACGTTTCGCCGAACGCAGGCCATGCGTCCAGCGAGTGATTGACCAGAGCCGCGCCGTGCCGCATCGGCAGCATCATGTCGGCAAACGCCTGGTATGTGGGATATGCGAACAGGTTCATAACCTTCGCACGAATGCTAGAAAGGAAGGAATTCGAATAGAGGCAAGTCACGTGCCAATCAAGCATACGCGCTGTCGCGTCATAGGTGCAGATTGGCATAGCATTTGCGCAAGTAACCGGAGCGGGCCGGAATTGCCGCGCTTTGGTGCGCCGACGCACGGCAGCGTGCACGCGCATCGTCAGGCGTCGCGCGAACGCCTTATCAGGAGGAACGTATGACGAATACCACGCTCACCATCACCAGCAAGAATTATTCGTCGTGGTCGCTGCGCGGCTGGCTGCTGACCAGGTTCAGTGGTTTGCCTTTCGAAGAGATCGTGATGCCGATCGACGATCCCGCCGCGCGCGCCGAATTGCTGCTGCTGTCGCCGTCGATTCTGGTGCCGTGTCTCTTTCACGACGGTATCAAGATCTGGGACACGCTGGCGATTGCCGAATACCTGAACGAACTGAAGCCGGAGGCGGCGCTGTTGCCCAAGGACCTCCGCACGCGGGCGCACTGCCGCTCGATCTGCGGCGAGATGCATTCAGGTTTTAGTTCGCTGCGCTCGGCATTGCCGATGAATCTCAAGGCGCATTTTCCCGGCTTCAAGGTGTGGGCGCGTGCGCAATCGGATATCGAACGCATCGTAACGATCTGGAGCGAATGCCTGAAGCAGTATGGCGGCCCGTTCCTGTTCGGCGAGCGCACGGCGGCCGACGCGATGTACGCGCCGGTGGTGACGCGTTTCGTCACCTACGACGTCAAGCTCGATCCGGAGATCGTCGAATACGGACAGCGCATCATGGCGCTGCCCGAAATGCAGCAATGGATTGCCGACGCCCAGAAGGAAGTGGAAGAGATCGACGAACTTGACGTCGAGTTCTGACCACGGCGCGGCGGCGCGCCACGACGAAACGAGGCGCGCCGCACCGGCAACTTAGTCGCGCCCGGCTTCCAGCTTGAACACGCTGACCACCTGCGCGAGACGCGCGGCCTGGTCGCGCAACTCGGCCGCCGCGAGTTCGGCCTCGCCGACGATCGTCGCGTTCTGCTGGGTCGCCTCGCCGATCTGGGTGACGGCGAGGTTGACCTGTTCGATGCCGCCCGATTGCTCGCGCGATGCGACGCTGATCTCGGCCATGATCGAGCGCACCTGACCGACCTGGTGAACGATGCCCTGCATCGTCGAGCTGGCTTCTTCGGCGATCCGGAAGCCGCTTTTGACGGTTGCCGTCGATTCGGCGATCAAGCCCTCGATCTCCTTCACCGACGCCGCGCTGCGCTGCGCCAGCGCGCGCACTTCCGAGGCCACCACCGCGAAGCCCTTGCCATGCTCGCCTGCCCGCGCTGCTTCGACGGCGGCGTTCAGCGCGAGGATATTGGTCTGGAACGCGATGCCTTCGATCACGCTGGTGATTTCGGCGATTTTCTGCGACGAGCGGCTGATTTCGCCCATCGTCGAAACCACGCGTTCGACGGCGCGGCCGCCTTCCAGCGCGGCGTCGGCGGCGTTCGTGACGAGCGTGTTGGCCTGTGCGGCATGGTCGGCGTTTTGCTGCACGGTCGAGGTGATCTGCTCCATGCTGGCCGCGGTTTCTTCGAGGCTGCTCGCTTGCGTGGCAATGCGCGCGGCGATGTCGCCGCTGCCGGTGGCGATCTTCTCGGTGCCGTAAGACATATCGGTCGATGCGTTGCGCACCTGCGAGACGATGCGCGCAAGACCTTCGCCGATGCCGTCGATCGACTGCATCAGGCGGTCGATTTCGTCGGCGCGAGCACGCGCGCCTTGCGCCACGCGCACGCTCAGGTCGCCCGCGGCGAAGCGCTCGGACGCCTTGGCGGCTTCATCGAGCGGGCGGCTCACCAAGCGGCGCACGGCGATCAGGAACACCGCCGCGAACGCCCCGACCAGCGCGAAACCGATCAACAGGAAGCGGTTGCGAGTAGCGGTGACGTCGGCCATCACCTCGTCGCGCGGCGCGACACCGCCCACCAGCCAGTGCCATTCCGGCACGGTGATGAACGACACGTATTTGTCGCGCGCGTTGCGCTCGCCGAGAGTCGTATCCGCCGAGCTGTATTCGAGCTGCCCTTGTTTCATCTCCAGCATCTGCTGATACGGCGCGTTGGCGTTGTCGGCGATCTGGCCGGTGGCGGCCGGATGCACGATCAGCTTGCCGCGCTCCGCGCCATTCGAAGCGTTGACCACGAAGTAATAGCCGCTGTCGCCGATCTTCAGTTTGCGAATACCGTCTTCGACCGACTGGATCTCTGAGTCCACGTTCACGCCGACAAACAGCGCGCCGATCACCCGGCCGCTCGCGTCCGTAATCGGTCGATATTGCGTGATCAAACGTTTGCCGAAGAGCGTGGCAAGCCCGGTATAGGATTGGTTCGCGACAATCAGCGCGTACGCCGGCCCCTTGCGGTCGAGCAGGGTGCCGATCGCGCGCGAGCCGTCCTGTTTCTTCAGCGACGTGGTCACGCGCACGAAGTCGTCGCCGCTGCGCGCGAACACGGTGGCGACCGAGCCGCTGCGTTCGAGAAACTGGTCGGGGATCGAGAAGTCCATATTCAGGACTTTGTCGCCGGCCTTGAAGGTCGGCGTGGCAACGCCGTTGATGTCGATCTTCTGGGTTTCGTCGAGCGTATAGCCGCTGGGCAGGAAGCTCGCGAACAGCGACATCGAGCGATCGACTTCTGTCGATAGCGCTTTGTCGAACAGCGTGATCATTGCGGCGATCGAACGGTCCTTATCGGCAATGCGTTCGAGAACCTGATCGCTGATCTGCGTGCCCGCGCTGCGGGTCAACCCCCACGTGAAGGCGGCGAAAATCAGCGCCACGAGCGCGCAGGAAAGCATTGCCAGCCTGGCGCCCACGCTGGCGCGGCGCAAAGAGAGAAGTTCCATCGGCGATTGCGGAGTAAAGGAGGAAGGGTGATGCGCCGGCCATGCGTAGGCATGGCCGACATCGATGTCCTGTTTACGACCGCGCGACCGGTTTTCTTTAGTTTATTGAAAGCGCCGTGTAATGGGTCGCAAGGATCACAACGCGGACTACAACGCGGTCAACCTGCTCCGGCGATCAGCGGCGCCCCGAGACGCCGCGCCAGGTGCGCAGCAGCAGCGCGTTGGTGACGACGCTGACGCTCGAAAACGCCATCGCCGCGCCAGCCAGCATCGGATTCAGCAGGCCGAAGGCGGCAAGCGGAATGCCGATCAGGTTATAGACGAACGCCCAGAACAGGTTCTGCTGGATCTTGCGCCAGGTCTTGCGCGAGATGTCGATGGCGTCGGCCACCAGCGCCGGATCGCCGCGCATCAGCGTGATGCCGGCCGCGTGCATTGCGACGTCGGTGCCCGTCGCCATCGCGATGCCGATGTCGGCGGCGGCAAGCGCGGGAGCGTCGTTGATGCCGTCGCCCGCCATCGCGACAATGCCTGCGCTGCGGAATTTCAGGTCGCGGATCACGCGGGCCTTGTCCTCCGGCAGCACTTCGGCGTGGAATTCGTCGATGCCCAGCGCCTTGGCGACGCTCGCCGCGCTGCCATGGTTGTCGCCGGTGACGAGCACGCTTTTGACGTCCATCCGCGCGAGTCGCTCGACGGCGGCGCGCGCGGTCGGTTTGACTGTGTCGCCGAAGGCAATCAGCGCGAGCGCGGCGGGTGTTTGCGGATCGCGCTGCATCAGCCAGGAGACAGTGTGGCCCGCGGCTTCGAGTTCTCGCGCGCGTTCGATGAGTTGCGACGGTAACTGGATGCCCAGTTCGTTGAGCCAGCGTGTGCTGCCGAGCGCCAGGGTATCGCCTTGAATATCGGCTTCCACGCCGCGGCCAGGCACGGCGCGCGCGGCGGTCGCGGTGATTGCCTCAGTCATCGACACAGGGGATGCCGCTACAGCAGCGAACCCGGAACCACCGAGCGGGCCATTGCTCCGCGCCGCGGCGCCGTCATTTGCTGACGTCGCTTCAACTACGGTCTCCGCGGGCAAATCGCTTGCTCGCGCCTCTTCATAAGCCTTCACCACCGCCCGCGCCAACGGATGATCGCTATGCCGCTGCACCGCTGCGGCGAGTGCCAGCGCCTCATCGCGACCGATGCCGCCGATCGGTTCGAATGCCGTCATCGACGGTTGCCCGATCGTCAGCGTGCCGGTTTTATCGAACGCGACAACGCTCACCCGATGCGCGGTTTCCAGCGCCTCGGCGTCCTTGATCAACACGCCATGCCGCGCGGCGACGCCGGTGCCGGCCATGATCGCCGCCGGAGTCGCCAGTCCGAGCGCGCACGGGCAGGCGATCACCAGCACGGCGACTGCGTTCAGGATCGCGGTCTCGCCACCCGCGCCGGCGATCAGCCAACCCACCAGCGTCAGCGCCGCGATCGCCAGAATCGCCGGCACGAAGATCTCGCTGACCCGGTCGACCAGCCGCTGAATCGGCGCCTTCTCGGCCTGCGCGCTTTCGACGAGGCGGATGATCCGGGCCAGCGTCGTTTCCGCGCCGATCGCGGTGGTCGTCACCGCGATCGCGCCTTCGCCGTTGATCGAACCGGCGGTGACCGGATCGGCCACCTGCTTCGGCACCGGCAGGCTTTCGCCGGTAATCAGCGATTCGTCGATATGCGTGCGGCCTTCCAGCACCGCGCCGTCGACCGGCACGCGCTCGCCCGGCCGCACGATCACCACCGTGCCGACCCGCACTTGCGCGAGCGGCACCTCGCGTTCGTCCGCGCCGATGCGAATCCGCGCGCGGTCGGGGCGCAGCGCGTTGAGCGCGCGGATCGCATCGGTGGTCTGGCGCTTGGCGCGCGCTTCGAGCCATTTGCCGAAGCGCACCAGCGTGATCACCACCGCCGACGCTTCGAAATACAGATGCATCACGTCGCCCGGATGGCCCGCCAGTTGGTAGACGCTGATCCCATAAGCCGCCGACGTGCCGAGCGCCACCAGCAAGTCCATGTTCCCGGCGCCCGCCCGCACGGCACGATAGGCCGCCCGATAGAAACGCGCGCCGAAGACGAATTGCACGATGGATGCGAGCGCAAGTTGCAGCCACGGTGAAAGCATCGCGTGAAGCCCGAACCACTCGCCGACCATCGGCAGGACGAGCGGCAGCGTCAGCACGGCTGAGGCGAGCACGGCATAGAACTCGCGACGCGTCTTGTCGCGCTTGCTGTCGGCGATGGCGGCGCCGCCGGCGGCCGGCGGCGCGTCTGGCGGCGCGATCAACGTCGCCTCGTAGCCCGCTTTCTTGACGGCTTCGATCAGCGCGTCCGGCGGGCTCGAGGCCGCATCGACGAGATTGACAGTTGCTGTTTCGGTTGCCAGATTCACCGACACGCCCGCGACGCCCGGCACCTTTGCCAGCGCCTTCTCCACCCGCATCGCGCACGATGCGCAAGTCATGCCGCCGATCGCCAGTTCCGTGGCCTGCGGCGCTTGTGCCGCTGTGGCGGCTTCGACGCTTGCGGCGGGGGTGGCTTCGTAGCCCGCTTTGCGTACGGCGTTGACAAGTGTTTCCGTAGCAACGGTCGCGTCGCTGTCGATGCTGGCTTTTTCGGTCGCGAGATTCACCGACGCGCGCGTGACGCCCGGCACTTTGGCCAGCGCCTTTTCGACGCGCATCGCGCAGGACGCGCAGGTCATTCCGTCGATGTCGAGTTCGGCGGTTTTGGCGGTCGCGTCCGCGGGACGCTGGGGAGTGGCAAGTTCGGTCATCGTAGGCAAGGCTCGTGGCGGCATCGGGCCGCATCATGAACCGAGTATCAACCTTCCCATGATGGGAATGTCAAGGGCGTCTTTTATTGCTCGGGAAGGCGGCCGAAAGCGCTCCATCAGAACGCCGGCGGCGCGTCCAGCATGGCCTGGCCGACCGCCTGCTGTTCGTCGCTCGCGCGCGCCAGCAAGGTTTCGGCAGCGCCACGCCGGTCGGCGGCGTCCTTGTTCTGGCTGAGCTTCCATTTGCCGACCAGTTGCGTCACTTCGATCTCGAGGCCGACAATCGCGCCCAGCATCTGGGACAGATAGTCGGCCGGCGCGTCGCCCATCTTCCACGGCGCCGGTTCGCCGGTTTCCATCTTGCGAGTGAGCCGCGCGACCAGGCCGCGCACGAAAGCTTCATCGTCGCGCACGACGATCCGGCCGTGCGCGTGCACCACCATATAGTTGTAAGTCGGCACCTGACGATGCGCTTCGTGTTTGCTCGGATACCAGTTCGGCGAAATGTAAGCGGCGGGGCCCTGGAAGATCACGAGGGCTTCCGGGTAGGTAGCGGCTTCCTGCCAGACCGGGTTCGC
Organism: Paraburkholderia sp. IMGN_8; assembly: GCF_038050405.1. Lineage (NCBI taxonomy): Bacteria > Pseudomonadati > Pseudomonadota > Betaproteobacteria > Burkholderiales > Burkholderiaceae > Paraburkholderia > Paraburkholderia sp. IMGN_8. The sequence continues at coordinate 3,892,309 of NZ_CP150901.1, read as the reverse complement.
ACGGGCGACGTGGGCGCGGAGGATGCAGTGAGAGCGTGCGGCCCCTTCGGTTCCAGCGGGCGCGGCTTCCATGATGCCCTCTGCGGGGACTAGCTGCGCGTCGAATGGCAGATGGTTCGCATCGAGCCCGTTCGGCCCATTTGTAATCAGCGTGCCGAACGGCTGGTCGACGATCAGGCGATGGAGAACCTCTGGACGGTTCTCTTCAAAATGGGCAGGCGTATACATGAAACGCTCCCGATGCAAAAAGGGCGGCGAATGGTTGACAACGGCGGCTGGCCAAAGGAGAACGTAAGCGAGGCGTCGTAAAAACGGTCAACCGTACCGCAAATGAACCTCGCGCGCTTCGCTTATTACAAGGCTCAATTCTTGCCTTTGCGCTTGCCTGGTAAGTAAGGATACGATACAACCCGATGTTGCCGGCATGGCGACCCCAGACTGTCCGCGTAGAGCTTGGGGAGGCCACGCAAGCAGGTTCCGCTACACACCGACGTATCCCCTGGGCCGCACGTTCCGCCACCTGAACGAATGATAAAAAATCGCCGAGAACTGTTTTCGCTTCACTGGACCTGCGCATCGCTCGCAGGCCTCGCATTTCTGGCCGGTTGCGCGTCGACACCGTCCGCCACGCAAAAAGCGACCGGCTGGATCAAGGACGAAGTCGCCGATTCGTACGTGTTCGGCTATCCGCTGGTGCTGATGGGCGTCGCGCGCGATGCGGCGGTCGGCACCGATCCGGGCCAGGCGCCGATCAATACGCTGCGTCATGCACAGGCCTTGCCGCCGGTCGGCACCGCCAATCCGCCGCAGCCAGGCCTCGACACGCTCGATTCGACCGGCTGGCTGGACGTCGGCGCCGAGCCGGTGATCGTCTCGTTGCCAGATTCGCACGGCCGCTACGTCGACGCCCGCGTGCTCGACATGTGGACCAACGTGGTCTGGTCGACCGGAACGCAGTTCGCCACGCGCGCAGCGGGCATCAAGGCGCAAACGATTGCGTTCGTTGGTCCGGGCTGGCAGGGCGATCTGCCCAAGGGCGTCACGCGCGTCGATGTGCCGACCCGCAACGCATGGGTGAGCGTGCGCATTCAGTCGAACGGCACGCGCGACCTGACGGCGGTGCGCAAGCTGCAACGCGCGATCCGCGTGGCGCCGCTGGGCGTCTATGCCGGCGACACGCGCTCGGCGTCGATTACGCCGCCGCGCAGCAACGCTGCCGATGCCGCCGCCGCGGCAGCGTCCGGTACGCCGGCCGCGCAGGTTGCCGCGCTCGACGCGAACGGTTTCTTCAGCCGGCTTGCCCAGGCGTTGCCGGACAATCCGCCGACACCGGCCGATCCGCATGCATTGAAAATCCTCTCTGACCTCGGCGTGAAGCCCGGCGAGCCGGTGACGCTGCCGAGCGCCACCGAGGCGATTGCCGCGGGTTTCACCGACGGCCGCGAGCGCATCGTCACGCCGCCTTCCAATTTGCTGACCGGCAATGGTTGGAGCTGGTTCGGCGACGGCGTGGGCAACTACGGTCCCGACTATTCGATGCGCGCTTACGCCGCCTATGCGCAATCGGGCATCGGCACGAAAGACGACGAAGTGCGCGCCGTCGTCACGCAGGACAGCGACGGTCATGCGCTTAACGGCGGGAACCGCTACGTGATCCACTTCGCGCCGAACCAGTTGCCGCCAGTGCGCGGCTTCTGGTCGATCACCGCCTATACCAAAGACGGCGCGCTCGGCGAAAGCGCACCGGCGCGTCTGGCCGTCGGCGATCGCAATGGCGCGCGCCGCAATCGCGACGGCTCGCTCGACGTGACGGTGTCGTCGGCGCGCGGCAAGAGCGGCAACTGGCTGCCGGCGCCGCGTGCCGATCTGCAACTGGTGCTGCGTCTGTATGCACCGAAGCCGCAAGCCACCGACGGCAGCTGGCAACCGCCGGCCGTTGTACGTCAGTGATATGACGGTCATCCATGAGTGATGCATAAGCAAGCGCGTGCCGTTGCCTGGTGCAACGCGCGCGACTTTCTGTGTCGCGGATGATTGTGTAAGTCACGGCTTACATTTCTGTCCCACGCAAGATTCACGACTTATACTGCCGCTTGCGGGATTTTCGTTTTCGCGGCGGGCTTGCCGCCGCATTACCCAAGACCGAGCATGGCAAGCCTCAATAAAGCAACACTCGCATCTTCCATGCGGACCTTGCGCGACGTCGCGCAGTCACGCCGTACCCGGCGTGTCATCACAGGTCTGCTGATCTTCCTCGTAGTGTTTGGCCTGCTGGGCTTTTTCGCGGCGCCGCCGCTGATTCGCCACATCGCCGAACAGCAACTCAGCAAGCAACTCGACCGGCCTGCAACGATCGGGCGCATCGCGCTCAATCCGTACACGCTCAAGCTCGAAGCCGATAGCGTGCATATCGGCGAGCGTGGCGGCGCGGGCGATTTCGTCGATATTTCGCGGCTCATCGTGCAGCCGTCGTGGAGTTCGCTGTTTCGCGCGGCGCCGATCATCGACGAAATACAGCTCGATTCGCCGCGCTTTCATATCGTTCGCTACGATGCGCAGCGCTTCAATTTCACCGATCTGATCGAGAAGTTCGCGGGCCAGCCGTCCCAGCCCGCCAGCAAGCCGACGCTCTTCTCCGTGTCGAACATCCGGCTCGAAAACGGCCAGATTACTTTCGACGACAAGCTGCTCGGCGCCACCCACGTGATCGATCAATGGAAGCTCGGCATTCCGTTCATCGCAACGCTGCCTTCGAAAACCAATATCTTCGTCGAGCCGCTGCTGCGTGCGCGGATCGACGGCAGTCCGCTTGCGATCGACGGCAAGACCAAGCCGTTTGCGGCGTCGCGCGAATCGGAAGTGTCGCTGCGCTTTGACGGGCTCGACGTGCCGCGCCTCATCTCCTACGTGCCGACCAGGTTGCCGGTGATCGTGCAGAGCGGCAAGCTGTCCACCGATCTCAAGCTCAACTTCGTGGTCACCAACGACGAGCCGTCACTGCGCGTGGCGGGCACCGTCGATATGAGCGATGTGGACGTGCGCGATCAGAGCAAGGCGCCGTTCTTCGCGGCGCATGCGCTGCATGTGGCCGCTGCGACGCTCGAACCGTTAAAGAGCGTGTATCACTTCGACGATATCCGCATCGACGCGCCGAGCGCCAATCTTGCGCGTGATAAGGCGGGTGTGCTGAGTGTCGAGCGGATGTTCGCATCTGCGCCTGCTGCTGAGGCTTCTGCACCTGCGGCTGCATCTGCACCCGCATCCGCCACGGCGAAGAATCCGGCGAGCGCGCCGGTTGCGGCATCCGGCGCAGCTGCTGCGGAAAAAGCCGCACCGCCTTTGGACCTGTCGATCAAACGCTTTGTGCTCAACGACGGCACGGTGAATGTGCACGACGAAGCGGCCTCGCGACCGGTCGACCTCGGCCTGCAAAAACTGGCCGTCACGTTGACGGATTTCTCGACGCTCGCCGCGGCACCAGCACATTACACGGTGAACACCGCCTTCAAGGATGCCGCCGGTTCGCTCGGCGCGGCGGGCGCATTCGGCCTCGTCGCGAAGACCGCCAGCGCGAAGCTCGACCTGAAGTCGCTGCCGTTGCCGCTGCTGCAACCGTATCTCGACACCGCGACCGCGGCGCAAGTTGTCGACGGCGCGCTGTCCGCGACGGCGGACATCGGCGCGAACTGGTCGAAGTCGCCGGCGGCGGTGATGGTCTCCGATACGCAACTGGATCTGCAATCGCTGAAACTCGCGGCGCGTGGCAGCAAGGAACCGGTCGTCTCGCTCGCGCAAGGCCGCGTGACGGTCAAGCAGGTCGACGTGGCGGGCCGCACCGCCGATATCACCGGCGTCGACACGACCGGCCTGATGGTCAATGCGCAGCGTCTGAAGGACGGCAGCATCGACCTCGCCGCGCTTGCCGGCCCGCATCAAACCGAGCCGCAACGCACGGCGATTCACGCGGTGAAGAAGGCGCAAGAGCAAGGGCCCGCGTGGCACTACAAGATCGGCGAGCTCAACCTGAAAGACGCGACCGCCAATTTCACGGACAACACCACGCCGCAACCGGTCAAGCTGAGCGTTACGCCGCTGCAACTCAAAGTGCAGCAGATCAGCGATGACCTGAGCCGCCCGCTGCCGATCGATCTGCAAGCGACGCTGAACAAGAAAGGCACACTCGGCGTGACCGGCAATGTCACGGCGACGCCGCTCAAACTCGCGTTGAAGGTGAATGCGAACCGGCTCGACGCGGCGGCGTTCGAACCGTACTTCGGCAGCAAGCTGAACGCGTTGATCGCGAGCGCGTTGCTCAACGCGAACGGCGACCTTGCGCTGACCCAGGAGAAGGCGCTGAAAGCGACGTACCGCGGCGATATGGCGCTAGTCGACGTAAGGATGCTCGACAAGGCCACGTCGGACCCGTTCGCCGGCTGGGGTTCGCTCGCGCTGACCAACCTGAAGGCCGACTACGACGATCGCGGCACCGTTGTCGACGCGGGGCGCGTGACGTTCACGAAGTTCTATGGCCGTGTGCTGCTCAACGCACAAGGCAAGCTGAACCTCAGCGACGTGGTCGCGCACGAAAGTGGCGCGGCACAGTCGCTGACGCGCGACAAGAGCGGCGCCGCGCCGGTGCCGTTGACGCCGCAAGCTGCATCGGCGCCTGAGGTAGCGTCCGCGCCGGTGCCGGCATCGGCGGCTACACCGGCCACCGTGACCGCCGCCACGCCTCCCCAGAGCCCCGTCAAGCTGCATTTCGGCCAGCTGGTGCTGCAACAGGGCCGCGTGACCTATACCGACAACTTCGTCAAGCCGAACTTCACCGCGAATCTGGTCGCCATTCAAGGCACGGTCGGCGCGTTCGGCACGCAATCGACCACGGCGGCGCCTGTCGACATCGCCGCGAAGCTGGCGGCCAACGGCCCGCTGTCGATTCGCGGCACGGTCAATCCGCTGATCGCCAAACCGGCGCTCGATCTGACTGCGAGCGCGCACGATATCGAACTCACCAATCTCACGCCGTATTCGGCGAAATACGCCGGGTATCCGATCACGAAGGGCAAGCTGAACGTCGATCTGCACTACAAGCTCGACAACGATCAGTTGAACGCGAACAACCACCTGTTCATCGATCAACTGACGTTCGGCGATCACGTCGAGAACGATACGGCGACCAAGTTGCCGGTGCGTCTCGCGATCTCGCTGCTGAAAAATTCGCGCGGCGAAATCGACGTGAATCTTCCGGTGTCGGGTTCGTTGTCGAATCCTGAGTTCAGCGTCGGCGGGCTGATCTGGCATGCGGTGCTGAATCTGTTGCAAAAGGCCGTGACCGCGCCGTTCTCGCTGATCGCCAACGCATTCGGCGGCGGTGGCGAGGAATTGGGCTACGTCGAGTTCGATCCGGGTTCGGCGAAACTCTCGGACGCCGGTGAAAAAAAGCTCGATACGATCGTGAAGGCCTTGGCCGACAAGACGTCGATTCGTATCGACCTGATCGGCCGCGTCGATCCTGCTGTCGACGAACCAGGGTTGCGTGACCGTTATGTCGAGCGGGTGGTCAAGCAGCAGAAGATCAAGGACGTGGTGGGCAATGGCGAGAGCGTGGATTTGTCGACCGTCACCGTCGATCCGAAGGAATACGACAAGTACTTGACCAAGGCCTACAAGGCCGCCGACTTCAAGAAGCCGCGCAACTTTGTCGGCTTGACCAAGAGCCTGCCGGACGACGAAATGAAGAGCGCGCTGGCCGCCAACGCACCGATCGACGACGCTAGCTTGCGTAATCTTGCGCAAGAGCGGGCGCAAAGCGTACAGCAGTATCTCGAAGGCAAGATCGACAGCAGCCGCGTGTTTGTCGTCGCGCCGAAACTGAACGCTGAAGGCATCAAGGACAAGGGCGCGACGACGCGGGTGGACTTTGGCTTGAAGTGATGCTTTGTGGACCGCACGCCTATGCTATTGCAAAGGCGTGCGGTCAGGCGGCGCGCGTCGGCGCTTTCAACGCCGTCTGCTCGATCACACGAGCGAGCGTGTCGAATGCCGGGCCGATCTTGTCGTTAGCCACGCACGCATAACCCAGCAGCAGCCCGCGCCGCGCGGGTGTCTCGCTGCTGTAGTAACTGGCGAGCGGCCGCACGATCACGCCGGCATCATAAGCGGCCGCCGTTACCGCGCGATCGTTCGCATGATCGGGCAAGCCGAGCACCAGGTGCAAACCGGCCTCGTCGCCCATTACCGGCAGTTCGTCGCCGAAACGCGCGGTGATCGCGTCGATCAGAATCTGCCGCCGCTCGCCGTACAGCGCCCGCATGCGCCGCACGTGCGAAGTGAGATGGCCGTCCATGATGAAATCGGTCATCACCGCCTGCTGCATCAACTGCCCCTCGCGATACAACTCGGCAACGCCCGTGCGAAACGTATCCACCAGATGCTCCGGCGCGATCATGTAGCCGATCCGCAAACCCGGAAACAGCATCTTGCCGAGACTGCCGACGTAGATCACCTGGCCGGCGTCGTCGAGTCCTTGCAGCGACGCTAGCGGACGGCTGCCGTAGCGGAACTCGCTGTCGTAGTCGTCTTCGATGATCCACACGTTGTGCTGGCGCGCGTACTCGAGCAGCGTGCGGCGGCGCGCGAGACTCATCACCATGCCGAGCGGATACTGATGCGACGGCGTGACCAGCGCCAAACGCGGCGGCTGTTGCAGATCCTGCTCGCGCGGGTTGAGCCCTTCGTCATCGACGGGCACGGGTACTAGCGTAATCCCCGACGATTGCAGCACGCTGCGCGCGCCCCAATAGCACGGCTCTTCGACCCAGGCGCGATCGCCGACATCGGTCAGCAAACGCACTGCCAGATCGATCGACTGATGAATGCCCGTCGTGATGATGATCTGGTCCGGCGTGCAATTCACCGAGCGCGCAACCCGCAGGTAATCGGACAGCGCGCGCCGCAGCGGCCGGTAGCCGCCGCCGGGCGCATAGGTCAGCAGATCGGGATTGGCTTCCTTCCACAACCTTGCCTGCAAGCGGCTCCACGTGCGCGCCGGGAATTCGGAGACGTCGGGTACACCCGGCATGAAAGCGCCCCATTGTTTGGCTGACACGCCGGCCTGATCGATCAGCCTTCGTCCGCGGGTCGAGAGGTCGTCGAGCTCGCGTTTCGGCGGCTTCGCAGCCGCGGCCGACGCCGCTGCCGCTGGATTGCCCTCCAGGTCGACACTCGCCACCGGCTTCTTGCGCGCATTTACCGCGGCGCTGTCCGGCCGCGTGTCGGCGACATAGGTGCCGCTGCCGGTGGTCGAGATCACATAGCCTTCGGCCGTCAACTGGTCGTAGACGTGCAGCACCGTATTGCGTGCGATGCCGAGGTCCGCGGCAAGCGTGCGCGAGCTGGGCAGCTTGGTGCCCGGCGGCAGCTGGCCGGTCAGGATGGCTTGCTGCATCAGCCGCAGCGTCTGCCTGTAGACCGGTTCGGCGGCCGTGCGGTCGAGCCGCGCGGCAAGCCAATCCGACAAGATCACGGTGTCCAAGTGGTTCTATCCGGAATAATGAAATGGTTCCATATTGTAGAACCGTAAGGGACTATAGTGAGCCACGCAATTGTTGCAATCCCTCTGTTTCGACGAGGGAGCCAGCCGGAACGCAGCAACCATCTTGCATGGGATCGGAGTAAGTGCTTTGCATGGGATCAGAGTAAGAGCTTTGCATGGGATCAGAGTAAGCGCTGAAGCGCCAACTCTGATCGACAGCTGAAGCGCTAACTCCAATCGACAGAGGAGACTAGTACGATGAAAACCGATGACGTGATCGTCAGCTTTCGGGGTGTGCGCAAGACATATGACGGCGAAACGCTGGTCGTCAAACAGCTCGATCTGGATATCTATCAGGGCGAATTCCTGACGTTGCTCGGGCCGTCAGGCTCCGGCAAAACCACTTGTCTGATGATGCTGGCGGGCTTCGAATTTCCCACCGGCGGCGAAATCTGGCTGGACGGCACGCTGCTCAATACCGTGCCGCCGCATAAGCGCAACATCGGCATGGTGTTTCAGAACTACGCGCTGTTCCCGCATTTGACGGTCGAGCAGAACGTCGCGTATCCGCTTACCGTGCGCAAACTTTCGGCCGAAGAACGGGCGCATCGCGTCGATAACGCGCTGAAGATGGTGCGCATGGAGAGCTTCGCAAAGCGTTATCCGGCGCAGCTCTCCGGCGGTCAGCAGCAACGTATTGCGCTGGCGCGGGCGCTGGTGTTCGAACCGAAGCTCGTGCTGATGGACGAGCCGCTCGGCGCACTCGACAAACAGTTGCGCGAACACATGCAGTATGAACTTAAATCATTGCACGAGAAGCTCGGCGTCACGTTCGTGTACGTCACGCACGATCAGGGCGAGGCGTTGACCATGTCCGACCGCGTTGCCGTGTTCGACAAAGGGATCGTGCAGCAGCTCGATACCGTGGACCGTCTGTACGAATCGCCGTGCAACGAGTTCGTCGCGAACTTCATCGGCGACAGCAACAAGCTGCGCGGCACGATCGCGGACGTCGACGGTGAGTACTGCGAGTTTCATCTGATTGACGGCACGCGGCTCACGGGCCGCAATATCGGTGGGGCGCGGGCGGGTACGCCGGCAGTTGCGTGTATCCGGCCCGAGCGCATGAAGCTCGCGAACGGCGTGTCGCGGCCCGGCGCCAACGCGCTAAGCGGCGAGGCGCGCGGATTGATCTATTTCGGCGACCACGTGCGCATGCGTTGTGGCCTGCCGGAACAGGACGAGTGCTTCGTCAAGGTGCCGCTCGGCACGGAATTGCTCGATACCTTCGCGCCCGGCGCACCGGTCGCGCTGGAGTTCGCGCCCGAGCATCTGCGGGTGTTCGCGGGGGCGTGAACGCATGTGACGCGTGGGTAGTTCAACGCAGGCAGGTCGCATAAGCAGCACAAAAAAAGTCGCACTGTATTTAGCTGAAAGTACACCACCAAAGGAGAGCAACACACCATGAGCAAGATCGGGAAATCGCGCTGCGCCATCGCTGTCGGTGCTGTGGCGCTCGCGCTGGGCGCCGCGCAGGCCAATGCAGCAGAACTGACGGTCGTCAATTTCGGCGGCGCGAATGGCGACGCGCAGAAGGTCGCATTCAACCAGCCGTTCGAATCGCAAACCGGCAATAAGGTGACCGCCGTCGAATACAACGGTGAGCAGGCCAAAGTGAAGGCGATGGTCGAAGCGAAGCATGTGAACTGGGACGTGGTGGAAGTCGAATCCGGCGACATCGGCCGTGGCTGTGATGAAGGACTGTACGAGAAGCTCGACTGGTCGAAGATCGGCAAGAAGTCGGATCTGATTCCGGAAGCGCCGCAAACCTGCGGCGTGGGTTTCTTCGTGTGGTCGACGGCACTCGCTTATAACGCCGACAAGCTGAAAACCGCGCCGACCGGCTGGGCTGACTTCTGGGACGTGAAGAAATTTCCGGGCAAGCGCGCAATGCGCAAGGGCGCGCGCTACAACCTCGAGTTCGCGCTGATGGCCGACGGCGTGCCGCCGAAGGACGTCTACAAAGTGCTCGCCACCAAGGAAGGCCAGGACCGCGCATTCAAGAAGCTCGACGAACTGAAGCCGAATATCCAGTGGTGGGAAGCGGGCGCGCAGCCGCCGCAGTTCCTCGTGGCGGGTGACGTGGTGATGTCTACCGCGTACAACGGCCGCATCGACGCCGCGCAGAAGGAAGGCAAGAACCTCAAGGTGGTGTGGAACGGCAGCATTTACGACCTCGACTACTGGGGCATTCCGAAGGGCACGCCGAACAAGGCGCTAGCGGAAAAGTACATCGCCTATTCGATTTCGGCGAAGCCGCAGCAGGACTACGCGCACCACATCGCGTACGGTCCGGTGAACGTGACGGCAATCAAGGCGCTCGATCCGAAGACGCTCGCCAATCTGCCGAACTCGCCGGCCAATGGCAAGAATGCGGTGCTGCAGAACCTCGCGTTCTGGACCGACCATGGCGATGAACTGGAGCAGCGTTTTTCGTCGTGGGCTTCGAAGTAAATAGCTGGGTGTGAGAAGGCGCGGCTTGCCTGGTGAAGCCGCGCCGTATCGATGCAATAAAACGCGCGCATGTCTGACTGATATGCGCGCGTGGCCTAGGGGACGGGTGTGACTACGATGACGATCGCCGCCGATACGACGCCTGAGTCGAGCGGCAGACTCAAGCGCGAACTGAAGGCCGCCGAAGCGAAAAAGCGCGCAATGGCGCTGCTGCTGATTGCGCCGCTCGCAATTTTTCTGCTGCTGATTTTTGTCGTGCCGATCGGCACGCTGCTGACGCGCGCCGCGCAGAATCCGGAAGTGGTCAACGCATTGCCGCATACGCTGAATGCGCTCGCCGGCTGGGATCGCAAAACGCTGCCTCCTGATGCCGCCTACGCCGCATTGGCTGTAGACCTCACCGCGATCGCGGACAGCGACGGTATGGGTGCGCTCGCACGGCGGCTGAACGTGGAGATTCCGGGCTATCGCTCGCTGGTCGCAAAATCGGCCCACGCCATGCCGTTCGCCGACGACAACAGCAAGCCGATGACGCTCACGCCTGCCCAGGTTCACGCGAAGTTCGTCGAACTCGACGAACGCTGGAACGACATCGCTTACTGGCAGGCTATCGCGAAGAACTCAGGCGCGTACTCGCCGTTCTATCTGCTGGCTTCGTTAGACCATAAGCAGGACGCGTTCGGTCACATTATTCCGACCGATCGCGACCAACAGATCTATCTCGCCGTGTTCAGCCGTACCTTTGTGATCGGCGCGGCCGTCACAATCTTCGCGCTGCTGCTCGGTTACCCGCTTGCGTATTGGATCTCCACGCTCTCAGACCGTCGCGCGAATCTGGTGATGATTCTCGTGCTGATTCCGTTCTGGACCTCGATCCTCGTGCGCGTCGCGGCCTGGATCGTGATTCTGCAAAGCGAGGGGCTGGTGAACAAGGCGCTGATCGGCAGCGGGCTGCTGCATGATCCGCTGTCGCTGCTGTTCAATCGCACCGGCGTGTACATCTCGATGACGCATATCTTGTTGCCGTTCATGATCCTGCCGCTGTACAGCGTGATGAAGTCGATCCCACCGACCTACCAGCGCGCCGCGATCTCGCTCGGCAGCCATCCGTTCGCGGCCTTCTGGCGCGTGTACGTGCCGCAGACCTATCCGGGCATCGGCGCGGGCGCGTTGCTGGTGTTCATTCTGGCGATTGGCTACTACATCACGCCGGCATTGCTTGGCGGACCGAACGATCAGATGGTCAGCTACTACGTCGCGTACTTCACCAACGTGACGATCAACTGGGGTATGGCGTGTGCGCTCGGCGGCTTGCTGCTCGCCGCGACGCTCGTGCTGTATGTCATCTACGGACGCTTTACGCGTTCGTCCCTGAGCCTCGGCTGATCGCCTGAACGGAGCTTACTCGCGATGAAACTTGCCAAGCCCTTGTTTGCGCCGCATACGTCCTTGATTGAACGCGTGTGGTACTTCGCGTTGCGCGCGCTTGCCGTGCTCACGCTGCTGTATCTGATCCTGCCGGTACTGGCGATCGTCCCGTTGTCGTTTTCGTCGAGCACGTTTCTCGTGTATCCGATTCCGGGCTGGTCGCTGCGCTGGTATGAGAACCTGATTGGGTCCGATGAATGGCGCATGGCGGCCAAGAACAGTTTCATCGTGGCGCCGTCGGCGACTGTCGTGGCGACGGTACTCGGCACCTTGGCGGCAATCGGCCTGACCAAAGCGAACTTCCGCGGCAAGGCGCTGCTGATGGCGATTCTGATTTCGCCGATGATCGTGCCGGTGGTGGTGGTCGGCGTCGGCATGTATCTGTTTTTTGCGCCGCTTGGATTGGCGAATACGTATATCGGGCTGATTCTCGCGCATGCGTCGCTGGGTGTGCCGTTCGTCGTGACGACGGTGGCGGCGACGTTGCAGGGCTTCAATTACAACCTGGTGCGCGCGAGTTTGTCGCTGGGTGCGAATCCGGTGAAGACGTTCTTCCGCATCACGTTGCCGGTGATCGCGCCGGGCGTGATTTCGGGTGCGCTGTTCGCGTTCGCGACTTCGTTCGATGAAGTCGTCGTGACGCTATTCCTCGCCGGTGCGAATCAGTCGACCTTGCCGCGTCAGATGTTTACCGGTATCCGCGAAAATATCAGCCCGACTATCGCGGCGCTGGCGACGATTCTGATCGTGTTCTCCACCTGCCTGTTGCTGGCGTTGGAATGGCTGCGTGGGCGCAATGCGGCGCGGGCGGTGGCGGCGTAACGTGATTGCGGAGGTGTGGGATGGCTACGGCGTTGAAGTCGTCGTCGCAGCCTGCCACCCGCCACCCAGCGATTGAAACAACGCAGCCGTATCGGCGAACCGGTCGGCCTGCGCGCGGGTACGGTCGAGCGTGGTCTGCAACACCTGACGCTGCGTATCGAGCAGGCCGAACTGGCTGACACCACCCGCCGAATACTGCGCGTGCGCGATATCCAGGCTCGCCTGCGCCTGCTGTGCTGCATCATCGCGCGCCTGCAGTTCACTGGCATCGTTTTGCAGTGCCGTCAGCGTGTCCGCAACCTGTTGCAACGCCTGCAGCACTGTCTGCTGATAGTCAGCGAGCGCAGCATCGTAAGCCGCCTGTGCAGAGCGTTTCTTCGCGCGGAGTTCGCCGCCGCGGAAAATCGGTTGCGTCAGATTGAGGCCGAAATTCCAGATGTTCAGCCCACTGACTACGTCTCGAATGTTGGTGCGCTCCGATCCGATCCCAGCGGAAAGGGCGAACTGCGGATACAGGTTCGCCGTCGCCACGCCGACATTCGCGCTCGCTTGATGCAACAACGCTTCCGAAGCACGGATGTCGGGCCGTTCGCGCGCGAGCGTCGACGGCAGCGTGAGCGGCAATGTGTCCGGCAGATGCAGTGAATCGAGCGTCAGGTCGGCGAAGTCCGCCTTCGAGGGTGGCATGCCAAGCAGGATCGCGAGTTGGTGATCGGTCTGCGCGAGTTGTGTCGCGAGTGGCGGCAACGACGCGCGGGTCTGCGCGAGCAGCGTGCGCTGGCTGTGCACGTCGAGTTGCGAGACACCGCCTGCCGCGAACCGTCCTTCCGTGATCGTCAGTTGTCGCGCCTGGGTGTCAGCGAGGCGCTGCGTCAACGTGATCTGTTGCTGCAGCGATGCGCGCCGCACGGCAGTGGAGACGACATTGCCCGCGAGCGAGAGCCGCGCCGCTTCGAACTCGAACGACTGATAGTCGACTTGCGCCATTAGCGCTTCCAGCGCCCGGCGATTTCCACCGAAAATATCGAGCGCATATGACACGCTCACCGACGCGTTGTAAAGCGTAAACGGCCCCGGATTGGGCACTTTCGGAATGCCGAACGCCGCGATATCGACCTGCTGCCGCACCCCGGATACCGTCACGTCGACAGCCGGAAATGTGGTCGCGCCGAATTGCGCGTTGTAGTTTTCGCGCGCCTCGATCAGCTTCGCGCGGGCTTGCGTGAGCGTGGGGCTTTGTTGCAGGGCCTGCTCGACGAGACGGTTGAGCGCATCGGATTGAAACTGCTTCCACCACATCGGTGTTGCATGCTCAGCCGCGACAAATGTCTGCGATGCTCCAGCCACACCGCTGGCCGAGACGGTCGCAGCGGGGTGCGCTTCATGTATGTAGGCTTGCGTATCCGGCGCCGCCGGCGTATGAAAATCCGGCCCCACCGCGCACCCGCACAGCGCGACGACGGATAAGAAAGCGAGCGGCTTCATCGACCGGTCCTCCTAGTCGAGTGTGCGCCGGTAGAAGCGCAGCGCGATGCTCATCACGACGACCATGAACAACGCCACAGGCCATACCGATGGCCACAGGTCGGCCCAGCCGTTCCCTTTGAGCAGAATGCCGCGAATCAGCCGGTTGAAATACGTAAGCGGCAGCAGATTGCCGATGAATTGCGCCCAGCCTGGCATGCCCGCAAATGGGAACATGAAACCGGATAGCAGCAGACTCGGCAGAAAATAGAACACGGTCAGCTGCATCGCCTGCAACTGATTCTGCGCAATCGACGAAAGCGTGATACCGACCGTCAGATTCGCCGCGATAAACAGCAGCGCAGCCAGATAGATCGCCAGCAGGCTGCCCGCGAACGGCACATCGAATACGTAGCGCGCCGCAGCGAGAATGATCGACGCCTGCACCAGCCCGATCATCACGTAAGGCACGATCTTGCCGGTCATCACTTCGATCGGCAGCACGGGCGTGGCGAGCAGGTTTTCCATCGTGCCGCGCTCGCGTTCGCGGGTGATTGCGAGGCCAGTCATCATTACCATCGTCATCGTCAGGATCACGCCCATCAGGCCCGGCACCACGTTGTATTGCGTGATGCCTTCGGGGTTGTAGAGCCGGTGCACCTGCACGTCGAATGCGGCAGCGGTACCGTTCAGATGGGCGAGCGGCCCGGTGATGTCCTTATCCGCGACCGGTTGCACAAGGCCCGGGAGCGCAGCGAGCGCGGTGTTCGTCGCGGTGGGGTCGGTCGCATCGGCTTCGACCAGCAGCGAAGGGCGTTCACCGCGAAGCAGACGTTGCGAAAAATCCACCGGCACCGACAACACGAACTGCACCCGGCCTTGGGCCAGAGCGCGGCGGCCGGCCTCCTCGTTGGGCAAGGTTTCGACGATGTCGAAATACATGGAGTTCTTCATCGCCGCGACGAAGCTGCGCGAGAACGTGCTCTCGTCGCCGATGATGACGGCAGTCGGCAGATGCTTCGGGTCGGTGTTGATCGCGAAGCCGAACAGCGTGAGCTGGATGACCGGCAGGCCGACGATCATCGCGAACGTGATCCGGTCGCGCTTTAATTGCAAAAACTCTTTGAGCACGATGCTCCACCAGCGCGAGAGCGAGAACAGGACGCGCGTGCTCACGATTGCGCTCCGTAGTTGTCGGCGGAGTGGCTCATCAGGTAGATGAACACGTCTTCAAGCCCGGTTTCGATGCGCTCGGCGCGTAGCGCCGTGCCCTCGGTCGCGCGTTTGACGGCGGCTTCGAGCGTTGCGTGGTCGCTGCCGCTGACATGCAGCGCTGAACCGAATACGACGGTCTGATCGACGCCGGGCGTTTTGCGCAACTGTTCCGAGAGTTTGCTCAGGTGCTCACCGTAGATGGTCCATGTCGCCAGATTCTGCGATTCGATCACTTCCTTCGAGGTGCCTTGCGCCAGCAGCTTGCCGTACGCAATGTACGCCAGCTTGTGGCAACGCTCGGCTTCATCCATGTAGTGCGTGCTGACCAGAACCGAAATGCCGCGCGCCGCGAGGCGGTGCAACTCTTCCCAGAATTCGCGGCGTGCGTTCGGGTCGACGCCCGCGGTCGGTTCGTCGAGCAGCAGCAATCGCGGCTCGTGCAGCATGCAGGCGGCGAGCGCGAGGCGCTGTTTCCAGCCGCCGGATAGCGCGCCGGTCAACTGATTCGCGCGGCTTTGCAGTCCGAGCGATTCGAGTGCGCGATCGACCGCTTCGCGCCGGTTTGCCATCTGATAGATGCGTGCGACGAAATCGAGATTCTCGCGGATCGTCAGGTCGTCCCAATACGAGAAGCGCTGCGTCATATAGCCGACGTTGCGCTTGATCTGCGCGCTCTCGCGGACGATGTCGTAACCGAGGCAGGTGCCGGTGCCAGAGTCCGGCGTAAGCAGCCCGCACATCAAACGGATCGAGGTGGTCTTGCCGCTGCCGTTCGGCCCGAGGAAGCCAAAGATCTCGCCGCGCGCAACCTGCAACGTCACGTCGTTGACGACATGTTTGTCGCCGAAGTGCTTGTTGAGCTTGTGCACGTCGATCGCGTATTGCGGCGCGGGCTGGTTCATCGCAGGCTCACCGCGACGGGTTGGCCGGGATGAAGCTTGACTGCGTCGGCGGCGGACGGATGAGCTTCGACCATGAACACCAGCTTCGCACGGTTCTCGTTGCTGTAGATCACCGGCGGTGTGTATTCGGCCTCGCTCGATATGTACGTGATTTTCGCTGGAACATCGGCGGTGCAACCGTCGCAATGAATGGAAAGCGCACGGCCTGGGGCGAGCTTGCCGACCACGGTCTCCGGTACGAAGAAGCGAACTTTCACGTTCTGCGGCGGCAGCATCTGCACGACAGGATTGCCCGCCTGTACCCACTCCCCGACTCGATACAGCGTGTCGTAGACGAGTCCTTGCGCCGGTGCGTTGACGCGCTTCTGGTCGAGCTTCCATTGCGCCTGTGCGACGGCCGCCTGCGCGGCGTCGACCTGTGCGCTTTGCGCGGTGATTTGCTGCGAACGGCCGGGGAGCAAAGCGACATCCACCTGGTTGCTGAGTTCGCGGACCTGCGCGGCGGTGGCGTCGGCGTTGGCGCGCGAATCGTCGAGCTGTGCTTTCGGAATGCCGCCTACGCGGTACTGTGCTTCATCGCGCGTCAATTGCAATGCGGCCTTGCGCGCATTGGCGACGGCCTGCGCGAGTTGCGCTTTGGTCACGTTCACTTCGGGACGGCGCTTGCCGGTCCGGATATCGGCTAGCTGTGCGCGTGCCGCAGCGAGTTGCTGTTGTGCCTGCTGCAATGCGGCGGTCTCGTCTACGGATTCGAGCGTGAACACCGGCGCGCTCGCGTCAACCGTCTGCCCTCGTGCGACCGCCAACTGCGTAAGCTTGCCGGACTGCGACGAGCCGAGATAGACGAACTCACCCTCGACATAGCCTTGATAGACGCTGTTATCGCGATGCGAGCAACCCGCCAATGCCGTCGCGGCGAACAGCAGGCAAACCGAAACGCGGGAAAAGCGGCTCATGACTTGCTCCGTGGGACGGCGCGGGGCTTCGGTGGCGCCGGGCGCGGCAGCGGTTGCATGCCGCCGATCAGCAGCGCGGTCACGTGCCGGCGCAACGCATCACGTTCGATGACAGGCAGACCTCGCGCGCTTTGCCAAATCTTCGCGGTGGAGAGCGGCAGCATCACGAGCGCCAGAATTGAGTTGAACAGCAACATGGCTTCCAGTTCGGCGTTGACGGCGCCGTCCTGCTGCGCGTGCGCAACACGGCTGCTGAAGCGCTTGATGTTGTCGAACGGGATGCGCTGCATCATTCGTTCACGCAGCAGGCCGCCTTCGTTGACGATCTCCCGCAGCCAGAGCGGCGGCAACCAGGGCATGCGGTCCGTCACGTCGAACAGCCGCGCGACGAATTCGTGAACCAGCGCGAAGGGATCGCTTGCGGCGTCTTCAACGACCGGGCGCCAGACGAATTCCGCCGCACGGGCGAGCCGCTCGTCGGCCACCGCATCGAGCAACTTTTCGCGATTCGTGAAGTAGTAATGGACCAGCGCCGACGTGACTCCCGCCTCGGCGGCGATCTGCGCGACCGTTGTGGCCGCGATGCCGCGTTCGGAAAAGAGCCGTGTCGCGGTGTCGAGCAGATGTTCGCGCACATCGAAGTCCTCGATAGCCGGGCGGCGACCGAGTGGCTTCGCGGACGAGCGTTTCGGGTTCATCGATCCATGCTAATTGATGAGTTAGTTAAATTCAAGGACGGGTTTTGCCGTGTGTGATCTGGATGCTGGAATCCTGGGCATGGCAATCGCATCATCGCCCGGTGTGCGGCTGCGCGGCTGTGCGGATCGCGCAAATCGCCAAACGCCTCTTCGATAGCAACAAGACGGTCAGCACGTACAAAGGTATTGTCAAGTTGTCGACCGGCACGCGCTCGAACACGCGGTACATAAGGATAGCTATTTTATGCGGCAAGGCGCTCCAACATGGCAGTGCCCGTCACGCTTTCCCACGCCTCGAAGGTCTCGGTGCGTAGCGCCCGCCTTTCCCTTGCGTCGGTGTGGTAGCGGCAATGCATGAAGAGATTGGCTACCTGGTCGTGGACCGAAGAGAAACGTTGCAGCTGACGCGCTGATTTGAAGCGACGCATCACCTTCTCGCGGACTCGTGTCGGCTGGTGCGAGTTCTCCGCCCGGTTGTTCAGCCCCTTGTGCTGGCGGTGTTCGACGTTTATCCCCAGATCCCGGTTCGCCGCCGCATAGCTTTTGAGCTTGTCAGTAATCAGTACACGTGGGGCACGCCTATGCTTCCTGAGCAGCATGCGCATAAGGCGCGTGGCGGCGTGCCGGTCGCGCCGGCCTTGCACCAGCACGTCAAGCACCGCGCCAAGCTGAGCCCCATCGTTAGCAAATTCATGCTCATGCATCCGGAGGTCGACGTAAGGCTGGATCTGGACGATCGCTACGTGGACATAGGCGCACGCGGCTACGACCTGGCGATCCGCATTTGCCGCCTGGAAGACAGTTCTTTAAAGGCCCGGCGGATTGCCGTCAGCCGGCGTGGCATCTATGGAAGCGAGGCCTACCTGAAGCGAGAAGGGCTGCCACGCACGCTGGATGATCTCGCCACGCCTGCCTTGCGTATGCCAATGCGACATCTGGACACATCTGGCAATTCGAGCACCCACGCAGCCATGAGATCCGCTCTCTGACCCTTCCTCCCCGCTTTGTGTCCAATAGCGGTGAGGCGCTGCGCGATGCGGCGGTCGAGGGCCTCGGGCTGGCGGCGCTACCAGCCTTCTTGGCAAACGACGAGGTCCGTTCGGCAAGGCTGGTCGAAGTGAGGTTGCAAGGCTGGCTGATGGCGCTGGATACGATCCAGGCAGTGTTCTCGCAATCCGTCGCGTTACCTGCTCGGGTTAGAGCGTTGATCGAACACATCACTTCTGCTATGTCGCCCCCGTTGCCGTGGAAATAGAAGGACCGTTGAAGTCCGCAAAGCACCAAGGCTGTCCGCGCCTCCCAGCTGTTCGCGTATCCGACGTGGAGCGTGCACCGGTTGGCCAGACACTGCCAGACTAAATTCCTCTAGGCCTGCTGATCATTTGCGATGAGTAACGGTGCGCGACCGAGTCGTGGCTTTGTTTGGTCCTAGCCGTCACAAGACGACAGAAGCATCTTTAATAAGAGGGTGAGGCGAACGGTTCACGTTTTGCAAATGGCGAGGGTGATCAACAAACCCGCGGCATCGAAAGTCGCGTGCCGCGACTCTAGGTGCGACAAGGTGGATCGGTCAAGTGCTAGGCAATTGTCCGCTGTTTTTCGTAAGGAGTCGCGCAGATGTGCGCGGGACGGTACCGGAAGGCGAAGTCGGGGCGTCCGGCCAGTTCCGCGGCCAGATTGGCACGTCGCATCAGCAACGCGGCCAGTTCCGCCGATTCAGCTTTACCCACGCCTGGGTCAGATCCCTGAATGCCTGGTCTTCGACGCTCGGCAAAATACATTGCTGGCGGTCAGCAAGATCTAAGATCCAGCGGAAATTGGAAGAACTTCGATTTTTCTGCAAGTTGTTGCTTGGTAGCCTTCCGGACGAAATGTGGCCACGGCGACATCTGTTTTGTATCTCCTGTTTCACGGCACTGTCGCGGCTTGCTCGGGTGTCGCTTTTTGCAACTGGCGCTGCGTTCACGCACTATGGGTCAGTGTCTAGATTGGCCGCTAACTAAATAAATACACTTAATCATCGTGAAATATATTGCGCTATTTCTTGTGGCCGCCCTCGCTGGGTGCTCGTATTCATCCACTCCACACTGACATCCACACGCTCAATGCGGCGGTCGAGGTGGCACGCCGATGTGTGGACGAGGGCGTCGCCGTCGTAGCTGGAGAGGCACGCACACTCGCAAAACGGTCGTCCGTCGCGGCCATGGAGAACGGGGATCTGATCGGCGGACTCGCCCGCTTTGCGCGAGCATCGCGATTACGATCCAGTTCGCGCGGTCAACTACCCCAACAATGGAGAAACAGACCATGTCTCACGACAAGGAGCTGCGCCGTCGTTTTCTGCGCCAGGTGCTCGCGATCGTGCCCGCGGCGACTGTCGCCTCTGGGATCGTGCTGACGCAGTCGGCTTGCAGCGACACCGCTGAGCCCGCTGCTGCCAGCGCCGGCAACGCGCCGTATAAACCGCAGTACTTCACCGAGGCCGAATGGAGCTTCATCGGCGCGGCCGTCGACCGGCTCATTCCGGAAGACGAACTCGGTCCCGGGGCGATCGGCGCAGGCGTGCCCGAATTCATCGATCGCCAGATGGAAGCGCCGTTCGGACAAGGCAAGCTCTGGTACATGCAAGGCCCCTTCCACCCCGATCAGCCGCCCGAGATGGGCTACCAGCTGAGCCTCACGCCGCGCGACATCTACCGGCACGGCATCAGGGCCTGTGACGACGAGTGCGCAAAGAAGTACGACGGAAAAACCTTCGCACAACTGGACAAGCCTACCCAGGCGCAGGTACTCGGCGACATGGAGCACGGCAGGATCGAGTTCGATAGAGTTCCCGCGCACACGTTTTTCGCCTATCTGCTCGCCAATACCAAAGAAGGTTTCTTCGCCGACCCGATTCACGGCGGCAACAAAGGTATGGTGGGATGGAAGATGGTCGGCTTCCCGGGCGCGCGAGCCGACTTCATGGACTGGATCGATCAGCCGGGAGTCAAGTATCCGTATGGGCCGGTTTCGATCGACGGGAAGCGGGATTAAGGGGCTAAGGAAATGGCAATCAAGAAGAATAAGGTCGACTGTGTGATCGTGGGCTTCGGCTGGACGGGCGCGATCCTCGGACAGGAGTTGACCGATGCCGGACTCAACGTCGTCGCGCTGGAACGTGGCGCGATGCAGGACACGCCGACGGACGCGCAATATCCGAAGGTGGTGGACGAGCTCACGTATTCCGTGCGCGGCAAGCTGTTTCAGGAACTCGCGCGCGAGACGGTGACGATCCGTCACGGCGTCAACGATCTCGCGGTGCCCTATCGTCAGCATGGATCGTTCCTGCTCGGCAACGGTGTGGGCGGTGCGGGCTTCCACTGGAACGGCATGCATTACCGCGTGCTTCCTGAAGAGCTCGAATTGCGTACGCGTTACGAAGAGCGCTACGGCAAGAAGTTCATCCCCAAAGGCATGAACGTCCAGGACTTCGGCGTTACCTATGACGAACTTGAACCGCATTTCGACTTCGCCGAAAAGGTGTTCGGCACCTCGGGCAAGGCGGGCAACCTGAACGGCCAGATCCAGGCGGGCGGCAATCCGCTCGAGGGCAAACGCACCAGCGAATACCCCACGCCTGCGCTGCAAAATTCACTCGGTGCGCAGTTGTTCGAGAAGGCTGCGCGTGAGGCCGGCTTTCATCCCTACCCCGCTCCGGCAGCGAACTCGTCCACGGCGCACACGAACCCGTATGGCGTGCGCCTTGGACCGTGCAATTTCTGCGGCTTCTGCGAAGGCTACGGCTGCTACATGTATTCGAAGGCCTCGCCGCAGACCACGATCCTGCCCGTCCTGCTGAAGAAGCCGAATTTTGAGCTACGTACGCACGCGTATGTGACGAAGGTCCTGCTCGACTCCGACAAGAAGAAGGCCGTCGGAGTGACCTATATCGATGCGCAGGGCCGCGAAATCGAACAACCGGCCGATCTGGTCATCATCGCCGCGTTCCAGATGCACAACGTCCGGCTGCTGTTGCTGTCGGGCATCGGCAAACCATACGACCCGAAGACGGGCGAAGGCGTGGTCGGCCGCAACTACGCGTATCAGATGAACGGCGGAGTCAACGTGCTGCTGCCGAAGGGGACGCAACTCAATCCGTTTATCGGCACGGGCGCGGGCGGTATCGGCATGGATGACCTCAATGGCGACCAGTTCGACCACGGTCCGCTTGGCTTCGTGGGCGGAGCCAGCATTCGCCACGTACGCTACGGCGGCCGTCCGATCAAGATGACGCCGACGGTTCCCGGCACGCCGGCATGGGGCAGCAAGTGGAAGGAAGGTGTGACGGACGCCTACCAGCGTTATATGACGATCGGTATCGCGGGCTCCGTCATGCCTTATCAGGATGCCTGTCTGGATCTCGACCCGACCTACCGGGACGCTTATGGCTTGCCGCTGCTGCGCATGACCTTCGACTGGCACGACAACGAATACGACATGCTCGGCTACATGGGCAAGCGTATGGAAGAAGTCGCGAAGGCGATGAATCCGGAGAAGGTTTTCGTGGCGGTTCGGAAGAAGGGCTCGCATTACGACACGCGCCTCTACCAATCGACGCACACGACGGGAGGCGCCCTAATGGGCTCGTCGCCACAAACCAGCGTGGTCAACAAGTATCTGCAAAGCTGGGACGTATCGAATGTCTTTGTGATGGGGGCGTCCGCCTTCCCGCAGAACATGGGCTATAACCCGACTGGGCTCGTCGCCGCGCTCGCTTACCACTCCGCCAAGGCGATCCGCGAGCAGTATCTGAAGAACGCTGGTCCGCTGGTGCAGGCGTAAGGAGGCTAACGTGACAATGAAAGAAATCGTGCTGGCCATGTGTTCTGCGGCGATCGTCGGCTGCGCGGGATGGGCGGTTGGCGCGTTTGCCGAAGGCGCTGCCGTTGCCCCGGCGAACGCTGCAGTATCCACCGTCGCGGCCGGAAGTGCGGCGGATCAGGAGGCACTCGTCGAACGGGGCCGGTACCTGGCCGGCGTGGCTGACTGTATCGCCTGCCACACCGCCAAAGGCGGCAAACCGTTCGCGGGCGGTCTCCCGATCGATTCGCCGATCGGCAAGATCTATTCGATGAACATCACGCCGGATAAAGGCACGGGCATCGGCAACTACACGCTCGACGATTTCGACAAGGCGGTCCGTCACGGCATCGCGAAGAGCGGCTCGACGCTGTATCCGGCCATGCCGTATGTGTCGTATGCGAAGGTCACGCCGTCGGACGTAAAGGCGCTGTACGCTTACTTCATGAATGGCGTGCAACCGGTCTCGCAGCAGAACCAGGCGCCGGATATTCCGTGGCCTCTGTCGATGCGCTGGCCGCTGTCGTTCTGGCGCATGGCGTTTGCGCCGAATGCGGTGGTGGACGACTCGCCTGCGCCGAACGATCCGATCCTGCGCGGCAAATATCTGGTGGAAGGCCTCGCGCACTGCGGTGCTTGCCACACACCGCGCGGCATCGCGTTGCAGGAAAGGTCGCTGACCGACGACGGCAAAACGTTTCTCTCGGGCGGCGTAATCGCCGACTACCTGGCGAAGAGCTTGCGTGGCGATATGAACGACGGCTTGGGAAGCTGGAGCGAGGCGGAGATCGTCGAATTTCTGAAGAGCGGGCGCACCGCTCACTCGGCTGCGTTCGGCGGGATGGCCGAGGTGGTCGGCGTGAGCACCCAGCACATGACGGATGCCGACCTCACCGCGATCGTCCGCTACCTGAAGACGCTTGCGCCGGTCTCCTCCGGCCAGAAAGCGCTGGCCTATGTCGATTCCGCAGCCAAGGCACTGCGTGCCGGTTCCGACCACAGCAACGGCGCGCTGACGTTCCTCGACAACTGTGCAGCCTGTCATCGCACGACCGGCAATGGCTATGACGCAACGTTTCCGAAGCTGGCGCTGAGCACGACGATCAACACGGCTGACCCGACGTCGCTGATCCATCTCGTGCTGCTCGGTGGGGAAATGCCGTCGACCGCAGCGGCGCCCACGCACTACGGGATGCCGCGCTTCGACGCACGCCTGACCGATCGGGACATTGCCGACGTGTTGACCTTCGTGCGTGCGAGCTGGGGCAACCACGCTCCGGCGGTGAGCGCCGATCAGGTAGCGAAGGTTCGCAAGGCTGTGGGGAGCGCACCGCAGCCGAAACGGGCTAAGAATGGCTAACACAATGAAGGTTGAAGTTGCCGCCAGCAGCCGATGCAGCTGGCGGTTGTGCGTTCGCCCCCCCGAGCGATCTGGGTCTGAATGCCAGCAGCGTGTAGCGGCCGGCGGTATTTGTCGTGACGTAGCCACGATCACCCTGCACGATCGCCGGCTTCGACAGCGGTCGGCCACGCTTGCCACTCAAAAGATGCAGCTTTTGAAGTGTAGTTCTTAAATGGTTGTGAAATAGCTATGGAAACGACCCTGAATCGCTCGCGACACGAACGTGCGCGGGAACGGCTGGGGGTGCTGGCGCGAATGCTTGACGTGACGCTGATCGTATCAAGCGCTATCGCAGTTTCGATGCCGTTATCCTGCGATGCAGAACATTGTGTTGTGAGATGGGCATTCGCTGCCTTCTCGATCACTTTCGCATTGATCCTGTTCCCGGTATTCGGCGTTTATCGATCATGGCGAGGTCGCTCGAAGCTGCGGCTGGCTAGCCATATAGGCTTTGCATGGGCGCTCGCTCAGGCCTGTGCGCTTGCATCGATGTTCGCGTTACACCGGACGACGTACATCTCGTGTCTCTGGTGGGTTTTATGGGCGTTCACTGCCGGTTTTGGGTTGATTGCTTCACGTCTGATTGCGCACGCGGTGCTGGCTAGGGTGCGTGTGACAGGACGTGACCTCCGCAAGGTGGCGATTGTCGGCGCCGGCGAGTGCTGCGCCAGAGTGGTTCGCAGGATCGATGAAACGCCGGTTTCCGGATTTCGGGCGGTGGCGATATTCGATGTCGAAGTACATCCAGCGACATGTAATCCGGATCTGTCGGTATATCGGGATCTTGCGAGATTTTCAGCGCATGTGCGCGCCGAAAATATTCAGGAAGTGTGGCTTGCGTTGCCGATGTCAGAACAGTGCATGGTATTGCGCGTTCTCGATGAGTTCAGCCGCGACCTGGTCAATGTCCGTTTCATTCCTGACGTACCCGGGATCGCGATATTGGGTGGCGAAACGATTGATCTGATCGGCGTACCAGCGATCAATCTGATGGCTTCCCCGATGTCGTCCATGGAGCTTCTGCAAAAAGCAATTTTCGACAGGCTATTTGCGGCAGTCGCTCTGATCGCGTTGGCTCCGCTGATTGTTGTGATTGCTGCGGCCGTCAAGTTGTCGTCGAAGGGGCCGGTTTTGTTCACCCAGCAGCGAAAGGGCGCTGACGGACGGATATTCAGTATTTTCAAGTTTCGTACGATGCATGAGCACGTCGAGCAGGACGGGGTGGTGCGCCAGGCTACGCGAAACGATCCGCGTGTAACGCGGGTGGGCCGCCTTTTGCGGCGCACGAGTCTCGATGAATTGCCGCAGTTTTTCAACGTGCTGCGTGGTGAGATGTCCGTCGTCGGGCCGCGTCCGCACGCGGTCGAACACGACCACCTGTATCAGGGGGTCGTCGCCGGATATATCCATCGTTACCGCACCAAGCCCGGCATTACGGGATGGGCTCAGGTGAACGGCTTACGTGGCGAGACGGATCACATCGAAAAGATGGCGAAGCGTGTCGATTTCGATCTCTACTACATCCGTAACTGGACGTTCCTGTTCGATCTGAAGATCATATTTCTGACTATCTTCATGGGGTTCACTGGCGCAACCGCTTACTGATCTCCTGATTCCTGCGTGTATGCGCGGGTCGTGCGTACGCTTTGCCTCAACCAGCGGTGACGTCCGAACCGCCGTCATAACACTGACAACGTCCCGAGCGAATGCGGCTCAAAGCTGCACGGACATCTGGCGGCTATTGCCGCATATGTCTGCCCAACACGGCGTTCAACCTAGACCTGAAGAGGAACTATGTGGTATCCCCTCCCTGCACGCGCGAGCGTGTGGCTCATGCTTCTTGCGATGTCTTTACTGGCTGGATGCGTGTTGGCACCGGGCATGAAGTTCGACAGCGGTTCGGGAACTGGTGCCAGCGACACCACACCGCCCATTGCGGTGACTGAAATTGATACGAAGCTCATCCAGCAGATCGCGCAAAACGACATGCTCGACGATTCCGATAATGCCGCCGTGGATTCGCTGATCGGCACGCCAGCGTCGTACCGCATCGGCCCAGCCGATGTTCTGTCGGTAATTGTCTGGGATCATCCGGAACTGGTGATGCCAAACGTGACTTACGACATCGGTACGACGGGTGGCGCGCAGCCACAGAGCGTCGGACTGGCAAGCCAGAGCCTGCCCGGGTACGTTGTGAGTCACGAAGGCTATATTCAGTTTCCGTATGTGAAGTTGATCCAGGTCGCGGGGCTGACCGAAGTTCAGGCGCAACAGCGCCTGACGCAGGCTCTCAAAAAAT
Organism: Paraburkholderia sp. IMGN_8; assembly: GCF_038050405.1. Taxonomy (NCBI): domain Bacteria; kingdom Pseudomonadati; phylum Pseudomonadota; class Betaproteobacteria; order Burkholderiales; family Burkholderiaceae; genus Paraburkholderia; species Paraburkholderia sp. IMGN_8. The sequence continues at coordinate 3,866,233 of NZ_CP150901.1, read as the reverse complement.
ATCTCAACAACCCGCAGATCTCGCTGCGCGTCGTCGGCTTCCGCAGCAAAAAGGTATTCGTCAACGGCGAGGTCCATGCGCCTGGCGTGAAGCCTATCACGGACGTCCCGATGACCCTTGCGAATGCGCTCCATGAGGCCATGGGCGTACTCGATAGCGGGAGTGCGAGCCACGTATGGCTGACCCGCGCTGGCAAGCGTTACCAGATCGATGTACCCCGGCTCGCAAAGCGTGGGATCGACGCGACTCGGATTATGCTCGCCAACGGTGATGAAGTGCGTGTGCCGCCTGCAACGGATTTCAGCGTGTTTGTCATTGGCGAAGTACAGAAGCCGGGACCGGTGCGCTTTCTTTCAGACGGACGTCTAACGCTTGCGCAGGCACTGGGCACCGCGCAACTGAGCCAGGTGACGGGCGACCCGTCGGAAATCTATCTGATCCGGCCGCCTTCGAATGGACGCAGCACGCAGGTGTTCCATCTCAATGCGGAATCGCCGCAGGCGATGGCGCTCGCACAGCAGTTCGCCCTTCAGTCTGACGACGTTGTTTACGTGGACGCGCCAGGCGTGGTGCGCTGGAATCGGGTCGTTTCTCAACTCGTCGGCGGCACGGCTGCCGCTTACAACCTGCAACGAGCGACGACCGGAGGCTGGTGATGATCTCGTCCTTGCTGGTGGTGTGTCACGCGAATATCTGCCGTAGCCCGATGGCTGAAGTGTTGCTGCGCAAGTATTTGCCTCAGGTGACGGTCGCCTCGGCCGGCATCCAGGCGCTCGTTGGTTACCCCGCCGCCTCGCATGCGTTCGAGGTGGCGGCCGCACAAGGGTTCGATCTCGCCTCCCATCGCGCACGCAACCTTGACGCAGCACAATGTACGCGCGCCGATCTCATCTTGGTTATGGAAGATGTGCAACGGCGCTATGTCGAGACCCGCTATCCGTTCACACGTGGACGTGTTTTCTGTCTCGGAATTACGAACGGCCGGCCAGCCGACATTCCGGACCCGTATGGTGGGCAGCGCTCTGCATTCGAGCAGTGCATGACACGCCTGGAACACAGTGTCACCGCATGGCGCGAACGAATCAATTCGCTCCATGCGGATTCATGAAGAACGCCTGCGCCGAACCGCTGCATCCACTACCAGAAACCGCTTCCAGATCCGTTAATTCAAATCCTATGTCGTCAGTTGCAGGGGATATCCCCGACACCAAGAACGAGCTCGATATCTTTGCGGTTCTCGACGTGCTGCTTATCCACCGTTGGTTCATCGCCGCGATCGCGGTAGTCTTCGCGCTGCTCGGCACCGCGTACGCGTTTCTCGTACATCCGAAATATCAGGTAGACATGATGGTGCAGATCGAGAGCAGTCTCGACACTTCTGGTATCAATAGTCTGCCGAGCACCATGTCGTCGTTGTTCAACGCCAAGTCGTCAGCAGCTGCCGAAGCACAGATTCTGGCATCGCGGCTAGTTGTCACGCGTGCGGTGGATCAGATGAAGTATTACATCGACGTCCGCCCGAAACGCTTTCCGCTGATCGGCGACTTCATCTCGCGTTTTAACCGCAACTTGACGGTACCCGGTCTGCTTGGCATAGGTGGCTATGCATGGGGGCAGGAAAGTGCCTTGGTCGACCGTTTCGATGTGCCGAAGGATATCCAAGGCGACAAGTTCACGCTGACCATGGAGGAAGGCGGTGGCTGGCGTCTCTCTGGCTCGGATCTCGACGTGCCCGTACGTGGGCACATTGGTGTTGAGTCGACATTCCCAACGTCCTACGGGCCCGTCGTACTGCGTGTGGCTGGCTTCCATGCGTTGCCCGGAACACGATTCACGTTGATTCGGAATCCTCGCCTTAGGACCATTCTAGATGTGCAGGACAAGCTGGATGTTCAGGAAAAGATCAAGCAGTCGGACGTGGTCATCGCGACCTTGCTCGGCGATGACGCGCAGCGCGTCGGTGGTCTGTTGCGCGAGATCGGCAATCAGTACGTCAGGCAGAATATCGAGCGAAAATCCGCCGATGCCGCGCATTCGCTGGCATTTGTTGACAGCCAGCTCCCGTCTATCAAGCAGCGGCTCGAGCAGGCGCAAGAGCGCTACACGGCCATGCGCAATACAAACGGCACAGTTGACTTGCCTGAGGAGGCTCGGCTCGCGCTACAGCAGACAGCAGAATTAAAGACGCAGATGCTACTGCTGCAACAGAAACGTCAGGAACTCGCGACTCGCTTCAATGCGGCCCATCCGAGCCTGATTGCGATCGATCGGCAAATTGCTGACCTCCGACAGCAGCAGGCGGGGTTCGACGTCAGGATCCAACACCTGCCCGGCCTGCAGCAGGACGCGGCACGGCTGATGCTTGACGTAAGGGTCGATACTGATCTGTACACGGCACTCCTTAACAACTCGCAGCAGCTACAGCTTACCAAGGCGGGGAATGTCGGCAGCGTGCGCGTTGTCGACTTGCCAGTCGTGCCCGAGGATCCGGTGAGGCCCAATCGGCCCGTTGTTATCGCCGGCGCGGCGTTGGTCGGGTTGGTGGTTGCCATTGGACTCGCGTTTTCGCGCGATCTGCTGTTCGGTGGCATTGCGATGCCCGATGAAATCGAAGGTGGCCTCGGCCTAAGCGTCTACGCTTCGGTGCCGACCGCGGCTTCGCAGCGTACGCTGGATGAGCGCATTGAAGCGAAGGCGTCCGGGTCACACGTGCTCGCGCTCGAAGCTCCGGATGATCCCGCCGTCGAGAGTCTGCGCAGCCTACGCACGGCGTTGCGATTCTCGAGCCTCGACAGCGACAATAACGTGCTGCTTGTGACAGGCGCTGAACCGGGCACAGGGAAATCGTTCGTGCTCGCAAATCTGGCGGCCGTGTTGGGCGCAGGCGGCAAGCGGGTTGTCGTCATCGATGCGGACATGCGTCGCGGCTATCTGAATCAGTACTTCGGCGTGGCCCGGGAACCTGGACTCTCCGAGGTGCTGTCTGGCGACGCCAGCGAATCGGAGGTCATCCATCAGGGTGCTATCCGTAACGTCGATTTCATCGCGACTGGCGCCTTGCCGGCGAATGTTGGCGACTTGCTGCTGGGTGAGCGTACCAGTCAAATAATCGCGGAACTCAGGAAGCGCTACGACTATGTGATGATTGACGCACCGCCGTTGCTTGTAGCCGCGGACGCGACGATCCTCGGGCGTCACGTGTCCTTCCTGCTGCTCGTCGCTCGTGCCGGCCAGACCCGTATCGGGGATCTGCGTGAATCCGTTAAACGGCTTGCCCACGGCGGCGTCAAGGCGACGGGAGTGATACTGAACGGACTCTCAACGCATCTCGGACGATACGGAGGCAAGTTTGGCGCCTACCGCTACTTCCCGTACAGCTATCGACAGGAGAAAGAGCGCAGCTTCATATGCCGCGTCGCACAGGCCGTCGGCGCATGGAGGCACAGATGATGCGCGACAATACGAGTATGGTCGCACCCGGCGCGGCACCCGTAGTGGCACGAGCGCTACGCGTTGCACTTGTCGTCGAGGCGGCGGGAGGTGGTGTCGCTGTGCATGTGGCAGACCTGATCCAAGGACTGATTTCACGCGGCGTTGAAGTGCATCTAATTGCGCCGCTCGGCGAGCGTCTCGATACCAGTATTCTGACCGACCGGATTGTCGGCCAGTGCGCGTCGTTCGCGTGTGTGCCGATGCAACGCGACGTGTCGTGGCGGGACGCGATCGCGTTTTTTCACGTGTTCCGGCGCCTCATGGCAATTCAGCCGGATATCGTGCACAGCCACAGTTCGAAAGCCGGCGTTTTGGCGCGAGCCTGTGTCGGCACATGGAAGCAGATTTACACGCCGCACGCATTCTATACGCTGAATCCTTACCTGGCGCGCGGCAAAAAGCGCTTCTACGGCGCGATGGAGCGATTGTTCGGCACCCTGCGCACGGATCGTCTGATTGCTGTGTCCACTGACGAAGCACGGCATGCGAACGATGCGCTGGGGCTCCCCGAGCAGATCACGACCATTATCCACAACGGTGCGTCCGTATTCGAACTGCTGCCGCGCGAAGAGGCCCGGCAAGCGCTGTGCCTCGATCCGGACGCCTTTACCGTAGGTTTTGTCGGGCGGTTCGAGTTTCAGAAAGGCGTCGATCGGCTGGTCGGCGTCGCGGAAGTTCTTCAAGAACGCTTCGGTGATCAGATCCGCATCGCCGTGATCGGCATGGGGGACGTCGAACGGGCCGCGGGTCGATCCGTCGACCGTCTGCCTTCCAATATGCATCTGCTTGGGAAGGTGGTGAATGCGCGCCGCTACTTTCCGGCATTCGACCTGTTTGTTATGCCGAGCCGCTACGAGGGGTTCCCTTATGTCTATCTCGAAGCGATGGTAGCGCATCTGCCTGTCGTTACAACCCGTGTGGCGGGTGCCGACGAGCTGATCGCGGCGCAACAGATCGGTCTTGTGGTCGATAACGTCGACGATCCCTCCCATATTGCAGATGCCGTTGGGCGTCTGTTCGGCGATCAGGCGTTGCGAACACAGATGAGCGCGAATTGCGGTCGCGTAATGGCGCACTTTTCCGCTGCGGAGATGGTCGGGCGCACGCTCGATGTTTATCACGATGTCACGATGGAAACATTCCGATGAGTCAGAAGAAACACGTTGCGTTGCTGCATGCTTATAGTCGCAGGAATTCCGGCGACGGACTGCTTGTCGACCTGTCTGTGAAGATGGTGCGTGAAGCGCTGGGCGACGATACGGAGGTCACGATCGTAGCCGCCGATCCTGAATCGTTCGCTGACTTCGATACGGTGCTCGGCGCGCCCGTTATAGCGAACAAAGGGTTGGGACGCATCGTAGCGGCTGCGGGCGTGCTAGGCTCGGGATCGACGCGCGGTACACGGCGGCTTGCCGGCTTACTGAAATCAGTGGACCTGATCGTCGGGGTGGGCGGCGGCTACCTGCGCGCGCGAAATGCCACCGAAGCACTCAAGTTGGAAGTGGGACACATGCTCCAGATGCGCGCAGCACGCGCGTCCGGCAAACCCACGGTCTATCTGCCACAGAGCATCGGTCCAACTCGGACCGGCGCTGGACCCGTATCGGAAGTATTCGGACAGCACCTTATTCGGCTTCTCGGCGGCTTCACATCGGTTTTCGTGCGCGACGACCGTTCGCGTGAGTTGCTGCGCGCGAATGCGAACACGCAACGCGCGCCGGATCTCGCGATACTGGAATTTGGAGAACGAGCAGCCGTACCATGGACGGCTGCGGCGTCCCGCGGAGGCACAATCAAGCATGTAGCGATGGTGCTGCGCGAAGCGCCCAGCTGGACCAGCGAGCAATGCGAGCGATACTGGTCGTCCGCACGCGAGTTGATCTCGATGCTCGAACAGCGTTGCCGTGTCAGCTTCGCTGTTCAAAGCACTGGCCGCGGCAACGACGACGCTGCCTACTATCGGCGTATCGGAGTGAGCGGTCACTTGCCAGGTCTTGGGAGACTGCTTGCGGAGGACGAGCCCGATGTGGTGGTTTCAGTCCGGTTACACGGTGCGCTCGAATCGATTCTGGCCGGCGTACCGGCGTTCCATCTCAGCTATGAGCGCAAAGGTTTCGGCGCATATGGCGATATGGGCGTGGACGACTGGGTTGTGAATGCAGCCGGCTTCGATCCCAATGCCGTGATTGACCGAATCTTCGCACCGCGTGCGATCGAGCAGTTCTGGGAAGCGACGCATGGCCGGATTGCGTCGATTCGGGCGAGCCGCGCACGCGTCATCAAAGCGCTGTGTGAAGCAGCGAACGTGGCTCAAGCGGTAAAGGCGCAGCAATGCTGATGCGTTTTCTGCTGCGCGGGTCTTCGCTTGCCGCCAAGTTATGTTTGACTGTCGTGGCGACACGCATGCTTGGCTTTGCGGCCTTCGCCGACTATGGCATGGCGGTAGCCGTATCGGTGATCGCTTCCAAACTGTTTGGACTCGGCTTCAGCGCGGAAATCAACCGCCGCTTGAGCGAGACGGATCCGCTCCCGGCGATGCTCGAGGTGCGCATGCTGGGGGGCGTTTACGCCAGCTTCTATCTGCTTGTCGGGGCCGCGTCTGTGATCGTCTGGCACGAGGGCGGGCAGGCAATGCTGGGAGCAGCATCGCCTGCCGCGCTCTCTCTAATGGTGGCAGTAGCCATCACGGAACATTACGCGTTCGAAGCGAACTCGTACGTATTTTCCTTACACCGGGCTAACACAGGCTCGCTGATGCTCTTCGTGCGTACCGGCTTGTGGCCTAGCTTCGCGATTGCCGGCCTGTTGTTTCATTGGATAGCCAGTATCGAAGCGGTGTTCGTGTTGTGGATCGGCGCAAATCTCGTTGTGATCGGGTGGGCGTGGAAAGCGATTCGCGCGATGGAGCTGCGACAGTCAGGTGTGCAATCGGCGCCCGCGCGTTTCGACTGGCGCCGCACGGCGGGTGTGTGGAAAGAAGGCGTTGCGTTCTACATCGCGACAGTGCTGCTGTCCGGTATGCAATATGCGGAGCGCTTCGTTGCCGCGCCTTTGCTAAGTCACGATGAATTTGGCCGCTATGTGTTCCTGTGGGCAATTGCAAATGCAGTACAGACGGTTTCTTATACGGTGTTCGTCGTGACGGCAGGCCCGTCCCTCGTCAGGGCAGCTTGTAGCGAGCCGCGCCGCGTTACCCCGATTCTTCGTCGCGTCATAGTGAAAATCCTGGCCGTGACTGTCGCTATTTCGCTCGCTGTCTTCAGCGTGCACGACCTGATTTTTCGCTTTGCCCACAAGTCTTTGGGCACCGGAGGGCGAACCACGCTCGTCATCCTGCTAGCCTCGTTCGTGCTTCGATCGGGATCTGACTTGCTATGGTCTGCAGCGATCGCACTGAAAGCCGGGCGGCAAGTCGCATTTGGCATGTTCACGCTGGGCGTGATCAGCGTGCCGCTCGCATGGATCGCCATTCCGCGTTTTGGTCAACAGGGCGCTGCAGTCTCGCATCTTTTCGCGAGCGTCATGATCGCGGCATGGCTCGCATGGGTTATCAGCAAGGCCAATAAAGGTTTGCATTTGGCCGGACTCACAGATCAGGCGATGCATCGTGCTGGATAAATTGCTGGCGGCCGGTCCCTCTCTGAGCCGGGGAGTCGTCAGGTTCATTGGCACCGTATACGCGATGCTTTACCTGATTGTCTACGTGAAGGCCAGCACGTTTCTGCCGGATTTCATTTTCCGCGATGCCGAAAAAATCCAGGCACAGATGGTGGGGGCGGATACCTATTCAGGCACCTCGTTCGATGCGGTGGCGAAGTTCTATGCACTGTTCGGGCCAAGTCTGCTAAATGTGTTTGTAACGGGTGTCGGCGTGTGTTTCATCTGGATGATGATGCGTCGCGCGAACCGTATCGGTTTGGTTGTTGCTGCGTTGTTGCTGTCTGTGCCGTGTGTATTCTTCAATCTCTTCGTCGCGAGCAAGGACACCCTGGTGGTCGTGACGTCGCTCGTCCTGGCCAGATTCGCGAACGATGCGCATCCGCGCCGGGCGATCATTGCAGGGCTGGCGCTGTACGGCGGCTATGCGGCCCTAGTGCGCAGCTATTTTATGCTGATCGTCGTGATCGCCGTCGGGGTGTTCGTCCTGCAGCGGATGACGTTGCGCTGGAAGATGGTTGCGGTTGTCACCGTGGTCGTGCTGGTCGCCCTGTTACCGGGCCCGGTCTATGTCGCCCTGCTGCATCCGCGCGACATGGCCGTCGAGTATCTCGTCTATCAATCGCCTTACGGCGCGCGCACAAGTTTCTACAACCCGGTCGATCCTTCCACGTTCATAGGCTTTGCCGCTGACTATGCATACGCGATCGGGCGCCTGAACTTCGCGGCGCTAACCTCACCGGGAATCAAGGAGTTCGCGATGCAGATCTTCGTTGCGCTGGCAGTGTGGCCCGCGTTGCGAAGGCTCGGTGGGCGGTCGAAGGCGCCGTATGCGAGCTCGCATGATGTGCTCGCCGGCCTCATCATCGGCCATGTCTGCGTTTCGATGCTGTTCGAACCCGATCTGGGAAGTTATACACGTCATCTGTCCAGCGTCGCGCTGTTTTCGATGACGCTGCTCGCCGATCGGCTCTGTGCAGCAGGTCATGCACGGCGCCGGTCAGCGACTGGCGCCGCTCGCGGGACCTGATACTTCGAAGGAGCGCAGAGCCTTGCTGGTCGCACCGAGTGACGGCTTATCCTCTCCCTCGGACGTCAATAGTCCAAAGTTGCGCTCACGGTTATTGCTTCCCGAAGACGTGTCCTTCCATTCGTAAATCGACACAAGCGGCGTTCCCGTGCTGCGCAGTGTGTTGAGAAATGCACGAACACGCGACGCCTGGCCTTCGTTACCGTCGGTCGTTGCGATCGACGGAACGCCCCATTCGGTGACTACGGCGGGCATCGCATAGCGTGCGCGCGTGCTACGCATGGTATTGTGAATGGCGTCGGCAGACATGCCGTACGCGTGATAGGACACTGCGCCGATGCAGCCAGGCGCGGTACTCACAACCTGTTGCAGCAGGGCATCCGGCAGTGAGCCTGACAGCGGCGCACGGGAGAATCCGAAGCCGAAGGTTGGAACCCGCGCCGTAGTTCCCTGCAACTGGCTGCAGGCGGCGCGTATGTACGGACTGAACGTCGCTAAAGCATCGCCGGTCGGCCAATACTTCGGCAGATCGGGTTCGTTCCAGATTTCAATGGCGAGCAACTGACTGGCATAGGAATGCCGCAGCGCGGCGACTGTCCGTCCGAATGCGGTCCCGGCTTGCGCCAGGGCTTTACTGCGGGCCGCCGGAGCGGTCTGTGCAGAAATGACCGGCGTGGTCGAACGGACCGTCAACAGCACGGGCAGTCCTGCAATACGTGCAACGGAGAATGCCTCGGCCACGCGCTTTTGATATGCCGCGTCGGGCAAGCGGTCTGTCCAGACACCGAACCTGACGAACTTAAAGCCTGTCCTTCGGATCCGGGCTGCATCGTCGGGGCCGAAGTGTTCAATCTTTACTTGCACGCCGACGTTCACAGGAACATCGGCTGCTCCCGGCAACGGCGAGGCGGGGGAGGGCGATGGAACCGGTTGAGCGAGTGCCGCCCCGAGCCAAGTGCACCACAGGATGGCCGCCATGATCGGCAATGCCCTCAGCAGGGGGCTAGGAATCGGGTGCAAGCCAGCGCGTACGGCAGCGGCTTTGCGCACGAACGGTTCGTCGCAGGTGGAGCCTGAACGCTCGCAAGACAATGGATCGGGTGTATCCGGTACAGTATGCTGGTGTTGATCCGAGGCCGCCGTAATGGCTTTCATATGCAACGTGAGGCACGTATCTTTGATGAACGATTGAGATTTCATGATGAGACACGCAGTCGCTATTGTCCGTGTTGCATGCCTGTTTCTTGTTGGCGAAGCATTGATCGCGATAATGATAGTACTTTCGTTGGCGGCGAAAGGCGAGGATGCCCTGCGCGCAGTCTGGAAGCGGTTGATGCGCTATTGACCCATGTTGCGCGGTAAATTTAAATGCACAACTACGTTTCGAAATTTAGAGGATTGGCCCGGAATTTGCGAATATCTGCAGCTGCAGATATTCGCAATTGTACTAAACCGCTGACGCGGTAGTGGGAGGGAAGCGGAGGTCTGTGCCTGGCGTTCTGTGAATGGGGCGCACCCTATTACGTGTGGGAACCGGCACTGTCCGAAGTGCCAGTCACTTGCCCGCGCGCAATGGCTCAATGACCGCCGGGCGGACCTGTTGCCCGTACCGTACTTCCATGTAGTGTACTAGCCTGGACTGCACCTGACAGGTTGTCGAGGAAGCGAAGTAAGGAAGGCGGGTCAGTTGGGAGTCAGCTTCTCGCCTCGATAATTGGTGAATAACAGCGTCCCCGTTGTGGTTTTGTCGCAGTAAGGCTCGCGGAAGAAAGGTGATCGATATGCGAAGTACTGCTTATGTTGCCAGTTCGCAGAATTGATCGGCGGCGGACGGATGGGTTCTGCGAGCACACTTCATCTTTCCTTTGGTGACCATATGCATGACTTCGATGCCGCCCAGAAGGATGCGGGCGCAGCGAAAAGACTTGAACCCCAGCATGTGTCGGGTGCGCCGCTTGATCGCCCGATGGTCCTGCTCGACGAGGTTGTTGAGATATTTGGACTGGCGGATCTTGATGGGTGTTTCACGATCGGCATTGATCGCTTCGAGCGCGGCGAGCTTGGCGCTGCTTTTGTCGACGGTCACCGTCTCGGGCATGCCATGCTGAGCGATCGATTTTTCAAAGTAACGCCGGGCTGAAGTCTTGTCCCGATGGGCGTGCAGCAGAAAGTCGATGGTGTTGCCGTTCTTGCAGACGGCCCGGTAGAGATACTTCCATTCGCCCTTGATGCGGATGTACGTCTCGTTCATTCGCCAGCTCTTTCCAACTGGCCGCTTGCGAAGGCGAAGCGCTTTCTCCAGACCGGCAACAGCTTGAGCGCCCAGCGGTGCACGGTCGAATGATCAACGCAGATCCCACGCCCAGCGACGATTTCTTCAATGTGATGCAGGCTTAGCGGATAGGCGACATACCAGCGTACGCACATCAGGATCACGCCGAGCGGGCAATGCAGGCGCTTGAGCACGCGCGCCACGGCTGGATTCAGGTTCTGCTTCATGGATCACATCATTCGTCTCGTGGGCTGCAGCATACATCGCCTTATTGCGATAAAGCCGTAAGGCGGTCGGCTATGATGTGCGGAACGACATGAACGATTGAAACCTCAATGAAGACGTTGAATCCGGCAGTGGCCAGAGTACTCAAACGCCTGCATTATCCGCTCGAGATTATGCTGACTTGCGTGCGCTGGTATGTCACCTATCCGCTAAGCCTGCGGCACCTCGAAGAAACGATGGCTGAGCGCGGTGTTTCGGTCGATCATTCGATTGTGCACCGCTGGGCCATCAAGTTGCTGCCGGTATTGGAGAAAGCGTTTCGCCGCCACAAGCGCCCCGTCGGCAAGAGCTGGTGTGTCGACGAGACCTACATTAAGGTCAGGGGCCAATTGAAATACCTGTATCGCGCGGTCGACAAGGTTGGGAACACCGTTGATTTTCTCTTGCGGGCCCATCGGGACAAGGCTTCGGCGTAGCGGTATTTCGAAAAATCGATCACCCGGAATGGCGAACCCGAGACGGTGACCATCGACAAAAGTGGCGCAAATCTGGCTGCGTTGGAAGCCATCAACGCCGAGCGCGAAACACCGATCAAGATCCGCCAGACGAAGTACCTGAACAACATCATCGAGCAGGACCACCGCGCGATCAAGCGGCGCACCCGACCCATGCTCGGGTTCAAGAATTTTCGTTGTGCCCGCATCCTGCCTGGTGGCATCGAGGTGGTGCACATGATCGCCAAGGGGCAGAGGAAAGACGACGGTGCCGGACAAACTCCCGCCGAGCAATTCTACTCGTTGGCTGCATAAGCAGTCCTCTTCATATCAGAATTGGCTCATCCTGAAATCATTATTGCAACAAAGCCGCCGATGCTCGGGCCTTGCGATGGCGCAACGCGGCGCATCAGCGTCCGAAAAAATGGATGAATTGCGATTTTCGCCGCGGGCGTCGGCGTCCAAAATGCGCGTCTCAAACGTTGCCAAGACAGGCGCGAGTGTCGCTGGCGTCGCGCGCCTGCGGTGCTGAAGCGCGTGGGCGTTGCTGTGGTTCGCGTTCGCCGCATCGGCGCCGGCGGCGCACGCAACGACATTGGCGCAGGCAGTCGAGACTGCGAGCATTTTCGACACCGCGATCTCCGCAGCGCGTCACGGCGAGCGAGCCGGCGCGCAGAAGCGCTGGCCGTGCCCAGCTTGTATCGGCGGCGCGACTCACACGTTCATTCATCTGGATCTCACATGGCAAGCATCAAGTTGTCGATCGCCGACGATCATCCGGCCGTCCTGCACTCGCTCAGGCTGCTCGTCGAACGCGAGCCGTTGTTGCAACTGCGACATGTGTGCAACAACGGACGCGACCTCGTTTCCGCCTTGACTCGCGAGCCGACCGATCTGGTGTTGACCGATCTCACCATGCCCGCGCAAGGCGGTTCGTACGACGGCCTGGAGCTATTGCGCGCGGTGCGCAGATCGGCGCCGCGAAGCAAGGTGATCGTCCTGACCGCGCAGAGCAATGCTGCGATATTGACGAAAACGATGCAACTCGGTGTGCGCGCGCTAGTCGGCAAGTCCGATCTTGCTCAGGAAGTCATTGGGGCCTGTATGCATGTCCACGCGGGAGCGACTTGCTATCTGTCGTCGGCGATGCGCAAGAGCATGGAAGATGGCCGGTCGGCGCACGCGCTGGGTTGCGGCTTGACTCACAAGGAACTCGACGTCGTGCGCCTGACGGCGATTGGACTCTCGCTGTCAGAAATCGCCTTGCAATACCGGCGTTCGGTGAGCACCATCGGCTCGCAGAAGCACACCGCGATGCGCAAGCTCGGCGTTCATTCCACTGCGGATCTGATCCGCTATGCCAGCGAGAGCGGATTGGTATGAAAGCGATCCCGAACACTGCGATGGCGCAACGCGGCGCATCAGCGTCCGAAAAAATGGATGAATTGCGATTTTCGCCGCGGGCGTCGGCGTCCAAACTGCGCGTCTCGAACGTTGCCGGAACGAGCATGCGCATCGCCGGCGCCCTGCGCCTGCGGCGCCGAAGCCTGTGGGCGCTGCTGTGGTTCGCGTTCGCCGCACCGGTGCCGGCGGCGCACGCAACGACGTTGGCGCAGGCAGTGGCGACCGCGCGCACGTTCGACTCCGCGATCTCGGCCGCGCGTCACGGCGAGCGCGCCGGTGCGCAGAAGCGCTGGGAAGGACTGGCCGGACTGCTGCCGAAGGTGCAGCTCGAAGGTTCGTACACGCGCCAGGACCAGCCGAGCGCGGCGTATGCGGCCGGCGTGCGACGCCACTACTACGCGGTCACGCTGACGCAGCCGCTGTTCGACCTCAGCCGCTATGCCGACTACCAGCGCGGTGTCGCGCGGGCCGGCGGCGCCGAGGTAGATCTCGCCACTGCGCAGCAGCAGCTCGTGAGCAACGTCTCCGATGCGTTCTTCGAGATCCTGTATCAGCGGGAAGTGCTGCAGGCCGCGCGCGCGGCCAAGGAAACCTTCGGGAAGCAGCTCGAGCAGGCGCGTCTGGCGCTGAAGATCGGCGACGGAACCCGGACCGACGTCGACGAGGCGCAGGCCAATTACGACGACGCGCAGGCGCGCGAGATCGGCGCGGTCAACGATCTCGACGTCGCGGACGGTGCCTTTGAGCGCCTGACCGGATTGCGGGCGGCGGACATCGATCCGCTTGCCGGCGTGTGCCGGCCGCCGCCCCCCATGGCCGAGCTGGAGCAGACCCTCGCGCGTGCGGAACAGGACAACCTCGAAGTCCGCGCGGCCGTGTTCCAGCTCGACGAGGCGCAGGCCGACATCTCGACGGCGCGTGCGGGCCATTTGCCGGTGGTGAACCTGCAAGGCAGCTACGGCAGCAACTGGAGCCGCGCGCAGAACAGCAACATGCTCGACGAGCTGTTCGGCACAACCTCGAAGACGCGAACGTCGATGATCGGCGTCACGGTGACGATCCCGCTGTTCTCCGGCGGCGGGGCCGTGGCGACGTCGCGCGAAGCGTACAGCCGCCGCGCGCAGCGCCGCGACCTGCTCGAGGACGCCCGCCGGCGCGCACGCCAGGACGCGCGGGCCGCGTTCCTCGGCATCGTCAACGGCGCGGCCAAGCTCAAGGCGCAGCAGCGTGCGGTGGAATCCGCGCACAGCCGCGTCGAGTCGACGCATTACGGCCGCGAGGTCGGGCTGCGCACCAATGTCGACGAGCTGACGGCGCAACAGAAGTATTTCGAGGCGGTGCGGGACCTCGCCGATGCGCGTTTCCGCTATATCACTGCGAGGCTGAAATTGTCGGCCGTGCTGGGCACGATCGCTCAGGACGACCTGAACGAATTTGGATGTCTGACTGCCGGCTAGGCGTCTGCCGCCAAGGGTTTCATTGATGGATTGCTATGTCTGATGACTCGCTGTTTCGCCCTGAGGCGCTGGAAGCCAGCAAGGGCAAGTTGATTGGCACGGTGGCGCTGTACTCGCCGCCTTATCGTTGGTTGATCATCGCGATCGTGGCCGTGATCACCGTTTCTATCGCGGCCTTCATGGCGCTCGGCTCTTATACCAAGCGCGAACGCGTGATGGGGCAACTCGTGCCCACCGCCGGCGTACTCAACGTCAGCCCGCCGGTCACCGGCACGGTGGAAAAAATCGACGTCCGCGAAGGCCAGCGCGTGCGCGCAGGCGATCCGCTGATGACGGTATCAGCCGACGTCGCGACCTCGCTGGGCGATGCACGTGAAATGGTTGGCACACAACTCGAAACGCAGCGCGATCGCCTCCAGAGCGATCTGAACGGTCAGACAGTGCTGGCCGAGGAAGCCACTCGCGGCCTGAGGGAACGGGCGGCGACATTGGAGGGCCAGCTACGCGAACTCGAACTGCAGCACACGCATCGCGTGCGCCAGGTGGAACTCGCCCGGAGCCAGCTCGAAAAGCTATCGATGATGCGAACTCAAGGCTACGCGTCGAACTCGCAGGTGGATCAGCAGGAAGCCAGTGTCCTCGACGCAGAGGCTCGCCTGCAGGACTCCGTGCGCACCCGGCTCGACGTACAGGGCCAGTTGGCCCAGGTGCGCCAGCAATTGCGCGAGCAGCCTCTGAATGCGCGGCAGCGGCGCAACGAAACGGGACGCAAGCTCGCGGAAACCGAACAGGCGATCGTCGAGAACGAAGCGCGCCGCTCCGTCGTGTTGCGTGCGCCGACCGACGGCGTGGTGGGGACGATCCTGTTCAAGGTCGGGCAGATCGTCACCGCAGGACAGACAGCAGTGTCGGTGCTGCCCGCCGACGGCATGCTGGAAGCGCAGCTGATGGTGCCAAGCCGCGCGATCGGGTTCATTCATCCGGGACAGACCGTGGTGCTGCGCTACGAGGCTTACCCCTACCAGAAGTTCGGCCAGCAATTCGGCCGGGTGACGGGAATTTCGCGCAGCGCGCTGTCGCCGCAGGAAGTCGCGGCGTTGACCGGCCGCCCCAACGTGCAGGAGCAGCACTACCGGCTGACCGTCGCGCTGGAGCGCCAGGACATCGCGGTCTACGACCGCACGGAGCGCTTGCGACCCGGCATGGCACTGGATGCCGATCTGCTGCTCGACCGGCGCACGTTGATCGAGTGGGTGCTGGAACCGCTCTACGCGCTCGGCCGCCGCGCCAGCACCTGAAACCGAATTGTTACGAACTACCGGCTTGCCGCCCACGGCGTGCATGCCGGCAACGAGATCTGAACGATGAGTATTCTGAATGCCCTGCGCTTTGGCTGGGGGCGCCGGCTACCGGTGATCCTGCAAACGCAAGCGGCCGAATGTGGTCTTGCCTGCGTCGGCATGGTGGCGGGGTTCTTCGGCCACGACATCGACATGATGCATCTGCGCCAGCGCTTCACTACCTCGCTCAAGGGCACCACGCTGGGCGACGTGATGCGCATCGCCCAGCGCCTGGGGCTGGCGTCGCGCGCGCTGCGGCTCGAGCTGGACGAACTCGGCCAACTGCGCCGCCCCTGCATCCTGCATTGGGAGATGAGTCACTTCGTGGTGCTCAAGCGCGTCGAGCGCGACCACATCGTCATCCACGATCCCGCGCGCGGCGCGCGCAGGGTGCCGATGGACGAAGTCTCGCGCTGCTTCACCGGCGTCGCGCTGGAATTGCTCCCGACCGCCGCGTTCGAGCGCAAGAGCGAGCGTGAATCGATTTCGATGCTGCGGCTGATCGGCAGCGTACTCGGCATCCGCTCGGCCTTCGTCCAGGTGCTGACCCTGTCGGTGGCGCTGGAGCTGTTCGGCATCATGACGCCGTTCTACATGCAGTGGGTGATGGACCATGTGCTGGTCTCGTCCGACCGCAGCCTGCTGACCCTGCTAGGCCTCGGCTTCGCGATGGTGGCGCTGTTCCAGATCGCTATCACGGCGCTGCGCTCGTGGGTCGTGACATGGTTCTCCAGTCTGCTCAGCGTGCAATGGAGCGCCAATGTCTGCGCGCATCTGCTGCGGCTCCCGATGGCCTATTTCGAGCAGCGCCATATCGGCGACGTGGTGTCGCGCTTCGGCGCGGTCGGCACGATCCAGAACACGCTGACATCCCGTTTCGTCGGCACCTTGCTCGACGGCGTGATGGCCGTGGTCACGCTGGGCATGCTCTTCTTCTACAACAGCACGCTGACCTGGCTCGTGCTTGCGCTGTTCGTCGTGTACGCGCTGCTGCGCGCGGCCGCCTACCGTCCGTTCCGGCGAGCCAACGAGGACCAGATCGTCCATGCGGCACGGACCGAGTCCCAACTGCTGGAGTCGATTCGCGGCGTCCAGGCGATTAAGCTCGCCAACAAGCAGGACGCGCGCATGGCGCTCTACACCAACACCATGGTCGAGACCACCAACAAGGGAATCGCGATCCAGCGTTTGTCCATCGGCTTCTCCGCCGTCAATGGACTGGTTTCCGGTCTGGGCCGGGTTGCGCTCATCTGGCTCGCCGCGCAGCAAGTCCTCGACGGCAATTTCTCCGCCGGCATGCTGGTGGCCTACATCAGCTTCGCGGACCAGTTCATCGGGCGCGGCTCCGGCCTGATCGACGCACTGATCGAGTTCCGCATGCTGCGGCTGCACGGCGAACGCCTGGCCGATATCGTGCTGACGGAAGTCGAGACCGATATGGAAGGGACGGTGGCGCCTGTGCCGAGCGCGCGACGGGAAGCCCCTCCTGCCATCTCCGTCCGTAACTTGCGCTATCGCTATGCCGAAGGCGAGCCATGGGTGCTCGACGGCTGCTCGTTCGATATCGCCGCCGGGGAATCGGTCGCCATCATCGGGCCCTCGGGACAGGGAAAGACCACGCTGGCCAAACTGTTGCTGGGGCTGCTGGATCCTCAGGAGGGCACGATTGCAGTCGACGGCGTCGATATTCGCCACGTCGGCCTGCGGCACTACCGCGACCGTATCGGCTGTGTGATGCAGGACGACATCCTCTTCGCGGGATCGATCGCGGACAACATCTGCTTCTTCGATCTCGAGCCGGACCAGGCGCGCGTCGAGGAGGCGGCACGACTGGCGCAGATCCACGACGACATCGCCTCGATGCCCATGGGCTACGAGAGCCTGGTGGGGGACATGGGTTCGTCGTTGTCGGGTGGCCAATGCCAGCGTGTGCTGCTGGCGCGCGCGCTGTATCGGCGTCCGGACATTCTGGTGCTGGACGAGGCCACGAGCCATCTCGACGTCGCGCGCGAACTCGCGATCAACGAGGCCGTCAGCGCGATGCCGATCACCCGCATTCTGATCGCCCATCGCCCCGAAACCATCCGTAGCGCGCAGCGGGCTTTGCTGCTGGAACATGGGCGCGCCACGTTCGTACCGCTGCCGGTCGCATCGCAGTGAGGCGCTCGTCGCACATCGGCGCACGGCGCCGGGCCCGATGACAATTCAGGCCGTCGGCGAACCGGCCTTTCCTTGTTCGCCAATCAACTATTTCAAAGAGGTATTTCAATGCGAGAACTGACCGTAATGGAAATGGAACACGTCGCCGGCGCCGGCTTCTGGTCGAGCCTGGGCGCCAGCGTCCTCGGTGCGCTCACGGGCTTCGGTACCGGGTTCTTCAAGGGTGGCATTACCGGTGGCAGCACCGGGGGCATCGTTGGCGCGGGCATCATTTCGGCTGGCGTCGGCGCAATCGCCGGTGCGGTCGTCGGCCTCGTGGGCGGCGCCATTTATGGCCTGATGAACGACTGGAGCCCGACGGCTGCGTGGTTCAACGAGAACATGAACGCCCTGCTCGACCCGACCTATCCGGCACTGACGTAAATCCGGTGGCTGCCTCGTCCCGCACGGCGCGACCGCTGCACGCCAAGCGCCCGGGATGATGCGGCTTTGTTTCACAACGTCGGAGTCCAGACGATCCGACGCTAATGAAGGAGCTGCAAATGCGTGCACTCAACCGCATGGAAACGGCGAACGTCGCTGGTGCCTGGAGCTGGTCGGATATCACGACGAGCTCGATCATGGCGATGTTCCGTCCGGCGTCGTCCACCGATCTCACTGTGAGGGAAGCGCCGGAACTGACCGGCGGCGCGGTCGGCTTGGGCGATACCTTCGGCAAGGTCGCCGCGGCGCTGCTGGTCGGCGGCGTGTTGCTCGCCACCGGCATCGGCGCGGGCCTGGTGTCGCTGGCACGTCGCTGATCTGCCTGACCGGTCTTTATTGACCGCCCCCCTCGCGCCACGGCATGTGAGCGCGAGGGGGCATGGCGCCACCGCCATTGCCAGTTTCGCCACTTCACATTTGGATGTTTTTTGATGTAAGGATACCGAATGGAATGCCAGAATGCATCGTTGTCTGCAGTGCCGCCGCATGGCGCGACAGCAGTCAACACCTGCTTTTTTACTAGAAAGGTAAATCAAATGAACCAAAAAATCGCCTTCGGCGTTCTTTCCGCCGCGCTCGCTCTGCCAATGGCTGCTCATGCGTCTGACGGCACCATCACCTTCAACGGTGCGATCGAAGCGCAAACCTGCACGATCAGCGTGAACGGCGGCAACCAGGACGCCACCGTCCAGCTCCCGACGGTGTCGGCAAGCACGCTGAGCACGAAGGGCAGCACCGCCGGCGCCACCAACTTCACCATCGCGCTGAGCGAGTGCTCGGGTGACGCCACGCAGGTTCGCGCTTTCTTCGAAGCGGGTCCGAACGTCGACGGCACGAGCGGCAACCTGAACAACAACGGCGCCGCAACGCTGGTGCAGGTTCAGCTTCTGAACGCCGACGGCGTCGCACTGAAAGCCGGCGACGAGTCGCAGCGCAGCTACGCCGCTACGGCGCTGACGGACGGCGCTGCAACCATGATCTATGGCGCCCAGTACTATGCAACCGGCGCTGCCACCGCGGGTGACGTACAAACTTCGGTGACCTACTCGATCGACTACCTGTAAGCACCGTCTGCAAGGCTCCGTGGTTTGCACGGAGCCGTTTTGCGACAAGGAGGGCGTCCAGCCCTCCTTCGTAGGCTGGATTCCACTATGCTCTCATTCAGAACGCCGATGCGCGGTCGCTCGCGGCTGCATCTCCTCGTCCTCGCCCTTGCGCTTGTCGTCAGCACTCAGGCGGCGGCCAATATAGTCCTGTTCGGGACGCGCGTGATCTATCCCGAGGGGCAGCGCGAAGTGTCCGTGCGCATGAATAACCGCGGTGAACTGCCCGCGCTGGTGCAGGCATGGGTCGATCGCGGCGACACGACGGCGACGCCCGACAAGGCCGACGCCCCCTTTGTTATCACGCCGCCGATTTCCCGCGTCGAGCCGGGCAAGGGGCAGACGTTGCGACTCTCCTTTCTCGGCGACAACGTGCCCGAGGACAAAGAGTCGCTGTACTGGCTGAACGTGCTCGATATTCCGCCCAAGGCGCAAGCTGCCGAAGGCGAAAATCTGATGCAGCTCGCGATCCGCACGCGCGTCAAGATATTCCTGCGCCCGGCAGCGCTGACCGACGAGGGCGCGCTGGCCGCCCCGCAACAAGTGCAATGGCAGGTGCAGCGCGACGGCAATGGCCGCGTCCAGGGCGTCCAGGCGAGCAACCCCAGCGCTTACTACGTCAATATCGCCACGGTCGAGGTCGGTCCCGAGGGCAAAGCCGTGTCCGCCCGCGACGGGGCGATGATCGCTCCGGGCGCGACCCACCTGTTCCGCTTCGCTTCGCCGCTTCCGGCGCAGCTCGAGAAAGCGCGTGTGACGTTTGGCTATATCACCGACTACGGTGGTATTGCCCACGGAGAAAGCACACTCGGCGCACCCTGACGCCCCCGGTTCTGTTCCGCTCCGCGCCCCCCCCCCGCCCAGCAGCCGGCGCCAGGTGCGGCGCACATCACCTTCGGTCACTATGGAAATCAATCGCACAGCCCGTCCGTGGGCGGTGCGCGCTCGCGCGCGCCCGCCGGTTCTCAAGCCTCTCCCCGCCGCGGTGTTGTGGGCCAGCATGAGCATGGCGCATTATGCTTCGGCCGCGGACGGCAGCGCATCTGCCCTTGCGCAGAGCGGCCAGCCGACTCCGCTGCTCGCCAGCGCGAGCTTCGACCAGGACTTCCTCCGCTCCGGTTCGGGCGAGACCGTCGATTTGTCCCGGTTCGCCAACGGTAACCCGCTGCTGCCCGGCGAGTACCGTGTCGACGTCTATGTGGCGGATCGCTTCATCGCCCGCGAAACCGTTGCCGTCAAGTCGGGCGACGGCCCCGACGGGGCTGCGCGCATCTGCGTGTCGCGCACTCTGTTCGATCGGCTGGCCATCGATGTCGCACAGGTCCCCACGGACACGCTCGCGCGGCTGGCCGACCCGGCCGGCTGCGTCACCATCGAGGAGCTGACCGACGGCGCGCACGCCAGCCTCGACACCGCGGACCTTCGGCTCGACGTCAGCCTGCCGCAGGCAATGCTGCGCCGCCGCGCCCGGGGTTACGTCGACCCGGCGCTGTGGGATTCGGGCGTCACGGCGGGCATGCTGGGCTACAACGCCACCTTCTATCGCAGCGAGTCAGGCAACCTGACGCAGCAGTCGGCCTACGTCGGCATCAATGCCGGCTTTAACGTCGGCGGCTGGATGTTCCGCCATAGCGGCTCGTACCAATGGCGCGAACGCGAACCTTCTCGCTACAGCTCGATCCGGACCTACGTGCAACGGGACATCACGCCGCTGAAGGCGCGCGTGACGCTGGGCGAATCCAACACCAGCGGCGAGATCTTCGACACCTTTGCATTTCGCGGCGTACAGCTTGCGACCGATGACCAGATGTGGCCGGAGTCGATGCGCGGGTACGCGCCGGTGGTCCGCGGCATCGCGCAAACCAACGCTCGTGTGACGGTGCGCCAGGGCGATGCCGTGCTGTATGAGACCTCGGTTGCGCCGGGCGCATTCGTGATCGAAGATCTGTACCCGACCGGGTACGGCGGCGACCTCAATGTCACGGTGACGGAGGCCGACGGCCGTGTCCAGGAGTTCAAGGTGCCCTACGCGTCGGTCGCGCAACTGCTGCGTCCCGGCAGGACGCGTTACAGCGTGGTCGCCGGTACGGTGCGATACAGCGGGCTGAGCTACCTGCCGAAGGTGGTCCAGGCAACCGTGCAACGAGGCCTGTCCAACAGCTTCACCGCGTATGCGGGAGCCCAGTTCACCAACGACTACGGCGCCGTACTCGCGGGCGGAGCGCTCAGCACCCCCGTGGGCGCGGTCGCGCTCGATATCACCAAGTCATGGGCGTCGTCCGGCGGCTTCAAGCGCAACGGCACCAGCGTGCGTGCAACGTACAGCAAGCTGATCACGGCCACCAACAGCAATCTGTCGGTGGCGGCGTACCGTTTCTCGTCGTCGGGCTACATGGACCTGCAGAATGCGCTGCAGTACAGCGACCAGGCGCGGCGCGGCACGCTGAGCGATTCCTCGTGGGCGACGAGCAGGCCGCGTAACCGGCTCTCGGTGACAGCGAGCCAGGGCCTCGGCCAGCGCGGCGGCAATCTCTACATCAGCGGCTACAGCCAGAACTTCTGGGACCGTTCGGGCAGCGACACCCAATTCCAGATCGGCTACAGCAACAGCTTCCGTTCACTGGGCTATACGGCCTCGGTGAGCCGCAGCCGTACCTCGCTGGGGCGGATGGAAAACATCGTCATGCTGTCGCTGTCCGTGCCGCTGGGTGGCAAGTCGCGCGCGCCGACGCTCAACGTGGCCGCGACCAACGGGTCGGATGGCACCAGCGTGCGCTCCACCGTCAACGGCACGGCACTGAAAGACAACTCCCTCGACTACAGCATCGGCGTGACGCGAGAGTCGAACCGTGACGTCGGCGGCAACGGGTCGGTGTTGTACCGCTCGCACTACAGCGCGCTGCAGGGCAGCTTCGATGTGGCCGACCGCTATCGCGCGATGTCTGCGGGCGCCAGCGGGATGCTGGTCGCCGATGCCGGCGGTGTCACGGCTTCGCCGTACAACTCGCAGTCGATCGCGATCGTGGAAGCGCCTGCGGCCGCCGGTGCGCGTGTGCTCGGGTATTCGGCCGTCGTGCTCGACGGCGATGGCCGTGCGGTGGTGCCGTACCTGAATCCGTACCGGCTCAACGAACTGTCCATCGATCCCAACGGGCTTCCCGACGACGTCGAGCTTCTCACGACGCGGCAACAGGTTGCGCCCCGGAACGGCGCAATCGTCAAAGTCCGCTACGGCACCGTGGTCGGGCGGCCGGTCCTGGTGCGGGGAACGCTGCCTGGCGGCAACGTGCTGCCGTTCGGCGCCTCCGTGGTCGATCCGGCGGGCAACGCGGTCGGCACCGTCGGTCAGAACGGGCAGTTGTACGCGCGCCTCGCCGAGGGAGTCGAGAAGCTGATCGTCAAGTGGGGCCAGCAAGATCGCAATAGCTGCCTGCTCATGTTGCCCGAGCAGACGCCGGCCTCCGCGGACGGCAAGTCGGGCCCCCTCAAGCATCTGCAACGTTTCGACGCGGTGTGCCAGCCGCTCGCGCCGGAAGCGAACCAGGCCGCGTCGACGCGCTCGCACAGGCCGGTGCAGACATCGGGTTGAACATGCGTGCCCGCGACTGCGGCAGCCACCTGCGTGGCGACTTCCCATGTTGATAAAAGGACAATTGTGATCAAGGAAACCATACTGAAACTCGGGCGCTCGTCGATACGGCGCCTGCTGCCCTGGGTGGCGCTGAGTCTGCTCGGCACCGGAACAGCGCATGCGACGCTGAACTGTTCGGTGGGTAGCGGCGAAAGCGTCGTGCTGCTTGACATGACCCAGAAAATCCTGGTGCCGGAGGACGCGCCGATCGGCACGGTGCTGATGAGCGCCTATGGCGTCAGCCGTACCGCCAATTGCCTGCTGAATATCACTTACCCGTTGACGAGCCAATACGCGTATGTGCGCCGCCCCGACCTGACCACCAGCACCCGGATCGGCAATGGCCTGGCAATCTACGTGACTTACAACGGCGATCGCGGCAATACCGCGGCCGATTGGAAAACCGATGTGCTGGTCGACTCGGTGACCAAGAGCGTTTCCGTGCCATTCACCGTGGACATCGAGTTGGTCAAGATCGGGGCGACCCCCACGAGCTCCGACAGCAAGTTGCCGAGCAACTATGTGCACGTGCTTAGCGTGGCGGACCCGAGCCAGAATTTGCTGGTCCAGTCTGGCAATGCGATGTATTTCATCAGGGGCCTGCAAGATTTCGTGGTGTTTACCAAGAGCACGTGTTCGGTCGTCGGAGACACCAATCCCGTGGTCAATCTCGGCACGTTTGCGGCCAATGGCAAGTCGGGTCTCGGATCCGGCATCGGTTCAACCTCGCCGTCGCGGGATTTCACGCTGGAACTCGACTGCAAACAGGGCAGTACCGGCGCGTTCTCCGTCGCGCTGACGCTGGACGGCCAGACCGTATCCGGTTATGAAAGCGCCGGCGTGCTGGCGTTGTCGTCGCAGACCGGCGCGGCTACCGGCGTCGGCGTGCAGGTCCTGAAAGGCGATTCCGGCTCGCAGACATCCGTGCAATTCGGCTCAGCATGGGACGTCACCTCGCGATGGCAATCGGACGGACACATCGAGCTTCCGTTCTCGGCCCGCTATTACCAGACCACCGGCACCATTACCCCCGGGCCGGCCAACGCCACCGCCACCTATACCATCAGTTATATGTAGCGTGCACGCGCTTCGCGGCCGCGGCCGGCACCGCGGGCGGATGCCCGGGGCGGCCACTCGCAGGACGCCCACGCTGTGTCACGGACGGCTTGCGACCAGACTCGCCGCGACGGAAGCTTCTGTCGCGGCGAGTCCGTTTTCGGCATCGAATCTGCGATGCGCCCCTCACCGGAGCACCATACGATGAACCGACCGCTGGACTTGATCGAAGGCGCACTGGCGATCCCGGAGCCGCTGCCATTTGATGGTTTGCCGCCGCCTTTCGGCTCGCGACGACGTACGGCGCGGGTCGCGGCACAACACGCAGTGCAATGCGAACCCAAACCTGTGGCTCAGACCGAAGCACAACAGGCGGTGCAGGACGCGGTGCAACGCCGGCCGCAGCGGGCACACCCAAGTCCGTTTCCTCCGGGCGCGAAGCACGTTTTGCTCTATAAGGTGCCGCCGCAACGTGTGGATTCCCGCCGCTTCGACGCGGCGATGGCTGAAGCAAAGCGCTACCTTGAGACAGGCATGGTACGTCCGCGCTCGTCGCGTTCGGATTACGTACTGGGGGGGGCGATCTTCGTGGGTTGCAGCATTGCGCTGGCCGGGTTGCTGGCTACATGCGCGACGAGAGACGCCAACAAGGCGAGCGAACTGGCCGTGACGCTGCCGGCTGTGCCGGTGGTCAGCAGCCCGTCCGTCGTCGATCATTCTCAAGAGCCGATCAAGCTGGCTCAGTTGGCAGTTGAAGAGGCGCAGACAATTCAGCAGAGTGTGCCTTCGGTAGCCAGCATGGTGCCTAAGGCAGCCGCGCCAAGCCCCGTTGCCGCTGCGCCGGCGCCTCGAAGCGAGCACACGCAGCTATCGCGGCGCGCCGTGCAGCAGCCGACTGTGCAAGCTTCCACCCGCGAAGCCCCGACAACCCGCCCCGCAAAGGCGAAGCGCAAAGTCGCGGGAGCACGCATGACCGAGGTGCATGTCGAAGAGCGCCTCGCGTTGAGCCGCACCGTTCGTCCTGCCACGCGGCCTTCCGTGTCGAAGCAGCCGGAATGGATCGCGCGTTCGTCGGCCGGAAACGACACATTCGACCAGGCAGCGTTGCTCAACTGGGCCTCGCAGCAGCGCGCACACGTTACCACGCGCGCCGCCGTGCCCGTACCGGGTGACACTGAGTGGAACACCCGCATGACCCAACGCCGGATTACCGACAACCCGGATGCTTTCCAAAGTGGCCGCGGCCAAAAGTAAAAGACCACAAAAAAAGCCCGACCAAAGTCGGGCTTCAAAAATCAGCTGCGTCCTCCACAGGACGCAGCTCCTGCAAAACCGCTTGCTCTACCGCCGGCCTTAAGCAGCCAGCAGCGAACGCAACACAAACGGCAGAATCCCGCCGTGCTTGTAGTAGTCCACTTCAATCGGCGTATCGATACGCAGCAGCACCGGCACACGCTTTTCCTTGCCGTCCTTGCCGCGAATCACCAGCGTCACTTCCTGTTGCGGCTTGAAGTCAGCGCCCAGGCCTTCGATGTCGTACGTTTCTTCGCCGGTGATACCGAGCGATTGCACGCTATCCGAGCCCTTGAACTGCAGCGGCAGAACGCCCATGCCCACCAGGTTCGAACGGTGGATCCGCTCGAAGCTGCGTGCGACCACAGCCTTCACGCCCAGCAGTTGCGTACCCTTCGCAGCCCAGTCGCGCGACGAGCCCGTGCCGTACTCTTCGCCCGCGAACACGATGGTCGGCGTGCCGGCGTCGATGTACTTCATCGCTGCGTCATAGATCGACTCTTGTTCACCACTCGGCTGGTGAACGGTCAGGCCGCCTTCCACGCGCGAGCCGTCTGCCTTCGCCGGGATCATCAGGTTCTTGATCCGGACGTTCGCGAACGTGCCGCGCATCATCACGTCGTGGTTGCCACGGCGCGAGCCGTAGCTGTTGAAGTCGGCCTTCTGCACGCCGTTTGCCTTCAGCCACTTGCCTGCCGGCGAGTCTTCCTTGATCGAGCCAGCCGGGCTGATGTGGTCGGTCGTGACCGAGTCACCGAAGATGCCAAGCGCGCGTGCGTTCGTGACCGCAGCAATGCTGTCGGCCGGCGTCATCGAGAAGTCCTTGCCGAAGAACGGCGGCTCAGCGATGTAGGTCGACTTCGGCCAGTCGTAGACTTGACCTTCTTCGCCTTCGATCTTGCTCCACAGGTCGCCCTTCTTGGTGAGCTGCGAGTAGTTCTTGCGGAACGCGTCAGCGTCCAGCGCGAACTTGAGCAGGTCGTTGACTTCTTCGCTGGTCGGCCAGATGTCGCCCAGGTAGATGTCCTTGCCGCCCTTGCCCTTGCCAACCGGCTCGGTCATCAGGTCGCGCGTGATGTTGCCCGCAATCGCGTAAGCGACGACCAGCGGCGGCGAGGCCAGGAAGTTCGCGCGGATGTTCGGGTGGATACGCGCTTCGAAGTTACGGTTGCCCGACAGCACCGCTGCCGCGACGATGTCGTTCTTCGTGATCGCTTCGTTCAGTTCCGGCGTCAGGTCGCCCGCGTTGCCGATACAGGTCGTGCAACCGTAAGCGGCCAGCGTGAAGCCGAGCTTGTCGAGGTACTTCAGCAGGTCGGTCTTCGTCAGGTATTCCGTGACGATGCGCGATCCCGGCGCCAGCGAGGTCTTGATGTGCGGAGCGACCGTCAAGCCGGCTTCCACCGCCTTCTTGGCCAGCAGGCCGGCGGCCAGCAGCACGCTCGGGTTCGACGTGTTGGTGCACGACGTGATGGCAGCGATCAGGATGTCGCCGTTCTTCACGTTGACGCCGTTGCTCGTGGTGTATTGCGCGTCCAGATCGGCTTCCTTCTTCGCAAAACCGTTTTCTGCAACCGGCTTCGAGAACAGGTCGCTGAAGGTCGACTTCACATTGCCGATTTCGATGCGGTCTTGCGGGCGCTTCGGACCTGCCAGCGACGGCGCAACCGTGCCGAGATCCAGCGTGACGACCTTGGTGTAGTCGATCTGGCCAGCCTTCGGAATACCGAACAGGCCTTGTGCCTTGAAGTAGTTTTCGAAGGCGGAGATTTCAGCGTCGGTACGGCCCGTGCCCTTGAAGTAGTCGATGGTTTTTTCGTCGACCGGGAAGAAGCCCATCGTCGCGCCGTATTCCGGCGCCATGTTGCCGATCGTCGCGCGGTCCGGCAGCGACAGCGATTTCGTGCCTTCGCCAAAGAACTCGACAAACTTGCCGACAACCTTTTCCTTACGCAGCAGTTCGGTCACGGTCAGGACCAGGTCAGTCGCCGTCACGCCTTCGCGCAGCTTGCCCTTCAATTCGACGCCGACCACGTCCGGCGTCAGGAAGTACACCGGCTGGCCGAGCATGCCGGCTTCAGCTTCGATACCGCCCACGCCCCAGCCCACCACGCCGATGCCGTTGATCATGGTGGTGTGGCTGTCGGTGCCGACCAGCGAATCCGGGTAGTAGACGGTGTCCGCGCCTTCGGCCTTCTTGTGAACGCCGCGTGCGAGGTATTCCAGGTTCACCTGGTGAACGATACCGACGCCCGGCGGCACGACCTTGAACGTGTCGAATGCCTGCATGCCCCACTTCATGAACTGGTAGCGCTCGTTGTTGCGCTGGAATTCCAGTTTCATGTTCAGGTCGAGCGCGTTCTTTTCGCGGAAGTGATCGATCTGCACCGAGTGGTCGACAACCAGATCCACCGGGACCAGCGGCTCGATCGATTTCGGGTTCTTGCCGACGCGTTGCGCAACACCGCGCATTGCAGCGATGTCAGCGAGCAGCGGCACGCCCGTAAAGTCTTGCAGCACGACGCGCGACACGACGAACGGGATTTCGTCGACGCGTGCAGCGTTCGGCTTCCAGTTCGCGAGTTGCTCGATGTGTTCTTCGGCGATCTTCTTGCCGTCATAGTTACGCAGCACCGATTCCAGCACGATACGGATCGAAACCGGCAGGCGGTCGATCTTGATGTTCAGTGCCTTGCCGAGTTGCGGCAGGGAGTAGAACTTGCCTTTGCCGGAACCGCTGTCGAATTCCTTGAGCGTTTTGTGGAGGTTGTGGGCCATGGTGTTTTCCTTGGTTTGATCGCGGAACTACGGTACTTAACTTAACTTGACTAGATGATGTACAGATCGACGTACTCATTGACCGGCATGGCTTCGAGCCTTGCCTGATCCAGTGACACGTCGAGAATCGCCAGTTGTTGCTTGACCGGAAAGCGGCGCGCGAGGTTGGTCTTGAACTTCTCGACCAGCAACGGAATCCCGTCTTCGCGACGACGCTTGTGACCGATCGGGTATTCGACTACGACTTCGTCGAACGTCGCCCCGTCGTTGAATTCGATCGTCAGTGCATTGGCGATCGAACGCTTCTCCGGGTCGTGGTAATCCTTCGTGAACTGCGCGTCTTCGACGCATTCCATCTTGGCACGCAGCACATCGATGCACGGGTCGTGCGCGATCGAATCTTCATAGTCCGCGGCCGTCAGGCGGCCATGGATCAGCGGCACGGCGATCATGTACTGGATGCAATGATCGCGGTCGGCCGGGTTGTTCAGGGGGCCTTTCTTGTCGATGATGCGGATCGCGGCTTCGTGCGTGCGGATCGTGATCTTCTTGATGTCTTCGACGCGCTTGCCGCTAGCGGCGAGCTGCGTGTGCAAGGTCATCGCTGCTTCCACCGCGGTTTGCGCGTGGAACTCAGCCGGGAAAGAAATCTTGAACAGCACGTTTTCCATCACGTACGAGCCATACGGGCGCTGAAACTTGAACGCGTTGCTCTTGAACAGCACGTCGTAGAAGCCCCACGTCTTGGCCGTCAGCACCGACGGATATCCCATCTCGCCGGTCTTCGCGATCAACGCGAGCCGTACGGCGCGCGAGGTCGCGTCGCCTGCGGCCCACGACTTGCGCGAGCCGGTATTCGGCGCATGACGATACGTGCGCAACGCGTGTCCATCGACAAACGCCTGCGAAATCGCGTTGATCAACTCGTCGCGGGTCAGCCCAATCAGTTGACCGACAACTGCGGTCGATGCCAGCTTCACCAGCAGCACATGATCGAGCCCGACCTTATTGAAGGCGTTCTCCAGCGCGATACAGCCTTGAATTTCGTGCGCCTTGATCATGGCGATCAAAACGTCTTTCATCGTCCGCGGCTTTTTTCCTGCTGCGATGGCAGTGCGCGAGAGCCAGTCGGCCGTGGCCAGAATTCCGCCGAGATTATCCGACGGATGCCCCCACTCGGCGGCAAGCCAGGTGTCGTTGAAGTCCAGCCAGCGGATCATTGCGCCGATGTTGAAGGCGGCCTGAACCGGGTCGAGCTGGAACGACGTGCCCGGCACCTTGGCGCCGTTGGGGACGATCGTGCCCGGCACGATCGGTCCCATCAGCTTGGTGCAGGCCGGGTAGGTGAGCGCCTCGAGTCCGCAACCGAGTGTATCGATCAGGCAGTTACGCGCGGTTTCCAGCGCGAGCGTGCTGTCGATCGGGAAATCCAGCACGTAATCGACGATATCGACCAGGACTGGGTCCGGGTCGGGTCGCACGTTGGAAATCGGAGCGGACATCGGGGAGCTTTCCTGATGTAACTGATTAGTTGGTCTTGTTGATCGCGTTCGATTGCGTCGGAGCCGGTGCACCTTGCACCATGGCTGCCGTCTTGCACTCGTCGGCCAGACGCGAGCTGTCCTTATCCGAGAACAACATCGCCTTGGTCGGGATCACAACCAGGTCCATACCCGTTGCGGCGTCGTGGAAGCGGTCTGCGCCCGTGGTGGTCGATTCACGCGGCAGATTGTAGTTCTTGTTCGCCCAGTGAACCGTGACGATCTGGTCACGCTTCATGTCGCCCTTCAGGTCGAACGCCAGACCTTCATTGCACGACCACTTTTCCGAGCCTTCCGGAACCGGATCGACCTTCGCTTCCTTGGCCGGATTCGGCTTGCGTTTGATCAGACGTTTCGGTTGCGGGCGCTTCGCCACAGCCTTGGCAGCCGGCTTCGTGGTGGTCGCCGTTTGCGCGACGGCGTCAGTCGCGACGATTAGCGTCGTCGTGGACAGGGCGCCAATCACGGCGGCGATCATCAGCTTTTTCATGGAGGAGAACCTTTCTATCTAATTTCAGTTGAACATTGCGCGGTTGGCCGTCTGGAGAACCGCGAGGTTTAACTGCACGCGCTTCGTAAGCGCACAGCGACCGCTATTTTCTCCTATTTAGCGGCACGTACTTCAAATTCTCGGGGCCGGTGTAATTCGCGCTCGGACGGATGATCTTGTTGTCGATCCGCTGCTCGATGACGTGCGCGCTCCAGCCAGCAGCGCGGGCGATCACGAAAAGCGGCGTGAACATCGCCGTCGGCACGCCCATCATGTGATACGAAACCGCGCTGAACCAGTCGAGATTTGGAAACAACTTTTTCACATCTGCCATCACTGTTTCAAGTCGCTCGGCGATATTGAACAGCTTCATGTTGCCCGCTTCCTTCGAGAGCTTCTTCGCGACTTCCTTGATTACCTTGTTGCGCGGGTCGGAGATCGTGTACACCGGGTGACCGAAACCGATCACCACTTCCTTGTTCTCGACACGACGGCGGACGTCGGCTTCGGCTTCGTCGGGCGTCTGGTAGCGCGACTGGATCTCGAACGCGGCTTCGTTGGCGCCGCCGTGTTTCGGGCCGCGCAGCGCGCCGATCGCGCCGGTGATCGCCGAGTAGATGTCCGAACCCGTGCCCGCGATCACGCGGCCGGTGAAGGTCGACGCGTTGAATTCATGCTCGGCGTACAGGTTCAGCGACACGTGCATCGCGTCGACCCACGCTTTCGACGGCTCCACGCCGTGCAGCAGATGCAGGAAGTGGCCGCCGATCGAATCGTCGTCGGTTTCGACTTCGATGCGCTTGCCGTTGTGCGAGTAGTGATACCAGTACAGCAGCATCGAACCGAGCGAGGCCATCAGCTTGTCGGCGATATCGCGCGCGCCCGGCAGGTTGTGGTCGTCTTTTTCCGGCAGCACCGTGCCGAGCACCGACACGCCGGTGCGCATCACGTCCATCGGATGCGCGGCGGCCGGAATCCATTCGAGCGCGGCTTTGACGTTCGCGGGCAGCCCGCGCAGCGCCTTGAGTTTGGTCTTGTAAGCGGTCAGTTCGGTTTGCGTCGGCAGCTTTTCGTGCACCAGCAGATACGCGATCTCTTCGAATTCGCAGGTGCTCGCGATATCGAGAATGTCGTAGCCGCGATAGTGCAGGTCGTTGCCGGTCTTGCCGACCGTGCACAGCGCAGTGTTGCCCGCCGTCACGCCCGACAGCGCGACGGATTTCTTTGGTTTGAAGCCAGGACCGCCTTGTGTGCCGGCGGTTTGCGTTGTCTCGCTCATCTCCCGCAATCTCCGTTGTGCCTGCTCGTTGCTTCTGGCTGAACCATCCGTTGAACCGCGCATTCGATGCCTGCATACCGCTGCGACAGGCAATGGCCTGATTCCGTTGCACGATGCGCGTGGGCGCCGTCCAGCGCTGCCGCGCCGGCTGCCGCGTTGATCATCGTGCTCATGATGCGGATGGCCCGTTAGCGCCCACTTTCATGAAGAGCGGCGCGGCGTCTTGCGGGACGGCGCGGCCCGTGGATTGCGCGCGGCGCAGCACCGACCAGTAGTAGCGATAGCTGGCCCGGTCGTGCAGCGTGTCGTGATTGCGCGTCGGTCCCCATTGCGCGGACTGTGCGGCCAGCAAGATTTCAGTGGCCGTGACGATCTCTTCGTCGCGCGGTGCAAACGCGGCGACGATCGCTTCGATCTGCGCCGGATGGATGCTCCACATCCGCCTGTAGCCGAACTCGTTGCGGGCGCGGGCGGCGTCGCTGGCGACCACGCTTATGTCGCGCACTTCCGTGCTGACGTTATGCGACGGTACCTTGCCATGCGCATGGCAGGCCGCTGAAATTTCGAGCTTCGCGCGCCGCACCAGCGGATGATCGAACTGGCCGGGCGAGCGCATTGCGGTATCGGGAATTGCACCGTCGTGCGCGGAGACGAAGTCCATCAGGCCGAAGCTCAGCGCTTCCACGCCGGGCAGCGCGGCCAGATCGAACACGCGCGTCAGCGCGCCATGTGTTTCGACCAGCAGTTGTACCGGCACAGGTTGAGCGATGCCGAGTTCGCGCCGCGTCGCTTCGATGAACGCGACCATTTCGGCGGCATCGGGGACGTTGCGGATCTTCGGCAGGGTGATGTAAGCGGGTGCTCGCTTTGCGGCGCGCAGAATGACGCGGACGTCGTCACGCCAGTGCGGATGGTCGAAGTCATGGATCCGCACGCCGACGCGGCCGAAGCGGTCATGCTCGCTGCCCAGCAGCGACGCAACCAGCTCCGCGTGTTCCGCTTCGCGGCCGACCTGCGCGCCGTCTTCGCAATCGAGCGTGATGTCGAACACCGGGCCCAATTGCTGCTGCAACGCGAGCGATTTCAGCATCAGCTTCTCGCTGCCGGCGTAGTGATCGCAGGCAGGCAGCACAGCGGGCGGCGCTTCGCCGTCAAACAGCACTTCGGCGGGTGTGAGGGCGCGCATCTTCGGCGTCAGGGGCGTGAGTAATGTTTAGTGAAGTCTGATTCGGACGCGCTCTGCTCGATCGTCGTCAAGCAGCCGCGCAAAACGCGTTCGGATCAGATGCGAACGTCGGCGTGGCGAAGCGCCGTACCTGCCATTCGCACGTAAAAAACCGGAACCCGCCGCGATGACGCCACGGAGTTCCGGTTCGTCTGCATCAGACGCTTAGCCGAGCAGGTGTTGAACGCCGTCGCGCTCTTCGAGCAGCTCGTTCAGCGTACCGTCCATCTTTTCACGCGAGAACGCGTCGATTTCCAGACCTTCGACACGCTTGTACTCGCCGTTTTCGCACGTAACCGGTACACCGTAGATGATGTCTTCCGGAATGCCATACGAACCGTCCGACGGAATACCCATCGTGACCCACTTGCCGTTCGTGCCGAGCACCCAGTCGCGCACGTGGTCGATCGCCGCGTTAGCTGCCGAAGCTGCCGACGACAGGCCGCGCGCTTCAATGATCGCGGCGCCGCGCTTGCCGACGGTCGGGATGAACGTGTTGCGGTTCCATTCTTCGTCGTTGATCAGCTTGGTCAGGTCCTGGCCTTCTGCGGTGGCGACGCGGAAATCCGGGTACATGGTCGGCGAGTGGTTGCCCCACACAGCCAGCTTTTCGATCGAAGCGACCGGCTTGCCCGACTTGGCGGCCAGTTGCGACAGCGCGCGGTTGTGGTCCAGACGCAGCATGGCGGTGAAGTTCTTCTTCGGCAGATCCGGCGCCGACTTCATGGCGATGTATGCGTTGGTGTTGGCCGGGTTGCCGACCACCAGCACCTTTACGTCGCGGCTGGCGACTTCATTCAGCGCCTTGCCCTGAACCGTGAAGATCTCGGCGTTGGCCGACAGCAGATCCTTGCGTTCCATGCCTTTCGAACGCGGACGGGCGCCGACCAGCAGAGCGACGTCGGCATCCTTGAATGCGACCTTCGGATCGTCAGTGATCACGACGCCCGACAGCAGCGGGAATGCGCAATCATCCAGTTCCATCACGACGCCTTTGACGGCGGCTTGCGCTTGCGGCAGGTCGAGCAGTTGCAGGACCACCGGCTGATCCTTGCCGAGCAGATCGCCATTGGCAATGCGGAACAGCAGGGAGTAAGCGATTTGACCTGCGGCGCCGGTGACGGCAACGCGCTTTGCGGGCTTAGCCATTGAGAAATCTCCAGGACGATGCGTTAGACGCTAGGGAAAACGCCATTCTATATGTGCGTTCAGCGAAGCGTTGTGAAACACGGCGGAATTCACTGTTCGCGTACGGCCCTGTATTTGTATCGGGGCTGTGCAGCGCGCTGCGGCGAGACCGCCATGCCGGAAACCTGTACTACTGAGTGCCCCCAAACCTGACGCTTCGCGCCAGGCCCCCCGAGGGGGCAAGAAAACTTGGGGCGGCCCGGCGTTTTCTTGAGAGAGCGGGAGCGGGGCACAAAAGGCGCCGGGTAGTCGCTGCACCGTGCGGGCTCCTGCAAACAGCGCGTTTCGGCAAGCGTCTGATCAGACAACGGCGGCGAATCGAAACCTGGACTGCGTGGGAACAGCATGGTGCAGAATGGCCGCCGGTGCGTCGCGGCGCTGCACAAAACAGCCGCCGAAAAACCCGCAAACCCTTGCTCGACAAGGAGTGTAGGAGTCGGACGGCGCAAAGTCAACATTATCTTATGTCTTATATAAGACATATCTGTTGCGGGGAAAACCCTAGACGCGGCCCAGCCCTTTATGATGAAATGCGCGGATGACTTCGAACCCGGCGAACACCACGAATCCGAACGGCCAAGGGGCTGCAGGCGAGGGTGTGTCCGCTGCCGCGCCCGCTATGTCGCCCACTTTCAGCCCCTTGTATCAGCAGATCAAGGGCTTGATTACACAGAGCCTCGAAAGCGGCGAATGGAAACCCGGCGAGATCATTCCTAGTGAAGTCGAATTGGCGGCCAGATACAAGGTCAGTCAGGGGACAGTGCGCAAAGCGATCGACGAACTTGCCGCCGACAACCTGCTGGTGCGCCGCCAGGGCAAGGGTACTTTTGTTGCAACGCACAACGAAGATCGCGCCCAGTTTCGCTTCCTCCGATTACTGGCTGATGACGGCGCGGAACATCCGCACGTCAGCCGCCTGCTCGAGTGCCGGCGCTTGCGCGCTTCGGCGGACATCGCCCGGCAACTCGATCTGAAGCCCGCCGATCCGGTGGTGTTGATCAAGCGCTTGCTGCAGTTCGACGGCGAAGTCACCGTGCTCGACGAAATCTGGCTGCCCGGCGGCGTGTTCCGCGGACTCACGCTCGAACGCCTGTCGGAGTACAAAGGTCCCCTCTACGCGATGTTCGAGACTGAATTCGGCACGCGCATGATCCGCGCGACGGAGAAAATCCGCGCGGTCGCGGCCGACCCTTCAGTGGCTGATCTATTGAATGTGCCGGCGGGCTTTCCGCTGCTGTCGGTGGAGCGCGTGTCCTATACATACGGGGACCGGCCGGTTGAAGTCCGGCGTGGTTGGTATGTCACAACCGGGTACTACTATCAGAACGATCTAAGCTGAGTCGGGCTGAATGAAGGCGCAGCGTCCCACACGCGCGCCTGTTTGAAGGCGCCTTTATCGCGCACGCTGTAGCGGACCTGCAGTGGTTTTCGCTGCAGCGCGATATAAAAAGGCGCTAAAATTGCGGATTAGTGTGACTACATAGTAGGGGTCTAGCATGGCTGAAGCCGTAAAAAAACCGAGGCCGGAATTCCGGAACATCGGTATCGGGCAGATATTGACGGCATACCGTCTCCCGCTAGCGGGGCGAGTGTCGATCTTGCACCGCGTAAGCGGTGGTCTGCTTTTTGTTTTTCTTCCGTTCCTGCTGTACCTCTTCGATCAGAGCCTCACTTCCGAACTTAGTTTCGAAGTATTCAAAGGCTTCCTCTCCAACATCGTCGTCAAGCTCATCACGCTCGTTCTCGCGTGGGCCTTCCTGTTTCACTTCTGCGCCGGCGTCCGTCACCTGTTCATGGACACAAGCCACGGTCTCACGACTAAAGAGAAGGGCAAGCAAACCTCCATCGTGGTGCTGGTCGTTTCGTCGCTTCTGACGATTGCATTCGCGCTCAAACTCTTCGGAGCATTCTAAAAAAATGGCAGCTAATAACCGAATCGGTCCGAAGCGTCTCGTCGTCGGCGCACATTACGGTCTGCGCGACTGGCTCGCCCAGCGCATCACCGCCTGCGTGATGGCGATCTACACGGTGATCCTGCTTGCGTGGTTCTTCGGCGCGCGCGATTTCTCGTATGACGGCTGGGCGTCGATCTTCGCGACGCAATGGATGAAGCTCGCCACGTTCGTCACGCTGCTCTCGCTGTTCTATCACGCGTGGGTTGGTATCCGCGACATCTGGATGGACTATGTGAAGCCCGTTGGCACGCGCCTGTTGCTTCAGTCGCTGACGATCGTCTGGCTGCTCGCTTGTGCGGGCTACGCTGCGCAGATTCTCTGGAGAGTGTAAAAGAATGGCTGCAATCAAGAATTCTCTGCCGCGTCGCCGTTTCGACGTGGTTATCGTCGGCGCAGGCGGCTCGGGGATGCGCGCTTCGCTGCAACTCGCGCGCGCCGGTCTGTCGGTTTGCGTGCTCTCGAAGGTGTTCCCGACGCGTTCGCACACGGTGGCTGCCCAAGGCGGCATCGGCGCATCGCTTGGCAACATGAGCGAAGACAATTGGCACTATCACTTCTACGACACGATCAAGGGCTCAGACTGGCTCGGCGACCAGGACGCGATCGAGTTCATGTGCCGCGAAGCACCGAACGCCGTGTACGAACTCGAACACTTCGGCATGCCGTTCGACCGTAACGCCGACGGCACGATTTACCAGCGCCCGTTCGGCGGCCATACCGCGAACTACGGCGAAAAGCCGGTGCAACGCGCCTGCGCGGCAGCTGACCGTACCGGTCACGCGCTGCTGCACACGCTGTATCAGCAGAACGTTGCAGCAAAGACGCAGTTCTTCGTCGAATGGATGGCGCTGGACCTGATCCGCGACGCCGACGGCGACGTGCTCGGCGTGACCGCGCTGGAAATGGAAACCGGCGACGTCTACATCCTCGAAGGCAAGACCACGCTGTTCGCCACGGGCGGTGCTGGCCGGATCTTCGCGGCATCCACGAATGCGTTCATCAACACCGGTGACGGCCTGGGTATGGCTGCGCGTTCGGGCATCGCACTGCAAGACATGGAATTCTGGCAATTCCACCCGACCGGCGTGGCCGGCGCGGGCGTGCTGATTACCGAAGGCGTGCGCGGCGAAGGCGGCATTCTGCGTAACTCGAACGGCGAGCGTTTCATGGAACGTTACGCGCCGACGCTGAAGGATCTGGCGCCGCGCGACTTCGTTTCGCGTTCGATGGACCAGGAAATCAAGGAAGGCCGCGGCGTGGGTCCGAACAAGGATCACGTGCTGCTCGACCTGTCGCACATCGGCGCCGAGACGATCATGAAGCGTCTGCCGTCGATCCGCGAAATCGCGCTGAAGTTCGCGAACGTCGACTGTATCAAGGAGCCGATCCCGGTCGTGCCGACCATTCACTATCAGATGGGCGGTATTCCGACGAACATTCACGGCCAGGTCGTGGGGACGTCGCGCGGTCACGAAGAGCCGGTCAACGGTTTCTATGCAGTGGGCGAATGCTCGTGCGTGTCGGTGCACGGCGCAAACCGTCTCGGCACGAACTCGCTGCTCGACCTAGTGGTGTTCGGCCGCGCGGCCGGCAACCACATCGTCAAGCACGTGAAGGACATCAAGGAACACAAGCCGCTGCCGGCCGACGCCGCCGATTTCGCGCTGTCGCGTCTGGACAAGTTGGACAAGTCCTCGTCGGGCGAATACACGCAAAACGTCGCGAACGACATTCGCGCCACGATGCAGGCGCACGCCGGCGTGTTCCGTACTTCGGCGTTGCTGGCAGAAGGCGTCGAGCGCATTCGCGAAGTGGCTGAACGTGTCGACAACATTCACCTGAAGGACAAGTCGAAGGTGTTCAACACCGCGCGCGTCGAAGCGCTGGAAGTGGCGAACCTGATCGAAGTGGCACGCGCCACGATGGTCTCCGCCGAAGCGCGCAAGGAAAGCCGCGGCGCGCACGCGCAAAACGACTTCGAACATCGCGACGACGAAAACTGGCTGCGCCATACGCTGTGGTTCAGCGAAGGCGATCGCCTCGACTACAAGCGGGTTCACATGCAACCGCTGACAGTCGAATCGGTTCCGCCGAAAGCGCGGACCTTCTAAGGCACAAGTCAAAGGAATTCAGAAATGGCTAAGCGTACATTTGAAATTTACCGCTACGACCCGGATAAGGACGCAGCGCCGCGCATGCAAACGTACGAGATCGACATCGACTCGCACGAACGCATGCTGCTCGACGCGCTCGTCAAGCTGAAGGCTGTCGACGAAACGCTGTCGTTCCGCCGTTCGTGCCGCGAAGGCGTGTGCGGTTCGGACGCAATGAACATCAACGGCAAGAACGGTCTGGCTTGTCTGACGAACCTGAACGACCTGCCGCAGAAGATCGTGCTGCGCCCGCTGCCGGGCCTGCCTGTCGTGCGTGACCTGATCTGCGACTTCACGCAGTTCTTCAACCAGTATCACTCGATCAAGCCGTACCTGATCAACGATACGCCGCCGCCGGAAAAGGAACGTCTGCAGTCGCCGGAAGAACGCGACGAACTGGACGGCCTGTACGAATGTATCCTGTGCGCAAGCTGCTCGACTTCGTGCCCGAGCTTCTGGTGGAATCCGGACAAGTTCGTCGGTCCGGCGGGCCTGCTGCAAGCCTATCGCTTCATCGCGGATAGCCGCGACGAAGCGACCGGTGAACGCCTCGACAACCTGGAAGATCCGTACCGTCTGTTCCGTTGCCATACCATCATGAATTGCGTCGACGTCTGCCCGAAGGGCCTGAACCCGACCAAGGCGATTGGCAAGATCAAGGAATTGATGGTTCGCCGCGCTGTCTAGGATGAACAACCCCCACGCTCCCTATCGTTCGCTGCCCCCCGAGGGGGCGGTCAGTACGCTTGGGGGCGGCCCGGCGCGTACTGAAATGAACGAAACATCGCATCAGTCCGACCCTCTTCGCCGCGCGCGCCTTCGCTGGCGCGCTCGGCGCGGCTTGCTGGAAAACGATCTGATCTTTGGACGTTTTTTCAGCCGATATGAGCATGACCTCAGCGACGCCGATGTAGGCGCACTCACCCGCCTGCTCGAGCTGAGCGATAACGACCTGATGGACTTGCTGCTCGTGCGCAAGGAACCAGAGGGCGACCTTGCCGACCCGGACGTGATCCGGGTGCTGGAGCTGCTGCGAAACGCTTAAGCGCCCCGCTTGTCCGTTGTTCCAGGCGTGCAAATTATCGAAACCCTGTTTCCATACTTCGATTGAGGATGTGCTATGACCCCGTCAGATGTTAAAGCCACGCTATCGTTCAGCGACAATTCGCCGAGCGTTGAAATGCCGATTTACAAGGGTACCCTCGGCCCGGACGTGATCGACATCCGCAAACTGTACGGCCAGACCGGCAAGTTCACGTACGACCCGGGCTTCATGTCGACGGCGGCCTGCAATTCGGCGATTACGTATATCGACGGTGACAAGGGCGAGCTGCTGTACCGCGGCTACCCGATCGACAACCTCGCGGAAAACGCCGACTTCCTCGAAACCTGCTACCTGCTGCTGAAGGGCGAACTGCCGAACGCGCAGCAGAACGCGGAGTTCGTAGGCACCGTCACGAAGCACACGATGGTGCATGAGCAAATGCACTTCTTCTTCCGTGGCTTCCGCCGCGACGCGCACCCGATGGCGATTCTGGTCGCCGCGGTCGGCGCGCTGTCGGCCTTCTATCACGACTCGCTCGACATCAACAATCCGCGTCACCGTGAAGTGTCGGCCATTCGCATGATCGCGAAGCTGCCGACGCTGGTCGCGATGGCGTACAAGTACAGCATCGGTCAGCCGTTTGCGTATCCGAAGAACGACCTGTCGTACAGCGCGAACTTCATGCACATGATGTTCTCGAACCCGTGCGAAGAGTACAAGGTCAACGACGTGCTGGTGCGCGCGCTCGACCGTATCCTGATCCTGCACGCGGACCATGAACAGAACGCTTCGACCTCGACCGTGCGTCTCGCCGGTTCGTCGGGCGCGAACCCGTTCGCGTGTATCGCAGCCGGTATCGCTTGTTTGTGGGGCCCGGCGCACGGCGGTGCGAACGAAGCCGCACTGAACATGCTGGAAGAAATCGGCTCGGTCGACAATATTCCTGAGTTCATCAAGCAGGTGAAGGACAAGAACTCGGGCGTGAAGCTGATGGGCTTCGGTCACCGTGTGTACAAGAACTACGATCCGCGTGCGAAGCTGATGCGCGAAACCTGCCACGAAGTGCTGGAAGAGCTGGGCCTGCACGACGACCCGCTGTTCAAGCTGGCCATGGCGCTGGAAAAGATCGCACTGGAAGACGAATACTTCGTGTCGCGCAAGCTGTACCCGAACGTCGACTTCTACTCGGGCATCGTGCAGCGCGCGCTGGGCATTCCGACGTCGATGTTCACGTGTATCTTCGCGATGGCGCGTACGGTCGGCTGGATTGCACAGTGGAACGAAATGATCGCCGATCCGGAACAGAAGATTGGCCGTCCGCGTCAGCTGTTCATCGGCGACACGCAACGTGAAGCGAAGCCGCTCGCGCAACGTTGATCGGGTTTGAGTCTGCGTGGTTCGTGGCGGTTTGTTTGCTGCGAATGAGCGTAGAGTCTGTGCTGATTGGAAACGCCCCAACGGGTTTATCGTTGGGGCGTTTTGTTTTTGTATCGCGTGGTGCCGTGCCGTTAAGCCGGTGTGCGGGCTTGGCGCCGTCTCGTTCGTTCGGGCGAGGGCGGGCGTGTCTTGAGGCTGGCCGGTATCGAAGCGGCGTCCTTCGTGCATGGCCGTGGGTTTCGAAAAAGCGCCGGGACGCACTCGGCGTCATGCCGCGCCCCGACAAAAACTGCCGATTGAAATTTGCGAGGTTCGGAAAGCCCGCTTTCGTAGCGATCAACGCGATCAGCCAGCGCGTGTCGGTTAATTGCCGCGTTGCATAGCCGATGCGCAGCCGGTTCAAATAGCGCCCGACGCTTTCACCCACATGCCGCACAAAGTAACGATGCAGCGAGCGCGCCGAGAGATTCGCCACGTCGCACAGTTCGGCGATACCGTATTTGAAGCGCCAGTTGCCGAGCTTCCTGCGTGGCGAAAGTCCGCAGGATTTTCCTGCGGGTCACTTCGAGACTGACTTTGTCGGGCGCGCGCGGGAAAGCGACTTAACGCCGCTCGGCCGCGCGCAACTCGGCTTCGAGCTGGCACGCTAGGTGTGGGGGATGGAGCCCGCATGCCGCGGACTAGGCGTTGTCCGGTGTATGCCCCATCTCCTCATTCGATTCACTCTCCTCGTCCAACACGGTTTTCGCTTCAGCTTCGATTACGTCGAAAATCGTTTCTGGTACGAGGTTGGCGAACTGCCTCGGGCGATGTTTAGACACTTTCCCGGCGTTAGCCGCGTGACCGGTTTCACCAGGGCTGGCCGCTTCCGCCTTGTTCTTTGGCCGGCGCGCCATGTTTTTACCGCTGCCATCGTCACGAAATCCCATGCCGGGTAACACCCATACAGGTATCGCCACTACCACCCAACTCCCTGTTTTTTATCGGTTTTCTCCCTGGTGGAGGGGCCCAAAGCGGGCTGCCGCGTGGCATAATCGACCGACACAGTCAGCCCGCAGTCATTCCTACCCCGCATACCATGGCACAGACTCTCTACGACAAATTGTGGAACACACACGTGGTCCACACGGAAGAAGACGGTACGACGATTCTCTATATCGACCGCCACCTGCTGCACGAAGTCACCAGCCCGCAGGCGTTCGAAGGCCTGAAGCTCGCTGAGCGTCCGGTCTGGCGCATCAGCGCGAATCTGGCGGTCTCCGATCACAATGTGCCCACCACGGATCGCAGCCACGGCATCGCCGATCCGGTCTCGAAGCTGCAGGTCGATACGCTCGACAGCAACTGCGACGCCTACGGCATCACGCAGTTCAAGATGAACGACCTGCGTCAGGGCATCGTGCACATCATCGGGCCGGAGCAGGGCGCCACGCTGCCGGGCATGACGATCGTCTGCGGCGATTCGCACACCTCCACGCACGGCGCGTTCGGCGCGCTGGCGCATGGCATCGGCACGTCGGAAGTCGAGCACGTGCTGGCCACGCAAACGCTCTTGCAGAAGAAGAGCAAGAACATGCTGGTGAAGGTCGAAGGCCCGTTGCCGCGCGGTTGTACCGCAAAAGACATCGTGCTCGCGATCATCGGCAAGATCGGCACGGCGGGCGGCACCGGCTACGCGATCGAATTCGGCGGCTCGACGATTTGCGCGCTGTCGATGGAAGGCCGTATGACGGTCTGCAACATGGCGATCGAAGCGGGCGCGCGCGCCGGCATGGTTGCTGTGGACGACGTCACGATCGATTACCTGAAGGGCCGTCCGTTCTCGCCGGAAGGCGTCGAGTGGGATCACGCGGTCGAGTACTGGAAGCAGTTCAAGTCGGACGAAGGCGCGCAATTCGATCGCGTGGTCGAACTGAACGCGGCTGAGATCGTGCCGCAAGTCACGTGGGGCACGTCGCCGGAAATGGTCACGGCGATCGACGGCCGGGTGCCGGATCCGGAACGCGAAAAAGATCCGGTCAAGCGCGACGCGATGGAACGCGCGTTGAAGTACATGGCGCTCGAACCGAATGCGCCGATCGAATCCATCAAGCCGGATAAAATCTTCATTGGGTCGTGCACCAACGCGCGCATTGAAGACATTCGCGCTGCGGCATACGTCGTGAAGAAGCTCGGCCGCCGCGTCGCATCGAATATCCGTTTGGCGATGGTCGTGCCGGGTTCGGGTCTCGTGAAAGCCCAGGCGGAACGTGAGGGCCTCGACAAGGTCTTTACCGATGCCGGGTTCGAATGGCGTGAACCGGGTTGCTCGATGTGCCTCGCAATGAACGCCGACCGGTTGGATCCGGGCGAACGTTGCGCGTCCACGTCGAATCGTAACTTTGAAGGTCGTCAGGGCGCCGGTGGCCGTACCCACCTCGTGAGCCCCGCAATGGCTGCCGCTGCGGCCATCGAAGGGCATTTTGTCGATATTCGCAAGCTCGGATAATTCGCATGATGAAGAACATGAATCGCACCACTCTATTGCGCCGCTTCGCGCTCGGTACGTTGGCTGGGTTGCTGTTCGGTCTGGCCGGCTGCAATACGGTACACGGATTCGGCGAGGACATGTCGCACCTCGGCAATTCGATCAGCAACCACGCTGACAAATAAGCGGTTTTCGATTTTTGCCGGCGATGCGGCGGGTAGCTTTGCGGCTGCCACGCGCATCGCCCGGTCTTGAAACAGGCGCAAGCGTCATGGATAAATTCATCGTACACACCGGCGTCGTGGCGCCGCTCGATCGCGAGAACGTCGATACGGACGCGATCATTCCGAAGCAGTTCCTGAAGTCGATCAAGCGCACGGGTTTCGGGCCGAACGCGTTCGATGAATGGCGTTACCTCGACCACGGCGAACCGGGTCAGGACAATTCGAAGCGTCCGCTGAATCCGGATTTCGTGCTGAACCAGCCGCGCTATCAAGGCGCGTCGGTGTTGCTGGCGCGCAAGAACTTCGGCTGCGGCAGCTCGCGTGAGCACGCGCCGTGGGCGTTGCAGCAATACGGTTTCCGTGCGCTGCTCGCGCCGAGCTTCGCGGATATTTTCTACAACAACTGCTTCAAGAACGGCCTGCTGCCGATCGTGCTGAGCGAACAGCAAGTCGATCACCTGTTCAACGAAACGTACGCGTTCAACGGCTTCCAGCTGACGATCGACCTTGAAGCGCAAGTCGTGCGCGTCGGCGACGGCACCGAATATCCGTTCGAGGTCGCGGGTTTCCGTAAATACTGCCTGCTGAACGGCTTCGACGATATCGGCCTCACGCTGCGCCACGCGGACAAGATTCGCCAGTTCGAAGCGGAGCGGATCGCGAAGCAGCCGTGGCTCAATCACCGCATCGTCGGCTAAAAAGGCGTAAGGGCCTAGATCCCGTTCGCTGATTCAAGCTCAGAAGTCTCGAAGAAAATCATCAAGGAAATTCGCATGAAGATCGCAGTCTTGCCGGGCGACGGCATCGGTCCCGAAATCGTCAAGGAGGCCGTCAAGGTCCTGAACGTGCTCGGCGAAAAGTTCGAACTCGAAGAGGCGCCGGTTGGCGGCGCAGGCTACGAAGCGAAGGGTCATCCGCTGCCCGATTCGACGCTCGCGCTGGCGAAGGAAGCCGATGCGATCCTGTTCGGCGCCGTTGGCGACTGGAAATACGACAC
Organism: Paraburkholderia sp. IMGN_8; assembly: GCF_038050405.1. Lineage (NCBI taxonomy): Bacteria > Pseudomonadati > Pseudomonadota > Betaproteobacteria > Burkholderiales > Burkholderiaceae > Paraburkholderia > Paraburkholderia sp. IMGN_8. The sequence goes on along the minus strand of NZ_CP150901.1, from coordinate 3,822,417 downwards.
GCTCGAACGCGCGCTGCGTCCGGAGCAGGCGATTCTCGGTTTGCGCAAGCACCTGCAATTGTTCGCGAACTTCCGTCCGGCGATCTGCTATCCGCAACTGACGGGCGCTTCTTCGCTGAAGCCGGAAATCGTCTCGGGCCTCGATATCCTGATCGTGCGCGAACTGAACGGCGACATCTACTTCGGCTCGCCGCGCGGCGTACGCGAAGCGCCGGATGGCCTCTTTGCCGGTTCGAAGGAAGGTTTCGACACGATGCGTTATTCGGAGCCCGAAGTGCGCCGTATCGCGCACGTTGCGTTTCAGGCGGCGCAAAAGCGCGGCAAGAAGCTGACGTCGGTCGATAAAGCCAACGTGCTCGAAACGTCGCAGTTCTGGAAAGACGTGATGATCGACGTGTCGAAGGAATATGCGGACGTCGAACTGTCGCATATGTACGTCGACAACGCGGCCATGCAACTGGTGAAGGCCCCGAAGTCGTTCGACGTGATCGTGACCGGCAACATGTTCGGCGACATTCTCTCCGACGAAGCCGCGATGCTGACGGGTTCGATCGGCATGCTGCCGTCGGCCTCGCTCGACAAGAACAACAAGGGCTTGTACGAGCCGTCGCACGGCTCCGCGCCGGATATCGCCGGCAAGGGCGTGGCGAATCCGCTGGCCACGATTCTCTCGGCCGCGATGATGCTGCGTTATTCGCTGAATAAGGCGGAACAAGCTGACCGTATTGAAAACGCGGTCAAGAAGGTGCTCGAGCAAGGCTTCCGCACTGGCGACATTCTGACGCCGGGCTGCCAGCAAGTCGGCACCGCAGCAATGGGCGACGCGGTGGTCGCCGCGCTGTAAAGCGTTTAAGCCCAAGCAGTCGTTAGGTCCTCAAACGGCCTTTAAAACGCGAATTGGCCTCGAAAACAGGCCAATTCGCGCGTAATACGGACGATGGCGTCGCCAGATTCCGGTTTTCGTGTATATTGTAGCGATGGCGCAGATCTCCCAAATCTCCTCGATTTCCGAACTGCACGGCAAAACGGCCCGTGTGGTTGAGTTCGCCATTACCATCAAAACGATTACCCCGAAAACGATCACGAAACGCTGATCGTCCGTCGTGCCCGCTCATCTTCCCCGCGCGGTCACTGCGGGCAAAGATGCGGGGAAGTTTCCACTCGAAGGGTATGAAGTCATGAACGTAGGTCTCGTAGGTTGGCGCGGTATGGTCGGCAGCGTCCTGATGCAACGTATGCAGCAGGAAGGCGATTTCGACTTGATCGAACCGGTGTTTTTCAGCACCAGCAATGCGGGCGGCAACGCGCCGTCGTTCGCCAAAAACGAGACCAAGCTCAAAGATGCTACAAGCATCGAAGACCTGAAGAAGTGCGAAGCGATCATCTCCTGCCAGGGCGGCGATTACACGAATGAAGTGTTCCCGAAGCTGCGCGCAGCGGGCTGGAACGGCTACTGGATCGACGCGGCTTCGTCGCTGCGCATGAAGGACGACGCGGTCATCATTCTCGATCCGGTCAACCTCGACGTGATCAAGAACGCGCTGGTCAAGGGCCAGAAGAATTTCATCGGCGGCAACTGCACGGTCAGCCTGATGCTGATGGCGCTCGGCGGCCTGTTCCGCGAAAACCTCGTCGACTGGATGACGGCCATGACGTACCAGGCTGCTTCGGGCGCGGGCGCGCAGAACATGCGCGAACTGCTGCAACAAATGGGCACGCTGTACGGCGCGGCCAAGGAAGATCTGGCGGATCCGTCGTCGGCGATTCTCGATATCGACCGCCGCGTGCTGAGCGCGATGAACAGCGACCGTATGCCGACGGACAACTTCGGCGTTCCGCTCGCCGGCTCGCTGATTCCGTGGATCGACAAGGATCTCGGCAACGGCATGTCGAAAGAAGAATGGAAGGGCGGCGCCGAGACCAACAAGATCCTCGGCAAGCCGGCCATGGGCGCGCCGGGTTCGATTCCGGTGGATGGCCTCTGCGTGCGGATCGGCGCCATGCGCTGCCACTCGCAGGCGCTGACCATCAAGCTGAACAAGGACGTGCCGCTGGACGAAGTGAACAGCATCCTCGCGTCGGGCAACGACTGGGTCAAGGTCGTGCCGAACGAGCGTGAAGCGTCGATGCGCGATCTGTCCCCCGCGGTGGTGACGGGCACGCTGACGGTGCCGGTCGGCCGTGTGCGCAAGCTGGCAATGGGCGGCGAATATCTGTCGGCCTTCACGGTCGGCGATCAGCTGCTGTGGGGCGCGGCCGAACCGCTGCGTCGCATGCTTCGCATTGTGCTCGACAAGTAAAGTAAACTACGCGTTCACGACGCGTAGAAAACTCAAAAAGCGTCGCATTTCCCGCGACGCTTTTTTCATTGTGTGCCCCGATTATCTTGTCTCTTTCCAACCGCAAACAAGGGCTGCGCGCTGATGCGCCAGGAGTCCCGATGAACCTTCGACTCTCTTCCCTTCGGGCTATGTTTATTCATCAACGTGCAGGCCGGTTGGCGGCGGCCGCGGCTGCTTTGGCTTTCGCGGTGGCCGGCGTTGGCGCCGGCGCAGGTAACGCGCTGGCCGCGCCCGGCGACGCCGCGAGCGCGTCCGAGGGCGCGTCGGCTTCCGCGTCCACGTCATATGCCGCAGGCAGTCAGTACACGGTTCGGCCTGGGCAGTCGCTGAACGATGTGGCGATTGCCGTCACGCAATCGCACGACCGGGCGACGCTCGCGCGCGCCTCACGCGCGTTGTTCGATTCGAATCCGAACGCCTTCATGAGCCATGACCCGAGCCGGATGCGCATGGGTGCTCTGTTGACGGTGCCGGCGCTGGATGCCTCCGGGGCCTTGGCGGCTTCGTCGGCGAGTGCGGGGGCTGCGGCTGTTGCTGCATCCGCCCCTGCGCCTGCCTCCGCGTCGAACGTGGCAGCGGCGGTTGGTGCGGCGAGCGGGGGAGCGCAGGTCAATGCCGCGGCAGCGAGCGCGGCAAGCGCCGCGGCTCACGCTGCAGCGCCCGCAACACCCGCAGTGACGAGCGTTGTCAGCGCAGCGCCCCAGGCAACCCCCGCGACGCCGGGGGCGAGCGCGGTGTCGGCGGGTGGCGCAGCCGTGACGGGCGCGGTTTCGTCCGCGCCGCTAGCGGGTTCGCAGGCGGCCGCTTCGGCCACCCTGCCGGCCAGCGGCGCAAATGTCTGGTCCGGGTCGATCCAGCCTTCCGCCAGCGAGCCAGCCGAAGGAGCATCGGCGCCTGGCGCAACGGCTGCTCCAGCCACGGTCGCTCAGCCGGCGTCGCAAGCGCATGCCCAGGTATCGAGCTTGCAGCAATTGCTTGCGCTGAAAAACCGTGTGCTGATGGAGTTGCAGAAGCACGGCATCGGCGGTTCGACGACAGCGACGGGCACCGCCTCGACCGGCGCGCAGCCGTCGATGGGGGCATCGTCCGCGGCGGTCGTGGCCGGTCATAGCGGTGCGGCGAATTCCACGTCGAACGAACCCGCGATGTCGCAAACGAATTTGAGCGTGGCGGCGGCGGTTGGCGCAGCGTTGGTCGCATTGCTGGCGGCTCTGCGTCTGCGTCGCCGTAAGCGCGAGGGGATTGCGTCGGCTGAAGCTACGCGTGCAGACGATAACGTGACGGCGTCAGCGCGAGCGGCGGGCGCGCAGGAGATCGCTTCGACGCGTGAACAGCTTCCCGTGAGCGAATCGGCAGACGTGAGCGACGACGTAGCGATGCAGCGCGCGGCGGCACTGGTGGAAGCAGAGCGTGAGGCCGCAGAAGGCGAGGCGGCGGCGCGGGAAGCCGCAGAACGTGCCGCGGCGGAACGTGAAGCGGAACAGCGACAAGCAGCAGCGCGGGAGCGTGAGGCAGCGGAGCGTGCGGAGGCAGAACGCGAGGCGGCAGAACATGCAGCGGAGCTAGCAGCAGAACGTGCGACAGCAGACGGTGCGACAGCAGAACGCGAAGCAGCGGCCCTCCAACCCGAAACGACCAGCGCCCCCTTCCCGGCGCAAGAGCCCGCCGCGTCCGAGCACCCCTGGCAAGAGCGCCAGTCGACGCCCGCGCCCTTCGAACCAGCGCAACCGACCCCCGACGTCTCGCCAGCCGCTCACGGCGGCTTTACGTCCGAACCCATTCCGCCGGCCAATCACGAAAACTTCGACGGCGCGACCACAGCCGCAAGCATTGCCGCCGCCGCCGAACTCGGCGCCGAAGCGTTGCCGATGACGCCGCTCGAGCCGGTCAGCGAGGTCCTGCATCAAGAGGAGCTGCCACCCCGCCGTCTGCAATGGGACGACGAGCCAGCTGCGCCGCTCACGAAGCCGCACGACGATCTGAACGTGCCGCAACCGGCAGTCGATTTTACGCAGCAGTACGTCGAGCCGCACACGACTTCGCCGTTCGGCCAGCCGGACAGCGACGCGTCGACGCATCCGGCGCCCGCAGCGCCGTTCTCGTCACAGGACACATCGCCAGCGAGCGCACCACACTTCGAGCAGGCTCCCGCCGCGCAAGCTCAGCCCGCGCCGGCGGTGCCGACCGAATTTCCCCGCGATGCCGTCGATGCGTTCAGCAGTCTCGACATGCCATTGCCGCCGCGCGTCGAATCGAGCGATGCCGCCGCGATCGCGCCCGCATCGCTCGCGACGCAGCCGGTTGCGTCCCCGGAGACTGCCGCGCACCAGGCAGTTGCGCCTCACGATGCGGACGACGATGCCCCGCATATCGCCAATGAAATCGCCTCTGGCACGGCAGGCCACGCGGCGGTTGCGGGCCTCGGCGCGGCTGGCTTCGGCGCGCTGAACCTGGACTTCGACCTCGAGTTGCCGCCGAGCCCCGCTCAGCCGCTACCGGCTTTCACGCAGGCCGATCTCAAGCGCATCGCCCGCAACAAGCTCGATCTGGCCGCCGAATACATCGACCTCGGCGACTTGTCCGGTGCGCGCGCGCTCATCAACGAAGTGATCGAAGCGAACGATCCGGCCACGCGCATCGAAGCCCGCACGTTGCTCTCGACGCTCGCACCGTTGTCGTGAAGAAGCGTATCGCTTTAGGCGTCCAGTACGACGGCTCGGCATTCTGCGGTTGGCAGTCGCAGCCGCACGGCAAGACGGTGCAGGACGAACTCGAACGGGCGCTTCGCGAGTTCGCGCAGACGACGGTGCAAACGGTCGTCGCGGGTCGTACGGATACGGGCGTGCACGGTCTCGGCCAGGTCGTGCATTTCGATACCGAACTCGATCGCGCGGATTTTTCATGGGTTCGCGGCACCAACGCGTTTCTGCCGCACACCATCTCCGTGCAGTGGGCGAAGCCGATGCCCGACGAGTTCCACGCGCGTTTCTCGGCGTTCGAGCGGACTTATCATTACGTGCTGTACGTGAACCCGGTGCGCTCGCCGATGCTGGCCACGCGGGCCGGTTGGGTGCACATGCCGCTCGACGTCGACGCGATGCGTGCCGCCGCTGTCTTCCTGATCGGCGAACACGATTTTTCTGCGTTCCGTTCGTCGCAATGTCAGGCGAAAACGCCGGTCAAGCATCTGTATCAGATCGACTTGCGGCAACAGGGCGACTTCATCCATTTCCGCTTTCGAGCGAACGCGTTTCTGCATCACATGGTGCGCAACCTGATGGGATGCCTCGTTGCTGTCGGCCGCGGACGCCATCCGGTCGAATGGATAGCAGAAGTTCTCGCCAGCGGCGATCGTGATTGCGCCGCGCCGACCTTCATGCCGGACGGCCTGTACCTGGCGCAGGTGGGCTATCCTGAGCAATTCGCCGTGCCCGCGCCGCAGACCGGCAGCGTGCCGTGGAGTACCGTATGGAGCGAGCAACCGGAATCATGAATTCAACCGAAAACCTGGCGGCCGAAGCCCAAGCCGGCGAACCGCGTCAAGCCGCGCCGCGCCGCACGCGTATCAAGCTCTGCGGCTTGTCGAAGCCTGAAGATGTAACGCACGCGATCGACCTCGGCGCTGACGCGATCGGCCTCGTGTTCTATCCCCCCAGTCCGCGCTCGGTCAGCGTGGCGCAGGCGGTCGAGCTGGTGCACGACGTGCCGCCGTTCGTATCGGTAGTCGGCTTGTTCGTCAACGCGACGCCGGACTGGGTCCGCGAAGTCGGAAGCAATGTCGGGCTTACGCTGCTGCAATTCCACGGCGACGAGACCGCGGAGCAGTGCGAATCGCTCGCCAGCTTTGCGGGTTTGCCTTGGTTGCGCGCGTTGCGCATCGCGGCGGATACTCAGCCCGCTGATTTGGTAAAATCGGCGCTTAACTATTCAGCAGCCAGCGGCCTTCTGTTCGACACCCATGTCGAAGGTTATGGCGGCGGCGGGAAGGTTTTCGATTGGTCACTTATTCCAGCAGAGCTCGCGCGTCGGGCCGTTTTGAGTGGTGGGTTGAACGCGCAAAACGTCAGTGACGCGATCCATCGCGTGCGCCCGTACGCGGTCGATGTCTCGAGCGGCATCGAGGTGCCGGGCGCCAAGGGCGTGAAGGATCACGCCCGGATGGCGGCGTTCGTACGCGCAGTGCGCGAAGCGGACGCCGAATGATTCTGGTGGCGCGGTTTTCTCGCATGAACTCCGCGCGCCACACTGAGAAGAGTGATCGTTATGTATAACTTGCCTGACGAAAGGGGCCACTTCGGCCAATATGGCGGCGTGTTCGTCGCCGAAACGCTGGTTCACGCGCTCGACGAGTTGCGTGCCGCGTACGAGAAATATCAGAAAGACCCGGAATTCGTCGCTGAATACGAGCGCGAGCTGAAGTACTTCGTTGGCCGTCCGTCGCCGATTTATCACGCGCAACGCTGGAGCGAACTGCTCGGTGGCGCGCAGGTTTTCCTGAAGCGCGAAGACCTGAATCACACCGGTGCTCACAAAGTCAATAACGTGATCGGCCAGGCGCTGCTTGCCAGGCGTATGGGCAAACCGCGCGTGATCGCGGAAACCGGCGCGGGCCAGCACGGCGTCGCAACGGCGACCATTGCGGCGCGTTTTGGCATGGAATGCGTCGTCTATATGGGCGCCGAAGACGTCCGCCGTCAGGCCGCCAACGTGTACCGGATGAAGCTGCTCGGCGCGACTGTCGTGCCGGTCGAGTCCGGTTCGCGGACGCTGAAGGATGCGCTCAACGAAGCGATGCGCGACTGGGTCACCAACGTCGAAAACACCTTCTACATTATCGGTACGGTCGCGGGACCGCATCCTTATCCGATGATGGTGCGCGACTTCCAGCGCGTGATCGGCGATGAGTGCAAGGTGCAGATGCCGGAACTGGTCGGCCGCCAGCCGGACGCCGTAATCGCGTGCGTTGGCGGTGGATCGAATGCGATGGGCATCTTTTACCCGTACATTGACGACACATCGGTGCAATTGATCGGCGTCGAAGCAGCGGGTGACGGACTGGAAACTGGCCGTCACGCGGCGTCGCTGATCGGCGGAAGCCCGGGTGTGCTGCACGGCAATCGAACCTATCTCCTGCAAGACGAGAACGGCCAGATCATCGAGACACATTCGGTGTCGGCAGGCCTCGACTACCCAGGCGTCGGCCCCGAACATGCGTGGCTAAAAGACAGTAAGCGCGCGCAATATGTCGGCATCACCGACGAAGAAGCGCTTAAAGCTTTCCACGATTGCTGTCGCATCGAAGGCATCATTCCGGCACTGGAATCCAGCCATGCGCTGGCCTACGCCGCGAAACTCGCGCCCACGCTGCCGAAGGACAAGTACCTTCTGGTCAATCTGTCGGGCCGCGGCGACAAGGACATGCACACGGTCGCTGAGCGATCGGGTATCCAGTTCTGAGCGCCGCGACGATGCGCGACGAGTTCGACGAGCCCCAGCCCGCGGTTGAAACCAACCCGGCCGTCGGCATCATGGCGGCCGAGGTGCCTGCATCTTTGTTGCCGCAGGTGCCTGCCGGCATCCAGCTGTTGAACCGCGATTTTCTGACCGATGTGGCGAACATCCCCGACGGGTCGATCGACCTGATCCTTTGCGATCCGCCTTACGGGCTCGGCAAGGATTATGGCAATGACTCCGACATGCGTTCAGGCGACGATTTTCTCGCCTGGACGCGCAGTTGGCTCGAGCTGGCCATTCCGAAGCTCAAGCCATCTGGTTCGCTGTATATCTTCTGCACGTGGCAGTACGCGCCGGAAATCTTCTGTTTCCTGAAGACGAAGCTCACGATGATCAACGAAATCATCTGGGACCGGCGCGTGCCGAGCATGGGCGGAACGGTGCG